>NZ_JBIDCI010000054.1:0-1011 GCF_043204535.1 Streptomyces sp. NPDC047853 | reverse complement strand
TGTCGAAGGTGGGACTGGCGATTGGGACGAAGTCGTAACAAGGTAGCCGTACCGGAAGGTGCGGCTGGATCACCTCCTTTCTAAGGAGCACTTCTAAGCCAGGCTTGCCTGGTTCAGAGGCCAGTACATCAGCGAATGTCTGATGCTGGTTGCTCATGGGTGGAACGTTGACTACTCGGCACGATCAGGATGAGGACTGTTAGTACTGCTTCGGCGTGGAACACAGGATCTTGACTGGACGTGTCGGGCACGCTGTTGGGTGTCTGAAGGTACGGCCGTTGGCCTGCTTTCAGTGCCGGCCCCGGTAAAAATCCGCGTGAGTGGGTTGTGACGGGTGGTTGGTCGTTGTTTGAGAACTGCACAGTGGACGCGAGCATCTGTGGCCAAGTTTTTAAGGGCGCACGGTGGATGCCTTGGCACCAGGAACCGATGAAGGACGTGGGAGGCCACGATAGTCCCCGGGGAGCCGTCAACCAGGCTTTGATCCGGGGGTTTCCGAATGGGGAAACCCGGCAGTCGTCATGGGCTGTCACCCGCTGCTGAACACATAGGCAGTGTGGAGGGAACGCGGGGAAGTGAAACATCTCAGTACCCGCAGGAAGAGAAAACAACCGTGATTCCGGGAGTAGTGGCGAGCGAAACCGGATGAGGCCAAACCGTATACGTGTGAGACCCGGCAGGGGTTGCGTGTGCGGGGTTGTGGGATCTCTCTTTCACAGTCTGCCGGCTGTGAGGCGAGTCAGAAACCGTTGATGTAGGCGAAGGACATGCGAAAGGTCCGGCGTAGAGGGTAAGACCCCCGTAGTCGAAACATCAGCGGCTCGTTTGAGAGACACCCAAGTAGCACGGGGCCCGAGAAATCCCGTGTGAATCTGGCGGGACCACCCGCTAAGCCTAAATATTCCCTGGTGACCGATAGCGGATAGTACCGTGAGGGAATGGTGAAAAGTACCGCGGGAGCGGAGTGAAATAGTACCTGAAACCGTGTGCCTACAAGCCGTGGGAGCGTCG
>NZ_JBIDCI010000053.1:0-1140 GCF_043204535.1 Streptomyces sp. NPDC047853 | reverse complement strand
TACCCCTTTCGGGGACCCTATATCTTTGATCTCGTGCGGCGAATTGGATAGTCTTTTCCTTGTCGGGAGGGAGTGGCACCCAACCGACAAACCCGAAAGTTCAACAAAAGAAGGAAGAACAAATGGAGACTGAGCAGCGCTACATTCTCGGGCAGCGCGACGACGAGGGTTTCTACCCCGTCACCGTCGACCAGACCCCTGCCGGAACCGTCCACCGCCGTCACGGCTCCTGGTACGCGACCATGCCCGGCCACCCCGTCCAGCGCACCGCCGACCGCGACCAGGCCGCCGCCCACCTCGTCACCCTCATCGACCAGGGCAAGCGCCCCACCCTCCCCGCCCAGGCCCCCGTCCACTCACCCGCCGACCGGCTGCGCTCCATCGTCGGCCTGCGCGCCACCCGCACGTACGCCTACCTCCTGCCCGACCTGCGCTTCACCCTCCCCAACCTCGTACGCGCCGCCGAAGCCATGTCCCGCCTGGACCAGCTCGGCTGGGCCCCGCTGGCGGGCTACCCCGGCGCCGATCAGCCCTGGCTCATGGAGTGCCGCCTGTGCGGCTGGAAGGGACACCGCTTCTGGAGCCACCTCCGGGGCCGCAACGGCAACGGCATCCCCCGCCCCATCACCCGGCACCCCGGATGCATCCCCGTCAAGGAACACCCCCTGGCCCTCATCAACCTTGCCGCAGAGCGCAAGTACGAGTGTGAGTGTGAATTCCAGCACCCCAACAGTGTGGAACAGGCACAGGCAACTCTCCGAGCCATTGAGGACGCCCTGAATGCAGGAGCGGCAATGGGCGCCGCTCTGCACACACGCGGAATCCTGGAGCCGTGCCCCGCATCGAGCCGCCGCGCCCTCGTACTCAGGGCCGCGCTCGACCGCCAGACAAACCGACGCAAGAACGGAATGTAGAGCGCGCTACCCCCGCTCCGGAAGGAGCGGGGGTAGGCTCTGGTTCCAGAGTCAGTCTCGCGCTGCACTTTGAAGCAAGGTAGTGGCCCGGTTCTGCCAAAGCTACATGAGGCGTCACCTGATGCAGAGACACCACCCCCGCCACCCTCCCTCCTCGCTGCCCGGGCCGCAGGCCCGTTGCCGTGTCCCGCGCAGCGGGTCACGGTGGGGTGGCTGGAGCGCAGCG
>NZ_JBIDCI010000052.1:0-1376 GCF_043204535.1 Streptomyces sp. NPDC047853 | reverse complement strand
GGGGGTGGTGTCACCAGCTCCGGAGGCATCGACAGACCGCTGATTAGGGGCATGACCACCGGCTTCTTCGCAGGTCGGGAGGCTCTTCGTAATGTGGATGTGGCGATCGGTGCCGTGGGACGGCCGGGCGAGGACGACCGGAGGACGAGCGTGATCGACGTCAGTGACATCGGTGCCTTCCTCGGTCTGGACGTCGGCAAGGGCGAACACCACGCCACCGCCGTCACCCCGGCCGGGAAGAAGGCATTCGACAAGCGGCTGCCCAACAGTGAGCCCAAGCTCCGCGAGGTGTTCGGGAAGCTGCAGGCCAAGCACGGAACGGTGCTGGTCGTGGTCGATCAGCCGGCCTCCATCGGTGCCCTGCCTCTGGCGGTGGCCCGGGACATGGGATGCCCGGTCGCCTATCTGCCCGGGCTGACGATGCGGCGGATCGCTGATCTCTATCCGGGCGAGGCCAAGACCGATGCCCGCGACGCGTTCGTCATCGCGGATGCCGCCCGCGTCATGCCGCACACACTCCGATCGGTCGATCTTGAGGACGAGACCATCGCCGAGCTGGAGATGATCGTCGGCTTCGACGACGACCTGGCCGGCGAAGCCACCCGCATCAGCAACCGCCTGCGCGGCCTGCTGACGCAGATCCATCCGTCGCTGGAACGCGTCCTGGGGCCGCGGGTCCAGCACCCGGCCGTGCTCAGGCTCCTCGACCAGTTCGGGTCTCCCGCCCAGATACGCAAGGCCGGGCGGCGTCGGCTCGTGACGCTGATCCGTCCGAAGGCACCGCGGATGGCCGAGCGTCTCGTCGATGACATCTTCACCGCGCTGGACGAGCAGACCGTCGTCGTCCCCGGCACGGATGCGGCAGCACTGATCGTCCCCAGCCTTGCCAGCTCACTCCAGGCAGTGCTTGACCAGCGGAAACTCCTCGCCGCACGAATCGAGGAACTGCTGGAGGCACACCCTCTTTCGAAGGTCCTGACGTCCATGCCGGGGATCGGCGTCAGGACCGGAGCCAGGATCCTCATCGACGTTGGCGACGGCCGTTCGTTTCCGTCCGCCGCCCACCTTGCCGCATACGCCGGCCTTGCCCCGGCAACCCGCAGTTCGGGCTCGTCAATCCGTGGCGAGCAACCGTCCCGGAGAGGAAACAAGCAGCTCAAACGGGCGTTCTTCCTCTCCGCGTTCGCAGCCCTGGCCGACCCGGCCTCCCGCAGCTACTACGACAAGAAGATCAGCCAGGGCAAGCACCACACCCAAGCCCTCCTCTGCCTCGCAAGACGACGAGCCGACGTGCTCTTCGCGATGCTCCGCGACGGCACCTTCTACGAACCCCAACCCGCCCCATCAGCTTGACCAAACTCATAGGGGCACCCCCC
>NZ_JBIDCI010000051.1:0-1670 GCF_043204535.1 Streptomyces sp. NPDC047853 | reverse complement strand
TAAAAGGTCGTTTCAGAAAGGCGGGTCGTCCGCGCAGCCCTCGGCATGCACCTGCATGTCCATGTCTTGCTGGAAGGGAGTTATGTCTTCCCCCCAGCGAGCGAGCGTTGCGATCGCCCGCCGCCGGTACGGGGAGTCGTCGGCAGCAAGAGCGCGGACATCCTTGCGTAGAGATTCGACGTGGTGGGCTAGTAGCGGTGAGGTAAGCAACGGAAGTGCACTGGCCAGGGCGGCCCTGCGGATCTCTGGCTCGCGGTCCGTGAGCAAGGGGCGGATGGCATCAAATAGGGTGGGCCGAAGGACGCGGAACGCTTCGATGTCGACGGCATATCCGCCAGGTGACTCTTCGTTGGCGTCTTCGGCCGTGCTGCCGAGCCAGTCCAGAAGACCGACGCGAAGGAAGAATCCAGGCTCTTCAGCGGAATGTGCTGCTTCTCCCCGTCTCTTGTCAGTGACGATGGCAAGAGTCCGCGGGTGCCCGAGGATCGCCGCGACGAACGACGCGGCAGGGGCCGTGGCGCTGTAGAAGGTGTTCTGATGCGTGACGGCGTGTTGCAGGTCGCGGAGGGCAGCGCCTTGGTTGCGTGCGTCGTCGTCGAGTAGTTGTCGCAAGATCGCGGGCGTCGCTGGAGCAACGTCCGGACAGCAGTGCTCCACCGAACTCCAGTCTGTCCATAGCAGCAGTTCCTCCGGATCAACGGCACGACCGTGCGCACTCTCCATGCTCATCCGGCGAGTGTGACAGCCGGCCAGTGCATCACTGCCGCCAGGGCCGGACAGCCTGGTCACTGGGCTGGCGCTTGGACAATTGGCGCAGGCAGATGACGCAGCACGCAAGTTGCAGAAGCCCTAGATGCAAGTCGGAGCGACGCTCGTAGCGGGTTCGCAGTCGCTTGAACTGATGGAGCCAGGCGAAAGTGCGCTCGACCACCCAGCGGGTCTTGCCAAGCCCTGAACCGTGGGCGACGCCGCGCCGGGCTATGAGGGGCTTGATGCCGCGCTTCCACAGCAGACGACGGTACTTGTCGAAGTCGTAGCCGCGGTCGGCGAACAACCGCTTGGGCTTGCTCCGAGGCCGGCCTCGCATTCCTCGTATGCGGGGGACAGCGTCGAGCAGAGGGAGTAGCTGGGTGACATCATGCCGGTTCCCACCGGTCAGCGAGACAGCGAGCGGAGTGCCGCGGCGATCGACGAGCACATGGTGCTTGGAGCCGGGCCGGCCCCGATCAACCGGCGACGGTCCAACTTGGTCCCCCCTTTGAGAGCACGGACGTGCGATCCGTCCACGGAGCAGTCGTCCAGGTCCAACGAGCTGGCGCGCCGCAGTTCAGTGAGCAGGGCGGCGTGCAGACGTGGCCAGACGCCAGCCTCGGTCCAGTCCCGCAGCCGACGCCAGGCCGTCACTCCAGAACAGCCCACCGTCTCCGCAGGGACATCGCGCCACGCAACACCGGTCCGCAGCACGTACATGACGCCTGCGAGAGCCGCCCGGTCGGGAACACGCAGCCGCCCGGGACACCGTCGGCGCCGTTCGGGAGCGGGCGGCAACAGCGGGGCAACCCGCTCCCACAGAGTGTCAGGAACAAGATCAGTACGCACCCGGCGACACTGCCGTCCGAGATCACCGAGCGCAAGACCTGCGACTCAACTCATTCTGAAACGATCAGTAA
>NZ_JBIDCI010000049.1:0-1847 GCF_043204535.1 Streptomyces sp. NPDC047853 | reverse complement strand
AACACAGTGGACGCGAGCAACTGAGGACAAGCCCTCGGCCTATTAGTACCGGTCACCTCCACACCTTGCGGTGCTTCCAGATCCGGCCTATCAACCCAGTCGTCTACTGGGAGCCTTAACCCCTCAAGGGGGTGGGAGTCCTCATCTCGAAGCAGGCTTCCCGCTTAGATGCTTTCAGCGGTTATCCCTCCCGAACGTAGCCAACCAGCCATGCCCTTGGCAGGACAACTGGCACACCAGAGGTTCGTCCGTCCCGGTCCTCTCGTACTAGGGACAGCCCTTCTCAAGACTCCTACGCGCACAGCGGATAGGGACCGAACTGTCTCACGACGTTCTAAACCCAGCTCGCGTACCGCTTTAATGGGCGAACAGCCCAACCCTTGGGACCGACTCCAGCCCCAGGATGCGACGAGCCGACATCGAGGTGCCAAACCATCCCGTCGATATGGACTCTTGGGGAAGATCAGCCTGTTATCCCCGGGGTACCTTTTATCCGTTGAGCGACGGCGCTTCCACAAGCCACCGCCGGATCACTAGTCCCGACTTTCGTCCCTGCTCGACCCGTCGGTCTCACAGTCAAGCTCCCTTGTGCACTTACACTCAACACCTGATTGCCAACCAGGCTGAGGGAACCTTTGGGCGCCTCCGTTACTCTTTAGGAGGCAACCGCCCCAGTTAAACTACCCATCAGACACTGTCCCTGATCCGGATCACGGACCCAGGTTAGACATCCAGCACGACCAGACTGGTATTTCAACGACGACTCCACCCACACTGGCGTGCGAGCTTCAAAGTCTCCCAGCTATCCTACACAAGCCGAACCGAACACCAATATCAAACTGTAGTAAAGGTCCCGGGGTCTTTCCGTCCTGCTGCGCGAAACGAGCATCTTTACTCGTAGTGCAATTTCACCGGGCCTATGGTTGAGACAGTCGAGAAGTCGTTACGCCATTCGTGCAGGTCGGAACTTACCCGACAAGGAATTTCGCTACCTTAGGATGGTTATAGTTACCACCGCCGTTTACTGGCGCTTAAGTTCTCAGCTTCGCCACCCCGAAGAGTGACTAACCGGTCCCCTTAACGTTCCAGCACCGGGCAGGCGTCAGTCCGTATACATCGCCTTACGGCTTCGCACGGACCTGTGTTTTTAGTAAACAGTCGCTTCTCGCTGGTCTCTGCGGCCACCCCCAGCTCAGAGTGCAAAACTCATCACCAGGTGTGGCCCCCCTTCTCCCGAAGTTACGGGGGCATTTTGCCGAGTTCCTTAACCATAGTTCACCCGAACGCCTCGGTATTCTCTACCTGACCACCTGAGTCGGTTTAGGGTACGGGCCGCCATGAAACTCGCTAGAGGCTTTTCTCGACAGCATAGGATCATCCACTTCACCACAATCGGCTCGGCATCAGGTCTCAGACTATTGCCAGGCGGATTTACCTACCTGACGTCCTACACCCTTACCCCGGGACAACCACCGCCCGGGATGGACTACCTTCCTGCGTCACCCCATCACTCACCTACTAACCGCTTGGTTCAGCGGCTCCACCACTCCCCTCAACTCCGAAGAGATCAGGGCGGCTTCACGGCCTTAGCATCACGATGCTCGATGTTTGACGCTTCACAGCGGGTACCGGAATATCAACCGGTTATCCATCGACTACGCCTGTCGGCCTCGCCTTAGGTCCCGACTTACCCTGGGCAGATCAGCTTGACCCAGGAACCCTTAGTCAATCGGCGCAAACGTTTCTCACGTTTGTATCGCTACTCATGCCTGCATTCTCACTCGTGAACCGTCCACAACTCGCTTCCGCGGCTGCTTCACCCGGCACACGACGCTCCCCTACCCATC
>NZ_JBIDCI010000048.1:0-2639 GCF_043204535.1 Streptomyces sp. NPDC047853 | reverse complement strand
ACCGCCAGATGCAACGCCACCAACGACGACGAACACGCCGTGTCCACCGTCAACGCCGGCCCCTCCAACCCCAACGCGTAGGCAACCCGCCCGGAGATCACACTGCCGAGCGTCCCCGTGAGCACATGTCCGCCGTAGGTGTCGGCGGCGTCCCCCAGCTGGGTCGCGTAGTCCTGCTGGGAGATGCCGCTGAAGACGCCGGTACGGGTACCGCGCAGCGAGTCCGGCGCGATCCCGGCCCGCTCCACCGCCTCCCACGACGTCTCCAGCAGCAACCGCTGCTGCGGATCCATCGCCGCCGCCTCCCGCGGCGAGATGCCGAAGAACTCCGCGTCGAACTCCGCCGCGGAATGCAGGAACCCGCCCTCCCGCACATAACTCCTGCCCGGCACCCCCGGCTCCGGGTCGTACAAAGCCTCGATGTCCCAGCCGCGGTCGGCCGGGAACGGGGACAGCGTGTGCCCGTCACCGGCCACCAGGTTCCACAGGTCGTCCGGCGACACCACACCGCCCGGGTAGCGGCAGGCCATGCCCACGATCGCGATCGGCTCACGCTCGTCGGCCACGGCCGGCGCGAGGGTGGCCGCCACCGGGTCCGCCTCGCCGTCGGAACCGAACAGCTCGTCATGCAGGTGGGAGGCGAGCGAGACGGGGGTGGGGTGGTCGAAGAGCAGCGTGTTGGGCAGGTTCAGCCCGGTGACGGCGGTCAGGCGGTTGCGCAGTTCGAGGACGGTGAGGGAGTCGAACCCGGCGGACCGGAAGGCCAGCTCCGGATCGACCGCGTCGACCGAGGCGTGGCGCAGAATCTCGGCGGCCTCGGAGCGCACGAGCGTGAGCAGGGAACGACGACGTTCCGCCGACGACGGGCCGACGGACAGCCACGGCCGGCCCTCGTCCCCGTCCTGGCCGCTCCCTCGGGTGAGAGCGGCGCGGTCGGCCGCGGCATGGGCGGCGCGCGCCGAACGGGCCGCGGGGACACCGTCGAAGAGCGACCAGGTACGGCGGGTCACCGAACGCCCGACGAAAATCTCCCAGTCCACGTCGACGACGAGCAGCGAGGCCTCACCGGCCGCGGGCGCCTTCGTGGCGGAGGTCCCGTGGACGCCCACCACCTCGTCCAGGACGTCGAGCGCGCGCTCGGGGTCCAGGGCCGCGACGCCGTCCCGCTCGAAGGACGTCGCCGCGGTTCCCGAAGCCATTCCGGCACCGGCCCACGGTCCCCAGGCGATCGAGGCGGCACGTCCTCCCCTGGCCCGGCGCCGCTGTGCCAAGGCGTCGAGCGCGGCGTTGGCGGCGGCGTAGGCGGCTTGGCCCCCGTTGCCCCACACGCCGACGATGGAGGAGAACAGCACGAAGGCGTCCAACGGAAGGTCCGCGGTCAGCTCGTCCAGGTGGCGGGCCGCGGTGACCTTGGCCCGCAGTACGGCGTCCACCCGGTCGGGGGTGAGTGAGTCGAGCACACCGTCGTCGAGCACGCCGGCCGCATGCAGTACGGCGGTGAGGGGCCGTTCTTCGGGGATGCCCGCGAGCAACGCGGCCAGTGCGTCCCGGTCGGCGACGTCGCAGGCCTCGACGGTCACTTCGGAACCGAGCGTCGTCAGCTCCTCGACGAGTCCACGCACCCCGGCGCCGTCCGCGCCGCGCCGGGCCACCAGGAGCAGGTGCGCGGCGCCCGACCGGGCCAGCCTACGGGCGACCTGCGCGCCCAGGGCACCGGTGCCCCCGGTGATCAGTACGGTGCCGGAGGACCATCGGCCGTCCGTCAAGGGGAGGGAGCCGGGGACAGGGACGGGGCCAGACGCAGGAACCACACGGCGGACATGGACACCCGACGGCCGTACCGCGAACTGGTTGTTCTCCTCCCCCGCGAGCAGCGTCCCGACGAACGTACGGAGCACCGCGGACGACACACTCCCCGGCAGGTCGGCCAAGCCGCCCCAGCGAGAACCCAGTTCGAGGGCGGCGACCTGTCCCAACCCCCAGAGCTGAGCGCCCCCGACCGAGGGGATCTCGTCCGACCGCACGGCCACCGCCTCACGGGTGGTGACCCAGAGCGGGGCGTCGGGTCCCGCCTCGCCCAGGGCCTGGACGAGGGCGACGGCATCGGCCGTGTCCGGCTCGGACGGGGCGAGCCACAGGACTCGCGTGCTGCGTGCGGCATGGTCACCGGCGGCCCGCAGCAGGTCAGCGGCTGCCTTCCGGCCGGTACCGACCGGCACGACGACGGCGTGGACCTCGGCCCCCCGCACGGTCAGCTCACGGGAGAGCGCGGTGGCGAGTCCGGAGTCGGCCGTGTCCTCGTCCGGTGCCAGGAGCAGCACTCGGCCGGCAGGCCGGGGGCTGCCGCGGTCGGAGACGGCCGGCTGCCAGGTGACGCGGTAGCGGAGCCCGTCCGTCGACTGACCGGCGGCCTCGGTATCGGTCGCGGTGGTGCGAGTGGGGTCCAGCCAGTAGCGGTCGCGCTGGAAGGGGTAGGTGGGGAGGCCGATGCGCCGGCCACCACCACTGCCCGTGTGCAGGGCGCTCACGTCCAGGTCGGCGTCCCGGGTGAAGACCGTCGCCACCGCCGCCTCGAACACCTCCCGCTCCGGACGACCCCGACGCATCACCGGCACCACCACCACATCGTCACCGGTCTC
>NZ_JBIDCI010000047.1:0-2848 GCF_043204535.1 Streptomyces sp. NPDC047853 | reverse complement strand
TGACCCAACACCACCGACACCCCAACCCCCCGAGCCTCCAACGCCCGAAACAACGCCACCTCCACCGCAAACAACGCAGGCTGAGCAAACTCCGTCCGCGACAACAACCCACCGACATCCGACTCAGAACCAGCACCCACATCACCGTCGCCGAACATCACCTCCCGCAAAGACCAGCCACCCACCTCCCCCACCAGCCCCAACACCTCATCCAGCACCTCCGCGAACACCCCACCCCCCGCATACAACTCACGCGCCATACCCACCCACTGCGCCCCCTGACCCGAAAACAACACCCCCACCCCACCCGGCACAGCCAACCCCGTCCACACACCCGCAGACACAGCGCCACCCGCCAGGCCATCCAGAGCAGCAACCACCTCATCGCGCCCACCACACGCCACCACAGCACGACGCTCGAAAAGCGTCCGCGTCGAGACCAGCGAGAAAGCCACATCCCGCAGATCCACACCCGACCGCCCCACCAGCTCACGCAACCGCGCCGCCTGCGCCCGCAACGCCCCCTCCGACCGCGCGGAAAGCACCAACGGCGACGGAACGGGCGTGTCCCCTGTGCTGTGGTCAGGAACATCACCGGCCCCGGCCTCGCCCCAGTCCGGTGCCTCCTCGATGATCAGATGCGCGTTCGTCCCGCTGATCCCGAAGGAGGACACGGCCGCACGGCGCGGGCGGTCCGGCCGACGGGACCACCGGCGCGCCTCGGCCAGCAGGGCGACCGTGCCCGACGACCAGTCGACGTGTGTGCTGGGCCGGTCCGCGTGCAGTGTCCGCGGCAGCGTGCCGTGTTCCAGGGCCAGCAGCATCTTGATGACCCCTGCGGCGCCAGCGGCGGCCTGGGTGTGCCCGACGTTGGACTTCAGCGACCCCAGCCACAGGGGATCACCCGCGCGCTCACGCCCGTACGTGGCCAGCAGGGCACCCCCCTCGATCGGATCGCCCAGCTCCGTACCCGTACCGTGCGCCTCCACCACGTCCACGTCACCCGGCGCGAGGCCGGCGTCGGCCAGGGCCGCTCGGATGACGCCCTCCTGCGCGGAGCCGTTGGGGGCGGTCAGGCCGTTGCTGGCACCGTCCTGGTTGACCGCGCTGCCGCGCACCACCGCCAGCACCCGGTGACCCGCGCGCCGGGCGTCGGAAAGCCGCTCCAGTGCCAGGACGGCGACACCCTCGGACCAGGCCGTACCGTCGGCATCGGCGGAGAAGGGCATGCAGCGGCCGTCGGCGGCGAGCCCGCGCTGCCGCGAGAACTCGACGAACATGCCGGGCCCCGACATCACCGTGACGCCGCCCGCCAGGGCCAGCCCGCACTCGCCGCGGCGCAGCGCCTGCACGGCCAGGTGCAGCGCCACCAGGGACGAGGAGCACGCCGTGTCGACGGTGAGCGCCGGTCCGCCCGTGCCGAGGGTGTAGGCGATCCGGCCGGAGGCCACGCTCGCCGTGGTTCCGGTGAGCAGGTACCCCTCGTATCCGTCCGCTCCCTCGTGGAGCCTCGGCCCGTACTCCGGTGCGGTGGCGCCGATGAACACTCCGGCGTCGCCGCCGCGCAGTGACCCGGGGAGCACTCCGGCGTCTTCGAGGGCCTCCCACGACGTTTCCAGCAGCAGCCGCTGCTGCGGGTCCATGGCCGTGGCCTCGCGCGGCGAGATGCCGAAGAACTCCGCGTCGAACTCGGCCGCCGCGTGCAGGAACCCGCCCTCCCGCACATAGGTCCTGCCCGGGGTCCCCGGCTCGGGGTCGTACAGCCCGTCGAGGTCCCAGCCGCGGTCGACGGGGAAGGACGAGATCGCGTCGGCGCCGGACTCCAGCAGCTCCCAGAGGGCGGCGCGCGAGTCGACGCCGCCGGGGAGACGGCAGCCCACACCGACGATGGCGATCGGGTCGTCGTCCCGGGTACCGCTCGGGGCGTCGGGCGCCCCGGTCACGGCCTGGGAAGGCACCCCCGGCTCATCGTCACCCGAGTTACGCGGGCCGCGTCCGTCCTCCACAAGGTGCTCGGCCACGGCACGCGGGGTGGGCAGGTTGTAGACGAGCGTGGTGGCGAGGGGGCGCCCGGTGGCACGCTTCAGCAGGTCGCGCAGCTCGACGGCGGTCACCGAGTCCAAGCCCTGGGAGGTGAAGGTGCGGTCGAGCGCGATCTCGCCGGGGTCGTCATGGCCCAGGACGGCCGCGGTGCTCTCGCGGACCAGGCGCACGGCCTCCTCGGAGGACATCGGCTCCGACTCCGACTCCGACTCCAGCTCCGGTTCCCGCTCCGATTCCGGCTCCGGTGACACCGCGCGGCTCACTGCACCGGTGGTGGTCACACCCGGCCCGGTGTCGACCGTGCCGGCTCGGCTCAGTGCAGGCGACCAGTGCGTACGGCGCTGGAAGGGGTAGGTGGGGAGGTCGATGCGCCGGCCACCACTGCCCGTGTGCAGGGCGTTCACGTCGAGGTCGGCGTCGCGGGTGACAACCGTCGCCACCGCCGCCTCGAACACCTCCCGCTCCGGACGACCCCGCCGCATCACCGGCACCACCACCACATCGTCACCGGTCTCGTCGAGGCACTCCCCCGCCATCCCGGTCAGCACCGCATGCGGACCCACCTCCACCAGCGTGGAGACACCCAGACCCCGCACCACCCCCACACCATCCGCGAACCGCACCGCCTCACGCGCATGCCGCACCCAGTACTCCGCATCCCCCAACTCCCCGCCACCGACCACCCCACCCGTCAGCCCCGACACCACCGCGACGCCGGCGCGTACCGGCCCGAACTCCAGCGACTCCACCACCCGCCGGAACTCCCCCAACACCGGCTCCATCAACACCGAATGAAAACCGTGCG
>NZ_JBIDCI010000046.1:0-4469 GCF_043204535.1 Streptomyces sp. NPDC047853 | reverse complement strand
AAAGCAGCCACCCGACCAAGCCCCCACACCCGCGCACCCACCGCACACGGCACCTCACCCGACCCCACCGCCACCGCACCCCGAGTCACCACCCACAGTGGTGCCTCCAGCGCGGCGTCGGTCAGGGCCTGGATCGTCAGCAGCACCGCCGCCGTTCCCTGGTCCAGCCCGGGGTGGCCGGTGACCGCGGCCCCGCCGGAGTCGTGGAGGAGCAGTACTCCGGCCAGGCCCTCCGGGCTCCGCGCGAGCCCGGTCAGCCGTGCCGCCAGGGCGCCGCGGTCCGGGGTGTCCGTCCGCGGCGATCCGGCGTCCTGTTCCAGCGGCCACACCAGGCGGGTGACCTCCGCGCCGGCCGCGCGCAGGGCCCGCTCCGCGGCGTCCGCGGAGTCCGTGCGCTGCCCATGCTCGACCATCAGCCAGCGATCCGAGGTGCTGAACCTGACAGCGTCTGCCTCGATCGCCTGCCAGGTGACGCGGTAGCGCAGTCCCGCGGTCCGCGCGGCCGTGCGGTGCCGGTCGTGCCAGGCGGCCAAGTGCGGTAGTACGGCGCGCAGTTCGTGTTCGATGCCGGCGTCGCCGGCGCCCAGTCGCGCCGCGGTCGAGGCGGCGTCACCGGCGTGCACGGCGTCCCACAGCGCCTCGTCCCGCTCGGCTTCCGGCACGGGACGGGCGGAGGAGGCGGTCGCGGCGGTGGCGTCCGTGGTCGCGGTGGGGGCGAGCCAGTAACGGCTGTGCTGGAAGGCGTAGGTGGGCAGGTCGGTGTGCCGGGCCCCGGTGCCCTCGTAGAGCGCGGCCCAGTCCAGGTCCGCGCCCCGGACGTAGGCGCTCGCGGCGGCCCGCAGCACGGTGTCGGCCTCCGGCCGCCCGCGGCGCAGCGCGGGGGCGAACACGGCGTCGGCCTCCGCAGCCAGGGACTCCTCCGCCATGCCGCACAGGACGGCGTCGGGGCCCAGCTCGATGAAGGTCGCGGCGTCCCGGGCGCTCGCGGCGCGCACGGCGTCGGCGAAGCGCACCGGCTGCCGCACCTGGCGGGTCCAGTAGCCGGGGTCCGTCAGCAGCGCGGCGTCGGCGAGGGCGCCGGTCACCTCGGAGACGACCGGCACGCGGGGGGCGTGGTAGTCGACCGTTTCCGCGACCGCGCGGAAGTCGGCGAGCATGGCGTCCATGTGGGGTGAGTGGAAGGCGTGGCTCACCCTCAGGCGCTTGGTACGGCGTCCGCGGGCCGCCAGTTCACCGGCCGCCGCCCGTACGGCCGCTTCGTCCCCGGAGAGGACGAGGGCCTGCGGTCCGTTGACCGCGGCGACGACCGCGCCGCCGGCGACGACGGGCCCCAGCGCGGCGGCCTCGGCCTCGGTGGCCTGCACGGCGGCCATCGCGCCGCCCTCGGGCAGGGCCCGCATCAGCCGGCCGCGTGCGGAGACCAGCCGGGCCGCGTCGGCCGCCGAGAAGACTCCCGCCGCGTGAGCCGCCACCAGTCCGCCGATGGAGTGGCCCACGAGGACGTCCGGGACCAGGCCCCAGCTCTCCAGGAGCCGGAAGAGCGCGCTCTCCACCGCGAAGAGGGCCGGCTGGGTGTAGTCGGTGCGGTCGAGCAGGGCGGCGTCCGGGGTGGCGGGCTCGGCGAACAGCACCGACAGGAGCGGGCGTTCGAGGTGGGCGTCGAACGCCGCCGCGATCCGGGCGAGGGCGTCGGCGAAGACGGGGAACCTCTCGCACAGTTCCCGACCTGCGCCGAGCCGCTGGGCGCCCTGCCCCGAGCAGAGGAAGGCGATCCCACGGCCACGACGCGCGACACCCGTGACCACGGTTTCCGGCGTGCGGCCGGCGGCCAGCGCGGCGAGGTCCTCCCCGACCGCCCGGGGCTCGTGCACCAGCGCCACCGCCCGGTGTTCCAGGGTCTCCCTGGTGGTGGCCAGGGAGTATCCGACGTCGGCCGCGGGGGCGAAGCCGTCGTCGGTGCCCTCCGTGTGTCCCCGGCGGGCGAGGTCGGCGAGCCGTCCGGCCTGGCCGCGCAGCGCCTCCCGCGAGCGTGCCGAGAACACCCAGGGGAGCGGGCCGGTGACCGTGCCGGGTCGTTCGAGTGCGGGGCCGTCCCCGGCCTCGGCCTTCTCCGGCGCCTGGATCGGTGCCTCTTCGAGGACGACATGGGCGTTGGTCCCGCTCACACCAAAGGCCGACACGGCGGCGCGCCGCACCCGACCCGACACCGACTCCGACGGCCAGGGCCGGGCCTCGGTCAACAGCTCCACCGCACCCGACGACCACTCCACCTTCGACGACGGAGCATCCACATGCAGCGTCCGCGGCAACGACCCGTGCCGCATCGCCTGCACCACCTTGATCACACCACCCACACCCGCAGCCGCCTGCGCATGCCCGATGTTCGACTTCAACGACCCCAACCACAACGGATCCCCGCCCCGGCGATCACGCCCGTACGTCGCCAACAACGCACCCGCCTCGATCGGATCACCCAACGCCGTCCCCGTACCGTGCGCCTCGACCGCGTCCACGTCGGCGGGCGTCAGCCCCGCGTCGCCCAGCGCGTCACGGATCACCCGCTGCTGGGCGGGCCCGCTGGGCGCGGTGAGGCCGTTGCTCGCACCATCCTGATTGACCGCACTGCCCCGCACCACCGCCAACACCCGATGACCACGACGGCGGGCATCCGAGAGCCGCTCGACCAGCAGCACACCCACACCCTCGGCCCACGCCGTCCCGTCCGCCCCCTCCGCGAACGCCTTGCACCGCCCGTCCGCCGCCAGCCCCCGCTGCCGCGAGAACTCCACGAACACCGTCGGGTCGGGCATGACCGCGACCCCGCCGGCCAGCGCCATGTCGCACTCGCCCCGCCGCAACGACTGCACCGCCAGGTGCAACGCCACCAACGACGACGAGCACGCCGTCCCGACGGTCAGCGCGGGCCCCTCCAGTCCCAGGGTGTAGGCGATCCGGCCGGACAGCACGGCGTCGGCGTTGCCCGTCAGCAGATAGCCCTCGGTGCCCTCGGGCGCCCGCGCGGTGTCGGTGACGTATCCCGTGTGCGCGGCTCCGACGAAGACACCGGTGCGGCTGCCGCGCAGCGACGCGGGGACGATCCCGGCCCGCTCCACCGCCTCCCACGACGTCTCCAGCAGCAACCGCTGCTGCGGATCCATCACCAGTGCCTCGTTCGGCGAGACGCCGAAGAAGGCCGCGTCGAAGTCCCCTGCACCGGTGAGGAAGCCGCCTTCGCGGCAGTACGTCGTGCCGGGCGTGTCGGGGTCGGGTGAGTAGACGGCGTCCTCGTCCCAGCCGCGGTCGGCCGGGAAGCGGGTGATCGCGTCCACACCGTCCGCGGCGAGCCGCCACAGGTCGTCGGGGCTGCTCACGCCACCGGGGTAGCGGCAGGCCATGCCCACGACGGCGACCGGTTCGTGCGCGGCGGCCCGGAGCTCCCGGTGTTGCCGGCGCAGCCGCTCGGTCTCCTTGACGGAGGTGCGCAGCGCACCCAGCACTTCGTCCATGGACGGTGACATCTTCGGCTTCCTCGTCTGCTCGCTGGGGAGAGGGCGGCGGCGGCGGGGCGTGATGCCGGTCGGCGCCGGTGGGGGGCGCGCTACTGCTCCGGTGCTCCGTCGGGGTCGGGCCCTGCCGGGTCGGGCCCGTCGTCGGCCGGTTCGGGGGCTCCTGCGGCTCCCGTGGCCAGCCGGATCAGGGCGTCCGCGTCGAGTGCGTCGATGTCGGCCTCGTGGGCGTCGGTGTCATGGACGGCCGGCTCCGGTGCGGGCGGCGGGGTCGCGGGGCCTCCGCCGACGGGATCCGGCGCGCCGCCCGGTGCGGGGGCGCCCGCGGACAGCCGCTCCAGCAGCGCGCCGCCGAGCCGGTCGACGGTGGGGTGGTCGAAGATGACCGTCGCCGGCAGCACGAGGCCGGTCGCCTCGGCGAGCCGGCCGCGCATCCGCACCGCGGCCAGCGAGTCGAAACCGAGTTCCTTGAAGGCAACGGCGTGGCCGATGCCGTCGATCCCGTCGTGGCCCAGCACCTCGGCCGCCACCGTACGGACCAGGTCGACCAGGACCTTGGTGCGCTCGCGCGGGGTGAGGGCGGCTTCGACGCGCCGGCGCAGTCCGTCCGACGCGTCCACGGTGGGCTCGGGGGCGCGCACCGCGCGGACCTGGGGGATCTCGGAGATCAGGGGGCTGGGCCGGTAGGCGGTGAACCCGGTGACGAAGTGCTCCCAGTCGATGTCGGCGACCGTGACGCAGGTGTCGTCCTGGTTCAGTGCCGTGTGCAGTGCCTCGATGCCCGCCTCGGGCCGCATCGGGGCGAGGCCGCGCTCGGCGTAGAACTCCCTGACGCCGTCGTCCGCTCCCATGCCGTCGCCGCCCCACAGGCCCCAGGCCACGGACGTCGCGACCCGCCCCCGCGCACGACGCCGCTCCGCCAACGCATCCAGATGCGCATTGGCCGCCGCATACACCGACTGC
>NZ_JBIDCI010000045.1:0-5139 GCF_043204535.1 Streptomyces sp. NPDC047853 | reverse complement strand
TGCCTCGACGAGACCGGTGACGATGTGGTGGTGGTGCCGGTGATGCGTCGGGGTCGTCCGGAGCGGGAGGTGTTCGAGGCGGCGGTGGCGACGGTCTTCACCCGCGACGCCGACCTGGACGTGAGCGCCCTGCACACGGGCAGCGGTGATGGCCGACGCATCGACCTCCCCACCTACCCCTTTCAACACACCCGCTACTGGGCGACCGGTTCGGCGACCGGTTCGACCGGCACCTCGGCAGCCGCGCGCTTCGGCCTGGAGTGGAAGGACCATCCCTTCCTCAGCGGTGCCACGCCGATAGCCGGTTCCGGCGCGCTGCTCCTCACCGGCAGGGTGTCACTCTCCGCCCACCCGTGGTTGGCCGACCACGCCATTTCCGGCACGGTGCTGTTGCCCGGCACGGCGATCGCCGACCTGCTGCTGCGGGCTGTCGAAGAGGTGGGCGGCGGAGGGGTCGAGGAACTGACGCTCCACGCGCCCCTGCTCCTCCCCGAGCGCGGCGGACTGCACGTCCAGGTGCTGGTCGAGGCGGCCGACGAGCAGGGACGGCGTGCCGTGGCCGTTGCCGCACGCCCGGAGGGCGCCGGACGGGACGGTGAGGAACCGGAGTGGACCAGGCACGCGGAAGGCGTGCTCTCCTCCGCGGAGCCGGCCGCAGCCGACATGGCCTGGGCTGCCGGGGCCTGGCCACCGGCGGGTGCCGAACCGATCGACGTCGAGGAGCTGTACGACGGGTTCGCCGCGGACGGCTACGGCTACGGCCCGGCCTTCACCGCGCTGTCCGGCGTGTGGCGTCTCGGCGACGAACTCTTCGCCGAGGTGCGGCGGCCCGCGGGGGGCGCGGGCGCGACCGGTGACGGTTTCGGCATCCATCCGGCCCTCTTCGACGCCGCCCTCCACCCGTGGCGCGCCGGCGGGCTGCTGCCCGACACCGGCGGCACCACGTTGGCGCCCTTCTCCTGGCAGGACATCGCGCTCCACGCCACCGGAGCCGAGACGCTCCGCGTCAGGCTGGCACCCGAGGTCGGCGGCACCGCATCCGCCTTCTCCGTACAGGCCGCCGATCCGACGGGCGGCCCCGTCCTCACCCTCGGTGCGCTGCTGCTGCGCCCGGTGGCCCTGGGGAAGGAGGAGACGCCGGAACCGCTGTACCGCGTCGACTGGCAGCCGCTTCCGTATGCGATCGAGGTCTCCGGCGCCCAGGGCTGGACCGTGCTCGGGGCTGCCACGGCCGAGACGGTCGCGGAGCCCGCCGCCCACGCGGACCTCACCGCCCTGCGCACGTCTGTGGCGGCGGGGACCCCCGTGCCCGGGTTGGTGGTCGTGTCGCCGGTGGACACCCCGCTCGACGAGATACCCGTGGTGCCGCCGGACGAGGGTGCTCCCGCCCGTAGGGGTGACGGCTGGGACGACGACCCCGTACGTGTCGCCCTCGGGCGCGGCCTGGCCCTGGTCCGGGAGTGGGTCGAGGACGAACGGCTGGCGGACTCCCGGTTGATCGTCCTGACCCGGGGGGCGGTGGCGGCCGGTCCCGGTGAGGTGCCGGACCTGGCGGGCGCGGCCCTGTGGGGGCTGCTCCGCTCCGCGCAGTCCGAGTACCCGGACCGCTTCACCCTCCTCGACATGGACGATTCGCCCGAGTCCCGTACGGCGCTGCCGCGAGCCCTGGCATCGTACGAGCCGCAACTCGCCCTGCGGGCAGGCGAGCTGCTTGCACCGGCCCTCGTCCCGATGGCCCCGCCGACGGCGACGACCGCTCCGGCGCCGGCAGCGGCCCCGGCAGCGACGGAGGCACCGGCCACCGCGCCCGGTCCCGACGGCCCCGCCACGGACTCCGTGTTCGACCCGGAGGGCACCGTACTGATCACCGGCTGCACCGGCGCCCTGGGACGGCGCGTCGCTCCGCACCTGGCACGTCGGTACGGCGTACGCCACATGCTCCTGGTCAGCAGGCGTGGACCGGACGCCCCGGAGGCCGGCCCACTGGAACGGGAACTCACCGGCCTCGGTGTCACGGCCACCTTCCTGGCCTGCGACCTCACCGACAGTGAGGCTTTACGGAAGGCCGTCGCCGAGGTGGCGCCGGAACACCCGCTGACCGGTGTGGTGCACACCGCGGGCGTGCTGGACGACGGCGCCCTGACCGGCCTGACCCGGCAGCGGCTCGACACCGTGCTGCGGCCCAAGGCCGACGCCGTGCGGAACCTCCACGAGGCGACTCTCGACCGTCCGCTGCGCGCGTTCGTCCTGTTCTCTGCCGCCGCCGGGCTCCTGGGCCGCCCCGGGCAGGGCTCCTACGCCGCCGCCAACGCGGTACTCGACGCGTTCGCGGAAGCCCGACGGGCGGCCGGACTGCCCGCTGTGTCCCTGGCATGGGGCCTGTGGGACGAGCAGACCGGCATGGCGGGGGGCCTCGACGACCTGGCCCTGCGCGTACTGCGCCGGGACGGCATCGCCGCGATATCCCCGGAGCAGGGGCTCGAACTGCTCGACCTGGCGCTGACCGGCCACCGGGAGGGACCCGCCGTCCTCGTCCCCCTCCTCCTCGACCGGGCAGCCCTGCGCCGCACGGCGAAGGAGCGCGGCGCGGCCACGATGTCCCCCCTGCTGCGCGGCCTGCTGCCCGCCGCCCCGCGCCGCCACGCCGCAACCGGCGCCCCCGCGGCGGCCGATCGGCACGGCAAGGAGGCCGACCCCGGTGCCGGACGTATCGCGGAGATGGTGGCGCTCGACCCGGCTGAGCGGTCCGCGGCCGTCCTGGACCTCGTCGCCGAACAGGTCGCCGAGGTCCTCGGGTACGCGTCGGCAGCCGAGATCGAGCCCGAACGACCCTTCCGGGAGATCGGCGTCGACTCCCTGGCGGCGGTGGAGCTGCGCAACCGGCTCAGCCGGCTGGTCGGCCTGCGGCTGCCGACCACGCTGTCCTTCGACCACCCCACGCCGAAGGCCATGGCGGAGCACATCGACGGGGAGCTGCCCCGTCCGGCCGGAGCCCCGCCCGCGGACGCGGCGCTGGCGGGGATCGGCGACCTCACGCGGGCGGTCGCCCTGCTGGATGCGGACGACGCCCGCCGCGCCGAGGTACGGGAGCGGCTCGTCGGACTGCTGTCCGTGCTCGACACCCCTGGGCGGAACGGCACCGCCCCCCGCGGTCGCACCGCCGCACCCGGCGACGCCGACGGCGCGGGAGCGACCGTGACGGACCGGCTCGACGAGGCGACCGACGACGAGATCTTCGCTTTCCTGGACGAGCAGCTGTGACCACACCGTGGACCGACCGCATGCCGAGGAGTTGGTGGCAGCAATGAGCGCCGAGAACGACAAGATCCGCAGTTACCTGAAGCGTGCCACCGCCGAACTGCACAAGACCAAGTCCCGCCTGGCAGAGGTCGAGTCGGCGAGCCGAGAGCCGATCGCGATCGTCGGCATGGCCTGCCGCTACCCGGGTGCTGTGGCGTCGCCGGAGGAGCTGTGGGACCTGGTGGCGGCCGGTACGGACGCGATCTCCCCCTTTCCCGTCGACCGTGGCTGGGACGCCGAGGGGCTGTACGACCCCGACCCCGAGGCGCTGGGGCGCAGTTACGTGCGGGAGGGCGGGTTCCTGCACTCGGCGGCGGAGTTCGACGCGGAGTTCTTCGGTGTCTCGCCGAGGGAGGCGGCGGCGATGGATCCGCAGCAGCGGTTGCTGCTGGAGACGTCGTGGGAGGCGTTGGAGCGGGCCGGGATCGTCCCCGCGTCGCTGCGCGGCAGCCGTACCGGCGTCTTCACCGGCGTGATGTACGACGACTACGGGTCGCAGTTCGACTCGGCCCCGCCGGAGTACGAGGGCTACCTCGTGAACGGCAGCGCCGGCAGCATCGCGTCCGGGCGGGTTGCCTACGCGTTGGGGTTGGAGGGGCCGGCGTTGACGGTGGACACGGCGTGTTCGTCGTCGTTGGTGGCGTTGCATCTGGCGGTGCAGTCGTTGCGGCGGGGTGAGTGTGATCTGGCGTTGGCCGGTGGGGTGACGGTGATGGCGACGCCGACGGTGTTCGTGGAGTTCTCGCGGCAGCGGGGGCTGGCGGCGGACGGTCGGTGCAAGGCGTTCGCGGAGGGGGCGGACGGGACGGCGTGGGCTGAGGGTGTGGGTGTGCTGCTGGTGGAGCGGCTGTCGGATGCCCGCCGTCGTGGTCATCGGGTGTTGGCGGTGGTGCGGGGCAGTGCGGTCAATCAGGACGGTGCGAGCAACGGCCTCACCGCGCCCAGCGGGCCCGCCCAGCAGCGGGTGATCCGAGACGCGCTGGCGGACGCGGGGCTGTCGCCCGCCGATGTGGACGCGGTCGAAGCGCACGGCACCGGCACCCCGCTCGGTGATCCGATCGAGGCGGGTGCGTTGTTGGCGACGTACGGGCGTGACCGCCAGGGCGATCCTCTGTGGTTGGGGTCGTTGAAGTCGAACGTCGGGCATGCGCAGGCGGCTGCGGGTGTGGGTGGTGTGATCAAGGTGGTGCAGGCGATGCGGCACGGGTCGTTGCCGCGGACGCTGCATGTGGATGCTCCGTCGTCGAAGGTGGAGTGGTCGTCGGGTGCGGTGGAGCTGTTGACCGAGGCCCGGTCCTGGCCGTCGGCGTCGGAGTCGGGTCGGGTGCGGCGCGCCGCCGTGTCGGCCTTTGGTGTGAGCGGGACCAACGCCCATGTCGTCCTCGAAGAGGCACCGGTCGAGGCGGCGGAGGACGAGGACGCGGACGGCCTTCGACCCGACCGGCACGGATCGGTGGCCGGCCCGCTTTCGTGGGTGCTTTCCGCGCGGTCGGAGGGGGCGTTGCGGGCACAGGCGGTGCGGTTGCGGGAGTTCGTGGAGCGGGTGGGTGCTGAGCCGGTGGATGTGGCGGCTTCGTTGGTGGGGTCGCGTGCGGTGTTCGGTGAGCGTGCGGTGGTGGTGGGGCGCGGCCGTGAGGAGTTGCTGGCGGGGCTGGAGGTAGTGGCTGCCGGGGCACGTGAGGGGTCTGTCGATGGTGTGGTGCGTGGTTCTGCTGTGCGAGGTCGCGGGGTGGGGGTGTTGTTCTCGGGTCAGGGGGCGCAGTGGGTGGGTATGGCGCGTGAGTTGTATGCGGGGGGTGGGGTGTTCGCGGAGGTGCTGGATGAGGTGTTGGGGCTGGT
>NZ_JBIDCI010000044.1:0-8397 GCF_043204535.1 Streptomyces sp. NPDC047853 | reverse complement strand
GTCGCCCTGGTCGTGGGTCTCGGCATCGACGGCGGCTGGCTGGCCACCCTCGCGTACGACCGGCGCCTCGCCGCCCAAGGCGACCACTCCACACCCGTGACGGTGGTCGGTTGGGTCTTCGGCGCCGTGGCGACCGGCGTCCTGGTCGCCCACGCGTTCGGGGAGGACTCCCCCGGTCCCTGGCTCGCGGTCGCCTGGCTCCCCCTCGCGGCCAAGGCCCTGTGGTTGGTGCACGGGCTGTGGGAGCGGACCGCGCTCACCCCGGACGCGCTGGAGCAGATCCGTGGCATCCAGCAGGAGGCCCGCGACCAAGCGGCCGTTGCCCGCGCTCAGCTCCGGGCGGAAGCGGCCACCGAGGAGACCCGGTTGACGGCCGTGACGGAGGCCGGGGCACGCGTCGCACGCGTCCAGGCCAAGACAGCCGAGTCCCTCTCCGGGGCCTGGTCGGTGCTGGAGGCGGCCCGCCAGGGCGACGGCACTGCACGGGCTCTGACCTGCGTCACAGAGCGCGTCACACCCGCGTCACAGCCGTCATGGCGGCTCCCTGTCTGGGGACCCACGGAGCCCGTCCCGGCCATCGAGGCCGCCCCCGCGCTCACGGACGAGGAGTTGGACCGGATCGTGTCTGATCTTCGGCACGGTGAGGTTCCGCCGCTCACGTACCGCGAGATGGCCGACCGGTTCCGCGGGGCCGGACACTCCGCCGGGGAGACCCGTCTCCGGGCGTCCTGGCGGCGCGTCAGCGGCCAGAAGGGAGAAGCCGCGTGATCGCCCTCGCCCTGTACCTGCTGTGCGTCGCGGGCAGCGTGGTCGCCCTGGCGGTCGCCCTTCGCCGCCGACCGGCCCCGGCCCCGACTCCGCCCCAGGCGCCGGCACCCGCACCGGCCCAGCTCCCGACCACGGCTGAGGCCGAGGTGCGCGTGATCCTCGCCGCCGCCGCCCAGCTCGCCGCCCGACTCAGCACCGCCGCCTGACCCGAGAGGGCCGGGGGGAACACAACCCCCCGGCCCCCTTGCGCAGACTGATACGAGCGTGTCAGACTGATACGCAGACGCAGACAGAACCGACTGTTCGAGGGGGACCACATGGACGCGACAACCCGAGAGGCCGTCCAGGCTTTCTACCGGCTCCACCAGACCACGAAGGCCGTGGCCGCCGACCCGTTCCACCCCAGCGCCCTGGAGACGCTGCAGAACGCCGCGAACGAGGCGAACGCCAGGATGGCCGCCGCCGGACTCCTGGGCCGCCCCCAGCACGAGCTGGTGGCGCTCGTCCGCCAGGAGTTCCCCGACTACGACCTGAACGGCCAGGAGGGCACCGACCGATGACCACAGACCGTTGTCCCGCAGCCCACCCCGAGGACCCGACCCCGTGCGACGGCCCGCCCGTCGTGACCGTCCTCGACCGGCACAACGCCGGAGCGAAGGGCTGCGAGCACCACGCCGCCCGACTCCTCGCCTCGCTGGACGACGGCCGGGTCTACCCCCTGCCGGACGCGCCGGACGGCGCCGCGATCCGCGTCTTCAAGGCGGCCGATGGCACCCGTCCGTTCGCGTGGATGACCAGCGCGCCCCGCACCCGTGACGAGGAGCTGAGCCGGGCCGAGGTCCGCGCCCGGGACCTCCGCGAGATCGCTGACGACCTGAACGGCTGACCGCACGTCAAAGCCCCGCCGGATCACCGGCGGGGCTTCCTTCGGCCCTCCAAGTCACACCAGCCCCAAGGGGCATCGGGCGAGCCGGGGGAACCTCCCGGCCAATCGGTGCCAGGATCAACACCCAGACCAAGAGCAACGGCCCAGGGGGCCTAATCCCTGGGCCGTCCGCTCCCGGATCTCGCGCCGCTTACCCACGGCGAGAACAGGAACGTTGCTCAGTGCCAAGAGTACGGAGCGATGCAGCAGCATCGCCACATCTGGCCTCCGGCCCGCGTTGCCACTGCGGCACCCCAATTGCCCACACACAGGGCAAACGCCCCAAGATCTACTGCTCCGAGTCGTGCCGTAGCGCGGCTCGTCGAGCCATTGCCAAGATCGAACGGGAAGCGCGCAACGGCGGGTCGACCGGCAAATCCGGTCGCCTTGGGAAAGAAACAACAGAGTTTCCCGCACCCCTCCGACCTGCGGAAACGCGGACGGGGGATGCGGGGAAGTCTGAGGGGGCGCAGCGCCCCTCAGAACAGGACCGCAGCGACGCCGCACGCCTGCGGAAGGCCGCCCGGTACTCCCGCCGCCGGACGCTGTGGCGGATCACCGGGGACGCCGCGTGCAAGGGCTGCGGCCGGGCGCTGATGGACCCCGCGTCCGGGGTGATCGTCGCGCAGACGGCGGCCGGAACGTCCGTGGTCCTGGGCTTGATGCGGTGCGGGCGGATCTGGCTCTGCCCCGTCTGCGCCGCGACCATCCGGCATGGTCGGGCCGAGGAGATCACCCGCGCCGTGGTCGAGTGGATCAAGCTCGGGGGGACCGCCTACTTGGTCACCTTCACCGCCCGGCACGGTCACACGGACCGCCTCGCGGACCTGATGGACGCCCTGCAGGGCACCCGCAAGACGGCCGACTCCCCTCGGCGGCCGGGCGCCTACCAGCGGCTCATCACTGGCGGTACCTGGGCCGGACGGCGAGCCACCGACGGCGACCGGCACCAGGACCGGGAAGGGATCCGCGACCGGATCGGGTACGTCGGCATGATCCGCGCGACCGAGGTCACGGTCGGGCAGATCAACGGCTGGCACCCGCACATTCACGCGATCGTCCTGGTCGGCGGCCGGACCGAGGGCGAGCGGGCTGACAAGCGGGTGGTCGACACGTTCGCCCCGTCCCCGGCCGCGCTGCTGGAGTGGGAAGGGCACTGGCGGGCGGTGTGGACCGCCGCCCTGCGCAAGGTGAACCCGCAGTTCACGCCCGACGATCGGCACGGCGTCGACTTCAGGCGGCTGGAGACTGAGCGCGACGCGAACGACCTTGCCGAGTACATCGCCAAGACCCAGGACGGCAAGGCGCCGGCACTGGAGCTCGCCCGCGCCGACCTGAAGACGGCAGCGGGCGGGAACGTGACCCCGTTCGAACTCCTGGGCCGGATTGGGGACCTGACCGGCGGCATGACCGAGGACGACGCTGCGGGGGTCGGCTCGCTGGAGTGGAACCTGGCTCGCTGGCACGAGTACGAGCGGGCGACCAAGGGCCGCCGGGCGATCGAGTGGACTCGCTACCTGCGCCAGATGCTGGGCATCGACGGCGGCGACACCGAGGCGGACGACCTCGACCTGCTCCTGGGCGCCGACGCCGAGGACGGGGAACTCCGGGCGGGAGTCGCGGTCACCGAGGACGGCTGGACGGCCGTCACCCGCCGGGCACTCGACCTCGCCGCCACGCAGGCCGCCGAGGGCAAGGACGGCAACACCGACCCGGCCGCCGTGGGCGAACGCGTGCGGGAGGTCCTCGTCCTGGCCGACGCCGCCGACGCCGTGGTGGTGCTCAGCTCCGCGGAGGTAGCCGAGGCGTACGCCGACATGCTCGCCGCGCTCGCGCTCCGCCGTGAGGAAGCAGCTGCTCGTCGACGCCGGGAGAACGAGCACGACGACGACCAGGAGCAGGACGCCGACTCCACCCAGGAGCGGGCAGCCCGGCACATCGCCCGGCTTGCCCAGCCCGCGAACTGACGACCGTCCCCGGTCGCCCCGGAAAGCCGCGGCGGCTGGGGACGGCCAAGGTCGTTACTGGGGTCAGTGACCCACAACTCGCTGCCAGTCGCTGCCAGCGTGCACACGTTCACGCTGGGGCCGCTGGATCGGAATGCAAAGGTGTGCGCTCGTGCTCCTGGTCCTCGTCGTCGCAGCGTGAGAAAAACCGTCCCGGCCGTCGTATGCCGCAGCAACAGCAAGGCCCCTGCGCAGCAGCAGGGGCCTTTTTTCGTGCCCTGGTCCTGTTGACCACGGCGCGAGCCCGCCTTGAAGGGGTGGAGGAGTTGCGGGGCTAACCCGCCCGTCCTCGAACGTCACACCCGCCCCATTACCCAAGTACGACGACCAGGAGGCTTCCGTGAGCACCGAGCAGCGCGACCAGCAGCAGCCGCAGGCGCCGGCACCCGCGCCCCAGCCGCAGGACCCACGCAAGGAGTTCGCGAAGAAGGGCGCCCTGGCCGCGATCGGCGCCACGTTCTCGGGGGCGGCCCGAGCCGTGGTGGCCAGTCTCCTCGAGGGCGACTCGTGACGCGGCGCAGTGGTGAGAAACCTCAGTAGGGCCGCCACGGTTGGGCAGGACATGGCAGAGATCCCGACCGACGAGCACGGCAACCGGCTGTGTCTGTGGTGCGGCGAACCGATCATCCAGAGCGGCACCGGCCGGAAGCGCGACTACTGCAAGCGCAGCCACCGCGAGTACGCCTACCGGGAGCGATCAACCGTTCGCCGCGTCGCAGACGCGCTCGGCTACAACCGGCCCGACTCACCCGCCTCGCCATGACACCCGCCGCGTACCGTCCTGGGCCATGAGCACAGAGACACCCACGAACGGCGACGGCGAGAAGCTGTGTGCATGGTGCGGCGGACCCGTACCGCCCAGCCGGGGCACCAAGCCGCGGGCCTACTGCAAGCGCGGATGCGTCCAGCGGGCGCACGAGGCCAGGAAGCTACGCAAGAAGCTGTTCAACGCGTACGCGAAAGGCCGGGCTGAAGAGGCGGAGGCGCGCGAAGCAAAGTCACGTGACTTTCCTGAGAGGTTCGGAAGCTCACGTGACTTTGCAAAGCCGCAGGTGGAGCCCGAAGTTCCGGCGCCTCCGCCCCCAGGCGACTTCCTGCTCGCCCCGCCCGCTGCGGCCCCCCAGGAGTCGCCCGCGCTGCCGGATGCGAGGCAGGCGCCGGCACCTCTGCCACCCCGGCGGCGACGGCCCCTGAGGTCGGCACAGGCCATGCCGCTGTGGCGGCCGGAGGACGACGGGCCAGAAACCCCTTGATCCGTTGTCGGTACCGGTCCCTACGGTGGGTGCCCCAGTGATCACGGGAGGCCGGATGCTCAGGCACGACGGCGCCGCGCTGAGCGGAGCGCCCACGACGGGCTTAGCCACATCGCGGCAGCAGGCGCCCCCCATCAGCCCGAGACGGGCCGTCAGGTCGCCTCACGCGCCCGTCTGGTGCGACGGCGGGGGTACGGCGGTCCGGGAGGCTCACAGGCGCTCAGACGGCCGCTCAGCGCTTCGAGCCCCCCACCCCTCCCCGCTGCTCGTGTCCACGCGCACAACGGCGAAGCTCGCACTCGGCGGAGCAGGCGCGCGTAAGCCCCGGCGAGATGCCGCCTCGTTGGGTGAGCGGGCCGGTCGGCGGCCGGGCCGGAGCGGGGCGGAGACAGGAGCGGCGGCCCGGGCGAGGGCCGGGCCGCGCGGCCCGCTCGCGGGCCGCCTTGATCAAGTAGAGAAAGTTGTACCGCAAAAAGCGCAACGTGATCTGGCCAATCAACGTCATTCAGCCATTCGGAGTGCGCTACTTGCTGAGGCTGCGTGAGTGTGTCAAGCTCAGCACATGACGCAGAAGACACCGGCCGAACTCCGGGCCGAAGCAGAGGCGGCGCTCAAGCCGTTGGGACAGAAGCGGATCAAGCTCCTCGCTCAGCTCGACGAGGTGGACCGGGAGCTGCGTCCGTTGGTCAAGGAGGCGGTCCGGATGGAAGTTCCCTACCGCCGGATCAACGAGCTGACGGCGGTCTCCCCGAACACCGCGCGGGCGTGGTCGAAGCGGGAGATCGACTAGCGGCCCCTCGCGCGCGCACGCGTAGAGCCCCCTCCCCGAAAACCGCAGCAACCCGCAACCTCGCAGGTCAGAGGCGGTTGTGGGGGTCAACTCGGGGGCGCGCATGCAACCCAGGGAGCAACCCACCCAAAACAGGCGGGCCGAACCGTCGCGGGAACGACGATCCGGCCCTATCCACGATCACCAGTCGAAGGGATCCTCGTGGACAGGAAGCAAGTCTGGTCCAAGATCAGCGGCGTGACCAACTCTGGTCGCTCCGTGATCACCAACACGCTCGATGAGATCGCCCCGGCGTTCGTGCCGTTCGCGGCCAAGTGGGACGAGGAGGCGGACCGCAGGATGGCCCTGCGGACGCCGGAGAACCTCAAGCGGCTCATGGACGCGCAGAGGGCGCACAACTCAGCGAGGTCGACGGCGGCCACGGCGAAGAGCCAGCGGCAGGCCGCGCGGTCGGCGTCCAAGAACCCGCTGTCAGCCGGTCGTCGGGCGGCTCGCACGGCGGACAAGGCGGCCCGCGCTCAGCGCGAGTCGGCAAAGGCGGCGCTGCAGGAGGCGCGCAAGCAGTACCCGGTGACGCTCCGGGCGCGGGCGATTCAGGCGCACGCCGCGCACGGTGTGCCTGCGGCCGGCATCTCGTGGGCGTTCTGGTCGCACGACTGGGCCGCGTTCCCGCCTGCGCTGTCGGCCGGGCTCATCGTCGCCAACGCGGGCGCGCTGTGGCTGGGTCGGCGCAAGGCGTCGGTCCGGATCGAGGATGGGCTTTCGGCCGAGGAGCGGCGCCTGGTCGAGCGGCTCGACCCGTCGTACTGGGCCCAGCACGCCGACGAACGCGGCCTGTCCGGCACGATCCCGGCCCCGGTGGAGGTCACCCCGGCCGGGCTGGTCACGCAGGTCCGCCTGGATGGCCGGTGGAAGCCGTCCGCCTTCAAGGCCAAGCACGAGGAGATCCGGGCGCTGCTCGGGGCCCGGACGGACCTCCGCATGGAGATCAAGGCGGGCACGCATGGCGACCGCGCCGTGATCACGCTGCGGACCCGGTCGGCGGCCGACGGCATCGACCTGTCCGGCTGGACTCCGGGCGCCCCGTGGGGCGTCGACACGGTCACCGGTGAGTCGGTCATGGTCCCGCTGGGCCGCCGCATGCTGATCGCTGGTACGTCTGGCTCGGGCAAGAGCTGGTCGACGCGGGCTCTGCTCGCGGAGGGTTCGGAGGCGCCGGATCACCGCCTGGTCGTCATCGACCCCAAGCGGGTGGAGGCGATCAACTGGCAGCACCGTGCCCGGGTAGCCATCAGCGCGGATGAGGTCCTGGACGTGACCGATGAACTGGTCGCAGAGATGCACGACCGCCTGGCGCTCATCCCGCGCGGCCGGGACACCATCGAGATCAGCCCGGACCGGCCCCGGATCACGGTCTTTGTGGACGAGGGCGCCGAGGTCATCGGCATGGCGCGGGACAAGGAGTACAAGCGCGTCATGGACAACCTGGGCACCCTCGCCCGGATGGCGCGGGCCGCCGAAATCATCCTGATCTGGGCAACCCAGAAACCCACCATGGACGCCAAGGGAGGCATTGACCCGCAGATCAGCGCCCAGATCACCTACCGGGCCGCGCTGGCGCTGAGCACGTCCGGGGAGTCCCGCGTCGTGTTCGGTGACGACGCGACCGAGAAGGGCTGGCACGCGCACGAGCTGCCGATGCCTGGCGTCGCCCTGCTGCGGTCCGGCCCCAAGGCTCCGCCGCACCCGATCCGCACCCGCGCGTTCAGCCCGGCCGACGTGATCGCCCTGCCGGACCGCCCGATCTGGAGCCGCGGGGAGATGTCTGCCGGAACGGCCGGCACCCACGCCCCCGCTCCGCTGCGGCTGGTCAAGGACGAGGACTTCGTCCTGGCGCCGCCTGCGGCTGCGGTCCCGGCCCAGCCCCAGCCCAAGGCCCAGCCGACCAACCGCGAACGGGTCGCGGCCGCCATCGCTGCGGGCTCGCGCACGGTGGCCGACGTCGCCAACGTGACCGGCATCAACAAGGGCAGCGTCAGCAAGGCGGTCAAGGCCCTGGTCGACGCCAAGCGGGTCATCCGGGCCGAGGACGGCACCCTGTCCGTCGCCACGCAGGCCGGGGAGGTGTCGGCATGAGCACCGACCTGACCCAGGCCGTGGCCGACGTCCGCCAGGCGGAGACCCAGGCCGCGCAACTCGCCCAGATCCTCGCCGTGATGCAGGCCGCCCAGGCGGCCACCCCGGCTCACGGCTCGTGCGGCTGCTCGACCCACGCCCCGGCTCCCCGCCGTTCTGCCGGACGGGCCGCCGCGTGGGTGGCCGGTGGTGCCGCCTGCGCCTGCGTCCTGACCGGCCTTTTCCTCGCGGTCGCCCTGGTCGCGGTCGCGGTCACGGTCGGCGGCTGCATCGGCTACCTGCTCATCCGCGAGATCCGGAAGGGGAAGTGACCATGCAGAAGCGCTCGATGACCGCCGCCCCGGCGGTCGCCATGACGGCAGTCAGCATGGTGCTGACCCTGGCCGTGGTCGTGATGTGGCTCGGGGACTCGATGCACTGGGGCGTCGCCCTGGTCGTGGGTCTCGGCATCGACGGCGGCTGGCTGGCCACCCTCGCGTACGACCGGCGCCTCGCCGCCCAAGGCGACCACTCCACACC
>NZ_JBIDCI010000043.1:0-8681 GCF_043204535.1 Streptomyces sp. NPDC047853 | reverse complement strand
CCGCCAACGCCTCCCGGAACACCCCCGACCAACCCGCCAACTCCCGCCCCATCCCCACCCACTGCGACCCCTGACCCGGAAACACGAACACCACGTCACCGGGGACCACTCCACCCGTCACCACACCCGACGACGCCACACCGGCACCCACCGAGCCCAGGCCCTCGGCCGCGCTCTCCCGGTCGGCGGCCAGCACCACCGCGCGCTGCTCCAGCCCCGCCCGCGACAGCAACGACCAGCCCACGTCCACCAGGCCGGGTCCCGACGCACCGGAGAACAGCTCCCGCAACCGGCCCGCCTGCGCGGCAAGACCCGCTGCCGACTTCGCCGACACGGTCAGCGGCACCCGTGCGGAGCCGGTCGAGGGTTCCGGCGTCGGGGCCGTCACCGGCTCGGCCTGTTCCTCGGCCTGTTCGAGGATCACGTGCGCGTTGGTGCCGCTCATCCCGAACGAGGACACACCCGCCCGACGCGCACGCCCCGTCTCGGGCCACGCCCGCGACTCGACCGCCAGCCGCACGGCACCGGTCGTCCAGTTCACGTGCGGAGTCGGTTCATCCACGTGCAGCGTCGCCGGAACCGTGCCGGAGCGCAGCGCCTGCACCATCTTGATGATGCCCGCCACACCGGCGGCGGCCTGGGTGTGCCCGATGTTCGACTTGACCGAGCCCAGCCACAACGGAGCGTCAGTATCACGCCCTTGGCCGTACGTCGCGAGCAGCGCCTGCGCCTCGATCGGGTCACCCAGCCTGGTCCCCGTCCCGTGCGCCTCCACCACGTCCACGTCCGACGCCTCAAGACGCGCGTTGGCCAACGCCTGCCGGATCACCCGCTCCTGCGACGGGCCATTGGGCGCCGTCAGACCGTTCGACGCCCCGTCCTGATTGACGGCACTCCCCCGCACCACCGCGAGCACCTCGTGGCCCTGGCGCACGGCGTCGGACAGCCGCTCCAGCACCAGCACACCCACGCCCTCGGACCACCCGGTGCCGTCCGCGGCCTCCGCGAACGACTTGCACCGCCCGTCGCCCGCCAACCCTCCCTGCCGGCTGAACTCGGCGAAGATGCTCGTCCCCGCCATCACCGTCACACCGCCGGCCAGTGCCCTGTCGCACTCACCGCCCCGCAGCGCCTGCACCGCGAGGTGCACCGCCACCAACGACGACGAACAGGCCGTGTCCACCGTCACCGCGGGGCCCTCAAGGCCGAAGGAGTACGCCACCCGGCCCGAGATCACACTGTTGGATCCGCCCGCCAGCACGTGCCCCTCGGCGGTGGTGAAGAGGTCGGTGCCCAGGCCGTAGCCGGACGACGCGGCGCCGATGAGTACACCGGTACGGGTGTGGTTCTGCGACAACGGGTCGATGCCGGCGTGTTCGAAGGCCTCCCAGGACGCCTCCAGCAGCAGCCGCTGCTGCGGGTCCATCGCCAGCGCCTCACGCGGCGAGATCCCGAACAGCGCCGCGTCGAACTCCGTCGCTCCGTCGACGAATCCGCCCCGGCGGGCGTAGTCGCCGTCCCCGTCCTCGGGCCAGCCGCGGTCGGTGGGGAAGTCCGTGACGACGTCGCGGCCCGAGGCCACCACGTCCCACAGTTGCTCGGCCGAGTTGGCCCCGCCGGGGTAGCGGCAGCTCATGCCGACGATCGCGATGGGTTCGTCGGCAGCGGCGGGGGTGCCGAGGGAGGGCGCGGCGGCGGCCGCGGAGGTGTCGCCGAAGAGCCGGCCGAGCAGGTGGTCGGCCAACGCGAGCGGCGTCGGGTGGTCGAAGACCAGGGTGGTCGGCAGGGGCAGCCCGGTCTCGGAGGTGAGCAGGTTGCGCAGTTCGACGGCGGTGAGCGAGTCGAAGCCGAGGTCGCGGAAGGCGCGGCGGGGTTCCACCACGGCGACGCTCGTATGGCCCAGTACCTGCGCGGTGTGCGTGCGGACCGCGTCCAGGAGCAGCCGGTGCCGTTCGGTCCCGGGGGCGGCGGTGAGCGCGTCGCGCAGCGCGGTGGACGGGGTGTCGGCGTCGGCGGTGGTCGCCGTGGCCGGGGCCTGTGCGTCGGGGAGTTCGGCGAGCAGGGGGCTCGGGCGGGCGGAGACGAACGCCGGAGCGAACAGCTTCCAGTCGACGTCGGCGACGCTCACGGTGGCCTCGTCATGGTCGACGGCGCACGCGAGGGCCCGGAGAGCGACCGCACGGTCCATCACCGACAGGCCGCGGCGCCGCAGGTAGGCGGCGACCTCGTCGTCGGCGGCCATGCCGACCTCGGCCCACGGCCCCCAGGCGATCGCGGTTCCGGCCAGTCCTCGGTGCCTGCGGTGCTCCACCAGCGCGTCGAGGAAGGCGTTCCCGGCCGCGTAGGCGCCCTGGCCGCCGCTGCCCCAGGTCGCGGCGATGGAGGAGAAGACGACGAACAGGTCCAGGTCGTCGGTGAGTTCGTCGAGCAGGGCCGCGCCGGTGACCTTGGCGCGCATCGCCTCGGCGACCTCGCCCTCGTCGGTGTCCAGCAGCCGGCCCGGCGTCCCGACGCCGGCGGCGTGCACCACCCCGGTGAGCGGGAGCTCGGCGGGTACGGCGGCCAGTGCGGCGGCGAGGGACTCACGGTCGGCCACGTCGCACCCGGCGACGGTCACACGGGTGCCCGACGCGTGCAGCTCGGCTCGGAGTTCTTCCGCGCCGGGCGCGTCGGCGCCGTGCCGGCTCAGCAGCAGCAGGTGCGGCACCCCGCGCCGGGCGAGCCATCGGGCCACGTCGCCGCCGAGACCTCCGGTCCCCCCGGTGACCAGTACGGTGCCGCCGGTCGTCCACCGGGGCGCGGAACCGCGCGGCAGTGGCGCCCGTACGATCCGGCGGCCGTACGCCTGCCCGTCGCGCAGCGCGACCTGGTCCTCCCCGGTCGCGCCGCCGAGCAGTGTGACCAGCGCGTCGCCGACGGTGTCGTGGCCGTGGGCCGGCAGGTCGACCAGTCCGCCCCAGGTGGTGGGGGACTCCAGGGCCGCGACCCGGCCGAGCCCCCACAACGGTGCCTGCTCCGGGTGGAGCAGCGGATCGTCGTCCCCGGTGGACACCGCGCCGCGGGTCAGGCACCACAGCGGGGCGGCCTGCTCCGCGTCGCCCAGGGCCTGGTAGGTCAGGAGCAGCGCCGCGAGGTCGGTGGGTCGCGCCGGTCGTGGGCCGGTACCGCCCACGACGACCACGACGCCGTCCGGGGCGGCGGCGGTGAGCCGCTCGGTGAGGACGGCTCGGTCGTCGGCCGCGGTGAGGGCGAGTTCGACGACCCGCGCGCCGGAGGCACGGAGGGTGTTCGCCACGTCCTGGGCGTCGTCGCCGGTGCCCGCGGTGACGAGCAGCCAGGTCCCGGTGAGGGAGCCGCCCGGGGTGAGGGTGAGCGGCTTCCACCGGGCCTGGTAGCGCCACGATTCCAGGAGGGACTCCTGGCGCAGGGAACGTCGCCAGGACGACAGCGCCGGTACGAGGTCCGCCAGGGACTCGGGGTCGTCGCGCAGTCCGAGGGTGTCGGTGAGTTCGGTGAGGTCGGCTCGCTCCACCGCTTCCCAGAACCGGTCCTCCTCCGGTGAGGTGGACGGCTGGGCGGCGCCCGTCTCGGGCAACGCCTCGGGCCAGTAGCGCTCGCGCTGGAAGGCGTACGTCGGCAGCTCGACCCCGCGGCCCTCGGGGAGCAGTGAGCGCCAGTCCACCTCGGCGCCGGAGGTCCACAGCCGGGCCAGTGCGGTGAGCGCGGTGGCGGTGTCGTCCCGGTCCTTGCGCAGCACGGGTGCGAACACGGCGTCGGCGGCGGTCTGCTGGGCCATGGCGCAGAGCACCCCGTCGGGGCCCAGCTCGACGAAGCGGGACACGCCCTGGTCCCGGAGGCGTGCCACCCCGTCGGCGAACCGGACCGTCTGCCGCACCTGCCGCACCCAGTACCCCGGGTCCGACATCAGTCCGGGCTCCGCCTCCTCGCCGGTCAGGTTGGACACCACGGGGATGGCGGGGTCGGCGAAGTCCAGCTCCTGCACCACGGCAGCGAACTCGGCCAGCATGGGCTCCATCAGCGCGGAGTGGAACGCGTGCGAGACCGTCAGCCGGCGGGTACGGCGGCCCTCCCCCGCCCAGCGCGTGGCCAGCGCGTCGACGGTCTCCTCGGAGCCGGAGACCACCACCGACGCGGGTCCGTTGACGGCGGCGATGTCGGCCCGGCCGGCGAGCGCCTCGACGACCTCGGCCTCGGTCGCCTCGACCGCGAGCATCGCGCCGCCCGCGGGCAGCCCCTGCATCAGCCGGCCCCGCGCCTCGACGAGTCGGCAGGCGTGGGAGAGCGAGAGGACGCCGGCGCAGTGCGCGGCGGCCACCTCACCGATCGAGTGCCCCAGCAGCAGATCCGGGGCGACGCCCCAGGACTCCAGCAACCGGAACGCCGCGACCTCGACGGCGAACAGGCCGGCCTGCGTCCACTCGGTCCGGTCCAGCTCGGTGCCGCCGGTGAACACCACGTCCTTGAGCGGACGGCCGCGCCTCGGGTCGAATTCCGCGCACACGGCGTCGAAGGCCTCGGCGAACGCCGGGAACGACGTGTACAGCCCTCGCCCCATGCCGGCGCGTTGCGCGCCCTGGCCGGTGAAGAGGAACCCGGTCCGGCCCTCGTCGACCGTTCCCGTGACGACACCGCCGGCCGGGTGCCCGGAGGCCAACGACGCGAGGTGGTCGCGCAGTTCTGCCTCGTCGGTGCCGAGGACCACGGCGCGCCGGGTCAACGCGGCCCGGGTCGTGGCCAGCGACCATGCCACATCGGCGGGACGCTCCGCGCGGTCCGCCAATCGGTCGCAGAGACGTTCCGCCTGGGCGCGCAGCGCGTCGGGCGTCTGCGCGGACACCGGCCAGAGCAGCGGGCCCGGCAGCGCGCCGGCGCCGGCGTCCGCCGGTTCCCCGGCCGGCTCGTCTTCGGGGAGCGGGGCCGGCGCCTCCTCGAGGAGCAGATGGGCGTTGGTGCCGCTGACGCCGAACGCGGAGACACCGATCCGCCGCGGCACGTCCGTACGGGGCCACGGGCGGGCGTCGGCGAGCAGGCGGACTCCGCGGCCCTCCCACACGACGTGGGGCGTGGGGACGGTGACGTGCAAGGTGCGGGGCAGCAGGCCGTTGCGCAGCGCCAACACGCTCTTGATGACGCCGACCACGCCCGAAGCGGCCTGGGTGTGGCCGAGGTTGGACTTGGCCGAGCCGAGCCACAGCGGGCGGTCGTCGGGACGGTCCCTGCCGTAGGTGTCCTGCAGCGCCTCCAGCTCGATCGGGTCGCCGAGCGCCGTGCCGGTGCCGTGTGCCTCCACCGCGTCGACGTCGGCGGTGGTGAGTCCGGCGTTGGCGAGTGCCTGGCGGATGACGCGCTGCTGGGAGGGGCCGTTGGGCGCGGTCAGGCCGTTGGACGCGCCGTCCTGGTTGACCGCGCTGCCTCGGATGACCGCGAGGACGTCGTGGCCGTTGCGGCGCGCGTCGGAGAGGCGTTCGACCAGGAGTACGCCGACCCCCTCGCTCCAGCCGGTGCCGTCGGCCTCGGCGGAGAACGACTTGCACCGCCCGTCGGAGGCCATCCCGCCCTGCTTGCCGAACTCGGTGAACGCCGCCGGGGTGGTGATCACGGCGACGCCACCGACCAGCGCGCGGCCGCACTCGCCCTGCCGCAGCGCCTGGACGGCCAGGTGGAGGGCGACCAGTGACGAGGAGCAGGCGGTGTCGACGGTGACCGCCGGGCCCTCCAGACCGAGCACGTAGGACAGCCGGCCGGACAGGACGCTGCTGGCGCTGCCGGTCAGCTGGTAGCCGACGGTGGACTCGGGCATCCGGCCCACCGTGTCGTACCCGGACGGTGAGGCGCCGACGAAGACGCCGGTGTCGCTGCCGGCCAGTGAGTGCGGATCGATGCCGGCCCGTTCGGCGACCTCCCAGGCCGCTTCCAGCAGCATCCGCTGCTGGGGGTCCATCGCCAGCGCCTCACGCGGGTTGATCCCGAACAGGGCCGCGTCGAACTCGGCGGCGTCCGGGACGAACCCGCCGCGTCGGGTGTAGCCACCGGTCTCGGCCACGGTCTGGGTCCAGCCGCGGTCGTCGGGGAAGTCGACGATCGCGTCGGTACCGTCCGCGAGCAGCCGCCACAGATCCTCGGGCGCTGCGACGCCGCCGGGCAGCCGGCAGCTCATCGCGACGACGGCGACGGGCTCCCGGGCCGCCTGCCGCATCTCCCGGTTCTGCCGACGGAGCCGGTCGACTTCCTTGAGCGAGGCTCGGAGGGCCTCGACGGCCTTGTCGCTACGAGTGTTCATCGAGTTCTCCACAGGCTCAGGCATCGTCTCGGTCGGCGTTCAGCGCCATGTCGATCAACGCGTCGGCGTCCAGTTCGTCGATCGAGTCGCCGTCGGTGGACGGGGTGGACGGCTCGTCGGTGTCGCCGGCCAGTCGCAGCAGCGTGTCCACCAGGCCCTCCGCGCGGAGACGGGCGATCGGAACGGTCGCCAGTGCCGTACGGATGGCGTCCTCTCCGGGCTCGGCGGGCGTCTCGTCGGCGCTCGGTCCGTGGTCGGCGACGCCGAGTTCCGATCCGAGGTGGGCGGCGACCCCCGTGGGGGTGCGGTGGTTGAAGACCAGGCTCACCGGCAGCCGCAGCCCGGTCGCGCGGCTGAGCCGGTTCCGCAGCTCGACCGCGGTGAGCGAGTCGAAGCCGAGGTCCTTGAACGCCTGCGCGGCCTCGACGACCCGTCCGTCCCGGTACCGCAGGACCGCCGCTGCCTCGGTGCGGACCAGGTCGAGCAGGATCTGCCGACGCTGCCTGGCCGGTGCGGCGGAGAGCCGGTCGAGCAGTGCGGAGGTGTCGTCGTCGCTCTGCTCGTCGGCCGCTTCCAGGGTCCGGTCGGCCTGCAGCGCGGCGATCAGCGGACTCGGCCGGCTCGCGGTGAACGCGGGTCCGAAGACGTCCCAGTCGAGGTCGGCGACGACCAGGCCGTCCTCGTGCCGGTCGATCGCGCCCGCCAGGGCCCGTACGGCCAGTTCGGGCTCCATCGGGACGACCCCGAGCCGCCGCAGCCGGTCACCTCCGGCCGACGCGGCGAGGCCGCCACCGGCCCAGGAGCCCCACGCCACGGAGGTCCCGGCCAGGCCGGCCTGGCGACGGTGCCGTACCAGGGCGTCCAGGAACGCGTTGCCCGCGGCGTACGCGCCCTGCCCTCCGCCGCCCCACACGGCGGCGCCGGAGGAGAAGACCACGAACCGCTCCAGGTTCGCCTCCCGGGTCAGCTCGTGCAGCAGGCGCGCGCCGGTGACCTTCGCGCCGAGCACGGTGTCGAGATGGTCCGCGTCGACCTCGTCCAGCGCGGTCACCCCGTCGACGCCGGCCGCGTGCAGCACCGCGGTCAGCGGCCACTTCCCCGGCACCGCGGCGAGGACCTGGGCCAGCGCGTCCCGGTCGGTCACGTCGCAGGCGGCCAGGGTGACCTCCGTGCCGAGGGCGGTCAGCTCCGCCGCCAGCTCCGGCGCGCCGTCCGCCGCTTCGCCGCGCCGGCCGACCAGCAGCAGATGGGGGGCGCCCCTGCCGGCCAGCCAGCGGGCGACCTCGGCGCCGACGGCTCCGGTTCCGCCGGTGACGAGCACTGTTCCGGTGGGGGTCCAGGCAGTCGGTGCGGGCCGGGTGGTGTCGGTGTCCTGAGGCGCGCGGACGAGCCGGCGGGCAAGGATGCCGCGGTCGCGGACGGCGACCTGGTCCTCGCCGGTGCCGCCGGCCAGGACGACGGTCAGCAGGTCGCCGGCGGTGCTGTCGGGAGCGGGAGGGACGTCGATCAACCCGCCCCAGCGGTCGGGGTGTTCGAGCGCGGCGACCCGGCCGACACCCCAGACCGCCGCCTGGGCGGGACGGTCGACGGGCTCCTCGTGGGTGGACACCGCCCCGTGGGTCAGCGTCCACAGGGGTGCGGTGATGCCCGCGTCGCCGAGCGCCTGGGTCAGCGTCACGGTGGCGGCGACCCCGGCGGGCACCGTGGTGCTCGGCAGCGCGCCGTCGGTCGTGGCGAGGAGCGACAGGACTCCGGAGAGGGGTTCCTCGGGGCTGGTGGTCTCCCTCAGGCGTGCGGCGAGGGTGTCGCGGTCCGGAGTGCGGTCGTCGTCGACTTCGTACTCCAGGACGTCGGCGCCGGCGGCGCGCAGCGCGGTGGTGGCCCACTTCGTCAGCTCGCAGGCGAGGGGGGCGACGACCAGCCAGGTACCGGTGAGCGGGCCGGCGGCGGGGAGTCCGGTCGGCGGGGACCACTCGATCCGGTAGCGCCAGGTGTCGATGGTGGAGTCCTGACGGCGTCGGGCGCGCCAGGAGGAGAGCGCGGGCAGGAGCGCGCCGAGTTCCCGGGAGGACTCCAGCTCCAGGGTGCCGGTGAGTTCCGCCAGGTCGCCGCGTTCCACGGCGTCCCAGAAGGCGGCCTCCTCGGTGTCGGCGACGACAGCCTCGCGGGTGGTCGGCGCGGGCTCCAGCCAGTAGCGCTCGTGCTGGAAGGCGTAGGACGGCAGTCCGACGCGGCGTCCGGTGGGGACGACGGAGGACCAGTCCACCCCGGCACCCGCCACCCACGCCTCGCCCAGAGCCGTCAGGAAACGCTCCTGACCCCCCTCACCACGACGCAGCGAACCCACCACCACGGCATCCACACCCGCGGCCTCAGCCGT
>NZ_JBIDCI010000042.1:0-10644 GCF_043204535.1 Streptomyces sp. NPDC047853 | reverse complement strand
CCCACCGGGCGGGGGGGGGGGCGGGGTACGGGGCGCCCTGGCGGGCGGGCACCTTCATATCAAACCCGCCGGGGGGGGGCGCCCCCCCCCCGGGGGGGGGGGGGGGGCCCCCGCCCGGGGGGGGGCCCCCACGGCTGCCCTGCGGATCAGAAGTCGTACTCGTCGACGTTGACCTCGTCGAAGACGGTCGGCTCACCCGGCGAGATCACTCCGTCCGCGCCGATGGTCATCGTGCCGAGGTCGCCGGCGGCGAAGGTCTCGCCCTCCTTGCCGGTGATCTGGCCGGACTCGAGCGCGACGGCGGCGCGGGCGGCGAGAGCACCGAGCTTGGCCGGCTCCCACAGCTCGAACTGCTCGACGGTGCCGTTCTTGACGTAGGCGCGCATGTCGTTGGGGGTGCCGAGCCCGGTGAGCTTCACCTTGCCCTTGTACTTCGACCCGGACAGGTACTGGGCGGCGGCCTTGATGCCCACGGTGGTGGGGGAGATGATGCCCTTCAGGTCCGGGTACTCCTGCAGCAGGCCCTGGGTCTGCTGGAAGGACTTCTGCGCGTCGTCGTCCCCGTAGGCGACCTTGACGAGCTTGATGTCCTTGTGGGCGGGCTTCTTCAACTCCTTCTTCATGACGTCGATCCAGGTGTTCTGGTTCGTCGCGGTCTGCGCCGCGGACAGGATCGCGATCTCGCCCTTGCCACCGATCTGCTCGGCCAGCAGCTCCACCTGGGTGCGCCCGAGGTCCTCGGCGGAGGCGGGGGAGACGAAGACCTGGCGGCAGTCCTTGTCGGTGTCGGAGTCGTAGGTGACGACGCTGACACCGTTGCGCATCGCCTGCTTGAGGGCGGTGCACAGGGCGCCGGGGTCCTGCGCGGAGACGGCCATGGCGTCGACCTGCTGCTGGGTCAGCGTGTTGACGTAGCTGACCTGGCCGGCGGTGTCGGTGCCGCTGCTGGTGCCGACCTCCTTGTACTCGGAGCCCAGTTCCCGCAGCGCCTTCTCGCCGCCCTTGTCTGCGGTGGTGAAGTAGGGGTTGTTGACCTGCTTGGGCAGGAAGGCGACCGTGAGGCCCTTCTTGGTCTCGGCCTGGGGGTCGGCCTTGCCGGCGGCCGCGCTGCCGCTCTCCTCGGCGGCGTCGTCCTTGGTGGTGCCGCCGCAGGCGGTGGCACCCAGGGCGAGGACGGTGACGGTGGCCAGGGCGAGGGTCAGGCGGCGCGATCCGGTGGTGGTGCCGAACATGTGACGTTCCTTTGCCTGGGCGGGAGGGGGCGGGGGAGGGGCGGGGGGACGGGCCGCGCTGTCGGCCGGTCCCGAGGTGAACCGGTGACACGGGCCCTACGGGCTCGGGGCCGCCACCGGTGGGGGAGCGGCCCCTCTCGCCCGGGCCCGGGCCTCGGAGATCCGGCGACCGATCCGCGGAGCCAGGACGGAGATCACCAGCAGGACCCCCGTCGCCACGGTCTGGGACTGGGCGGTGACGTTCGAAAGACTCATCACGTTCTGCATCGTGCCGAGCAGGAACACACCGGCGACGGCGCCGCCGAGCGTGCCCTTGCCGCCGTCGAAGTCGATGCCGCCCAGCAGCACCGCGGCGATCACGGACAGTTCGAGACCGGTGGCGTTGTCGTAGCGGGCACTGGCGTAGTGCAGGGTCCAGAAGACGCCGGTGAGCGCCGAGACGACCCCCGTGGTCACGAACATGGCCAGCTTGAGCCGCTTGACCCGGACACCGGCGAAGCGGGCGGCCTCCTCGGAGGAGCCGATGGCGAACAGCGAGCGCCCGAAGCGCGTGGCGTGCAGCACGACGACCGCGATCGCCAGCAGGACGACGAAGGGCACCACCGCGTACGGGAGGAACGTGTCCCCGAAACGGCCCGCACCGAAGTCCAGGTACTGCGCGGGGAAGTCGGTCACGGAGTCGGAGCCGAGGACGATCTGCGCGATGCCCCGGTAGGCGCCGAGCGTGCCGATCGTGACCGCCAGCGAGGGCAGCCCGAGCCGGGTGACCAGCAGGCCGTTGACGAGGCCGCAGACCAGGCCCAGCAGGACGCAGAGCGGGATGATCGTCTCGATCGCCATCCCGGCGTTCCACAGCGCGCCCATCACCGCACTGGAGAGACCGGCGGTGGAGGCCACCGAGAGATCCACCTCGCCGGAGACCACGAGCATCGCCATCGGCAGGGCGATGAGGGCGATGGGCAGGGTGTTGCCGATGAGGAACGACAGGTTCAGGGCGTTGCCGAAGTTCTCGACGAAGGAGAACGAGCAGATCAGCAGGACGACCAGCAGAGCGCCGACCGAGGTGTCCCAGCGCACCGCGCCGCCGAGGCGGGAGAGCGCGGGCGACTTGGCGGTGGTGTCAGGCACGGCGGGCACTCCTCGACTGTGCGGCCTTCTTGCGCAGGGCTCCGGAGACCCGGAGCGCCAGGATCCGGTCGACGACGATGGCGAGCAGCAGCAGGCAGCCGTTGATGGCGGTGACCCAGACCGAACTCACGCCGAGGGCGGGGAGCACACCGTTGACGGAGGTGAGCAGTACCGCGCCGAGCGCGGCGCCGTACACGGTGCCCGAGCCGCCGGTGAAGGCGACGCCGCCGACGACCACGGCGCTCACCACGACGAGTTCGTACCCGTTGCCGGTGTTGGAGTCCACGTTGCCGAACCGGGCGAGGTAGAGGGCACCGGCGAGTCCGGCGAGTGCTCCGCAGACCACGTAGGCCGTCATGACGCGGGCCCGGACCGGGATGCCGGCGAGGCGGGCCGCCTCCGGGTCGGACCCCAGGGCGTACATGTCCCGTCCGCTGCGGTAGCTGCGGAGGTAGTAGGCCACGACGACCAGGACGGCCAGCGTGAGCAGCGCGAGGTGGGGCACCACGGAGATGCCGTCGCTGCCGAAGTCCACGAACCCGTCGGGCAGGGCGCTCGCGGTGATCTGCCGGGAGCCGACCCAGAGGGAGTCGATGCCGCGGATGACGTACAGGGTGCCCAGGGTCACCACCAGGGCGGGCACCTTGCCGAGGCTCACCAGCGCCCCGTTGACCACACCGAACAGCGCGCCGAGCCCGACGGCCAGCAGGACGGCGACGAGCGGGTGTCCGCCGTCCTCGAGGCAGAGGCCCGCGGCGAACGCGGAGATGCCCAGCACCGAGCCGACCGACAGGTCGACGTTGCGGGTGATGACGACCATCGCCTGGCCGATCGCGACCAGCACGAGGATGGTCGCGTTCAGCAGCAGGTCCCTGATGCCCTGCTCCGAGAGGAACGCGGAATTGGACAGCTGGGTGGCGCCGAGCATCACCACCAGCACGGCGATCACGGCCAGTTCACGGGCCTTGACCATCCGGTCCACGAGCCGCCGTGCGGCGGCGGCCTCCGGGGCGGCCTCCTGCCGCACCGATTCGACGGTGGTGGTCATGCCGCATCCCTCCCTCGGTCGGTGCGACCGGTCGCGGCTGCCATCACGGTCTCCTCGGTCGCTTCCGCCCTGGGGATCTCCGCGGTCAGGCGGCCCTCGTGCATCACCAGGACCCGGTCGGCCATGCCGAGGATCTCCGGCAGGTCGGACGAGATCATCAGCACGGCCACGCCGTCGGCGGCGAGCGAGGACAGCAGACGGTGCACCTCCGCCTTGGTCCCCACGTCGATGCCGCGGGTCGGCTCGTCCACGATGAGCACCTGAGGAGCCGTGGCGAGCCACTTGGCCAGGACGACCTTCTGCTGGTTGCCGCCCGACAGGGTGCCCACCACGTCGGCCAGGCGGGCGTACTTCACCTGGAGCTTCGTCGCCCAGTCGACGGCGCGGCTCCGCTCGGCCCGCCGGTTCATCAGCCCGGCCCGGGAGGTGGCGGCGAAGCCGGTGAGCCCGATGTTCCGCTCGATGGACATGTCCATCACCAGGCCCTGAGCGCGGCGGTCCTCGGGCACCAGGGCGACACCGGCGGCCATGGCCAGGCTCGGAGCCCCCGGAGGCAGCTTCCGGCCGAGCACCTCGACCTCGCCGCCGTCGAACCCGTCGACTCCGAACACGGCCCGGGCCACTTCGCTGCGGCCCGCCCCGACCAGCCCGGCGAGACCGACGATCTCTCCGCGCCGGACGTCGAAGGAGACGTCGGTGAAGACTCCCTCACGCGTCAGCCGGCGCACGCCGAGGGCGACCTCGCCGACCCGGGTCTCCTGCTTGGGGTACAGCTCCCCGAGTTCGCGGCCGACCATCCGGCGCACCAGAGCGTCCTCGTCGAGTTCGGAGAGGGGCTCACTGGCGATCCGGGCACCGTCGCGCAGGGTGGTGACCCGCCCGCACAGCTCGAAGATCTCCTCCAGGCGGTGCGAGATGAACAGCACCGCAGAACCCTGCTCGCGCAGCGCCTCGACCACGCCGAACAGCCGGGCCACCTCGCTGCCCGTGAGCGCCGCCGTCGGCTCGTCCATGATCAGCACACGGGCGTCGAGGGACAACGCCTTGGCGATCTCCACCAGTTGCTGGTCGGCGATGGACAGGCCGCGGGCCGGCCGGTCCGGGTCGAGGGCCACCCCGAGGCGGGCGAACAGCTCGGCCGCGGCGGCCTTGACGGCGCGGTGGTCCACCCTGCCCAGGGAACGGCGGGGCTGCCGTCCGATGAAGATGTTCTCCGCGACGGACAGGTCGGGGAAGAGCGTCGGCTCCTGGTAGATCACGGCGATCCCCGCGTCGCGGGCGTCCGCCGGACCGTGGAACTCCACCGGCCGGCCGTCGAGGAGGACCGTGCCGGCGTCCGGACGGTGCACGCCCGCGAGCGTCTTGATCAGGGTGGACTTGCCGGCGCCGTTCTCGCCCGCCAGGGCGTGGGCCTCGCCCGCGTACAGGCGCAGTGACACGTCACGCAGGGCTCGGACGGCACCGAAGGACTTGCTCACTCCCTCCAGTGCGAGCACCGGAGGGGGCTCCGGTTCGGATGGGGTCATGGGCGGTCTCCCGTACTGCCGAGCGGAAGCCCCGTTGTGAAATGTTTCAACGGGGTTGCCGGGAAGCTAGCTTCAGCCCGTCCGGGACGTCAAGGGTCCGGAGCCCGTGCGGTCGTCCGGTGTGAGCGGGAGAGGGCAGGCAGCAGAAGGGCTGAGCGGTGCGGGGGCCTTGACGGGAGGTGGGGTCCGGGCTAGCTTCGGCGTCAGCCTGAATCGATTCATTCAATGGGCCGTTCAAGTCCCGCGACGGGGCAGCTTGCGCATCCAGAGGTGGACATGCCTGACATCACTGCCGTGAGAACCGCACTCGCCGACCAGCGGGTCGAGACGCCTTCCTGGGGCTACGGCAACTCCGGAACGCGTTTCAAGGTCTTCGCGCAGCCCGGTGTGCCGCGGACGCCGCGCGAGAAGCTGGACGACGCGGCCAAGGTGCACGAGTTCACCGGCATCACCCCCAGGGTGGCCCTCCACATCCCCTGGGACAAGGTGGACGATTACGCCGCCCTGGCCGCGCACGCCATGGACCGTGGTCTGGAACTGGGCGCCATCAACGCCAACGTCTTCCAGGACGACTCCTACAAGCTCGGCAGTGTCTGCCACCCGGACGCCGCGGTGCGGCGCAAGGCGCTCGCCCACCTCATGGAGTGCGTCGACATCATGGACGCCACCGGCTCCCGCGATCTCAAACTGTGGTTCGCCGACGGCACCAACTACCCCGGCCAGGACGACATCACCGCCCGCCAGGACCGGCTCGCGGAGGCCCTCCAGGCCGTCTACGAGCGGCTCGGCGAGGGGCAGCGGATGCTCCTGGAGTACAAGTTCTTCGAGCCCGCCTTCTACACGACGGACGTCCCCGACTGGGGCACGGCCTACGCGCACTGCCTGAAGCTCGGTGAGAAGGCACAGGTCGTCGTGGACACCGGGCATCACGCGCCCGGCACCAACATCGAGTTCATCGTGGCGGTGCTGCTGCGCGAGGGCAAGCTCGGCGGGTTCGACTTCAACTCCCGCTTCTACGCCGACGACGACCTGATGGTCGGCGCCGCGGACCCCTTCCAGCTCTTCCGCATCCTGCACGAGGTGATCAAGAACGGCGGCCTGGCCCCCGCCGCCGGCGTGGCCTTCATGCTCGACCAGTGCCACAACATCGAGGCCAAGATCCCGGCGATCATCCGCTCCGTGATGAACGTGCAGGAGGCGACCGCCAAAGCCCTGCTGATCGACGCCGAGGCACTGGCCGCGGCCCAGGCGGACGGCGACGTCCTGGCCTCCAACGCCGTACTCATGGACGCGTACGACACCGACGTCCGGCCGCTGCTGGCGGAGATCCGCGAGGAGAAGGGCCTGCACCCCGACCCGATCGCCGCCTACCGCGCCAGCGGCTGGCAGGAGCGGATCGTCGCCGACCGTGTCGGCGGCGAGCAGGCCGGCTGGGGCGCGTAGCCGCCGCCGCGGGCGCCGCGCGCGGTCCCGGGCCCCTCCGTCGTCAACCCCTCCCGAAGGAAAGATCATCATGGCCTCCGCCCTCCATCCCGAAGTCGCCGGGCTCCTGGCGCGCTCGCACCGGCTCGGCGCGGACCCGCGCAACACCAACTACGCGGGCGGCAACACCTCCGCCAAGGGCACCGCCACCGACCCCGTCACCGGCGGAGAGCTGGAACTGCTGTGGGTGAAGGGCTCCGGCGGCGATCTGGGAACGCTCAGGGCGGAAGGACTGGCCGCGCTGCGGCTCGACCGGCTGCACGCCCTGAAGGACGTCTACCCGGGCGTCGAGCGCGAGGACGAGATGGTCGCCGCGTTCGACTACTGCCTGCACGGCAAGGGCGGCGCCGCGCCCTCCATCGACACCGCCATGCACGGCCTGGTCGACGCGGCCCACGTGGACCACCTGCACCCCGACTCCGGGATCGCGCTGGCCTGCGCGGCCGACGGCGAGAAGCTGACCGCGGAGTGCTTCGGCGACCAGGTCGTGTGGGTCCCTTGGCGGCGCCCCGGCTTCCAGCTGGGCCTGGACATCGCCGCGATCAAGGCAGCCAACCCGCAGGCCGTCGGCTGCGTCCTCGGCGGTCACGGCGTCACCGCGTGGGGCGCCACCTCCGAGGAGTGCGAGGCCAACTCGCTGCACATCATCCGCACCGCCGAGGCGTTCCTCACCGAGAAGGGCCGCCCCGAGCCGTTCGGGCCGGTGCGGGAGGGCTACGAGCCGCTGCCCGACGAGGAACGGCGCGCCCGTGCCGCCGCGCTCGCCCCGTACGTCCGCGCCCTCGCCTCCGCCGACCTGCCGCAGGTCGGGCACTTCACGGACGCGGAGGCGGTGCTGGACTTCCTCTCCCGCGCCGAGCACCCGCGCCTCGCGGCACTGGGCACGTCCTGTCCGGACCACTTCCTGCGCACCAAGGTCCGCCCGCTGGTCCTGGACCTGCCCGCGGGCGCTCCGCTGGAGCAGGCGATCGCCCGGCTGGCGGAGCTGCACACCGAGTACCGGGCGGAGTACCGGGCCTACTACGAGCGGCACGCCGTCCCCGGCTCGCCCGCGATGCGCGGCGCCGACCCCGCGATCGTCCTGGTGCCGGGCGTGGGCATGTTCTCCTTCGGCAAGGACAAGCAGACGGCCCGCGTCGCCGGGGAGTTCTACGTCAACGCGATCAACGTGATGCGGGGCGCCGAGGCCGTCTCCACCTACAGCCCCATCGAGGAGTCGGAGAAGTTCCGCATCGAGTACTGGGAGCTGGAGGAGGCCAAGCTGCGCCGGATGCCGGCGCCCAAGCCGCTCGCCACCCGGGTCGCGCTGGTCACCGGCGCCGGCTCGGGCATCGGCAGGGCCATCGCCCACCGGCTCGTCGCCGAGGGCGCCTGCGTCGTGGTCGCCGACCTCGACGGCCCCGGCGCCGCCGCCGTCGCCGAGGAACTCGGCGGGCCGGACCGGGCCGTCGCCGTGACGGTGGACGTCACCAGCGAGGAGCAGATCGCCGCCGCGTTCGCCGAGGCCGTGCTCGCCTTCGGCGGCGTCGACCTGGTCGTCAACAACGCCGGCATCTCCATCTCCAAGCCGCTGCTGGAGACCACGGCCGCGGACTGGGACCTCCAGCACGCCATCATGGCCCGCGGCTCCTTCCTCGTCTCCCGGGAGGCCGCCCGGGTGATGACCGCCCAGCGGCTCGGCGGCGACATCGTCTACATCGCTTCCAAGAACGGTGTCTTCGCGGGCCCCAACAACATCGCCTACGGGGCGACCAAGGCCGACCAGGCCCACCAGGTACGGCTGCTGGCGGCCGAACTGGGCGAGCACGGCATCCGCGTCAACGGCGTCAACCCCGACGGGGTCGTCCGCGGCTCCGGCATCTTCGCGGGCGGCTGGGGCGCACAGCGGGCCGCCGTGTACGGCGTGGAGGAGGAGAAGCTGGGCGAGTTCTACGCCCGGCGCACCCTGCTCAAGCGCGAGGTGCTGCCCGAGCACGTGGCGAACGCGGTGTTCGCCCTCACCGGGGGCGACCTCACCCACACCACCGGGCTGCACGTCCCGGTGGACGCGGGGGTCGCCGCGGCCTTCCTGCGCTGAGCCGAAGGGCCCGCTCCGATGCCGGCGCGACGCACGCGACGGCATCGGAGCGCCTCGCCGGAAGGCCACCCCAAGCCGCCGCCGCGCGCCGCGCTCTGCTGCGCGTGCGCCCCGGCGCAGGTGCCTGTCACCCTTCGGCGCACCCCCTGCACCCCCTGCACCCCCCGGCCCGTCGCCGCGCCCGGCGCCCCTCCCTTCCTCACCGCGCACAGCGGAGGTACCAGCACGTGACCACCACCCCCACCTCCTCGGCCTTCCCCTCGGCGTTCGCCGCGGTCGACCTCGGGGCCACCAGCGGACGGGTGATCCTCGGCCGGGTCGGCCCGGACAACCTCGACCTGACCGAGGTCCACCGGTTCCCGAACACTCCGGTCCGCCTGCCCGACGGACTGCACTGGAACGTGCTCGCGCTCTTCCAGGGCACCCTCGACGGGCTGCGGGAGGCCGCCCGGGCCGGCTCGGTCGCCTCTGTGGGAGTGGACACCTGGGCCGTGGACTACGGGCTCCTCGACGCCGACGGCGTCCTGCTCGGCACCCCGTACCACTACCGGGACGGCCGCACCGACGACGCGGCGCGGCGGGTCTGGCCCCGCGTCGGGCCGGAGGAGCTGTACCGCACCACCGGGCTTCAACACCTGCCGTTCAACACCGTCTTCCAGCTCGCCTCGGCCACCGGCACCAGTCAGCTGAGCACCGCCCGCACCCTGCTGCTCATACCGGACCTGCTGGTCCACTGGCTCACCGGAACCGTCGGCGCGGAAGCGACCAATGCCTCCACCACCGGCCTCCTCGACGCCCGCACCCGCACATGGTCCGCGGAGCTCGTCGACCGGCTGTCCCTCGACCCCGGGCTGCTCCCGCCCCTGCGCCACCCCGGCGACCCGGCCGGCACCCTCCTGCCCCACGTCGCCGCCCACACCGGTCTCGACGCGAGCACGCCGGTCGTCACCGTCGCCTCGCACGACACCGCCTCCGCCGTCGCCGCGGTCCCGGCCACCGCACCGCACTTCGCCTACATCTCGTGCGGCACCTGGTCGCTGGCCGGACTCGAACTGGACGCCCCGGTGCTGACCGAGGCGTCCCGGGCCGCGAACTTCACCAACGAACTGGGCGTGGACGGCACCGTCCGCTACCTCCGCAACATCATGGGCATGTGGCTGCTGGAGGAGTGCCGGCGCACCTGGGAGGCGCAGGGCCTGCCCACCCGCATCCCCGTGCTCCTCGCCGAGGCCGCCCGGTCCACGGCGTTCGCCGCGCTCGTCGACCCGGACGATCCGGCGTTCCTCGCTCCGGGCGACATGCCGGAACGCGTCCGGGACTACTGCCGCCGCACCGGCCAGCAGGTCCCCGACCGTCAGGGTGCCGTCGTCCGCTGCATCCTGGAGAGCCTGGCCCTGGCCCATCGCCGCACCCTGCGGCAGGCGGCCGAACTCGCCGACCGCGACCTCACCCACGTCCACCTGGTAGGCGGTGGCTCGCGCAACGACCTGCTCTGCCAGCTCACCGCCGACGCCACCGGGCTGCCCGTCATCGCCGGGCCCACCGAGGCCACCGCCCTGGGCAACATCCTCGTCCAGGCCCGGGCCGCCGGACTGGTGACCGACCTGGCCGACATGCGCCGGCTCGTCGCCGCCACCCAGCATCTCAGGCGCTACAGCCCGCGGGGCGACGGCGCCGCCTGGGACGCGGCAGCCGCCAGGCTCACCCCCGCCCGAACGGAACCGCCGTGCGCGTAGCCCTCTTCGCCACCTGCGTCAACGACGCCCTCCACCCGTCCACCGCCATCGCGACCGTCAAGGTGCTCGAACGCCTCGGGGTCGAGGTGGACTTCCCGGCCGCCCAGACCTGCTGCGGGCAGCCGCAGTACAACACCGGGTACCGGCGCGCCACCGAACCCCTGGTCCGCCGCACGGCCCGCGCCTTCGAGGGCTACGACCACGTCGTCACCCCCTCCGGCTCCTGCGTCGCCATGGTCCGCGACAACTACCCCAGGATCGGCGCCAGGGCGCTGGCCGAGGGCCGGGGCCGGGACCTCTCGGACGCCGCCGCCTCCCTCGTGCCGAAGACGTACGAGCTGACGGAGTTCCTCGTCGACGTGCTCGGGGTGACGGACGTGGGGGCGTACTTCCCGCACACCGTCACCTACCACCC
>NZ_JBIDCI010000041.1:0-10698 GCF_043204535.1 Streptomyces sp. NPDC047853 | reverse complement strand
CTGGCGGAGGAGGTCACCGCCGGTCTGGAGGGCATGGAGGTGCCGCTGCGGGTGGCCGTGATGGGCTGTGTGGTCAACGGCCCCGGTGAGGCCCGTGAGGCCGACCTCGGTGTCGCCTCGGGCAACGGCAAGGGGCAGATCTTCGTCAAGGGCGAGGTCGTCAAGACCGTCCCCGAGTCCAAGATCGTGGAGACCCTCATCGAGGAGGCCATGAAGATCGCCGAGCAGATGGAGAAGGACGGCGCGTCGGGGGAGCCGGCCGTCACCGTGAACTGAACAGCAGGGACCGAAGGGGGCCCGAGCGTGACGATGCTGGAGAACATCCGGGGACCACGCGACCTGAAGGCACTGTCCGAGACGGAACTCGGCGAACTGACCCGCGAGACGAGGGACTTCCTGGTGCACGCGGTCGCCCGCACCGGTGGTCACCTGGGACCCAACCTGGGGGTGGTGGAGCTCACCGTCGCCCTGCACCGGGTCTTCGAGTCACCGGCCGACCGCATCCTGTGGGACACCGGCCACCAGACCTACGTGCACAAGCTCCTGACCGGGCGTCAGGACTTCTCGAAGCTGCGCGGCAAGGGCGGGCTGTCCGGCTACCCGTCGCGCGAGGAGTCCGAGCACGACGTCATCGAGAACAGCCACGCCTCCACCGTCCTCGGCTGGGCCGACGGCCTCGCCAAGGCCCACCAGGTCCTCGGCCGGGAGGGCCACGTCGTCGCGGTCATCGGTGACGGCGCGCTCACCGGCGGCATGGCCTGGGAGGCCCTGAACAACATCGCGGCGGCCCGGGACCGGCCGCTGATCATCGTCGTCAACGACAACGAACGCTCGTACGCGCCGACCATCGGCGGCCTCGCCAACCACCTCGCGACGCTCCGCACGACCGACGGCTACGAACGGGTGCTGGCGTGGGGCAAGGACGTGCTCCAGCGCACCCCCGTGGTCGGCAACACCGTCTACGAGGCACTGCACGGCGCCAAGAAGGGCTTCAAGGACGCCTTCGCACCCCAGGGCCTCTTCGAGGACCTGGGGCTGAAGTACCTGGGCCCGATCGACGGGCACGACATCGGGGCCGTCGAATCCGCGCTGCGGCGCGCGGCGCGCTTCCACGGGCCGGTGCTGGTGCACTGCCTCACGGAGAAGGGCCGCGGCTACGAGCCCGCGCTGCGCGACGAGGAGGACCACTTCCACACCGTCGGCGCGATGGACCCGCTCACCTGCGCGCCGCTCACACCCTCCCCGGGGCCCTCCTGGACCTCCGTGTTCGGCGAGGAGATCGTCCGGATCGGCGAGGAGCGCGACGACGTCGTGGCGATCACCGCGGCCATGCTGCACCCCGTCGGCCTCGCCGCCTTCGCCGAGCGCTTCCCCGACCGGGTCTGGGACGTCGGCATCGCCGAGCAGCACGCCGCCGTGTCCGCCGCCGGCCTCGCCACCGGCGGCCTGCACCCGGTCGTCGCCGTCTACGCCACCTTCCTCAACCGGGCCTTCGACCAGCTCCTGATGGACGTGGCCCTGCACCGCTGCGGGGTCACCTTCGTCCTCGACCGGGCCGGCGTCACCGGCGTCGACGGGGCCTCGCACAACGGCATGTGGGACCTGTCCGTCCTCCAGGTCGTCCCGGGACTGCGCATCGCCGCGCCGCGCGACGCCGACCAGCTCCGGGCCCAGCTGCGCGAGGCGGTCGCCGTCGACGACGCGCCGACCCTGGTGCGCTTCCCGAAGGAGTCCGTCGGCCCGGCCGTCCCCGCCGTCGGCCGGGCCGGCTCCATGGACGTGCTGCGCGCCCCGGACCGGCCCGAGGTGCTGCTGGTGTCCGTCGGTGTGATGGCGCCCGTCTGCCTGCGGGCCGCCGACCTCCTCCAGGCCCGCGGCATCGGGTGCACGGTCGTGGACCCGCGCTGGGTCAAGCCCGTGGACCCGGCGCTCGCGCCGCTCGCGGCCCGGCACCGCCTGGTGGCCGTCGTCGAGGACAACAGCCGTGCGGCCGGGGTAGGTTCGGCGGTGGCCCTGGCCCTGGGAGACGCGGACGTCGACGTGCCCGTACGCCGCTTCGGCATCCCCGAGCAGTTCCTCGCGCACGCCAAGCGCGCCGAGGTGCTCGCCGACATCGGGCTGACGCCGGTCGACATCGCCGGCCGGATCAGCGCGAGCCTGGCCGTCGCGGCCGAGCCCGGAGCACGTGCCGAAGGGCCCGTCGGCGACGGGCGGACCGTCCCGCCAGCGCAAGGAGAGAACTGAATGACCAAGGAGTTCGACCTCGCCGCGCTCTTGGCCGAGCGCGGAGCCGAGCGGTACGAACTGCACGCCAGGCACCTCAACCACCAGCTGCCCCGCATGCTGCACACCATCGGCTTCGACAAGGTCTACGAGCGGGCCGAGGGCGCGCACTTCTGGGACGCGGACGGCAACGACTACCTGGACATGCTCGCCGGGTTCGCGGTGATGGGCCTCGGACGCCACCACCCCGTCGTCCGCAAGGCGCTGCACGACGTCCTCGACGCCTCGCTGGCCGACCTCACCCGCTTCGACTGCCCGCCGCTGCCCGGACTGCTGGCCGAGCGGCTGCTCTCCTACAGTCCGCACCTGGACCGGGTCTTCTTCGGCAACAGCGGCACGGAGGCGGTGGAGACCGCGCTGAAGTTCGCCCGGTACGCCACCGGCAGGCCGAGGGTCCTGTACTGCACGCACGCCTTCCACGGGCTGACCACCGGCTCGCTCTCCGTCAACGGCGAGAGCGGCTTCCGCGACGGCTTCGCGCCGCTGCTGCCCGACACCGCCGTCCCGCTCGGCGACCTGGACGCCCTGGCCCGGGAGCTGCGGCGCGGGGACGTGGCCGCGCTCGTCGTGGAGCCGATCCAGGGCAAGGGCGTGCACGAGGCGCCCCCCGGCTACCTGCGCGCCGCGCAGGAACTGCTGCACCGGCACAAGGCACTGCTGATCGCCGACGAGGTGCAGACCGGCCTGGGCCGGACCGGGACGTTCTACGCCTTCCAGCACGAGGACGGCGTCGAGCCCGACCTGGTGTGCGTGGCCAAGGCGCTGTCGGGCGGCTACGTGCCGGTGGGCGCCACCCTGGGCAAGGACTGGATCTTCCAGAAGGTCTACTCCTCGATGGACCGGGTGCAGGTCCACTCGGCGAGTTTCGGGTCCAACGCGCAGGCCATGGCGGCCGGGCTCGCGGTGCTCTCCGTGATGGAGAACGAGGAGATCGTGGCGAACGCCGCCGCCGTGGGGGAGCGCCTGAAGTCCCGGCTGGCGGAGCTGGTGGACCGCTACGAGCTGCTCGCCGACGTGCGCGGCCGGGGGCTGATGATCGGCATCGAGTTCGGCCGTCCCCGGTCACTCAGGCTGCGCAGCCGCTGGACGATGCTGCAGGCGGCCAGGAAGGGGCTGTTCGCACAGATGGTGGTGGTGCCGCTGTTGCAGCGGCACCGGATCCTCACCCAGGTGTCCGGCGACCACCTGGAGGTGATCAAGCTGATTCCGCCGCTGATCATCGACACCTCGGACGCGGACCGGTTCGTCGACGCCTTCACCGAGGTGATGGAGGACGCGCACAGCGGCGGAGGCCTGATGTGGGACTTCGGCAAGACCCTGGTCCGGCAGGCGGTGGCCAACCGCTGAGCCGGGTTTTTGCCTCACAGGCAACAAACTTGTCCGTGAGGCAATCCTCGGGCTGAATGGGAGCATGAACTCCTCCGAGGCGACGGACCCGGCCGAGGGATCGGTCGCCGCCGTCGCACCCCGGCTGCGCGAACTGCGGCGGCGGGCCGTCCTCACCCTGGAGGCGGCGGCCCGTGCCGCCGGGCTGTCGCCCGCCCACCTCTCCCGGCTGGAGACCGGGCAGCGGCAGCCCTCGCTGCCGATGCTGCTCTCCCTCGCCCGTGTCTACGGTACGACCGTCTCGGAACTGCTCGGCGAGACGGCCGCGGACCGGGACGCCGTCGTGCGCGCCGAGGCGATGGAGCCGACGTCCGCCGGCGGCTGGACGTACTGGCAGGCGGGTGGGTCCGGCCGGGGTATGCAGGCCCTGCGGGTCCGCGTGCCGCACGGGTCGCAGGGCGACATCGTGCGGGTGCACCCCGGTGAGGAGTGGCTCCACGTGCTGCGGGGCAGGCTGCGGCTGCGCCTCGGGGAGACCGTGCACCGGCTCGGTCCCGGCGACAGCGCGCACTTCGACTCGCTGACCCCGCACCGGATCGCCGCCCAGGACGCCGACGGCGTCGAGCTGCTCTTCGTCCACACGCTGCTGCAGAGCCCGTCGGCGGCGCTCTGCCTGGGACCGGCCACCACGCCGCCCCACCCCACCCCTGGAGAGATGCCATGAAGATGCAGGACAGGTTTCCGCGGGCCGTGTGGGTGCGGCTCTTCATCTACCTCGTGGTGGGGCACCTCTTCGCGGCCTTCATCTACCTGCTCTTCGAGGTGGGGGCCGGCAGCCGGTGAGCGGACCCCTCAGTCCAGCATCCGCTCGCGCAGCCGCTCCCGGGTCTCCGGAGTGATCCGCAGGCCCTGCTCCAGGTAGGCGTCGACTCCGCCCCAGGTCTGCTCGACGGTCTCCAGGGCCGCCGCGAGGTACTCGGCGCGCGCGTCGAACAGCGGGCTGAGCAGCTCCATGACCTCGGGGGAGTAGGCGGAGGCGGCGGAGCTGCTGCGACGCACCTTGTAGCGGCGGTGCGTGGCGTTCGACTTCAGGTAGTCCTCGACGATGGCGTCCCGCTCGACGCCCAGGGCGAGGAGGGTGATCGCGATCGACAGGCCCGCGCGGTCCTTGCCGGCCGCGCAGTGCATCAGGGCCGGGACGCTGTCCTCGGCGAGCGCGTGCAGCACCCGTGAGTGTTCCGCCGTGCGCTCCTTGATGATCAGGCGGTAGGAGCCGATCATCCGCTCGGCGCCCTTGTCGCCGGCCAGGATCTCGCGGAGCTGGTCCAGGTCGCCGTCGCGGACCATCTTCCAGAACTCGGCACCGTCGGCCGGGTCGCTCAGCGGCAGGTTGACATTGCGCACGCCCGGCAGCTCGATGTCCGGCCCTTCGAGCTTCTGGTCGGCCGCGTTGCGGAAGTCGAAGATCGTGTGCAGGCCCAGCGAGGCCAGGAACGCGGCGTCCCCTCCGGTGGCGTGTGCCAGGTGACCGCTGCGGAACAGCACTCCCTGTCGTACCCGCCGTCCGTCCACGGTCGGCAGGCCGCCCACGTCACGGAAGTTGCGCACACCGGCCAGCTCGGGTTCGGTCGACGGGACCTGCTGCGTCACGGGGGCTCCTCCCACTCCGCCCCGTCGGCGCTGCTCGCCGCCGGGCTTCACTCGAAGATACGGCACGGTCCCGCGACTTCGGTGGCCGGGACGTCCGACAGTGGAGCATCTGCGCCTTCTGTCCGTATTGGCGCTTTGGTTCCAACTGGCGCGGAAATAAAAGGGGCTGGAGGTACGGCGCGTGAGCAGCGTCATATCCGTGACGGTGCGTTGCCTGGCATGTCCACGTAATGCGGCCGATTTTCAAGGACCTTTACCCGAGTCGACGTGGCGCGCTTCGACGGAGGGTGACCGACGATTCCCACAAAGGATCATTTGGAACACCGGTCGGCGCAACCTGTCGCTTGTCGCTGCGCGTCCTGGTCGCTTACGTTCACCACCGATCCGGACGGACGCCTAATCCTGCCGCCGACCGGAGCCCGCACTCATCGACCACCCGTACACGGCAGGAGCGGGGGACCCACAGGTAGAACTGCCTGTTCCGGTTCCCGGAACGGCTTGGGGTTAAGCCGCGTCCCGACGCGGCCGGGCATCTCCAGCTCGCACCCGACAGCTCACCTCGCAGGCGCCGGAGAGGAATTCGCCATGCCCGCCAAGGGTAAGCACCGCCGTACCAGGGCCATGCGCCTGACCCGTGCCATCGCCGTCGCCGGAACCGGTGGCGCCGCGCTCGCGCTTCCGCTGATGGGCGCCGCCGGGGCCCACGCCGCTCCCGCGCAGTCCGCTTCCGAGAAGCCCGTGCAGTCCGTGCAGTCCGTCGCCGCGTCGACGAAGAAGGCCGCCGGCGCGGAGAAGAACGGGGACGCGCGGACGTACACCGTGAAGAGCGGTGACTACCTCTCGAAGATCGCCGACGAGCAGGACGTCGACGGCGGCTGGAAGAAGCTCTACGCGGACAACCGCGAGGCCGTCGGTTCGGACCCGTCGCTGATCCACCCCGGTCTGAAGCTCGCCGTCGACGGCCGGGCCGCCCAGTCCTCGGCCCCGTCCTCCTCCGCCCCGTCGGAGAAGCCGGCCGCCGAGAAGCCCGCCGCGGCCGAGAAGCCGGCCCCCGCGAAGGCCGAGCCGGCCGAGAAGGCCTCGGAGGCCGCGAAGAGCTCCGCCGACTCCTCGGACTCCTCGGCGTCCTCGAACACGAGCACCCAGTCCGCCGGCAGCGGCTTCGTGTCGCCCGTCCCGAGCGGCACCCTGGGCACCCCGTACCACCAGACCGGCAGCATGTGGTCCAGCGGCTACCACACCGGCACCGACTTCGTCGTCCCGACCGGCACCTCCCTCAAGGCCGTCGGCGCGGGCACCGTCGTCTCCGCGGGCTGGGGCGGCGCGTACGGCAACCAGGTCGTCATCCAGCTCGCCGACGGCCACTACGCCCAGTACGCCCACCTCTCCTCCCTCTCCGTCTCCGCGGGCCAGTCCGTGACGGCGGGTCAGCAGGTCGGCCTCTCGGGTGCCACCGGCAACGTGACCGGCCCGCACCTGCACTTCGAGATCCGCACCACCCCGGACTACGGCTCGGACGTGGACCCGGTCGCGTACCTGCGCTCCCACGGCGTCTCCCTCTGACGAGGAACTGACGCGCCCTCCCGCGCCACCGAAGGCCGGACCCCGATCCCCGGGTCCGGCCTTCGCTGTATCCGGACGCGGTGTATCCGCACGTGGCGTATCCGGACCGGGCGTATCCGGACCGCGCGTATTCCTGAATTGGCGAATACTTTAGGCGTGGTCTTTCTCACCGCCCGTCAACCCTTTCTACGGTCGCGTAGGTCACATTCGAAGGTGAATCATGGGCCGACGTGGCAGACGATTCGAAGAGTGACAACGGAACAGTGATCGGGTCGTACGTGGCGGTGGGGGACAGCTTCACCGAGGGCGTCGGAGACCGGGGCCCCGACGGGTCGTTCGTCGGCTGGGCCGACCGGTTCGCGGTACTGCTCGCGGACCGGCGCCCCGAGGGCGACTTCACGTACACGAACCTCGCCGTACGCGGCAGGCTGCTCGACCGGATCGTGGCCGAGCAGGTGCCGCGGGCCGTCGAACTCGCCCCCGACCTGGTCTCGTTCTGTGCGGGCGGCAACGACATCATCCGGCCCGGTACCGACCCCGACGAGGTGGCCGAGCGGTTCGAGCAGGCGGTGGCCGCGCTGACCGCCGCGGCCGGCACGGTGCTGGTGACGACCGGCTTCGACACCCGCGGGGTGCCCGTCCTCAGGCGCCTGCGCGGCAAGATCGCCACGTACAACGGGCACGTCCGGGCCATCGCCGACCGGTACGGCTGCCCCGTGCTCGACCTGTGGTCGCTCCGGACCGTGCAGGACCGCAGGGCGTGGGACGCCGACCGGCTGCACCTGTCGCCGGAGGGCCACACGCGCGTGGCGCTGCGCGCGGGCCAGATCCTCGGCCTGCCCGTCCCGGCCGACCCCGACCAGCCCTGGCCCCCGCTGCCGCCGCGCGGCACCCTGGACGTCCGCCGGGACGACGTCCACTGGGCCCGCGAGTTCCTGGTCCCGTGGATCGGCCGCCGGCTGCGCGGCGAGTCCTCGGGCGACCACGTGATCGCCAAGGGGACGCTCTCGGCGGAGGACATCAGGGGGCGGATCGCGACGGTGGCCTGAGGGCGGAAGATCGCCGTCTCGCGTTCCGCGTCAGCCGTCCGGCGGGCCCGGGCTACGGGGTCCCGGTCGCGCCGGCGGGGGACGGGCCGGGCCGGCGCCGGGGCGTCGTCAAGGCCTCCCGCTCCAGACCCAGTTCCCGGGCGAGGGCCTCGTCCATCCACTCCTGGGCCCGGGCCCGCGACACCGAGCCCCCGTACGAGGTCAGCTGCACGGCCAGTCCGTCCAGCAGCGCGGTCAGACGCAGCGCGGCGGCTTCGGGCGCGGAGCAGCGGAACTCCCCGGCGGCCACGCCCTCGGCGATGACCGCGGCGATCGCCGCCTTCCACTGGCGGTCGAGTTCCAGCGTGACGCTCCGCAGCGCGGGCTCGCGCAGCGCCACCGCCCAGCCCTCGATCCACAGCCGCCAGCCCTTGGCCTGCCCGGTGGGGGCGTACCACCGTACGGCCGCCCGCAGCCGGCGCAGCGCCGACGTGCGGCGGCCCAGCAGCCTGCGCAGATGAGCGAGATCGTCCTCGGCGGCGTGGGTGAACGCGGCGGCGACCAGCTTCTCCTTGGTGGAGAAGTGGTAGAGCACCAACGCGTTGCTGACGCCGAGCGCGGCGGCCACGTCGGCGATGCGCAGCGCCGCCACCCCCCGCGCCGATATCTGCTCGATGGCCGCGCGCAGCAACTCCTCGCGCCGCTCCGCCACACTCAACCGGACTCTCGCCACGCCCGTCACCCTATACAGGCCCCGGACGTGCGGTGGCGGCCGCAGGCCCGGCCGGTCAGCCGGCGGCGGCCCCGGCCACGCCGCCGCGCCCCGCTTCGGGAAGGTCGCAGGAGTCCTTGAAGCCCTGGCTGGTCAGGCCGAGCGCCGCGTTGATCCGGGAGCGCAGGTTCTCGACGGCGACCATCGCGGTCAGCTCCACGAACGCGGGCTCGCCCAACCGGGTCCGCAGCCGCGCGGCGAGGTCGTCGTCGACGGTGGGAGGGGTCGCCGTCATCGCCTCGGCGTACTCCATGACGTCCCGCTCCGCCGGCGTGTAGGCGTCGCTCTCCCGCCACATCGGCACGTCGTGGAGCTTGCGCCGGTCCATGCCCCGATCGGCGTTCTCCCAGTGGCCGAAGTCCATGCACCAGGAGCAGCCGATCGAGGCCGCCGAGGCCATCACCGCGAGCGCCTTGAGGTCGGGGTCCAGCTTGTTCCACTTGGCCACGGACTGCTCGAAGCGCAGGTCGCCGAGGAGCACACGCGGGTTGTGGGCGAGCGCCCTGGCGGGGTCGAGGACCTTGCCGTAGGTGCGCCGGGAGTACCACTCCGCGAAGCGCAGGAGGAGGGTCCGGGGAGGGGTGAGCGATACGCGGGCCATGGGGGCCGCCTTCCTGACCGTCGGTCGTGCCGCTGTGCGGCGGGCGCTCCGGCGGGGCGCCCTCACCGGTACGACGGAGGGAGGGAACGCGGATGTGACATCCGGCGTTCGTGGTGATGTCGGACGAGACGATAATGAGAGCCTGACCTACTCCACCTGGAGGTACCGTGGCCGGTTTCCGTTCCCCGAGCGCCGGGCTCAGCGCACCGCGGCCCGCCGCCTTCGGCGCGGACCCGAGCGGTGAGCGCATGGCGCGCATCCGCAGGTCGCCGCACTTCCGCGACGGCGTCTTCCAGAATCCCGGGGGCACCGCCCGGACCCGCCCCTCCGGCTCGGCCCGCGAGTTCGCGAAGACCTACTTCGACCGGGAGTCGCGGGGCAGGCGTGCCCCGCGGGGCACGGTCCCGGTGCACGCCACCACGCTGGCCGACCTCGCCCGCCCGCCCGCCACCGGACTGCGGCTGACCTGGATGGGGCACTCCAGCGTGCTCGCCGAGATCGACGGGCAGCGGGTGCTCTTCGACCCCGTCTGGGGCGAGCGCTGCTCCCCGTTCCCCTTCGCCGGCCCCAAGCGCCTGCACCCGGTCCCGGTGCCCCTGGCCGCGCTCGGCCCGGTCGACGTGGTCGTGATCTCCCACGACCACTACGACCACCTGGACATGCCCACGATCAAGGCGCTGGCCGGCACGGACACCCTCTTCGCCGTGCCGCTCGGCGTCGGCGCGCACCTCGAACGCTGGGGCGTGTCCGCCGGCCGGCTGCGCGAACTGGACTGGCACGAGTCGACGCGCGTCGGCGGACTCACCCTCACCGCCACCCCGGCCCGCCACTTCTGCGGACGCGGCCTGCGCAACACCCAGCACACCCTCTGGGCCTCCTGGGTCGTCGTCGGCGCGGAGCACCGGATCTACCACAGCGGGGACACGGGCTACTTCGACGGTTTCCGGGAGATCGGCGCCGCCCACGGCCCGTTCGACGCCACGATGATCCAGCTGGGTGCGTACTCCGATTTCTGGCCGGACATCCACATGACGCCCGAGGAGGGCCTGCGCGCCCACCTCGACCTCCAGGGAGGCCGGCCGGGCGGTGCCCTGCTGCCGATCCACTGGGGCACCTTCAACCTGGCGCCGCACGCGTGGGCGGAGCCGGGGGAGTGGACGAGGGACGCGGCCGAGGAGGTCGGTCAGGCGGTGGCGTCCCCCCGCCCCGGTGAGCCGTTCGAGCCGGCGGGGGAGCTGCCGGGGGAGCCGTGGTGGCGTGCGGTGTCGCCGCCGATCCCGCGTCCGTGGCGCCGTCCCCGGAGCACTGAGGGCGTGGCCGGGACGAGCAAGGGGGATCTGGACCTCGCGGGTGAGCGCTGAGGCCGGTCGGGGACCGGCTGGGGGGTGCCCCTATGAGTTTGGTCAAGCTGATGGGGCGGGTTGGGGTTCGTAGAAGGTGCCGTCGCGGAGCATCGCGAAGAGCACGTCGGCTCG
>NZ_JBIDCI010000040.1:0-18533 GCF_043204535.1 Streptomyces sp. NPDC047853 | reverse complement strand
AAAGCAGCCACCCGACCAAGCCCCCACACCCGCGCACCCACCGCACACGGCACCTCACCCGACCCCACCGCCACCGCACCCCGAGTCACCACCCATATCCGGGCCCCGGGAGCGGCGTCCGGCACGGTCTGGGCCACGAGCAGGACGGCGGCCGTGCCGGGGTCGAGCGCGGGGACGTCGGCCGGTGCGGTGCCCTCCGGGCGGCCGGGCAGCACCAGTACGCCGGCCAAGCCGTCCGGTCGCGCGTTCAGTTCGGTGAGTCGCTCGGTGAGCGTGGCGCGTGCGGCCTCGGTGGGTTCCAGTCGGCAGCGCTCCACCACCACCCCGGCCGAGGTCAGGGCCGACAACGCGGCGTCCGCGTCCTCCGGCGCGGTGTCGGGGGTGTGTACCAGCAGCCAGCGTCCGGACGGCAGGCCGGTGTCGTCGGCCGCCAGGGGGGTCCAGGTGACGCGGTAGCGCCAGGAGGCGGACTCGCCGACGGGTGCCGGGACGGTGCGCCGGCCGAAGGCGGTGGGCAGCCAGTACCGGTCCCGGCGGAAGGCGTAGGTGGGCAGGGGGACCCGGCGGGCGCCGGTGCCGTCGAAGAGCGCGGTCCAGTCGACCCCTACCCCGTGGGCGAACGCGGCGCCCACCGAGGAGCGGAACCGGTCCAGGCCGCCGGAACCGCGGTGGAGGGTGGCGAGCGCGGTGGCGTGCACGCCCTCGGCCTCGGCGACCTCGTCGATCGCGGCGCCCAGCAGCGGGTGCGGGCCCATCTCGACGAAGGTGTGGTGGCCGGCGCGCAGCAGCGTCCGCAGGGTGGCCGCGAACTCCACGGGCTCACGCATGTTCCGGTACCAGTACGCGGCGTCCAGGGCTTCGGGGTCGTGCTCCGCGGCGGTCACGGTGGAGAAGAAGGGCAGCCGGGCGGCGGTCGGACGGACGGCGCCGAGCGTGTCGAGAAGCTCGGCGCGGAACTGCTCCACCTGCGGTGAGTGGCCGGCGAAGTCGACGCCGGCCAGGGGCCAGCGCAGGACGCCGGCGGCGGAGAGCCGGCCGCCGAACTCCTCCAGCGCTCCCGTGTCACCGGCCACCGTGACCGAGGCGGGGCCGTTGACGGCGGCGACCGACATCCGGTCCGCCCAGGGCTCGATCAGTTCGCGGACCCGGTCGGGCGGCGCCATCACGGAGAGCATGCCGCCGTTTCCGGCCAGCCGCTTCCAGAGCCTGCTGCGCTGGGCGATCACCCGGGCGGCGTCGTCGAGGGAGAGGGCACCGGCCGCGTGGGCGGCGGCGATCTCGCCCTGGGAGTGGCCGACCACGGCCGCGGGCCGTACGCCGTGGGTCTCCCAGAGTGCCGCCAGGGAGACCATCATGGTGAACAGCGTGGGCTGGACGACGTCGGCGCGGTCGATCGGCGGGGCGTCGGGGGTGCCGCGCAGGACGTCGAGCACCGACCAGTCGAGGTGGGCCGCGAGGGCCCGGGCGCACTCCTCGGCCTTGGCGCGGAAGGCGGGTGCGGTGTCCAGGAGTTCGGCGCCCATGGCCGTCCACTGGGAGCCCTGCCCCGGGAAGACGAAGACGGGGGGCCGGCCGCTGCCCGCCTCGCCGACGGTGACGCCGGCGTCCTTCCTGTCCTCCGCCAGCGCGGTCAGCCTGTCGATCAGTGACTGCCGGTCGTCGGCGAGGACCGAGGCACGGTGCGAGAGCGCGGCTCGGGTGGTGGCGGTGGAGCGGGCGGCGTCGGCGGCGGTGATCTCCTCGTGGTCGGCCAGGTGCGCGGCGAGCCTGCGGGCCTGTTCCCGCAGGGATTCCGCACCGGCGGCCGACAGCGGGAGGACGGTGGTGGTCCGGGCGGGCGGCTGCGTGCCCTCCCCGGGTTCCGCGGTGGCGGTGGCGTGCGTGGCCTCCCCGGGTGCCCCGGTGGCGTGCGTGGCCTCTCCAGGTTCCCCGGTGGCGTGCGTGGTCTCCTCGGATTCCGCGGTGGGCTCCGGCGGCTCCTCGATGACGAGGTGGGCGTTGGTGCCGCTGATGCCGAACGAGGAGATCCCGGCCCGGCGCGGCCCCTCCGCCCGCCGGGGCCAGGGCCGGGCCTCGTCCAGCAGTTCCACGGCGCCCGCCTCCCAGTCGATCCTGGACGAGGCGGTCGTGGCGTGCAGGGTGCGGGGCAGCTCCCCGTGGCGCAGGGCCAGCACCATCTTGATCACCCCGGCCACCCCGGCGGCGGCCTGGGTGTGCCCGATGTTCGACTTCAACGAGCCCAGCCAGAGCGGGTCGCCCGTCCGTCCGTGCCCGTACGTGGCCATGAGGGCGCCCGCCTCGATCGGGTCGCCGAGCGGGGTGCCGGTGCCGTGCGCCTCGACCGCGTCCACGTCCGCGGGCGACAGCCCCGCGTCGGCCAACGCCTCACGGATCACCCGCTGCTGGGCCGGACCACTCGGCGCGGTCAGCCCGTTGCTCGCACCGTCCTGGTTGACGGCGCTGCCCCGCACCACCGCCAGCACCGGGTGCCCGTTGCGGCGCGCGTCCGACAACCGCTCGACCAGCAGCATCCCTGCGCCCTCGGCGGGGCCGAACCCGTCGGCCGCCTCACCGAAGGCCTTGCAGCGGCCGTCGGGGGCGAGCCCGCGCTGCCGGGAGAACTGGGTGAAGAGGGCGAAGTCGGCGATCACCGTGGCGCCGCCCGCCAGGGCGAGGTCGCACTCGCCCCGGCGCAGTGACTGCACCGCCAGGTGCAGGGCCACCAGCGACGAGGAGCAGGCCGTGTCGATCGTCAGCGCCGGGCCCTGAAGACCCAGGGCGTAGGCCACGCGGCCCGCGGTGAAACTGACGATGCCGGCCAGGAGCTGGGCCTCCAGGTCGGCGTCGAGTCCTTCGGCGCCCTTCTGGTAGCCGCTCTCCCACGCCCCGGCGAACACCGCGGTCCGGCTGCCCGCCAGGGACCGCGGGTCGAGACCGGCTCGCTCCAGCGCCTCCCAGGAGGTCTCCAGCAGCAGCCGCTGCTGGGGGTCCATGGTGAGCGCCTCGTGGGGGGAGATGCCGAACAGGGCGGGGTCGAACCGGTCGGCCCCCTGTACGAAGCCCCCCTCGCGGCAGTACGAGGTGCCGGGTGTGTCGGGATCGGGCGAGTACCTGCCCTCCACGTCCCAGCCGCGGTCGGCGGGGGCCGGGCCGACCGCGTCGGTGCCGGAGAGCAGCAACTCCCACAGGTCGTCCGGGCTCTGGACGCCGCCGGGGAGCCGGCAGGCCGCCCCGATGATCGCGATCGGCTCGTGGGCCCGCCGGTCCAGGGCGCGCAGCTGCTCGGTGGCCCGGTGCAGCTCACCCGTCACGCGCTTGAGGTAGGCGCGCAGCTTCTCTTCGTTCGCCATGGTGCTGCTTCCTTTCGGGGACGGGCGGCGGGGCTGCTCCGGGCCGGCGGTCACGAGGTGCCGTACCGCTCGTCGATGAACGCGAAGATCTCGTCGTCGTCGGCGCCGCTCAGCACGTCGGCGATGTCGTCGGCACCGGCCGCGCCGTCGTGCAGGGCACGCCAGCGGTCGGCCAGGGCGTCCAGGCGCAGGGCGACCTCGGCCCGGTCGTCGGGGGCGGGCGCGAGCCGGGCGAGGTGCTCGGGGGTGAGGGCGGCCAGCGCCTCCTCGATGCGGTCGAGTTCGGACAGCAGCGGCGCGGTGGTGTCCGGCCGCGCGGGGGCCAGCAGGCCGTCGAGGTGCGCGGACAGCGCGGCCGGGGTGGGGTGGTCGAAGACCAGGGTGGCGGGGAGCCTGGTCCCGGTGACCGCCGCCATCCGGTTGCGCAGTTCCACGGCGGTCAGCGAGTCGAAGCCGACCTCGCGGAACGGCCGGTCGGGGCGGACCTCCGCGGCGGAGCCGTGCCCGAGGACCGCGGCCACGTGTTCGCTGACCAGGCCGAGCAGCCGGTCGTGGCGTTCCTCGGCGGAGAGCCCGGCCAGCCGCTCGGCCAGCGGCTCGCCGGTGGGCCCGGCGTCCGGCACCGGATGGGGGCCGGCGGCGGGGGTCGCGGAGCCCGTCGCGGAGGCGGACCCGACGAGGTCCGACAGCAGGGCGGGGACGCTTCCGGTGGCGCGCAACGCGGCCGGGTCGAAGCGCATGGGCACCTGCACGGCCTCGTCGACGCGCAGGGCGGCGTCGAACAGTGCGGCGCCGAGCGTGGCGGACAGGGGCGGGAAGCCGCTGCGGGCGAAGCGCCGCTGGAGGCTCTCCTGGTCCAGCGCGTGTGCCATCCGGCTGGTGTCGGACCACAGCCCCCACGCCAGCGACACCGCCGGCAGGCCGAGGGACCGCCGCCGGGTGGCGAGGGCGTCGAGGGTGGCGTTGGCCGCCGCGTAGTTGCCCTGGGCCGGGCTGCCCAGCAGGCCGGCGCTGGAGGAGAAGAGGACGAACGCCGACAGGTCGAGGTCGCGGGTGAGTGCGTCCAGGTGGACGGCGGCCTTTACCTTGGGCCGCAGCACGCGCCGCATGCGCTCGGGGGTGAGCCCGGGCAGCACGCCGTCGTCGAGGACGCCGGTGCTGTGCACCACCGCCGTCAGCGGGTGTGCGGCCGGGATGCCGGCGAGCAGGCGACGTACGGCGTCCGGGTCGGAGACGTCGCAGGCGACGACGGTGGCCGAGGCGCCCAGGGCGGTGAGGTCGGCGACCAGTTCCGCGGCGCCCTCGCCGTCCGGTCCCCGGCGGGTGGCGATCAGCAGTCGGCGGACGCCGTGCCGGCTCGCCAGGTGGCGGGCGATGGCGCTGCCGAGGGCGCCGGTGCCACCGGTGACCAGGACCGTGCCGTACGGGTGCCAGGCGGGCGGCATGGTCAGGACGAGCTTTCCGGTGTGCCGGGCCTGGCTGATGGTGCGCAGGGCGTCCGCGGCCCGGCGCACGTCGTGGGTGACGACGGGCAGCGGGTGCAGCACACCGGCGGCGAACAGGTCCATCAGCTCCCGCAGCAGCCGGCCGAGTGCGTCGGGTCCGGCCTCGCCCAGGTCGAACGCCCGGTAGCGGACCCCGGAGTGTTCGGCGGCGATCCGCTCGGGGTCCCGGACGTCGGTCTTGCCCAGCTCCAGGAACCGACCGCCCGGGCGGAGCAGTCCGAGGGAGGCGTCCACGAACTCCCGGGTGAGCGAGTTCAGGACGACGTCCGCGCGGGAGGTGCCGTCCGGGCCGGTGAAGGCGGTCGCGAAGTCGAGGGTGCGGGAGGAGGCGAGGTGGTCGTCGGCGATGCCCATGGCGCGCAGGACGTCCCACTTGGCGGGGCTCGCGGTGGCCAGTACCTCAGCGCCGAGGTGGCGGGCGATCTGCACCGCGGCCATCCCGACGCCCCCGGCGGCGGCGTGCACGAGCACCCGCTCCCCCGGCCTGAGGCCGGCCAGGGTGACCAGGCCGTAGTAGGCGCTGAGGAACACCGCGGGGACCGAGGCGGCCTGGGCGTAGGACCAGCCGTCCGGGACGGGGGCGAGGAGCCGGTGGTCGGCCACGCACAGCGGGCCCAGGCCGCCGTCCCACAGGCCGAGCACCCGGTCGCCGGGGGCGACCCCGGTGACCTCGGGGCCGACCTCGACGACGATGCCGGCGCCCTCCGTTCCCATGTCCGCCTCGCCCGGGTACATGCCGAGGGCGATGAGGGCGTCGCGGAAGTTCACGCCCGCGGCGCGTACGGCGACGCGCACCTGGCCGGGCTCCAGCGGGGCCTCGGCGTCCGGGGCGGGTACCGGGGCGAGGCCGTCGAGGGTGAGGTCGGTGCCCCTGCGCAGCCGCCAGGCGCCGTGGTCGGGCGGGGTGAACGGCCCGTCCGCGCGGTCGGCGGCCCGCTCCAGCCGGGGCACGTACACCGTCCCGGCCCGCACCGCGGTCTGCGGTTCGCCGGAGCCGAGGGCAAGGGCCAGGGCCCGGGCGGACGCCGGATCGTCGTCCAGGTCCACGAGCAGGAACCGGCCGGGCTCCTCGGCCTGCGCGGAGCGCAGCAGCCCCCACGCGGCGGCCGCCGCCGGGTCGTCCACCTCGGCGTCGTCGCGTACGGCGACGGCGCCGCGGGTGGCCACGACCAGGCGGGCGCCGTCCGCGCCCTCGGGGGCCGCGAGCCGGCGCTGTACGAGGTCCAGTACCCGGCAGGCCACGGTGTGGGCGTCGGCGGCGACGTCGCCGGTCTCGGCCCGCACCGCGAACACGACGGCGTCCGGCGCCGGTCGCCCCTCCTCGGACGGCAGCCGGCCGTCCGGGCCGAGTACGTCGGGCAGGTGGGCGTCGGCCGCCTCGGCCAGGCCCAGCGGGTCGGCTCCCGCCAGCACCCAGCGTGCCGGGGTGGCGGCGCTCCCGCCGGTGCGGGTGTCCGGGCCGGCGGTGAGTTCGCGCCAGGCGACGCGGAAGAGGGCGTCGGCGCCGACCGGGCGCCCGCCCATGAGCTGTCCGGGGTCGACCGGCCGCATGACGAAGGACTCGATCTCGGCGACCGGCCGTCCCTCGCCGTCGGCGCACCGGATGCGGACGGCGTCCTCGGACTCGGGCGAGATGCGCACGTGCAGCCGGTCGGCTCCGGCGCGGTGCAGGCGGATGCCGCGCAGGGCGAACGGCATGCGGATGCGGCCGTCCTCGGGGAAGAAGCCCCCGAGGCTCATCGTCTGCAGGGCCGCGTCCAGCAGCGCGGGGTGGATGCCGAACCGTGCCGCGTCGCCCTGGGCCTGGACGGGCAGCGCGACCTCCGCGTGGAGGTCGGAGCCCGAGCGGTGGGCGCTCACCAGTCCGCGGAAGAACGGGCCGTAGCCGTAGCCGAGTTCGGCGAAGCGGTCGTAGAAGTCGCCGATGTCCAGCTGTTCGGCGCCGGGGGGCGGGGTGGTCGCCGAGGCGTCCGGCGCATCGGCCGGGTCCTCCGCGGTGAGCAGCCCCTCGGCGTGCAGGGTCCAGTCGCCGGCGCCCTCGGCGCGGGCGTGCACGGCGAAGCGGCGGGCGTCGTCGGGGCCCGGGGCGTCGACGGTCAGCCGCAGCCGGACCCCTCCGGACGGCGGCAGCGCCAGGGGCGCGGCCAGGGTGAGTTCCTCCACGCGGCCGGTGCCCGCCTGGCGGCCGGCCCAGAGCGCCAGGTCGGCGAAGGCGGCGCCCGGCAGCAGCGGCGAGCCCATCAGCGCGTGGTCGGCCAGCCACAGGGTGGTGTCGGCGCCCAGGCGCGCGGTGTACATCCGGGCACCGGGCTCCGGGAGTTCGACGCCGCTGCCGAGCAGCGGGTGGTCGGCGGCGTCCAGACCGAGGGAGGCGGGGTCGTCGCCGCGGTGGCCGGGGCTGTACCAGTAACGCTCCCGCTGGAAGGGGTACGTGGGCAGGTCCACCTGGCGCGAGTCCGGTCCGAAGATGGCCTCGGCGTCGATCTCCAAGCCGTGGGTGTAGGCGCGGCAGAGGGCGACGCCCAGCCAGCGGGGGCCGCCCTGGCCGCGCCGCAGGGTGCCGAGGACGGCCGCCGAGGCACCGGCGTCGCTGATCGTCTCCTGGAGGGAGACGGCCAGCATGGGATGCGGGCTCGACTCCAGGAACACGTCGTGGCCGTCGGCGATCAGGGCGCGGGTGGCCTTCTCGAACTCGACCGGCTCGCGCATGTTGCGGTACCAGTAGTCGGCGTCCAGTTCGGCGGTGTCGATCAGTGCCCCGGTGACTGTGGAGTAGAACGGGATGTCGGAGGTGCGGGGCGCGACGGGGGCGAGCACCTGCCGCAGGTGGGCCTCCAACGTGTCGACCTGGGGCGAGTGCCCGGCGGTGTCGACGCCGGGGATGGGGCGGGCGTGCACCCCCTGCGCGCCGAGTTCGGCGACCAGCTCCGCCAGGGCCACCGGGTCCCCGGAGACGGCGCAGGTCTCGGGGCCGTTGACGGCGGCGACGGCGAGCCGGTCGCTCCAGGGCTCCAGGCGAGGGCGCAGGTCGCCTTCGGCGAGGGTCACCGCGATCATGCCGCCCTTGCCGGCCAGCCGCAGCCACGCCTGGCTGCGCAGGGCGACGATGCGGGCCGCGTCGTCCAGCGTCAGGGCGCCGGCGACGTAGGCGGCGGCGATCTCCCCCTGGGAGTGGCCGACGACCGCGGCCGGTTCGACGCCCAGCGAACGCCATGTCTCGGCGAGCGAGACCATCATGGTGAACAGCACGGGCTGCACCACGTCGACCCGGTCGAGCGAGGGTGCGCCGGGTTCCCGGCACAGTACGTCCAGTACGGACCAGCCGAGGTGGGGCCGGAGCGCGAGGTCGCAGGCGCGGGCGGTCGCGAGGAACGCGCCGGAGCCGCTGGAGCGGGCCAGCAGCCCGTCGGCCATCTCGGGCCACTGCGAGCCCTGGCCGGGGAAGACGAACACGACCTGGTCGGAGGTGCCGGCGCTGCCGCGCAGGACGAGCGGGTGCGGCCGGCCCTCGACGAGGTCGTCGAGGGCCGCGATCAGCTCCGTGAAGTTCTCGCCGACGACGGCGGCCCGCTGCTCGAACCGGGTGCGGGTGGTGAGGAGGGTGTAGCCGACGTCGGCCGGGTGCAGCTCGGGGTGGGCGAGCAGGTCGGCGCGCAGGCGGCGCGCCTGGTCGCGCAGGGCCGCGTCGTTGTGCGCGGACATCATCAGCGGCACGGTCACCTCGTGCCACCACTCCTCGGACCAGACGTCGCCGTCGGCGGCCGGTCCGGGCGCGAGGAGTTCGGGCGCGGTGGGCTCCGGCGGCTCCTCGATGACGAGGTGGGCGTTGGTGCCGCTGATGCCGAACGAGGAGATCCCGGCCCGGCGCGGCCCCTCAACCCGCCGGGGCCAGGGCCTGGCCTCGTCCAGCAGTTCCACGGCGCCCGCCTCCCAGTCGATCCTGGACGAGGCGGTCGTGGCGTGCAGGGTGCGGGGCAGCTCCCCGTGGCGCAGGGCCAGCACCATCTTGATCACCCCGGCCACCCCGGCGGCGGCCTGGGTGTGCCCGATGTTCGACTTCAGCGAGCCCAGCCAGAGCGGGCCGCCCGTCCGTCCGTGCCCGTACGTGGCCATGAGGGCGCCGGCCTCGATCGGGTCGCCGAGCGGGGTGCCGGTGCCGTGCGCCTCGACCACGTCCACGTCCGCGGGCGACAGCCCCGCGTCGGCCAACGCCTCACGGATCACCCGCTGCTGGGCCGGACCACTGGGCGCGGTCAGCCCGTTGCTCGCCCCGTCCTGGTTGACGGCGCTGCCCCGCACCACCGCCAGCACCGGGTGCCCGTTGCGGCGCGCGTCCGACAGCCGCTCCACGAGCAGCATCCCTGCGCCCTCGGCGAGTCCGACGCCGTCGGCCTCCTCCGCGAACGCCTTGCTGCGGCCGTCCGGCGACATCGCCCGCTGACGGGCGAACTCCACCAGCATCTCGGGGGTGGACATCACGGTGGCGCCGCCGGCGAGGGCGTAGTCGCACTCGCCCCGGCGCAGTGACTGCACCGCCAGGTGCAGTGCGGCCAGGGAGGCCGAGCAGGCGGTGTCGACGGTGACGGCGGGGCCCTCCAGGCCGAAGACGTAGGAGAGCCGGCCGGACATCACGCTGGCGGAGTTGCCGGTGGCGATGTAGCCGTCGAAGTTCTCGTCGCCGTCCTGGAGGAGCGGCACGTAGTGCTGTCCGTTGGTGCCGACGAAGACCCCGGTGCGGCTGCCGCGCAGGTCGACCGGGTCGATGCCGGCCCGTTCGAAGGACTCCCAGGACGTCTCCAGGATCAGCCGCTGCTGCGGGTCCATGGCCAGGGCCTCGCGGGGGCTGATGCCGAAGAAGCCGGGGTCGAACTCGGCCGCGTCGTGCAGGAACCCGCCCTCGCGCACGTAGGTGTGGTGTCCGGGCGAGTCGGGGTCGGGGTCGTAGAGGGTGTCGTTGTCCCATCCCCGGTTGGTGGGGAAGGGGGTGATGGCGTCGGTCCCCCCGGCCAGCAGGTCCCACAGGTCCTCGGGGGACTGCACCCCGCCGGGCAGCCGGCAGGCCATGCCGATGATGGCGATGGGCTCGTCCGTCCGGGCCGGGGTCTCGGGGCCGTTCCGGTCGGCGGTGTCGTTCCGGCCGAGGAGTTCCTCGCCGAGGTGTCGGGCGAGCGCGGCCGGGTTGGAGTGGTCGAAGACCAGGGAGGTGGGCAGCTTCAGCCCGGTGGCGGCGCTGAGCCGGTCGCGCAGTTCGAGGGCGGTCAGCGAGTCGAAGCCGAGGTCGCGGAAGGCGCGGGCGCTGCTCACCGCGTCGCCGGAGGACTGCCCGAGGACGGCGGCGGCGTGTGCGCGTACCAGCCGCAGCAGGGTGGCGTGCCGCTTGTGGCCGGACTGCGCGGTCAGTTCGCGGACGAGTTCGGAGGTGGCCGCGTCGCCGGTGCCCGGGGCGAGTTCGGCCGCGCGCAGCCGCTGTACGTCCGGGATGTCGTCGAAGAGCACGGCGGGCCGCACCCAGGTGTAGGAGGCGGCGAACCGGCTCCAGTCGACGTCGGCGACCGCCCCGCAGGCGCTGCCGCGCTCCAGCATGCGGCGCAGGGTCCGCACCGCCTCGTCGGGTTCGAGGGGGGCCAGGCCGCGCCGGCTGAGGAACTCCGCCTCGGCACCGGCGGCGGGCGTGCCTCCGGCCCAGGGGCTCCAGGCCACGGAGAACGCGGGCACTCCGGCGGCGCGGGCGCGTTCGGCCAGCGCGTCGAGGTGCGCGCTGGCGGCCGCGTAGCCGCCCTGGGCCGCGCCGCCCCACACGCCGGAGACCGAGGAGAACAGCACCAGCGCGTCGAGTCCCGCGCCCGGCGCCAGGTCGACCAGGTGGCCGGCGGCGGTGGTCTTGGCGGCGAGGGCGGCGGCGAGGTCCCCGGGCGCCGTGTCCCGCAGCGGGGCCAGGGGAACGAGCGGCGGGGCGTGCACGACGACGGACGGCGCGTGCTCGCCGAGCAGGGCGGCCAGTTCCGCGCGGTCGGTGACCTCGCAGTGCACGGGGACGAGGGAGGCGCCGGTGAGTCCGGCGGCGGCGGCCTGGGCGGGGGCGTCGGGCCCGGCCAGCACCACACGCTCGGCCCCGTCCTCGAGGAGGGACCGGATCAGCCGGCCGGGCACCGTCGTGAGGTCGCCGGCGATGAGGACGGTGCCCCGGGCCCGCCAGGCGGGGGGCCGGGAGTCGGCCGGGTTCGGCAGGACCCGGCGGCCGAAGACGCCCGCCATGCGGACGGCGATCTGGTCCTCGCCGCCGGGTTCGGTGAGGACTCCGGCGAGACGGTCCAGGACCCGGGCGTCGGGCCGTGCGGGGAGGTCGATGAGGCCGCCCCACACCTCGGGCAGCTCCAGCGCTGCCACCCGCCCCAGGCCCCACAGCTGGGCACCGGCGGTGCACGGCAGTTCGTCGGGGGCGGTGGCGACCGCGCCGCAGGTGACGGTCCACAGCGGTGCGGTGCTGCCGAGGTCGGCCAGGGCCTGGACCAGGGCGAGGGTGGCGGAGACGGCGACGGGCACGGCGGGGTGGTCCGGCCCGCCGTCGGTGCACAGGCCCAGCAGCGAGACGACGCCGGTGACGGCGGTGTCGCCGTTGATCTCCGCTTCGAGCAGGCCGCACAGTTCGGCGCGTCCGGTGCGGGCCGGGTCGAGGACGACGCGGCGGACCGTACCGCCGAAGGAGGCGACGGCCTGTTCCAGGGCGTCCGCGAGAGCGGCGTGCCGCTCGCCGGTGGGCACGATCAGCAGGCGCAGGCCGGGGCGCCAGCCGCCGGTGGCGGAGCGCAGCCCCTTCCACGCGACGTGGTAGCCGAGCCGGTCCCCGGGCTCCGGGGCGTCGTCCCCGGCCGCGGCGGTCGTCGCCCGGTCGGGCCGGTCGGGGCCGACCCAGTGGCGTTCGCGCTGGAAGGCGTAGGTCGGCAGGTCCACCCGGCCGGCCTCGGGGTGGAGCGTCGCCCAGTCCACGGGGACGCCGACGACCTGGGCCTCGGCGGCGGAGGTGAGGAAGCGCCGCGGTCCGCCCTCGTCACGGCGCAGCGAGCCGAGGGCCGGGACGGCGGTGCCGGCGCTCTCCACGGTCTGGCGCACGCCGACGGTGAGGACGGGGTGCGCGGAGCATTCCACGAAGGCGTCGACGCCGTCGGCGAGCATGGCGCGTACGGTCGGCTCGAAGCGCACGGGGAACCGCAGGTTGCGGTACCAGTAGTCGGCGTCCAGGGCGGTGGTGTCGACCGGCCCCGCCTCGACGGTGGAGTAGAACGGCACGTCGCCCCGGCGCGGCCGGACGGGGCCGAGGACGGTGGCGAGTTCGGCTCTGATGCTCTCGACGTACGCGGAGTGGGAGGCGTAGTCGACGTCGATGCGGCGGACCCGGGCGCCCTCGCTCTCCAGGGTGACCAGCAACGCCTCCAGGGCGCCGGGCTCCCCGCAGACGACGGTCGAGCCGGGGCCGTTGACGGCGGCGATCTCGACACCGCCGGCCAGGCGGGCCTCGACCTCGGCGGCGGGCAGCGCCACCGAGGCCATGCCGCCCCGACCGGCCAGTTCGCGGGCGATGACCTGGGAGCGCAGGGCCACGATCCGGGCGGCGTCCTCCCGGGAGAGCGCGCCGGCCACGCAGGCCGCGGCGATCTCGCCCTGGGAGTGGCCGATGACGGCGGCGGGTTCGACGCCGAGGGAGCGCCACAGTGCGGCGAGTCCCGTCATGACGGCGAAGGTGGCCGGCTGGACGACGTCGACGCGGTCGAGGCCGGGCGCGCCGGGCGCCCCGCGCAGTACGTCCGCGAGGTCCCAGTCCACGTACGGGGCGAGCGCGCGCCGGCAGCGGTCCACTTCGGCGGCGAAGGCCGGGGCCGTGTCCAGCAGTTCGGCGCCCATCCCGGCCCACTGGGAGCCCTGGCCGGGGAACACGAACGCGACCCGGCGGATGTCCGCCGCGGTGCCGTGCACGGCGTCCGGGGTGGTCTCGCCCGCGGCGAGGGCGGCGAGGGCGTCGACCGGGGCTCCGTCGTCGCCGAGCAGCACGACGCGCCGGGTGAGGGCGGCACGCTCGGCCGCCAGGGCGTGGCCGATGTCGGTCGGCGAGGTGCCGGGGTGCCGTTCGAGGTGCGCGCGCAGGCGGGCGGCCTGGGCCCGCAGGGCGGGGGCGGTCTCGGCGGACAGGGGCCAGACCACGGCCGCGACCGAGGGGGACAGCGGACCGGCCGCGGTGGAGGAGGGCGCCGGACCGGCCACGGTGGCAGGCGACTCGGAAGGAGACAGCGGATCGGCCCCGGTGGGAGCGGGCGCCGGACCGGCCGCGGTGGAGCGAGGGGCGGTCGCCTCGCCCGGCGCAGGGGAGGCGCCGGCGGGAGACGCGGCGCCGGGCGTGGGCGCTTCCTCGATGATGACGTGGGCGTTGGTGCCGCTGACGCCGAAGGCGGAGATCGCGGCCCGCCGGGGCCGGTGCTCGCGCCGGGGCCAGGGCCGGGCGCCGGTGAGCAGCTCCACGGCGCTCGCGTCCCAGTCGACCTTGGTCGAGGGCGCGTCGACGTGCAGGGTGCGGGGCAGCTCCGACTGACGCAACGCCTGCACCATCTTGATGACGCCGGCGGCTCCCGCGGCGGCCTGCGTGTGCCCGATGTTCGACTTCAGCGACCCCAACCACAGCGGGTCGCCCACGCGTTCACTGCCGTAGGTGGCCATGAGCGCGCCCGCCTCGATCGGGTCGCCGAGCGGGGTGCCGGTGCCGTGCGCCTCCACCACGTCCACATCACCCGGCGCCAGCCCCGCGTCCGCCAGCGCGTCCCGGATCACCCGCTGCTGCGCGGGCCCGCTGGGCGCGGTGAGGCCGTTGCTCGCACCGTCCTGGTTGACGGCGCTGCCCCGCACCACCGCCAACACCCGATGACCACGACGGCGCGCATCAGACAGCCGCTCGACCAGCAGCACACCCACACCCTCGGCCCAGGCGGTCCCGTCCGCCCCCTCCGCGAACGCCTTGCACCGACCGTCCGCCGCCAGTCCCCGCTGCCGCGAGAACTCCACGAACACCGTCGGCGTCGCCATCACCGTCACCCCACCGGCCAACGCCAGATCACACTCGCCCCGCCGCAACGACTGCACCGCCAGATGCAACGCGACCAGGGAGGACGAGCAGGCCGTGTCCATGGTCACGGCCGGGCCCTCCAGGCCGAGGGTGTACGCCACCCGCCCCGACGCGACGCTGCCCGCGGTGCCGAGACCGAGCTGTCCACTGGGGTCGGCGGCGGTGCCGACCTGGTGGCTGCCGTAGTCGTGATACATGACGCCGGTGAAGACGCCGGTACGACTGCCGCGCAGCGACGCGGGGACGATCCCGGCCCGCTCCAACGCCTCCCACGACGTCTCCAGCAGCAACCGCTGCTGCGGATCCATCGCCGCCGCCTCCCTCGGCGAGACACCGAAGAACTCCGCGTCGAACTCCGCCGCGGAATGCAGGAACCCGCCCTCCCGCACATAACTCCTGCCCGGCACCCCCGGCTCCGGGTCGTACAGCCCCTCGGCGTCCCAGCCGCGGTCGACGGGGAACGGGGAGATCGCGTCCGTACCGGCCGCCACCAGGTCCCACAGCTCCTCCGGCGACGCCACCCCACCCGGGTAACGGCAGCCCATCCCCACGATCGCGATCGGCTCACGGCTCGCCGACTCGACCTCGCGCAACCGCTCCCGTGCGCTGTGCAGGTCGGCCATCGCGCGCCGCAGGTACTCCCGCAACTTCTCCTCGTTCGTCGCAGACACGGTTCTCCTCAGGCGTCGTCTCGTGGGTCTGGGTGAAGTGCGGTGCAGCAGTCGGAGCGATTCAGCGGTCGGCGCGCGGCGCGGTCCGGCTCACTGGAAGTCGCTGTCGAGCAGGTCGAACAAGTCGTCGTCGGACGCCGACCGGAGCCGGTCGATCACCACGTCGCCGCGACCGGGGACACCTTCCTCGGCATCCGGACCGGCCGCCGCGCCGGAACCGGCGGGGAGTGCGGCCAGCAGGCCGCGCAGGCGCCGTGCCGCGTCGGTCCGGGCCTCGCCGTCGTCGGTCGCGGCGAGGCTGCGCTCCAGCCGGTCGATCACACCGGCCAGGGTCTCGGTACCGCCCGGCCCGTCCGGGCTCTGACCGACCGGATCCACCGGGCCGGCCACCGCCAGCCCGCCGAGCAGGAGTTCGGCGAGGGCGAGCGGTGTGGGGTGGTCGAAGACGAGGGTCGCGGGCAGCCGCAGCCCGGTGCGGGCGTTCAGCCGGTTGCGGAGGTCGACGGCGGTGAGGGAGTCGAATCCGGCGTCCTTGAAGCTGCGGGTGGCACCGACCGCGGCGGGGTCGCCGTGTCCCAGCACCGCCGCGACCTCGGCCCGCACCAGGTCGAGCAGGAGGGCCGTACGCTCGGGCGCGGAACGTCCCGCGAGCCGGGCGGCCAGCGCCCCGGCGGCGTCGGCCGGAGCGGGGGCCCGGCGTACGGCACCGTCCTCGTCCCCGGTGCCCGCCACGTTTCCGGTCGTGCTGTGCGCGTCCGCCGGTACGCCGGCCAGGTCGCGCAGAACCTCCGGGAGGACGGTGGCACGGGCCGCGGCGCGCGGGTCCAGCCGCACGGGCAGCAGTGCCGGCTCGGGCCGGGTCAGCGCCCGGTCGAGCAGTTCCAGCGCGGCGCCGGCGTCGAGCGGGGCGACTCCGGAGCGCCTGACCCGCGCCGCGTCCGCTCCCTCCAGCCCGGTGGCGAGGCCCACCCCGGACCACCAGCCCCAGCCGAGCGACAGCGCGGGGTGCCCGTCGGCGCGCCGCCGGGCGGCCAGCGCGTCCAGGAAGGCGTTGGCGGCCGCGTACCCGGCCTGCCCCGCGCTGCCCAGGGTCGCGGAGACCGAGGAGTACAGCACCAGGGGGACCCGGCCGGACTCCCGGGTCAGCTCGTCCAAGTGGACGGCGGCGTCGGCCTTGGGCCGCAGCACCGCGTCGATCCGCTCGGCCGTCTGGGCGGAGAGCACACCGTCGTCGAGCACCCCGGCGGTGTGCACCACGCAGGTCAGCGGGTGTGCGTCGGGGAGTTCGCCGAGCAGGCGGCGCAGGGCCTCGCGGTCGGTGACGTCACAGGCCCGTACGGCGACCTCGGCGCCCGAGCCGGTCAGTTCGGCGACGAGCCCGTCGACGCCGGGTGCGTCGGGACCGCGCCTGCCGACCAGCAGGAGGTGGCGCACCTTGTGCCGTTCCACGAGGTGCCGGGCGGTCGCCGCGGCCAGTGCTCCGGTGCCACCGGTGATCAGCACGGTGCCTTCGGGGTCCAGGGTCACCGACGGCCCGCCGCCACCGCGCCCGTCGGCCGCCGTGCCGCCGCCGGTGCGGGGGGCCGGGTCGGCGACCGGGGTGATGCGCGGGACGGTGGCACGTCCGTCGCGCACGGCCAACTGACCGGCCTCCGTGGCCAGCAGACCGGGCAGGGCCCGCAGCGACGCCTGGGTGCCGTCGATGTCGACCAGGGTGAAGCGGCCGGGCTGTTCGGTCTGGGCGACCCGGACGAGCCCCCAGACGGCGGCCCCCGCGAGGTCCGCCGCGCCTCCCTCGGGGCCGGCCGCGCCCCGGGTCAGGACGACCAGCCGGGGGGCGGCCGCATGGGCGTCGGTGGCGGCGGGCGCGGCGGGTCGTGTGGCGACGGGCGCGGCGGTGCCGGTGTCCGCGAGTTCGGCCTGCACGGCGTCGAGGGCCCGGCGCACCGTCGCCCGCGCCTCGTCGAGGAGGCCGAGACGCCCGCCGTCGGACGTCGTACGGCCGGTCGTGGTCGTCGTCGTGGTCGTGGTCGTGGTCGTGGTCGTCAGGTCAAGGATGATCACCTCCGCGTCGAGTCCGGTCCGCGGCGGCAGCGGCTCTCCCAGGGGGAGCACATGGGCACGGGCGTCGAGGCCCATGGCGCGCAGTCCGGCCGCCGTGGTCTCGGCCTCGGGTCCGACGACCTCCCAGCGCCCGGCCGCGGCGACAGGCGCCGGCCCGGCAAAAGGCCGCCAGTCCAGGTGGTAGAGAGGGGCGACGGGCGCGGCGGGCAGCCGGTCCGCGGTGATGCGGCGCAGTGCCAGGGAGCGGGCGGAGAGCACCGGGTTGCCCTCCTGATCGGCCGCGGTGACCGACACCGCGCCGCCGTCGACGGCCGCCACCCGGACCCGGAGCGCGTGTCCTCCGGCCCCGTGCCACTGCACGTCGCTCCAGGAGAACGGCAGCAGACCGTGCCCACCGTCGCCCAACGGGTCCAGCAGCGCGATCGGATGCAGCACCGCGTCGAGCAGGGCGGGGTGCACGCCGTAGCGGGCGGCGTCGACCGCGTGCGCGTCGGGCAGCCGTACGTCGGCGAAGACCTCGTCACCGCGACGCCATGCCGCACGCAGCCCTCGGAAGGCTCCCTCGTAGCGCACTCCGGCGGCCGCGAAGAGCGGGTACTGCCCGGTGAGGTCGAGGGGTTCGGCACCTACCGGGGGCCACGCGCCGGTGAGCCGGACGGTGTCTTCGGCACCGGTCCGGCCGGGCTGGAGCGGGCGGTCGGGGTCGGAGCGGTGGACGGGCTCGGGACCGGGGTCGCCGGTGAGGTCGGCGGCAGGGGCCAGCAGCCCTGAGGCGTGTCGGGTCCAGTCGTCGTCCCGCTCACGCGCCAGTGGACGCGAGGAGGACGAGGAGGCGGCCATGGGTTCGGGTCGCGAGTGGAGGGTCACCTCACGCGCGCCCCCTGGGGCCGAGGTGGCGGCGGCCACGACGATCCGGAGCTGGAGCGGGCGGTCGGAGGCCCAGGTCAGCGGCGTCTCCAGGATCAGTTCGGCGACGCGCGGAAAACCGATCCGACTTCCCACCTGGAGCAGCATCTCCAGTAACGCCGCCCCCGGCACGACGCCCCGATCCCACACCAAGTGGTCGGCGAGCCAAGGGAGATCGGCGGCGGATATGCGGCCGCTCCACACCTCGGTGTCGGTGCCGGGCAGCTCCACGGCGGCGGCGAGCAGGGGGTGGTCCGCCTCGCGCAGGCCCGCCGCCGACACCCCGTCGGTCCTCGTCCTGGTCCGGGGCGGGGCGGCCAGCCAGTAGCGGTCGCGTTGGAAGGGGTAGGTGGGGAGGTCGATGCGCCGGCCACCACTGCCCGTGTGCAGGGCGCTCACGTCCAGGTCGGCGTCCCGGGTGAACACCGTCGCCACCGCCGCCTCGAACACCTCCCGCTCCGGACGACCCCGACGCATCACCGGCACCACCACCACATCGTCACCGGTCTCGTCGAGGCACTCCCCCGCCATTCCGGTCAGCACCGCATGCGGACCCACCTCCACCAGCGTGGAGACACCCAGACCCCGCACCACCCCCACCCCGTCCCCGAACCGCACCGCCTCACGCGCATGCCGCACCCAGTACTCCGCATCCCCCAACTCCCCGCCACCGACCACCCCACCCGTCAACCCCGACACCACCACCACACCCGGACGCACCCGTCCGAACTCGATCGACTCCACCACCCGCCGGAACTCCCCCAGCACCGGCTCCATCAGCACCGAATGAAAACCGTGCGACACATCCAGCCGCCGGCACTCCACCCCACCCGCCACCAACCGCTCCACCACCGACTCCAGCACACCCACATCACCCGACAACACCACCGACCGCGGCCCATTCACCGCCGCAACCGACACCCACTCC
>NZ_JBIDCI010000039.1:0-18646 GCF_043204535.1 Streptomyces sp. NPDC047853 | reverse complement strand
TGTCGGACGGCGAGGTTGATGGCGGCGGCGGTGTTCTCGGGGGCCATGCCGGAGGATCCGCGGTGTGCGATGGCGTCGGGTGGGGTGCTGGGGGTGTTGGTTGTGGTGCCGGTGGCGTGTTCGTCGGCGTGCGCGGTCGTCGAGGTCAGTGCCAGGGCCAGACCACCCAGCACCGCCACCACGACACCGGAACGCCTCTTGCTCGCAAGCTTCACTGCAGCCTCCCGCGGGTGAATGACTTTCTGGAGGCTGACGGACGGTGGTTACGGGAAGCCTGCCGCGGGTCGGCGGTGGCGGGAGCAGCCAGTGGACCCCGGCGCTGAACCGGCCGATCCGAGGCCGAAGGGGTGGATAACGCACATCGGCGCCCTTCACCCCGTCCGAGGCGGATGGGGTGAAGGGCGCCGTCGGAACCAGCGGCGAGCGGACGCCGCCGCACGTCACCTGCCGAGGAGGCCCGCGGGGAGCACCGACTGCGGGGACGTGGCCGGGTTGCCCACCTCGAGGGTCCCGAGCAGTCCGTCCAGGAGCGGTCCACCGGGGATGCCGGAGGACGGGCCGGGCGTGGGGGCCGCCACGGCGGGGGGAGCGGACGCGAGGAGAGCGGTGGCCATGACGGAGAGACAGGCGAGCTTCTTGATCATGCCCGCCCTAACGAACGGCCGCCCGGGGGGAAACGCTCCGCGGCACCCGACTGGCCCACTCGGGTGACCGCCACCGCGGCGGGCGCGGAACGCGAGGCGCCGTGGTGGCAGCCGCGCCCGGCGAGCGGGTGCCGCACGTGCGTGCCGAGGAGACGGCGTCCGCGGGGCGACCCGGCCCCTCCCGGCGACCAGCGGTCACCGTTCGGCGGCCGTTCGGGCGGCCCCGGTCCCTGACCCGGCCCCGAGGCTTAGCGGCGTGTGTACCTGGAAACGACTACTCCCGAACGGTTGTCGCACCGATGGTCGGCCGACACGGGGAGGGGTCTTTCGTGGATGTGCCCTTATATCTGAGGCCGCGGGTGGATCCACCGCTCGCCTCACTGCTGGGCGCCGCACCGTTCCTGCACTCGCTCGTCGACGCGCTCGGTTCTCCTCTCAACGTACTGCTCCCGGAGACCGTCGCGGAGAACGCCGAACGCTTCCGAGCCGTCTACCGGCGCCACCACCTCACCGGGCGGGTGTACTTCGCGCACAAGGCCAACCGCTCCAGTGCCCTGCTGCGGAGACTGGCCGCCGAGGACCCGTCCGGAGTCGGGGTCGACGTCGCCTCGCTGGCGGAACTGCGGCATGCCCTGGGCTGCGGCTTCACCGGGGACCGCGTCATGGCCACCGGACCCAAGGACCCGGAGTTCCTGTGGCTCGCCGCCCGCGTGGGAGCGACCGTGAACCTGGACTCGCCGCGCGAACTCGACCAACTGGCCGAGCTGGTAAGGGCGTACGGGCTCGGCCGGGTCGACGTCCTGGCGCGCCTGTCCGGATTCGAGTCCGACGCGGGCCACGGGGGAGCGGGCACCAGGATGCTCTCCCGCCGCAGCCGGTTCGGCACCCCGGTGCGAGAGGTGGAAGCGCTCCTGTCCGCGCTGGAACGACACGCCGACGCCGTCACGCTCACCGGCCTCGCCTATCACCTGGACACCACCGGTCTGGAGGAGAAGGGCCGGGCCCTGGAGCGGTGCGTGCTGCTCATGGACCAGTGCCGGGCCCGGGGCCTCGCGCCGCGCGCCGTCGACATCGGAGGCGGCTTCGGCGTCGGCTACGTCGCCGACGCCGAGGAGTGGGAGCGCTGGACGACCGCGCTCAGCGAGGCGGTCCTCGGGGGCCGTCCGCCCCTGACCTGGCGCGGGCACGGCTACGGGCTGCGCAACGAGGGCGGCACGGTGCGCGGCTCGGTCGCGCTGTACCCCGGCCACCGCCCGGGCGCCGGCCCCGGCTACCTCGACCAGCTCCTCTCGCTCCCCGCCCCGGTGCTGGGCCGGGCGCCGGGCACGCTCCTCCTGGAGCACCTGCACGACCTCCACATCGAGCCCGGCCGCGCCCTGGCCGACCAGTGCGGGCTGTCGCTGGCACGGGTCCTGGACGTGCGGCGCATGGCGGAGGAACCGGCCTCGTACCTGGTGCGCCTCGGCATGAACGCCGGGGACGTGAGTCTGGAGGAGCACGGCGTCCTCGTGGATCCCGTGCTGCTGTCCCGCGGCGGGCCCGAGGACGGCGATCGGGGGCCGGTCGCGGTGCACCTCGTCGGCAACCTGTGCCTGGAGGCCGACCTGATCACCCGCCGCCTGGTCTTCCTCCCCGAACTGCCCCGCGCCGGTGACCTGCTGGCCTTCGTCAACACCGCCGGATACGCGATGGACTTCCACGCCCACCAGGCCCAACGGCAGCCGCTCGCACGGATGGTGGCCGTGGAGAGGGAGGGGGACTCCTGGCGCTGGTGCATGGACGAGGACTACTGGCCGATCACACACCCGGGGGGAAAGCCCGTATGAGGTACGACAGCATCACGGAGGCCATCGGCAACACACCGCTGGTGCGCATCGACCCCGCCGTGCACGGGCTGCGCAACATCGACCTGTACGCGAAGCTGGAGATGCTCAACCCCTTCGGCTCCGTCAAGGACCGGCCCGCCTGGCACATGGCGCGACCCCATCTGGAGGGCGCGACCGCGGGGGAGGGGACGGTCGTGGAACTCTCCAGCGGCAACACCGCCAAGGCCCTCGCCCTGCTGGCCGGCCTGCACGGGCTGCGGTTCAAGAGCGTCACCAACCGGATGCGCGTACCGGAGATCAAGGAACTGCTCCTGCTCCTCGGCGCCGAGATCGAGGAGCTCCCCGGACGCAGCGAATGCCTCGACCCGACGGACACCGACGATCCGCTGACCCACTTCCACCAGGCACTCTCGGAGCCGGGGAGCACCTACCTGCACACCGACCAGTACTTCAACCCGCGCAACGTGGAGGCGCACGCGGCGGGCACCGGACCCGAGATCGTCAAGGACCTGGACGGGCGGGCGCCGGACTGGTTCGTCGCCTGCGTGGGTACGGCCGGTTCGTCGACCGGGGTCGCCCGGGTGCTGCGCGAGCACGACCCGGACGTGCGGGTCCTCGGCCTGGTCGCCCACAAGTCGGACTTCATCCCCGGCATCCGCACCATCGACGAGGTGCACCAGGTCGGGCTCTTCGACCCGGCGACGTACGACACCATCGAGTCCGTCACCTCCGGCGAGGCCCTCGACGGGATGCTCACGCTCGTCCGCCGCTGCGGCATCCTGTCCGGGCCGACCGGGGGCGCCGCCTACCAGGGCGCGGTACGGCACCTGCGGGACGCCGACCGGGCGTTGCAGGGGTCGGGGCGCCGCGAGACCGCGGTGTTCATCGTGTGCGACCGGGCGGAGAGCTACCTGAGCTACGTGCGCGCCCGCCGCCCCGAGCTGCTCGGCAGGGCGGCGCGCGGGCACACCCTCGCGTCGCTCACCGAGGACGACGTGCGGGCCGAGGCCCTGTCGGTCGGCGTGGAGGACGCCCGCCGCCGGATCGCGGAGGGGGACCCCCGACCGCTCGTCGTCGACCTGCGCAGCCCGCACGCGTACGCGGCCCTGCACATCGAGGGCTCGGTCAACATGGTCGACGAGCTGTTCGAGGAGCTGGTCCGCGGCGGACTGCCCTTCAGCAAGCGGACGCCGGTGCTGCTCGCCTGTCCCGTCGGCGAGAAGTCCCTCCGGTACGCCGCCCTGCTGACGCGCATGGGACACCCCGAGGTGCGGAGCCTGACCGGCGGGATCGTCGCCTGGCGGGACGCGGGCGCCCCGCTGGTGCGCGAATGAGCCGGGCCCGTCCGCTCACCGGAACCGCGCACGAGGAGGCGGAGCGGGAAGCGGCCCGGCAGCGGGAGCGGGAACAGGAGCGGGAAGCCGCCTGGCAGCGCGGACTGCGGGAACAGTTCCCCATCGTCACCGCCCATCCGGAGTCGGCGTACCTCGACAGCGCGGCGACCTCCCAGAAGCCGCGAGCCGTACTGGACGCCGTCCAGACCTACCTCACGACCTCGAACGCCAACGCGGGGCGCGGCACCTACCCCTGGGCCAACCGGACGACGGAGCTGGTGGAAGGGGCGCGGGAGCGGGTCAAGGAGTTCCTCCGCGACCCGGAACCGGAGCGTTCCACCGTCCACTTCACCAGCGGTACCACCGAGGGCCTGCGCACCGTCGCCCGCGACTGGCTGGTGCCGTACCTCTCGGACGGCGACGAGATCCTCGTGCCGTTCGCCGACCACCGGGCCAACCTGGACCCCTGGCTGGAGGCCGGGCGGCTGCTGGCCGAACGCGGCGTCGACGTCCGGGTGCGCGCCCTGCCCTGCCAGGCGGTCTCGGGCGACTACGACCACCGCGCCCTCGGCGACCTGGTCGGCCCCCGCACCCGGTTCGTGGCCGCCACGCACGTGCACCACGTCTACGGCGGTGACATGAACGTGCACCGTATCCGCGCGGCGGTCGGCCCGGACGTACCGATCTGCGTGGATGCCGCGCAGAGCGTCGGCCACCTGCCCGTGGACCTGGCCGGGGCCGGACTCGACGTCGACTTCGTGGTCTTCTCGGGACACAAGGCGATGGCCCTGCCGGGCACGGGGGCCCTCTGGGCGCGCAACGCGCGAGGGCCCGCGTTCCGGCCCGCGGGCTGGCAGGGCACGCCCAACACGGCGGGCGTCGTGTCGCTGCGGGCGGCACTCGACTGGCTCGACGCGGCCGGTGCGGACCGGATCGCCCGCTGGACGACGGGGCTCACGACCCGCCTGACCGACGGGCTGAGCCGCCTCGGCCCGTACGAGATCCTCGGCTGCCCGGCCAGCCTGGCCGCCGACTCCGCACTGCCCGACGCACAGCGCCGCCACGGCATCGTCACCTTCCGGCATCAGGACATCCCCTCCGACGACCTGGGGTTCATCCTCTACAGCCACGGGTTCATGGTGCGGGCGGACAGCCTCTGCCAGGCAGGCGCCGCCGCCGAGGACGGGGCGGTGCGCGTCAGCCTGCACGTGTACAACACGGAGGAGGAGATCGACCGGCTGCTCGCCGCACTCACCTCCTTGGCGTGAACCACGAGCCGTACGGCAAGTGATAACCGTTTCCACCTGTAGATTCGGTCGCATCCACGACGGGTGAGACACGGAAGAGGTGGCACGACCAGATGGGCATCAGCATGGCGGTGGCCAAGGCGTGGGTGGAACGCTGGGAGCGGCAGCAGCAGCGCTACGCCGTGGACCGCGAGGAGCGGTTCACGGTGATCACGGACGTCGTCGAGTACGTCACCGCCGGCCGACCGCGGCCGCTGCTGCTCGACCTCGGCTGCGGCCCCGGGTCCCTGGCCGCCAGGCTCGCCGACCGCCTGCCGGACGCGGAGATCGTCGCCGCCGACATGGACCCCCTGCTGCTGGAACTCGGCCGGACCCACCACGCCAACGCCGCCCGGTACGTCGACACGGTGATCGGCGCCGCCGGCTGGACCGACGCCCTGGGGCTGCGACGACCCCTGGACGCCGCCGTCTCCACCACGGCGCTGCACTATCTTCCCGAACCGGTCCTCCTGGACACCTACCGCCGTCTCGCCGCGCTGCTGCGCCCCGGTGGTGTGCTCGTCAACGGGGACCACTTCCCGCCCGCCGAACGGTCCTGTGCGGGTGTCACCGCGTACGTGGGCCGCCGCCGCGCCGAGCGGACCGGCGGCCACGCCCACGAGGACTGGCAGGAGTGGTGGACCGCAGCGGCCCGCGACCCCGAACTGGCCGACCTGGTCGCCGAGCGTGCGCAGCGCCACGCCACCCACCCGGGCGGTGTGGCCGGAGCGGACCTGGCGGCCGACCGCCACGCGGAACTGCTCCGCGAGGCGGGCTTCGGTGAGGTCGTACCCGTCTGGCGGTTCGGCGACAGTGCCGTGCTCGTGGCGCTCAAGGGCGACTGATCCCGGGCCCAGCCGGGGACCGGGTCAGAGAGCGAGACCCATCAGGACCTCGTCGCGGTCGTCACCGGGGGCCACCCGCAGCGCGCCCGGCCACCGGCCGACCTCGCTCCAGCCGACCCCGCCGTAGAACTCCTCCAGCCCCAGGCCGGCCCGTGCGGTGAGCCGCAGCCGCTCCAGGCCCATCTCGTCGCGGGCGATGTCCGGCAGACGGCGCATCAGGGCGGCTCCCACCCCCGTCCCGCGGAAGCGGACGTGTGTCTGCAGGTGGTTGACCGTCCCGCAGTGCGCCTCCAGGGGGTGCGGCTCACGGCTCAGCAGCACCCAGCCCGCCAGCGTGCCCCCGACGGTGGCCAGGAGGAGCCGGCTGCGCCGGGGGGCGAGCCTCTCGATGATCGCGTCCAGCGCCGGGGCGACCGCGTCCGGGGACACCGGGGGCAGGGGGCAGCCCAGGGGGATGACCGCACCCCCGGCGTTGATCACCGCCGTCCAGCACTCCCCGAGCTCCCGCCGGACCGCCTCGGTCGCGTCGTCGGGCTGGGTGATCTGCGCGAACGCGGGCGCGTGCGGTGTCTCGTGCGCTGTCACGCCGCCAGTGTGCCAGCCGTCACGGATCCTCGGCCGCCGTGGTCGGCGCTCCGCACGGGGAGGACGAGTGACTCCGCCGCGGGGTGACGGAGCAGCTCGGCCTCCGGCGCGCGACGGCCTCCGAGGTCCCGCCCCGCCGGTCCGCCCGACCTCCGGCCGTCCCTCGCCGGGTGGCGTTCGCACGGGCAACGCGGACCGGCCGCGCGGAGCCGCACCGCCGGCCGACGACGGGGGAGCGCGCGTACCGAGTGCCGAGGCACCGCGTGCACGTCCGAGCGTGTCGGACTCCGCCGCCCGCCGGTGGCCCCGGATCAGGACGAGTGCCGCACCACCAGCTCCGTCGGCAGCGTCAACTGCTGCCGCGGTGCGCCGTGTTGCGTGATGTCGGTCAGGATCCGGGCCATGGTCCGGCCCAGCTCCTCCACCGGCTGACGGACCGTAGTCAGGGGCGGGTCGGTGTGCCGGGCGAGCACGGAGTCCTCGAAGCCGACGACGGCGACGTCCCCGGGCACCTGCCGTTTCCACCGGCGAAGTTCGGCCAGGGCGCCGACCGCGGTGAGGTCGGAGGCGGCGAACACGGCGTCCAGATCCGGCGCCCGTTCAAGAAGCGAACGCATGGCCTTCGCGCCCCCCTCCTCGGTGAAGTCGCCCGCCTCGACCAGGATCTCCCGGGCGGGCACCCCCGCCTCCTCGTGCGCGGTGCGCCAGCCGGCGAGCCGGCTGCGGCCGACGTCCATGTCGAGCGGGCCGGTGATCGTGGCGATCCGCTCGCGGCCGCTGTCCAGCAGGTGCCGGACCGCCGCTTCGGCCCCTCCGGCGTTGTCGGCGTTGACGTAGCTCAGCCGCTCGCCCGCGTCGCGCCGGCCGGCCAGCACGGTGGGCAGGCCCATCTCCTCCAGCATGCCCGGCAGCCGGTCCTCGGAGTGCACCGAGACCAGCAGGACGCCGTCCACCCGGCGGGCCGCCACCGAGTCGGTCAACTGGTCCCGTTCGGCCTGGTCGCGGACGAGCATCAGCTGCAACTGGGTGCGGCTCTCGGCGAGGGCGCCGCTGACCCCGCGGATCAGCGCCGCGAAGAACGGCTCCGAACCGAGCCGGCTCTCCGACTCCGGGATCACCAGGGCCACGGCGTCGGTGCGGTTGGTCACCAGGCCCCGGGCGACCGAGTTGGGAACGTAGTTGAGTTCCTTGATGGCCGCAAGGACCCGGGCACGTGCGTCGGCACTGACCAGGTCAGAGCCGTTGACGACACGGGAGACCGTGGTGCGGCCCACGCCGGCGCGGGCGGCGACCGTTTTGATCGTGGGACGGCGGTTGCCGGTCATGCAATCCCCCCTCGGCGGCCGCGGCGATGGACGTACCGCGGAGGTGACCTGCGGCAATTCTTGCAGACGCTGCCGTCGGCAGAGCACCCCCGAGGCCTCTGGAACGCCTGCCGGGACCGAAGTTCACCGGCAACTTGCGTTCAAGTCATTGACAGATGGGCGCGCTCCCACGAGTCTTCGATGCGCCGGTGGGAACGTGCCCACCAAATTTTGGGCACGTTCCCACCCCGTTCAGAGCCGCTGTAGTCATCGCTGTAGTCGTCGCAGAACTCGTCACTCCGATGTGTCAGCGCCGTCGCTAGGAGGAGATCCATGGGCACTCTCGGTTCGTTGCGCAGGAAGGCGGTGGCCACGGCCGCGGCCGTCGGCGCGCTGACACTGGTCGTCGGTTGCAGCAGCGGCGACGACTCGGCCACCGGCGGTGGCAAGAAGGACGGCAAGACCACCATCACCATGGGCCTGTACGGCGTGATGGGCATCAAGGAGACGGGCCTTCTCGAGCAGTACGAGAAGGAGAATCCCGATGTCGACATCAAGGCCGAGATCGCCGGTGACGAGCAGACGTACTACACCGCGCTGCAGACCAGGCTCGCCGCGGGCAAGGGCCTGAAGGACATCCAGGGCATAGAGATCGGCCGGGCCAAGGAGATCACGGAGACCCAGGCGGACAAGTTCGCGGACTTCTCCGGGACGGCGGGCACCGACCACTTCCTGCCGTGGAAGGAGTCCCAGATCAGCACCGAGGACGGCAAGGTGCTGGGCCTGGGCACCGACATCGGTCCGATGGCCGTCTGCTACCGCAAGGACTACTTCGAGAAGGCCGGTCTGCCCACCGACCGCGAGGAGGTCGCCAAGCTCTGGGCGGGCGACTGGAAGAAGTACGTCGAGGTGGGCCGCACCTTCAAGAAGGGCTTCAAGGGCGGCGACGTGGCCTACATGGACGCGGCCAGCGGTCTGTTCAACGCCATGGTCTACGGCTACCCCGAGCAGTACTACAACGACAAGGGTGAGCTGATCTACGACAAGAACCCGGCCGTCAAGGAGGCCTGGAACCTCGCCGCCGACGCGGCGGAGGACGGCCTGAGCGCCAAGCTCCGCCAGTTCCAGCCGGGTTGGGACCCGGGCCTGGCCAACGGCACGTTCGCCACCGCCGTGTGCCCCGCGTGGATGCTCAGCCACATCAGCGAGAAGGCCGGCGAGCCGAACAAGGGCAAGTGGGACGTCGCCAGGGCCCCGAAGGGTGCCAACTGGGGCGGCTCCTTCCTCGGTGTGGTGGAGAAGAGCCCGGTGAAGGCGGAGGCCCAGAAGCTCGTCGCCTGGCTGACCGCGCCGGAGCAGCAGGCACACATCTTCAAGGAGATCGGCAACATCCCGTCCTCGCGCACGGCGCTGGACAACGCCGACGTGAAGAACGCCAAGTCGGAGTACTTCAGCAACGCCCCGATCGGCCAGATCTTCGGCGCCGCGGCCCAGGAGATCCCGGACAAGCAGGTCCTCGGCCGCAAGGACGGCACGATCAAGGACACCTTCTCGCAGGGGCTGACCCTGATCGAGCAGCAGGGCACGGCGCGTGACGAGGCGTGGCAGACCACCGCGGAGCGCATCGAGAAGGCCGTCGGCTGACCTTGCGCCCACCCGCGGCCGCCCCGGGCCCGTCGGCAGTCCCGCCGACGGGCCCGGGGCCCCGCCCAGACACCCGCTCTCAGGAAGGAACTCCGGTGGCCACCTCCACCACCAAGGCCCCGGCCGGCGAGGAGCCGCCCGGCGGGTCCGGCAGGACAGGCGGCGAGGGCACGGCCCGGCCGCGTGGCGCGCTGCTGCACCGGCTGGACGTCAAGGGCGCCCCGTACGCCTTCGTCGCGCCGTTCTTCGTCGTCTTCGCCGCGTTCAGCTTCTACCCCCTCGTCTACACGTCGTGGATCTCCCTCCACGACGTGGAGCTGGCCACCCTCGACGTGATGGAGTGGGTGGCGTTCGACAACTACGTCGAACTGTGGGGCGACTCGCGCTTCTGGAACGCGCTGCAGAACACCCTCACCATCGGCGTCATCTCCACGGTGCCGCAGCTGATGATGGCGCTCGGACTGGCGCACCTGCTCAACTACCGGATGCGCGCCTCGCTGTTCTTCCGCGTCGCGTCGCTGGTCCCGTACGCCACCTCGGTGGCCGCGGCCGCCCTCGTGTTCACCATGATCTTCGAACGCGACTTCGGCATGATCAACTGGGCGCTCGGCACGGTCGGCATCGACCCGGTGAACTGGGAGGCCGACAAGTGGCCCGCCCAGGTCGCGATCTCCACCATCGTCATCTGGCGCTGGACCGGCTACAACGCCCTGCTCTACCTGGCCGCCATGCAGGCCATCCCCGCCGACCGGTACGAGGCGGCCTCCCTCGACGGTGCCTCCCGGTGGCAGCAGTTCACCCACGTGACCATCCCCGGCATCCGCTCCACGATCGTCTTCACCATCGTGCTCTCCACGATCGGCGCCACCCAGCTCTTCGGCGAGCCGCTGATCTTCGGACAGGGGCCCAACGGCGTCACGGGCGGCGCGGACAACCAGTACCAGACGCTGGGCCTGCTGCTGTACGAGGAGGGGTGGAAGAACTACCAGATGGGCCGCTCGGCGACCGTCGCCTGGGCGATGTTCATGCTGCTCGTCCTCGTCTTCGTCGTGCAGCGCCTGATCAAGCGCCTGCGTTCCCGTACGTCCTGACCTGGAGTCGCCATGACCACCCACAGCCTCCCGGTCCGGACGGACGCCCCGGACCGGACCCCCGCCGAGAAGCCGGCCGGCCGCGGTGGCCGCCGTCTGCTGCGCCAGCGTGCCGGCCGCCAGCACCACGCCGGCCCGCTCGCCTACGTCCTGCTCGCCGTCATGGCGCTGCTGTCGATCTTCCCGCTGTACTGGACGATGGTGGCCGCCTCCACCGACAACACCCGGGTGAGCCAGACGCCGCCGCCCTTCCTGCCCGGCCCGAACCTGTTCAGCAACCTCGCCCGGGCCTGGGACGAGGCGGCGATGGGCAAGGCCATGCTCAACAGCCTGATCGTGGCCGGGGTGATCGCCCTGTCCACGGTGATGTTCGCGACCCTGGCCGGGTTCGCCTTCGCCAAGCTGCGGTTCAAGGGCCGCAACGCCCTGCTGATGCTGGTGATCGGCACCATGATGGTGCCGCCGCAGCTCGGTGTCGTCCCGCTGTTCATGATGATGTCCGAGCTGGGCTGGTCCCAGCAGCTGCCCGCCGTCATCTTCCCCACGCTGGTGAGTGCCGTCGGCGTGTTCTTCATGCGGCAGTACCTGTCGGAGGCGCTGCCGGACGAACTCGTCGAGGCCGGCCGCGTGGACGGGGCGCACTCGCTGCGGATCTTCTGGAGCATCGTGCTGCCCGTGGCACGGCCCGCGATGGCGGTGCTGTTCATGATCACGTTCGTGCACGCCTGGAACGACTTCTTCTGGCCGTTCGTGGTGCTCGACATGACCAACCCGACGGTCCCCGTCGCCCTCACCCAGCTCAGCGCGGGTTACGTCCGCGACCAGTCGCTCATCATGGCGGGCGCGCTGCTCGGCACGCTGCCCCTGCTGCTGATGTTCATCGTCTTCGGCCGCCAGATCGTCAGCGGCATCATGGCGGGCGCCGTCAAGGGCTGACCGCCGGCCGCCGGGCCCGGTGCCGAGCCGCCGGGCCCGCGTCGCCCCCCTGCCTCCTGCTTTCGCGCGCTCGCGAACACCCCCACCTCGAAAGGACTTACGTGGTCACCGCAGCACAGCAGACCCCGTCCGCCCCGGACGCCGCCCGTACCTTCCCCAAGGGCTTCCTCTGGGGCTCCGCGACCGCCTCGTACCAGATCGAGGGCGCCGCCACCGAGGACGGCCGTACGCCGTCCATCTGGGACACCTACGCCCGTACCCCCGGCCGGGTCCGCAACGGCGACACCGGTGACATCGCCACCGACCACTACCACCGCTGGCGCGAGGACGTCGCGCTCATGGCCGAACTCGGCCTGGACGCCTACCGGTTCTCCCTCGCCTGGCCCCGGATCCAGCCCACCGGCCGCGGCCCCGCCGTGCAGAAGGGGCTGGACTTCTACCGGCGCCTGGTCGACGACCTCCTGGACAAGGGCATCCAGCCCGTCGCCACCCTCTACCACTGGGACCTGCCGCAGGAGCTGGAGGACGCGGGGGGCTGGCCCGAACGCGCCACCGCCGAGCGGTTCGCCGAGTACGCCGCCCTCGCCGCGGACGCCCTCGGTGACCGGGTCAAGACCTGGACCACCCTCAACGAGCCCTGGTGCAGCGCCTTCCTCGGCTACGGCTCCGGTGTGCACGCCCCCGGCCGCACCGACCCGGTCGCCGCCCTGCGCGCCGCCCACCACCTCAACCTGGCGCACGGACTGGCCGTCCAGGCGCTGCGCGACCGGGTCCGCGCCGGCGTCCAGTGCTCCGTCACCCTCAACATCCACCAGGTCCGCCCGCTCACCGGGAGCGACGCCGACGTCGACGCGGTCCGCCGGATCGACGCGCTGGCCAACCGGGTCTTCACCGGCCCGATGCTGGAGGGCGCCTACCCGGAGGACCTGTTCAAGGACACCGCGGCGCTGACCGACTGGTCCTTCGTCCAGGACGCCGACCTGCGGCAGATCAACCAGCCGCTGGACTTCCTCGGCGTCAACTACTACACGCCGACCGTGGTCTCCGAGGCCGACGGCAGCGGCACCCACACCTCCGACGGACACGGCAGGAGCACCCACAGCCCCTGGCCGGCGGCCGACCGGGTCGCCTTCCACCAGCCGCCCGGCGACACCACCGCCATGGGCTGGGCCGTCGACGCCACCGGCCTGTACGACCTGCTGCGCCGGCTGTCGTCCGACTTCCCGCGGCTGCCGCTGGTCATCACGGAGAACGGCGCGGCGTTCGACGACTACGCCGACCCGGCGGGTCAGGTCAACGACCCGGCCAGGATCGCCTACGTCCGGGACCACCTGGCGGCCGTCCACCGGGCCATCGTGGACGGCTCGGACGTGCGCGGCTACTTCCTGTGGTCGCTGCTGGACAACTTCGAGTGGGCTCACGGCTACAGCAAGCGCTTCGGGACCGTCTACGTGGACTACCCGACCGGCACCCGCATCCCGAAGGCCAGCGCGCGCTGGTACTCCGAGGTCGCCCGCACCGGCGTCCTGCCGGGAGCCTGACCGGACCGGTGCGGTACGGCCCGGCCGCCCCGCTCCGTGCCGCACCACGAGTCCGCCCCCGGCCCCGCGTCAGCGGTGGCCGGGGGCGGACTCCTGCCCGGTGCCGGGTCAGCCGAGCGGGTCGAGCGTGAGCCGGGCCTCGGCCGGGTTGCCGTCGTGCACCAGCGACTCGTGGTGCCCGACGTCGTCGAAGGCGAAGGCGTAGGCCTTGCCGTCGGCCATCCGGTCGTGGATGACGCGGGCGTAGTGGTTGGTCGTGGAGTCCCGGTAGAAGTCCGCCGCCGAGGTGTCGGGCTGGTTCGGGTTGCTCAGCAGCGTGGAGCGGTTGAAGCCGGCGCAGAGCGTGCGCGAGATCGGGCCGCGGACCTGGTCGTTGGGGGCGTCCAGGAGCCGGTGGCAGCCGAAGACGCTGGAGGCGTCCGGCTTCTGGAAGCTCGTGACCACCGCGCCCGCGCCGTTGGTGAAGTGCATGACCCCGCCGGAGACCCGACCGAAGTACCTGGTGCCCGGCTGGTCGGCGAACGGGGTGACGGTGAGCGTGGCGGACGCGTACTTCTGCCAGACGCGGTCGATGTAGCCGTCCATGACCGACGCGGGCAGCGCGCCGGTCTCCAGCCCGTACAGCGGCGACAGGGCCCGCAGCACGGTGCCGTCGGAGCGGGTCTGGATCAGCCCGCCCCAGCCGCCCTGCGCCCGCAGGGCGTCGAAGACCGCCTTGTAGCCGCCCGCCTTGAGCCGCCCGGCGCTGCTCACGCCACCGTCGGCCCGCTGCACGCCGACGGTGTACGGCGCGGAGAACATGTCGACCTGGGTGCTGTTCAGCCACAGGCCGGAGTCGTTGAGGGTGTACTCGGACCAGTTGAACAGGGTGTTGCGGTTCGGGTCGCTCGGGTTCTGCACGGCCGGTTGCACCAGGCCGCCCGTGGTCAGCCGGAAGTCGAGCTTCTGGCCGTAGGAGAAGTAGATCCGTCCCGACAGTTTCGGTATCCGGATCGTCTTGGTCTGCCCGGCGGCCGGCCCGGGGATGGACGCGTCCGGTGCGGGGGTGGGGGGATTGCCGCCGGCGGGCCAGGCGTGGAAGGTGCCGTTCGCGTCGGCCCAGCCCTGCCGACCGGTCGTCAGCGAGGTGCCCAGCGTGTAGATGTGGACCGCCTCGCCGCGGCCGGAGTTGTTGGTGATCTTCAGGGGGATGGTCGCGGGCACCGCCGCGTCCGCGGGCGGTGAGGCGCCGAACGTGAGCAGGGCGCCGGCCAGGCCCGCGGCCGTGGCGGCGGCGAGCAGACGGTGTTTGAGGCTCGAGAGCACTCTCCACCTCCGTGCGGTGTGGGGGGAGGACATTGGTCCGTACCGATTGTGAGAGCGCTCTCAGAGTTGCGCTGCGACGCGTTCATGTCAATGCTGCGGACAGGGGAACGCCGAGCCCGGCGGCCACGCCCGGCGAGCAGGGGCGCCCGGTGTGCCGGCCCGCGAGCCGGGCCGGTCAGCCGGAGCGGTCGGCCCGGGCGCCGAGCACCCTGTACCGGCGTACCGCGGCGGATCCTCGCGGTACCGCTTCGGGCCACAGGCAGTCCAGCACCGAGGCAGACGGAGGGAAGAGCGCCGCGGGCACCGCGTGGCGGGCGAACCAGTCCCACCGCGCGATCTTGTCCGGCTCGGTGACCCGGGGCGTGCCCGTCGCCCGCTCGGTGACGGCGGCGGCCGTCACCCGGGTCAGTCCGTTCAGTCCGTCGACGAGGACCGCCAGGACGCGTACCTCGCCCGCGGGCACCGTGAGACCGGTCTCCTCCCACAGCTCACGGGCGGCGGCCGCCTCGAAGTCCTCCCCGGTGTCGACCTTGCCGCCCGGGAGTTCCCAACGGCCGTCGTGGCCGAGGCCGAGCAGGACCCGGTCGGCGGGATCGAGGACGGCAAGGCCGACACCGGTGAGACTGTGGGAGGCGGGACGGGCACGTCCGGGTCGCTCGGGGCCGGGGGCGGTGGAGTTCACCCGGCCATTCCACACCACCGCGGCGCACCGCGCCCCGGCGCCCTACAGGAGATCGCGAGGCACCGACTCGTTCCACGTGCGGGAGAACACCCGGCGACCGCCCTCGTAGCCGTCCAGCGTGGCGTCGACGAAGAAGCTGTCCTCGTCGCAGGTGAGGCGGGTGTGCGTGACCACGCGCACGTCCCACTCGTCGCGCCGGAAGCCCATGGTCCACGTGGATTCGCCGCTGACGGACGTGAAGTCGTCGGCTACGGAGGCGTAGCGCTCGTAGGCGCGGCGTCCGACGTCCAGACCGATCTCCTCGAAGCGGACCGTGCCCCGGTCCTTCACCGTCTCCAGTTCGGCGTGGTAGCCGACCAGGTCGCGCTTGACGTCCCACCGTTCCTCCGGGGGCGTCAGCGTGGTGGTGGTGAGGGGGGAGGTGCCCTCCGGCTCGCCGAACGCCACGGCCGGCGTCTCGTCGTCCCGCTCCGGGGGGCGCACCGGCAGGGTCAGCGTGCTGGAGCCGTCGTGCACGCTGAGCATCGCCGGCTGGGGCGGCGGCCAGGCCAGCGGCCAGTACGACGTGGACAGCGAGAGCCGGATGCGGTGACCGGGCGGGAAGCTCTGCGCCACCCCGTTGAGGTGCACGGTGGCGCGGTAGCGCCGGCCGGGCTCCAGCGGCTCGGGCTGCTCGGTGCTGTCGCGCCGCGTCAGGTTCAGCAGACCGTAGGTGACCCGGGTGGCCGCCCCGTCGGGACTGACGTCCGAGAGACGCGCGGCCACCATGGCGACCGGTTCGTCGGCCGACAGGTCGAGGTCGACGGTCGGCGAACCCAGGATCTCCACTCGCTCGGTGAGCGGTTCGGTCTCGTAGACGAGTGAACCGCCGTCCTCCTCCCGCTGGTCGTAGGGCAGGTCGGGCGGTGCGTTGTACGAGGCCCACTTGCCGGCGAACTGCCCGACGGACAGGGGGGACCGCACGGTCGACGCCTCGCCCTCCCCGCTCCTCGCCGGCCGGCCGCCCGCCTCCTCGGGAGGCCCGATCCGGTGCCGGGCGAGCGGGTGCGTGACCGGGCGGACGTGCGGCGAGGGCCAGCACGGTTCCGCCACCCAGCGGCCCGGCCGCTCCTCGTACGACGTCGAGGGCGGGACGCTGTCCTGCATCCACGTCTGCAGCATCGGGCCGTCCATGACGCCGTTGTCCACACCCTTGAGCCAGTGGTCCCACCAGCGGACCACCTCCTGGAGGTAGCCGATGGCGGGGCCGGGCTCGCCGAGGTGCGGGAACTTGTGCGACCACGGACCGATGAGGCCCTTGCGGGGTACGTCCAGGTGGGCGAGGAGACGGGTGACGGCGTTGGAGTAGCCGTCCGCCCAGCCGCTGGACGCGAGCACCGGGCAGCGTACGTCCTGGTAGTTCTCGGCGACCGAGGCGTGCCGCCAGTAGTCGTCGCGGCGCTGGTGGCGCAGCCACTGGAGGACCCAGGGCTCGGTGTTCTCCAGCCGTTCGTGCCACATGTCCCGCCAGCGGTCGCCGACCACGGCCGGATCGGGCGGACAGGTGGCGTAGGCGAACATGGTGCCCGCCTCAGCCAGGTTGTCCGAGAGCATGGCTCCGCCCATGTAGTGCATGTCGTCGGCGTGCCGGTCGTCGGTGAAGGAGGCGATGACGACGGCCTTGAGGCTCGGAGGCCGCCGCGCGGCCACCTGGAGGGCCGCGAAGGCGCCCCAGGAGAGGCCCATCATCCCGGTGGCGCCGTCGCACCAGGGCTGTTCGGCGATCCAGGCCAGCACCTCCTCGGCGTCGCGCTGCTCCAGTTCGAGGTACTCGTCCCGCAGCACCCCCTCCGACTCGCCGGTGCCGCGCAGGTCGACGCGGACACAGGCGTAGCCGTGCCCGGCGATGTAGGGGTGGTGGACGGAGTCCCGCACGGCGGTGAGGTCCCGCTTGCGGTAGGGGATGTACTCCAGCACCGCGGGCACCGGCTCCTGGTCCGAGGACGTCGGACGCCAGATGCGCGCGGAGAGGCGCACACCGTCGGACATGGGGATGACGACGTGTTCCTCTTCCTTCGTCGTGAAGGGAAGGCTGGTCACATGACGCATGGTCGGCCGCTCCTTGCTCTCAGGCCGCCTCGGGGGCCTCGTCGAAGGTGAGGCCCAGGGCGGCGACGCACCGGTCGTACTTCCTGCGCAGGTCCTCCTCGTCGTCGCCGCCGGTGAAGATGTGCGCGAGTTCGTAGCTGTAACTGTCCTGCTGGGAGAGGTCGGAGAGCCGCTGTCCCGGCTCGGGCAGGACCTCGATCCGCACGCCCGGTATCTCCCGCTCGATCCGGGACACCTCCTCCGGGGTCGGCACATGACGCACGACACCGTCCGTGAACCACCGGTGGTACCACTTCGCCGCCATCGCGTAGGGGCCCTGGCGGTGCGGCATCCGCGGGTCCTCGCCGAGGGCGAGGGCGAGCATGCAGTGGTGGTTGGGCACGCCGTCCACGTACTGGAACAGCTCGGCGTGCGACTGGGAGTGCCGCGGGTTGATCTCCAGCAGACTGATGTCCTGGCTTCCCGGATCGTAGAAGTACTCCACGCTGAACGTCGCGGAGTCGAAGCCGATCCGGCGCATCACCCGCTCGGTGACGTCGTGGAGCCGGGCGATGACCTGCGGGGGCAGCATGGAGGGGTACTGGTGGCGCAGGAAGCAGGGCGAGTTCGGGTAGTCGATGGAGTCCAGCGTGCCGTAGACGGTCACTTCGCCCTGGTGGACGTACCCCTCGACGGCGACCTGGACGCCCTTCAGCGACTCCTCGGCGAGACACACCTGGCCGCCGACCCCGTCCATCTCCGCCGGCAGGTCGACCTGGTCGAGGATGTGCTCGAAGGGGCGGCCGATGCGGGAGACGCCCTCGCGTATCTCGGCGACGGCCGTGCCGAACTCCTCCTGGTCGTCGACCCCGAAGGCCAGCTCCGAGGAGTAGGACAGGGCGGGCTTGAGCCACATCGGGAACCGCATGCCGTCCGGCACGCGCGGCGGGTCCGCCTCCAGGTCGACCCGGCCGAAGCGCGGGTGGCGGTCGGTGACCTTCTGCTGTTCGAGCCGGCTCCAGTACTTGTGCTCGCACTTGACCACGGACTCCAGGCTCGTGGTGCGGGTGCCGTAACGCTCTCCGAGGATCGGCACCAACGTGCTGACCGGGAAGTCCCAGTAGCCGACGATCGCGTCGATGCTCCCGTCGAAGGCGTCCAGCACCTTCTGTGCCTTCTCGATGACCTCCGGCAGCGAGACCTCGCCGCCCTGTAGCTCCTCGACCGTCAGAAGGCCGTGGAAGCGCAGGGAATCGGCACCCGGCACGGACCTCAGCGTCGGAAGGTTGGCCTCGTCGAGACCGACCACGAAGACGTTCCTCACGTGTTCGTCGGACATGGCTCTCCTCTCTCGCGAAGATCGGCGGGGTACCCGTGCGCGCCGCGGGCAACCCCCGTACACCGGACCCGGTTGCGCGGCGAGGCGGCGAACGAGGGCGGCGGAGAGAGGAGAACGGGAGGTCAGCGCTGGGTGAGGGTCTGTGGGTAGTCGGTGATGATGCCGTCGACGCCGAGGGCGGCCATGGTGCGGATGGCGCCGGGTTCGTTGACGGTCC
>NZ_JBIDCI010000038.1:0-25039 GCF_043204535.1 Streptomyces sp. NPDC047853 | reverse complement strand
CACCCTCAACACCACCTTCCACCACTACGCCGAATACCACACCCCCCTCCACATCCACATCACCCCCCACCCCACCACCACCCACACCACCCACCCCACCACCCACACCATCACCGGCACCCAAAACAACACCACCATCTTCACCACCACCCACACCACCACACCCACCACCTAACAACCCCAACCAACCACCACCAACACCCACCCCAGGCCAAGGCATACGACTCCCCGCCCGCGCGACACGAACAACACAAACACGGGACCGCACCGGTCAAGTCCCACAAGACGTCACGCACATCAAAAGCCTGGCCAAGCACCACAACGCCACCCAACGGGCCTTCACCCCGCCCCACCAGGCCGAACGCCTCGCAGTCCGAGCAGAGCACTCCTTGGCCCCCGCACACCATGGCTTTCAGGAACAGCAGCCTGATCGACCACAGGCAACTCAAGACCATCCGGTGCTCGGCATCACCATCGACAGCGACAGCGACCAAGTCGTCCTGCTGGCCGCACCGTGGGTCAGGTGAGTGCAGTCGCCGGCTCAATTGCGGAGGATCAATCGGTAGCGCCCGCCGAGCGCAGTGAACCTCCGAGATCGCCGACGAGCAGACGAGGGTGGCGACGCCACCACCACATGTCGATGGGGTCGAATCCGCTGATCCGGTGGAACTGTGACAACGAGATACCGTCGTCGAAGAGGGTGGCGGCCCGGAAACGGTCGTCGAGGGCCTTGATCCGTGGGGTCCACAAGACGATCACGTCCTCAGCGAGGATTGGCCACGCCTCATGCAGCCAATTCCGGCTGTAGAGATCGTTGGTGTATTCGTCCACCAGGTCGCTGTAACCGACCTCGACCCTACCCACGAGCCAAGCCCATTTGTCGACCATCTCCTGGACGGTGAATGCCCTGCGCCAGCCGCGTCGACGCAGGACCTCGCCGGCCGACTCGTTGTGGGGCTCCATGCGCCGGATCATGGCATACGACTGGGGCCGGCAGCCGCTCGGTGACGGCCGCGCGGTCCGGGCCGCGCGGTCCGGGCCGCGCGGTCCGGGCCGCGCGGTCCGGGCCGCCGTCTTGCCGAGGCTCCCAGTCGAGTGTCCAGCGGTCAGCCGCGCGGCTGAACCTGACACCCGCCGACGCCGTCGGCACGCAAATTGTTCGCATGTGCTCTCCACCAGCGCCGTCCGTTCCCCTGCGGGGCCAGCCGGCTCGCGCCAGGGTGAGGGGCGCCGGCTGTTGAGGCTCGTGCCGCAGCGAAGTGAGTCATCAGCGATGAGTGCCGCGCTCCGCAGGGGCGCGGCATTGCGCAGGCCACGGCGGCACCCGGCGGTGGTAACTGGCCATCCTCGGCGGGGAAATCACCGGCACCGGTCCGGCACCGGCCCCGGCCGACGTCCTCCCGGACCGCTTCGGCAAGCTCGGCGCTTGACCAAGAGCATGCCAACGAAACGCCTCACACGTCGCATGCGTCTCTCACACCTCACCCTCCCCGCGGACCGCCCCGGAACGCACCCCTCCCTTTGCTGCGAACCCGGAATCCCCACCCCCTCCGCGCCCCCTCCGCGCCCCCTCGCGCTTTCTAGCCAACCGACCCGCGACCTTGTAGCGCGTTCGAGGCGCTGGCTACGATCCCGCTCGTTTCGCTTTCGCCTTCCACACAACCTGCACGATTGCTTCATCGAACTGGGGGAGATCGTGGAGTCGTTCACGCAGGCGGGAGGGGCGGACCCCCGCGATGGATTACCCCGGCCCCGGTTGCTCCGGGGCCGCCGCGGCACTTCCGGTTCCGGGCGCGACCAGTCCGCCCGGGACTTCCGCCTGTTCTGGTGGGCCAACGCCGTTGACGCACTGGGCACCCAGGCATCCGGCGCCGTCCTTCCCCTGCTGCTCCTCGGTCTCGGGCACTCACCGCGGACCGCGGGGCTCGTCGCCGGGCTCTCGCTGGCCGCGGGCCTGCTGCTGGGGCCGCTCGCGGCCGTCCCCGCCGACCGCGGCGCGCGTAAGACGATCATGTTCTGGTCCGCCGTCGTCGCCGCGCTGGCCATGGGCTCCGTCGCCGTGACCCTGTTTGCCGGACACCTGACGCTTGCGCACCTCGTGGCCGCCGTCCTCGTCGAACGGTTCGCCACCGCCTGTCACGACGCCGCGTCGCGCGGCACGGTCGCCCTGGTCTGCCCGCCCGACGACCAGCCGCGCGCCGTGGCCCGGCTCGCCGCCGCCGACCAGGGCGCACTCATCCTCGGCCCGGCCCTCGGCGGAGCCGCGTACCAGCTCTTTCGCGCTCTGCCCTTCGCGGCCGACGCCCTCTCCTACGCCGTCGTCGCCGGCTGCGTACGGGCCATGCGTACAGATCTGAAGGCCGCGGCGGCTCCTTCGGGCGAGGGGCTGTGGCGTGCGGCCGCCGCCGGGCTGTACCTGGTGCGACGACGGCCGTTGCTGCGCCTCGTGCTGACGTGGATCGCGCTGGTCAACGGGGTGGCCGCGATGCTCTACTACTCCGCGGTCTTCGCGCTGGAACGTTCCGGCAGTGGTGCGCTTCCGCTCGGCCTCGTCCTCGCCGTCACCGGCGCCGCGGGGCTGGCCGGGTCCCTCGCCGCGCCCAAGGCCGCCGCCCGCCTCGGCGCCGCCCGCACCCTCACCACGGTCACCTGGCTCCTCGCCCCGCTCACCGCGGCCCTCGCCCTCGCCGACGGGCCCTGGGCGTACGGCGTGCTGCTCGGCGCGATCGGCCTCCTCGTGCCGTTGCCCGCCGTCGTCCTCCAGGCCCGGGCCCTGCTGACGACCGAGCCCGAACTGCAAGCCCGCGTCGGCGCCGTCATCGCCACCGCCTCCGGCGCCACCGCCGCCCTCGCCCCGGTCCTGGCCGGTCTCTTCGCCGGCGGGCTGGACTCCGCGGCGCCCGCGCTGGGTTGCGCCGCCCTCCTCGTCCTGCTCGCCGCGCACACCACCCGGCGCGCCGCCCACGCGGAGGCCGCCGCATGAGCCGCTTCCAGGTGTACCGCGCCGCGCTGCCCGAGGTGTGCGCCACCGACCCGCACCGCATGGTCTTCACGGCCGACGCGGAGGGCCGCTGCGAGGTCTTCACCTGGGACGCCGCCGCCCGCCGCGCCCGCCGCGTCACCGACCGCCCCGGCGGCACCCTGCACGGCGCGATCGACGCCGACACATACGTGTGGTGGTTCGCCGAGGACGCGCGGGGCGTCGGCCACTGGCAATTCCAGCCGTTCGACGGCCCGTACACCGGCGGCCCCGGCCGGCCCGGTCTGACCGGCGTCCCCGACGGCACCGCCCGCGGCCTCGCCGTCACCGCCGACGCCACCGTCGCCCTCGGCATCGGACTGGGCGACCACACCACCGTCAGGCTCGGAACACGCGGCGGCCCCGGACGCGAGGTCACACGTGTGGACGGCCCCGCCGCGCTCGCCGGACTCGCCCCGCACGGCGACCTGCTCGCCCTCACCCGCACCGCCGACGCGCCCCGCGCCGTCACCCTCCTCACCCCCGACGGCACCGAGGTCGCGGCCCTCCCCGGTGACGGCCCACACGGCAGACTGTGGGCCCTCGGCTTCGGCCCCTCGACCGACGACCACCCCACCCTGCTGCTCGTCCGCGAGCGCGGGGACCGCTACACCCTCGCCACCTGGACCGCCGCCACCGGCACCGTCACCCACGACTGGTGCGCACTGGACACCCAGTTCACCGCCCGCTGGTACCCGGACGGCGGCGCCGTGCTGATCCGGCAGGACCGGCACGGCCGCTCCCTGCTCCGCCGCGCCGACCTCGCCCGCCGCACCCTGGACCCCGTACCGACTCCGCCCGGCACCCTCCTCGACGCGGCCCCGCGCCCCGGCGGCGACCTGCACACCCTCTGGACGGACAGCACCCACCCGCCCCGCATGAGGTCCACGGCCGGGACACCGCTGCCCCCGCTCGGCACCGTCGACGGCCGCGTGCCCGGCACCCTGCGCGACATACACACACCGGGACCGGACGGCCCGGTACACACGTTGCTCAGCCTTCCCGAGTCCACACCCGGGCCGCACCCCGCCGTGTTCCTCGTCCACGGCGGCCCCGCCGACCACGACCGCGACGCCTACGACGGCACCGTGCACTCCCTGGTGGCCTCCGGGTTCGCCGTGGCCCGCGTCAACTACCGCGGCTCCACCGGATACGGACCGGGCTGGCAGCGCGCCTTCCGCGATGGCGTCGGCCACACCCAGGTCACCGACCTCGCCGCCGTCCGCGCCGACCTCGTGGCGCGCGGACTCATCCGGCCGGACGCCACCGGACTCTGGGGCACCTCCTGGGGCGGTTACCTCGTCCTGCTCGCCCTCGGCACCCACCCCGGGCTCTGGCAGGCGGGCGTCGCCGTCAAACCCGTGGCCGACTACGCCGCCGCACACGCCTCCGCCACACCCGCCCTCCGCGCGCTGGACGAGCGGCTGTTCGGCGGTACACCCGCACAGGTGCCGGACGCGTACGCGCACAGCTCGCCGATCCGCTACGCCGCCCGCGTCCGCGATCCGCTCCTGGTCGTCGCCGCCACGCACGACACCAAGTGCCCGCCCGCACAGATCCGTTCCTACCTCGCGGCCCTCGACACGGCCGGTGCCCCGCACGCGTCCCTGTGGCTCACATCCGGGCACGACGGCTACGACGGCGGCGACCACGTGACCGTCCTGCGCCGCGCGGTGCGCTTCCTCGACCGCACGCTCCGGCGCACCACCGCCCGCACCACCCCACCCCCCAGACGCCCCTCTCCGGCCGGAGAGGGGTCAGCGCACCACGCAGTCGAACACTAGAGAGAAGGAGAGACCCATGCAGAAGGACGTCATCCACAACGACCCGCTGGCCGAGGACGAGACGAACCGCAAGCCGAGCGTCGGCATCACGGTCACCGTCCCGTTCCGCAACGCAGAGGACGGCGACGACACCGTCGAGGACTGATCCTCACCGGTCGGCCCCGGGGCGCCCCGGGGCCGACCGGCCCGCACCGTCGCCCGCCCCCCGCACCCGCACCACGTCAGGAGAGAAGCGCCCATGCGCGTACTGCTGGTCAACATGCCCTGGTCGCCCATCGACCTGCCCTCCCTCGCCCTCGGCATCCTCAAACGGAGTGTGGACGAGCGCGTGCCCGGTGCCAGTGCCGAGGTGCTGCACGCCAACCTCATGTTCACCGACTGGATCACCGAGCGCACCGAGTTCACCGGCGACGACTACGAGTACTACGCCCTCTCCTCCTACTTCATGGGCTGCGGCGACTGGGTCTTCTCCTCCGCCCTGTACGACGACCCGGCCTGGCGCGAGGACGAGTTCGTGGCGACGATGAGCGGCAAGCTCAAGTCCGCGCGGATGAAGATGACCCGCGAACTGCACCGCATCGCACCGGAGTTCGTCGAGACGATCGCCCGGCAGATCGTGGCGAGCGAGCCGGATGTCGTCGGGTTCACCTCCACTTTCCAGCAGAACACCGCCGCGCTCGCCGCCGCCCGCCGCGTCAAGCAGCTCGCCCCGCACATCGTGACCGTCATGGGCGGCGCCAACTGCGACGGCGAACAGGGCGCCACCGTGCACCGCAACTTCCCCTTCGTCGACCACGTCGTACGCGGCGAGGGCGAGGCCGCCTTCCCCGAACTCCTCGGCGCGCTCGCGGAGGACGGCCCGCTCGACTCCATTCCCGGCCTGTGCCACCGCGACGCGGACGGCTCGAGTGTCGCCAACCCGATGGCCACCCGCCCGCTGCCGCCCGCCGCGATCCTGCCGCCCGACTACAGCGGCTACTTCGAACGGCTCGCCGCGTCCGTCGCCCGCAACTGGGTCGAGCCGAAACTCGTCGTCGAGGGGGCGCGGGGCTGCTGGTGGGGCGAGAAACACCACTGCACCTTCTGCGGGCTCAACGGCTCCTTCATGGAGTTCCGCTCCAAGAGCCCCGACACCTTCTACGAGGAGATCATGGAGCTGGCCCGTCGCCACCGGGTCCTCGACATGTATGTCGTCGACAACATCCTCGACATGCGCTACCTCACCACCGTGCTGCCCCGCATCATCGAGAGCGGCTACGACCTGCGCCTGCACATCGAGATCAAGGCCAACATGAGGCGCAGCCAGCTGCGCACCCTCGCCGACGCCGGACTCATCTACGTACAACCCGGCATCGAGAGCCTCAACAGCCGCGTGCTGGACCTGATGGACAAGGGTGTGAGCGGCTGCCAGAACGTGCGGATGCTGCGTGACGGCGCCGAGACCGGCCTCTCCGTCGCCTGGAACTACCTGCACGGATTTCCCGGCGAGAGCGCCGAGGACTACGACCCGGTCATCGCCCAGATACCGGCCCTGGAACACCTGGACCCACCGGTCGACCTGTCCGCGCGCATCGCCATCGAGCGTTTCAGCCCCTACTTCGAACGCCCCGAACTGGGCTTCACCGGGCTGCGCCCCGAAGCGCACTACCGCTTCACCTACGACTTGCCCGAGGAAGAGCTGTACGGCATGGCGTACGTCTTCGAGGCGCCCGCCCGCGGCATCGGCGAGCCCACCGTCAGCGCCCTCAACAACGCCCTCGCCGACTGGAAGAAGCACCACACCGACGCCCGGCTCACCCACGACGACCACGGCGACCGCATCGTCCTGGTCAGCCGTCGCCGCGCCTTCGACTGGCGGGTGAAGGAGCTGACCGACCCCTTCGAACTCGCCCTCTTCCGCCTCCTCGACCAGCCGCACAGCGTGCAGGCCCTCACCCGCAAGGCCGCGGCACGCGTCCCCGGAGCGGCCCGCGACGAGGACGGGGTCCGGCGGCTCCTCGACACCTGGCTCGCCCTCGGCATCGTCTTCGCCGACGCGGGACAGTACGTCCACACCGCCCCGGCCGCCGTCAACGAGGACCTGCTGCGCCTGGACTTCATGCGGCACATCCACACCGAGGACGCCCCCGACGGTGCCGCCGTCCCCGAGCCGGCCTGACCCCTCCCGCCCCGCTTCGAAGGAGCACGATGACCGCCACCCTCACCGCGCCGACGGTCCTCGCCTGGCGCGACTACGACCCCGCCGCGTGCGAGCTGCCCGGCATGTTCCTGGGCGAGGTGCCCCTGCCCGGCCCGGCGCGCGGCCAGGCCGCACGCCTGTGGGAGCTGGGCGCGCGCCGTGTGCGGCTGCCCGCCCCTGTCGACCTCTCCACCGGCGCGGACTCGGCAGCCGCCGTGTACGGGCTCTCCCTGGTCCGGGACCTGACCGCGCGGGCGGTCATGGTCGAGTGGGAACTGCGCCTCGACTCGGGGGAGGGGGAGACCTGGCGACGGCTCAGCCACCTCCAGCCGCCCGCCGCGCTGCACGGCCCCGCCGGCGCCGGGGAGTCGCTGCGCTCATGGCGGCGCGGTCACTACCTGTGCAAGTGCCTGTGGCGCAAAGGCCCCGGCTTCCTGCAGATCCGCGACCGCCGCTGGGGAGAGCTGCGCCGCTTCACCGCCGACGAACCCGAGTACGACACCGCGGTCCGCCTGCTGGACTACGGCGCCCTCGCCGACACCGTCGACCAGGCCGCCCTGGCCGACTTCCGCTCCGAGCACCTCGTCCTGGACGTCGGCCCGTACGCGTGGTGGCTGCCCTACCGTGTCAGCCGGTGGCTCCAGCAGTCGATCGCCATCTGAAGGAGCAGGCTCGATCGTGGCCGAGGAGGAAGCGCTGGCCGGCGGCGTGGCCGCCATCGAGACGCGGTGGGCGTGTCCGCGTCGGGCCTCCTCGGACAGGTCGGTCGTACACGGGGCAGGGCGTTGCGCCCCGTATGCACCCTGTGCCCCCGGTTCACTCCATCAGGGCTGACCTGTGCGTTTCCGGGCCCATGGGTTCTCTCCTCCCCGAGGATCGGTCTGCGGCAGGTGCGGCGGGCGGCATCTTCCTTGCGCTTCGTGGTGCTTGCCGTGTGGGTGCAGCGACGAACAGGAGAGGGGGATCGGCGTGCATCTGACTCCGCACGAGCAGGAGCGCCTGTTGGTCCACGTAGCGGCCGACGTCGCCCAGCGGCGGCGTGAGCGCGGTCTGCTGTTGAACTATCCCGAGGTCATGGCGCTGTTGACGGCACACGTCTACGAGGAGGCGCGGGCCGGGGCGACGGTCGATTCGGTGATGGAGTCCGGCCGCCATGTGCTGCGGCGCGGCGAGGTCATGGACGGCGTGCCGGAGATGGTCGACAACGTCCAGGTCGAGGCGACGTTCCCGGACGGGACGAAGCTGGTGACCATCAGCGATCCGTTCGATGAGGCGTCTGTCGAGGTGGGCGTGCATCCGGGCAAGCAAGAGTTGCTGCCGGACGAGGACGAGCACCGGGTGGCTTTCAACGAGGGTGCGACGGCGGTGCCGCTGGTGGTGCGCAATCCCAAGGACCGTCCGGTCCAGGTGGGGTCCCACTTCCACTTCGCCGAGGCCAACGAGGGGCTCAAGTTCCGCCGCGAGGCGGCCCACGGAATGCGGCTGAACATCCCGTCCGGTACCTCCGAGCGGTTCGAGCCCGGCGACAAGCGCACCGTGATGCTGGTGCCGATCGCCGGCGAGCGGATCGTCCACGGGCTCCAGGCCGACAAGAGCGAAGAGGAGAAGCACCTCGATGCCGGACAGGACTGAGAAGGACAAGCCCTGGGACCCGTTGCTGCGTTCCCGCTACGCCGACCTGTACGGGCCGACCGCCGGCGACCGGGTCCGGCTCGCCGACACCAATCTCGTGCTGCGCATCGACGCCGACTGGTGCGGTGGCCCGGGCCGCAGCGGCGACGAGATGGTCTTCGGCGGCGGCAAGGTGATCCGTGAGTCGATGGGCCAGTCGCACATCCCCCGCGACGACCCCCGTGAGCCGGTGGACACCGTGATCACCGGTGCGCTGATTCTGGACCACTGGGGAGTGGTCAAGGCCGACGTCGGACTGCGCGACGGTCGCATCCGTGCCATCGGCAAGGCGTACAACCCGGAAACCATGACGCCGCCCGACAACGACGACCCGCGCGCGTCGGCCTTCGTCGTGGGCCCGGAGACGGAAGTGATCTCCGGCAAAGGCCGCATCCTGACCGCGGGCGGCGTCGACACCCACGTGCACTTTCTGTGCCCGGAGCAGATCCACGAGGCGGTCGCGTCGGGTGTGACGACGCTGATCGGCGGAGGTACCGGCCCGGCCGAGGGCAGCACGGCCACCACGGTGACGCCCGGCAAGTGGCACATCCAGCGGACCTTCGAGGCGCTGGACGCCTTTCCGGTGAACATCGGTCTGCTCGCCAAGGGCAGCACCGTCTCGAAGAAGGCGCTGCACGACCAGGTCGCGGCCGGTGCCCTCGGCTTCAAGATCCACGAGGACTGGGGTGCCACTCCCGCGGTGATCGACGCCGCGCTGAGCGTGTGCGAGGAGACCGGTGTCCAGGTCGCGCTGCACGCCGACTCGCTGAACGAGGCCGGCTTCGTCCAGAGCACCTACGCCGCGACCAAGAAGGACCGCCGGGCCAAGAAGGCGAAGTACCGCAGCCTGCACATCTTCCACATCGAGGGCGCCGGCGGCGGCCACGCCCCCGACATGATCAGCCTTGCCGGCAAGCCCAACGTGCTGCCCGCGTCGACGAACCCGACCCGGCCCTTCACGGTCAACACCGTCAAGGAGCACGTCGACATGATGATCGTGTGCCATCACCTCAATCCGGAGGTCGAAGCGGACATGGCGTTCGCCGACTCCCGGATCCGGCCCTCCACCATGGCTGCCGAGGACCTGCTGCACGACATGGGCGCCATCTCGATGATGTCCTCGGACGCTCAGGCCATGGGCCGCATCGGTGAGATGATCATGCGGACCTGGCAGACGGCGCACGTCATGAAGTCCCGCTACGGCCACCTGCGGGAGGACGACGCGCACGCGGACAACTTCCGTGCCCGTCGTTACGTCGCCAAGTACACGATCAACCCGGCCATCACCCACGGCATCGACCACGAGGTCGGCTCCGTCGAGACGGGCAAACTCGCCGACCTGGTGCTGTGGGAACCGAAGTTCTTCGGCGTCAAGCCGCACATGGTCATCAAGGGTGGCCAGATCTCCTACGCCCAGATCGGCGACGCCAACGCCTCCATCCCCACCCCGCAGCCCTACCTCCCACGGCCCGTGTGGGGCTTCGAGGGCCGCGCTCCGGCGGCGAATTCCCTCAACTTCGTGGCCGAGGCCGCCTTGGACGGTGAACTCGCCGAGATCGGGCTACTCAAGCCCCTGCACGCGATCCGCTCCACCCGTGAGATCACCAAGGCCGACATGGTCCACAACAACGGTGTCCCGAAGATCGACATTGACCCCGACACTTTCGACGTCACCATTGGCGGGGCCACCACCTCCGACGTCCGCACCACGGTCGACGGGCAGGAAGTGGGACGAAATTACGCCACCGAGCTGCCTTTGGCGCAGCGGTACTTCCTGTTCTGACCCTCGCGGCCGGGTCGTGGCGCGCCCGCGCGCGGTCGGCTCGGCTTCTCCTTGCGAAAGGTTGTCCCGTCATCCCATGAGCCGTTCTGCTCTGCTCGTCCTGGCCGACGGCCGTTTCCCCGCCGGCGGGCACGCCCACTCCGGCGGGATGGAGGCCGCCGTCGCGTCCGGCCGGGTTCACGACACCGCGAGCCTGGAGTCGTTCTGCCGGGGGCGGCTGCACACCGCCGGACTGGTCGCGGCCGGTCTCGCCGCGGCCGCCGCAGATGGCTACGACGCCCTCGCCCTGGACGAAGCCGCCGACATCCGCACCCCCGTACCGGCGCTGCGCCGTACCGCACGCCGTCTGGGTCGGCAGCTGATGCGCGCCGCCCGGGCCACCTGGCCCAGCGCCGACCTCGACCACCTCGCCCGACACCGGCCCCAGGGCGCCCACCAGCCGGTCGTGCTCGGCGTCACCGCCCGCGCCGCCGGGCTCACCCCGCTCGACGCCGCCCTGGCCGCCGTCTACGAGAGCGTCGGCGGTCCCGCGACCGCGGCCGTGCGGCTGCTGAGCCTGGACCCGTTCGACGCGACCGGCGTCCTGGCGCGGCTCGCCGCCGAACTCGACACCGTCGCCGACGCCGCGGCCGACGCGGCGGTGCGGGCTGCGGCGCAGGGGGTCGCCGCCCTGCCCGCCGCGTCGGCTCCCCTGCTGGACATCACCGGTGAGCAGCACGCCGCCTGGACCGTTCGGCTCTTCGCTTCCTGACCAGCCCTGACCGTTTCCTGGAGCACCTGTGCATCTCGACCACCCCGTGACCATGCCGCACCGCCACACCCACAGCGCCGAACCGCTGCTCGCCGACGGCAGCCGCCGCGCGCTGCGCATCGGCCTCGGCGGTCCTGTCGGCTCCGGCAAGACCGCGACCGTGGCCGCCCTGTGCCGCGCCCTGCGCGACCGGCTCTCCATTGCCGTGGTCACCAACGACATCTACACCCAGGAAGACGCCGCCTTCTTGCGCCGCGAGGCCGTACTGCCCCCGGAGCGGATCACCGCCGTGGAGACCGGAGCCTGCCCGCACACCGCGATCCGCGACGACATCTCCGCCAACCTCGAAGCCGTCGAGCACCTCGAACAGACCCTGCACCCGCTCGACCTGATCCTCATCGAGTCCGGCGGGGACAATCTGACCGCGACCTTCTCCCGTGGACTTGTCGACACCCAGGTCTTCGTCATCGACGTGGCCAGCGGTGACGACATCCCCCGCAAGGGCGGCCCCGGCATCACCACCGCCGACCTCCTCGTCGTCAACAAGACCGACCTGGCCCCCTACGTCGGCGTCGACCTGGACACCATGAGGGCCGACACTCGCAAGCAGCGCAAGGGCCTCCCCTACGCCTTCACCAGCCTCACCGCACCTGACGGCGTCCAACCGGTCGCCGACTGGGTCACCGGCTGCCTCACCTCCTGGCAAGCCAACGGATCCACCCGGTGAGCCACACCACCGCGCAGACGCCGGCCATGATCCCGACGCCGGCCGGCGGAACTCTCAATGCCGACAGTGGGCCACGCGGCCGGCGCTCTGCCGAACCCGCCCCGACACACCCGTCCGGCGTCGTCGCCGCCGCCCGGATCCAGGCCACCCACAACGGCCGCACCACCGTGGTCCCGCTGCTGCACAGCGACGGCCCCTTCCACCTGCGCCGGCTACGGGCCCGCGGAGAACAGGCGCGTGTCTGCGTACTCGGCGCGATGAGCGCACCGCTCGGCGGAGACCGGCTCGCCCTGGACATCGCCGTCGAAACAGGCGCCCGGCTGGAGGTGACCAGCTCAGCTGCCACCATCGCCCTGCGCGGCCCCACCATCGCCCCGGCCACCTACGACGCGAGGGTCAGGGTGGGCGATCACGCAATCCTGCACTGGCTCCCCGAGCCCTTGATCAGTACCCGGGGCAGCACCCTGCACCAGACGTTCACCGTCGACCTCGCTGCGACCGCCCACCTGCTCATGCGAGAAGAACAGCTCCTGGGCCGCTCCGGCGAGGCGCCGGGCCACCTCACCACCCGTCTGACCGTCCACCGCGGGGGACGGCCACTTCTCGACCAGTACACCGCCTACGGCGACCCGGCACCGGCATGGGACGGCCCCGCCGTCCTCGGAACCCACCGCGCCACCGGACAGCTCCTCCTGGTCGACCCCACCCTGCGCACTCCCCGGGGACCACACGTCATCGGCAACGACCAAGCCGAGGGACACGCGGTACTGACTCCCCTGGCCGATCCCCAGGCCCTCATCGCCACCGCCGTAGCCCCGACCCCGGCCCAACTGCGCCATCTGCTGGACACCGCCCTCGCCTACGCCTACGAGCCGCCGATACCGGAAACCGAAGGCGAGCTGGCCCGCATAAAGCCAACATCGCCACAAAAATGAGCGAAACAATCGACAATGGGACGAAATGCCACCACGCCCACTCGCGGCAGCGATGCCGAGCCTCTGTCGCCCCAGGACCGCCGTCGGACACGCGGGACCCTCTCCCGTCGGTTGGCAGACATCAGTCCTCCATCTGACGGTCTCGGGTGAGGCGGTGGTGCAGCTTGAGGTGATCTGCCGAGTAGCGCGCCCGTGCGCCTCCGCAGGCTCTCTCCCGGCCAAGGCGCGATGCGGTCACGGTCGACTGCACGGCCGATGCGACAGGGCAGGCGTGCGCAGGCCGTGGGGACGGTAGCGACTGCCCGAACGGGGAAACCGAGGAGCTCGTCGACGGTGTCCGGAGCGAGGAGTGCCAGCATCACGGGGAACTGGAGGAGACCGAACGGGGTCGGCGTGCAGCCGCGGAGGAGAGGGTGACGCGACCGACGGGGGATCCACAAGAGGCCGGACACGGAACCGCCGCGGAGGCCCGAAGCGGTCGCCGCACGCGTGCGGCCATCGCGTCGGTGTCAGCCTGCGGTTGCTCCGCTGCACCAGGCTCGGGAGCAGCACTCGTTTCGATTCTCCTCGAATGCAGGAGGGCGGCTTGAGTCTCCCTTCTAGTCTCCGAAGTGCGAAGGCCAACCTGATGCGGGCTGGTCAACCGACGACATTGGAGAGTGCTGTGAGGGCGAAGAAGTTACTGGTGACCAGCGTCGTGCTGGTCGGAACCGCCGTGGCGGGGGCCGTTGCTGTCTCGGTGCCGGCGCACGCCGCTGTCGCCTCGGCATCCGCGCATGGCGCGCGGGCCGAAGTCCTGGACGGGGGCCCTCCCGGATGGGGTTACGTGCAGACCTTCACCAGCCCGTGGATCTGTCAGGGCACCGGGGACGAGGGTATCGCCGAGGGCAGGTGGACGGACTTCGTGTGCGTGTGGCGAAGCGGCGGCCCGGGCCACCAGGTGTGGGACCTGTATGTCCCGTAGGCCGGTTGGGGCAGTGCGCTGATCTGTGCCGCCGTGCAGGGCTGGTCCTATGTGGCAACGGCGTTGCCACGGATGGACCCGCAGAACTGGTGGTTCACCTGCGGTGCGCAGTCCGTGATCGCAAGGCGCGTGATGATGGGCATCCGCCGCTACGTCGGTCGTCCATCGACCGTCTCGTCCTGCCGTCCGCGGAAGCGGGAGCAGGTGTTCCGCCAGACCGGGCAGGTACTGCCGGACAGGCTCATGACGGCCGTCGGCCACCGACCTCATCTGCCGTCTCCTGCGTTGGCGCCATGAGGGCTGATGGCGCCACCTCGCGCACCGGGACCGCGCCGGCAGGAGGCGGTGGCCGGGCAACCTCTCCGGGACTGCAACTCTCCGTTCACGGGGTTCGTTGACAGGAAAGGTCGCCGGGCGTTGACTGGCGGGACGGTGGAGGCCGGCCAGACGGGCCACGGGTGTCAAGGGCCCGCTCGTTTCGGGTCAGGCCCTGCGGGGCGGCTTGTTCCGGGTGAGGGTCCTGGTGGCACCCGGCCGACGCGACGCGACAGGGATGTGGCCCACGAATGATGTATGACCAGGCACGTGCCCAGCAGCCTCCGGGCAAGGGTGTCGGATCGACCGCACGCCCGGCCCGGGGGCCGGAGCCGCTGCTGCCCGCCGATGAGCGGGAAAGGGTTTCCCAGCGCCTGCGGCAGGCACTCCTCGACTTCGCCGACACTCCGCGTGAGGCGCTGGAGGCGGCCGAGAGTGCCTTCGACGAGGCCACTGCGGAACTCGCGAAGGCGCTCGCCGAACGGCGACGCGTCCTGCGTGCGCAGTGGCAGGATCAGGACTCCGAGGAGCAGGCGGAGGAGTTCCGGCACGCGCTGCGGCAGTACCGGGAGATCACGGAGCGCATGCTGCGGCTGTAGCCGGGGAGCGGCGGCATCGGCTGCCGTAGGAGGCGGCAGCCGAGCCGAGTGCGTTTGCGGCACGGCACACCTGGTGTCCGCCGGGGCGGACGTCTTCTTCAGGCCGCGGTTCTGTATCGGCCTGACCGGAGGGAGTGTGGTGGTCGGCCCTTGACGGGGCCGGCCGACAGCGCTGGCTTCGGCCGAGGTGTCGGTGCAGCGGTTGGCATTGGCTCCCGGTCGGCGTGTTCGGACTCTTACGACTGAGAGTGACGATCTGCATGTCTCAACCGCTTACGAAGCAGGCGGACGGGCAGGGACCGGACCACACTCTGCGTCGGCACCTGGCCTGGAGCGGTCCCCCGCCTCCGACCGCCCGGGGACGGGCCGAAACCGACGCACTGCTGCCCGCCCTGCACCGCTCTCCGATCTCGAGTCCTAGCTGAGACACCAGGGCGCACGTAGCGGGGCAGTAGCTCTCAGACTTACGCGTCCGTTTTGGCTTCCTTGGCCTCGACGAGTGCCCGGCCGAGGGAGGTGACAGCAGAGGACACGTCTGCTCTTATCGATCTTGACGTGGGGCTTACTCGTGATCTCCACCGCGAACGTCCATACCGACAAGTCGGCATCCACGCGGATTACCTCTGTGGTTCCCCGGCCTACAACTGTCACCCGGGGGTGTCCTTGCTCTGCTCGTGCTTCCTGCGCCGGTTCCAGTCCTGCTGGGCCACCTCGGCGACCAGCCGGGTGCGCCACTCCTGCAGACGCTTCATCTCGTAGTCACCGAGGTTCTCGTCGATGCCGTAGATCGTCCCCCGCTCGGCTTCGATCTCTTCCTCCAGGAGGTCCAGGGCCTCCTGGAGGTCGCCGTTCAGCTCCAGCGCCGTGACCAGGGCCGTGCGCATGGACCGCGTCTCGGCCCTCCGCTGCCAGCCGAAGGCCTGGGACTCGGCATACAGGACGCGCAACAGGCGTACCCCCTCGGCCGCTTCGCCGTTCTCGGCGAGGAATTGGGCCAGGCTCGCCCGCCAGCGGTGGGTGTCGGCGTGGTCGGGGCCCAGCACCCTGGCGGAGTCGTCCGCTCCCGCCCGCGCCTCGGCGACGGCGCCGTCCAGATCACCGACCCTGCGGCGGCGCCAGGCGAGTGCCCATCGGCACCGCAGGGTGCCGGGGTCGTCGGCCCCGAACTCCGCGGTCCGTTCGGCCGCTTCCGCCTCGGCCAGCCGCAGGATCTCGGGGTGCCGCCCTTCGTGGAGGAGCCAGTTGAAGACCCTCGAGCGGGCGACGAGGGTGTCGGGGTGCCAGCGGCCCAACTCCCGGGTGAGGTACGCGACGTCCTCGTGCACGCCCGGCCAGGCCCGGGCCTCCGGCCGCTCCCAGTGCCGGAAACGGCGCCTGACCCGCCAGGTGCGTACGGTGCGCCGCGGCCTGCGCTGCTCCTCGGACGTACCCCGGTCGCTTTGGCTCTCGCTCATCTCCGTCATCAGAACCCGCCTCCTCTGTCCACCCACGACTCCTCGTCCTTGGCCCGCTCGTACCCGCTGCGCCTGGTCCAGCTGCGGTCCAGCAGGTCACGCTCCTCCGTGCTGAGGGCCCGCTCGGCGGGGTGTGCCGGGAAACGGCGGCAGTACGCCGCGAACCGGTCACGCGGCCTCGGCCAGCAGCGTCCCACAAGCCAGACCAGTGGCACCGCCATCAATGCCCACAGCACCAGACAGCACCACGCGCCGCCCACGATCGGCCCGACGCCGCCGGTCCAGTACTCCTGCCGCAGGAAGACCAACTGGACGGAGATCCAGAGGGTGAACAGAAGCAGGGTCACGTAGGCAGCGCCTTGAGTCCCTCGTGCGCAGCGACCAACGCGGCGCCTCGAAATCCTCGGCCCGCAGGAAGGCGGCACGCTGCCGCTTATAGCCGGAGTCCCAGTACAGCCGGCTCAGCGGAAACGGTTCGCCCTGCCGTCGCAGTGTGACCAGCAGAGCGGCCGGCACGGGATGCCCGGGTGCCGCGGCAGACTTCTCTGCCCTGTCGGTGACCTCCATCATTCCGTCGTTGCGGATCCTGATCAGGCCGACGAGTAGCAGTTCGGCGGCTGCGACCTTGTCCACGTGGGATGGCCTGCGGGCCCTGGCCACGGCGTGGTAGGGGTCGATATCCACCGTGTCCAGCCCCGCTGCCACCGACCGATCCGCCCGCTCCCGAACCCACCACAGCACTCCGAGCACGGGAAACGCCGCGCACGCCGACGCCGGCGCGACCAGGAACACGTCCATCTGGCTCAAGACCGCACCCTCCCCTTCTCCGGAAGCCCGTCGGTTTCCTTCCCTTCTCTGAGGGCGCACATCCACGGAGAACGGTTGCGGACACGAAAGACCTCCGCCCTCATGCCGCCCAAAGCGCAGAAGTCAAATGCCAAGCGCTGCAGGGCGGCGGGCGCCGTCACCGAGGTGGAGGTCTTACCGGGACGTTCGCATCTATTGCCGGCGCAGGAGGGCTGGCAGGAAGTCGCCGACCGCGCGCTCGCCTGGGCCCTCGCCCTCGCCAACGCCTGAGCCGGGGACGGGGCGCGCCGGGGCCCGGCCGTGCCCCGCGTTCCTCGCTCCTCGTTCCTCGTTCCTCACCAGCGCGCCATCGGCAGCGGCTTGCGGCGGTGCCGCCACGCGTACGCCGCGGCCCGCCGAAAGCTCCGGAACGAAGAAGCCGACCGGGAGCGCGTCCCGCTCTACTCCTTGACGAACGCGAGGAGGTCGGGGTTCAGGACCTCGGGGTGCGTGGTCAGCATTCCGTGCGGGTAACCGTCGTAGCTCTTCAACCTGCCGTTGCGCAGCAGCTTCACCGACAGCGGTGCCGAGTCGTCGTACGGGACGATCTGGTCGTCGGTGCCGTGCGTCACCAGGACGGGTACGTCGATCTGCTTCAGGTCCTCGGTGAAGTCCGTCTCCGAGAATGCCTTGATGCAGAGGTAGTGAGCGTTGGCCGCGCCGCGCATGCCCTGCCGCCACCAGTTGTCGATCACGCCCTGTGACACCTCGGCGCCGGGGCGGTTGAAGCCGTAGAACGGTCCGGCCGGCACGTCGATGTAGAACTGGGCGCGGTTGGCCGCGAGCGAGGCCCGGAAACCGTCGAAGACCTCGATGGGGAGGCCACCGGGGTTGGCCTCGGACTTGACCATGATGGGCGGCACTGCGCTGACGAGCACGGCCTTCGCCACCCTGCCCGGCTTGGCCCGTGCCACGTACCGGGCGACTTCGCCACCTCCGGTGGAGTGGCCGATGTGGACGGCGTCGTGCAGGTCGAGCGCGTCGGTCATCGCCGCTACGTCGGCCGCGTAAGTGTCCATCTCGTGGCCGGACGCGCTCTGACTGGAACGCCCGTGGCCGCGCCGGTCGTGCGCGATGACGCGGTAGCCGTGCCCCAGGAAGTAGAGCATCTGGTTGTCCCAGTCGTCGCCGCTCAGGGGCCAGCCGTGATGGAAGACGATCGGCTGGGCGTCGCGTGGTCCCCAATCCTTGTAGAAGAGGTCGGTGCCGTCCTGTGTAGTGACCGTTCCCACGGCGTTCCTCCGCTCAGATCTGTCGATGCGGTGCGGTGCCCGTGTGGCGATGTCCACGCGGTGAGGCGGCCGCCGGAACCGGCGTGGCGCTGTTGACGCGCGATCGGTCGCGGCCCCAGGAATCCAATTTACTGGTATGTCCCACTTTCTTCACTTCGTTCGATTGGGTGACCAGAGGAGTCACTCGCCTGGACCTTCCCGGCTGTGCGCGTGGCCGGGCCGGGCGCAATGTCGACGGCGAGCAACCCCCTCCACACGGAAGTGAACATGAAGCGAATAGTGCAGCACCCCCGCGCTGGGCGCGCCCTCCCCCTCGCGCTGGCCGTTCCCGCGGCCGTCCTCCTCGCGGCCATGCCGACCGCGGCCTCCGAGAGCGGCGGTCGGACCGGGTCCCACGCGAGCACCAAGCCGACGGTCGTGCTCGTGCACGGAGCCTGGGCGGACGCCTCCGGCTGGGACGAGATCTCCGAGAGCTTGCAGTCCCAGGGCTATCCGGTCGTCGCCACGGCCAATCCTCTGCGAAGTCTGTCGGGCGACGCCGCCTACCTCTCGGCCCGGCTCCGGTCGATCAAGGGGCCCATCGTCCTGGTGGGCCACTCCTACGGCGGCGCCGTGATCACCAACGCCGCAGCCGGGAACCCGAACATCACCTCGCTCGTCTACGTCGCGGGCTTCGCGCCGGACAAGGGTGAGACCACGCTGGAACTGGCGGCCAAATACCCCGGCAGCCGCCTCACGGACGACCCCGAGGCTCCCGTGCCCACCGCCCTGGACGCAGTCGCCCTCGGCGACGGGCCGACGGACGTGGACCTGTACATCAAGCCCGACAAGTTCAGCGACGTGTTCCTGAGCGAGCGGCTCGACCCGAGCGAGGCCGACGTCCTGGCGGCAGCCCAGCGCCCTGCGGCGGTCGTCACCGGATCGGAGCCGACCGAGGCGGTGGCCTGGAAGTCGATCCCCTCCTGGTACCTGGTGCCCACGGACGACCGCACCATCGGCACCGAGAACCTGCGCTTCATGGCCGAGCGCGCCGACTCCACCACCGTCGAGGTCGACGCGCCGCACGCAGTCATGGAGACCAACCCCGGTGACGTCACCCGGCTGATCCTGCGGGCGGCCGAAGGCACCCGACCCAGCCTCGCCAGCACCGGCACCTCCGCTCCGGCAATCTCCGCCATGGCGGGAGTCGCGGTGCTCGCCCTAGCGGGCGGCACGACCCTCGTCCTGCGCGCACGACGCCTCGCCCGCGCGGCCTGAGACCTTCCTCGGTGGCGTCGCCCCGACCCTGATCTTCGTTCAGGGCATGTGGACGCCGCTGTCGGCGCCGAGTGCTCGGGCGCCCTCCGCAGCCGAGCCACGTCACCGACACTCGCGCGGGCCGCGGTGCGGACGGCCCGATCAACCCGCGGCCACGGCTCAGTGGGCCGTGTGGCCCGTGCGTGACCCGAGAGCGCAGCCCGCTCCCCCGATGTAGTACGCGTTGAGATAGTTGGGACCGGCGCCGGGCAGTTGCGTGGCGCCGGGGCCGACGCAGAGGTGGTAGTCGTTCGTGCTGCCACCGCCCCTGACGTCGACGTGGACCAGCACCGTCGTCTCTCCACAGTGGCGGTAGCCGGCGAACTGGGACTCGCGGACGTTGTACCGGAAGAATCCGCACGGGGCGAGGGAGCCGGCAGCTGCCTGACGCACTTCTGGACCGCGCACGGACTCGGCGTGGGCCGGCCCCGGAAGCGCCACCGCGGCAAGCGCGGTGAGGACGCCGGACGCTGCCGCAAGAACGGCACGGCGAGGACGGAGGGAGAGCTTCACGAACACTCCTTGAGGTGAGCCATGACGATGGACGACCAGCTGATCGGCTCTGTCTGACACCACGACACCTCTAGCGCGTCGCACTGGTGCAGTGATCGTAACTTCACGCGGCGACTCCGTTACCGCGTGTCACCACATCGAGTGACGAAGAGGCATCAAGCGGAAAGACCGGAGCGGCGCCGCATCCGCCCGCGGTCAGCAGCGCCCAGCGGGCGGTTCCGCAACCGCCCCGCGCCCGACCGTCCGGCATCAGACACTCGAAGGCACCACGCCGACAGGCGCCAACCCAGCCCGTCACGTCGCCTCCGCGCACCACTAGGGTCCGTCTTCAAGCGGATCTTAGGTGTCGGCGTCGATGACGACCTGGTGGGCCTTGGAGTAACGGTAGTTCTAATAGGTCATCGGTGAACCCGGGCGCGTGAGTGCAAGGGCCACCGGGCGAGGTCGAAGCTGGCCCTGTCTTGCTCACGCCCTGCCGGGCGGAGACCTTCGGTAGTTCCGGGGCCCTGACCTCTCGTCAAAGACCGGTCCCGCCCGGCAGAGGCTCGAATGTCACCAGCTTTCATGTCCTCAGCCCGCCGGCAGGGGCCGACCTCTCATCAGTTCGCGAGCCCATGAGCTCTCCAGCAGACCGAGGTCCCTGCCGGTCGCTGGAGACACGAACGGCTCATGAGATGGCGTGCCCAGAGCACTTCTATTAGAGCGCCGCGTGCTCCGCACAGGACCGAACTGCAGGTTGATACGGAGGCACAGTGTTGAGCAAGATCTTCTGCGGAATTGACTGGGCGGAGGGCCACCACGACATAGCCCTGGTCGACCAGGACGGATCTCAGGTCGCCAAGCTAAGGATCAGCGACGACAGCGCCGGCTTCCACGCACTGATCGAACTCTTGACCAGGCACGGTGACTCCGCAGAGGATCCGATCCCCGTTGCTATCGAGACGCCACGCGGCCTTCTCGTCGCCGGCCTGCGGGCAACCGGCCGTCAGGTCTACGCAATCAACCCGCTGGCCGCGGCCCGCTACCGTGATCGCGCCAGCGTCTCCCGAGCCAAGTCCGACGCAGCGGACGCCCGTGTTCTGGCAAACATCCTTCGGACGGACCGGCACGCCCACCGACCCCTGCCCGACGACAGCGAGGCCGGGCAGGCCGTCGCCGTCCTGGCCCGCGCTCACCAGGACGCTATCTGGGACCGGCAACAAATGATGAACCGGCTCCGATCACACCTGCGCGAGTATTATCCAGCGGCCCTCATCGCCTTTCACGGCCCCGGCAAACCCGGACTCGATTCGCCACGTGCTCGCGTGATTCTCACCGCTGCACCCACGCCGGCCGACGCTGCCAAGCTCTCCCGCAGCCAACTGCGTGCGTTGCTCAAGCGCGGCGAGCGTCCACGCTGCGGAATCGAGGCTGAGGTCGAGCGGCTTCGGGCGATTTTCCGCGCGGACTACCTGCGGCAGCTGCCGCAGGTCGAGCAGGCTTTGGGACACCAGGCAGTAGCGCTCGTCCGCCAGGTCGATGCCTCATGCAACAGCGCCGCTCAGCTCGCGGCGGCGACGGAGGAGGCATTCCTTGCGCACCCAGATGCCGAAATCATCACCAGCTTCCCTGGGTTGTCTGTACTTTCCGGAGCGCGAGTTCTCGCCGAGCTCGGAGATGACCGCGAACGCTTCGCAGATGCCCGCTCCATGAAGGCGTACGCGGGAGCGGCCCCTGTCACGCGGGCCTCCGGGCGCAGCCACGTCGTCGTGGCACGGACCGTCAAGAACCAGCGGCTGGCCTCAGCCGGGCACATGTGGGCTTTCGCAGCCCTTCGCACGCCGGCTCCACGCGTTCACTACGACCGACGGCGCGCTGGTGGAGAGCGCCATACGGCAGCTCTCAGAAACCTATTCAACAAACTGCTCGGCTGCCTCTACCACTGCCTACAACACCGCACGCCATTCGACCCCGATCGTGCCTTCGCGGCACCCCTGGAGCTCGCCGCCTGACCGCCTACTTGACCTGCCAGCGACATGAGATGTCTTGGACTGTGCGGCAATCGTGCGGTCGCGGGTGGGTACCAGGGTGCCGTCCACAATCAGCACGGTGTCCTTGGCAAACCGCTTGCGCGGATGGAGCGTGAGCTTCGGGCCGAGGTGGTCGATGATCCGGTTGGCGGCCGACTTCGAGACGCCGAACAGCGGGGCCAGCTGGCGAAGCGTTAGGTTCGTCCGCCAATACGCCGTGACCAGCAGCACCCGGTCCTCCAAGGGCAGGCCCCAGGGCCGCCCTCGCCGCGGCTCGTCAGCGACCTCGTGACGCACCACCGTCATCAACTTCCCGAAGCAGCGAGGGCTCAACCCGGTGAACGGACCTATCCAGGACGGCTCCGACGCCGTGATCACACCAGCCACGCCCAACATCATCGCAGTCCAGGCAGCACGATCGCTCAGATGCGGAAGTTCAGCTGCCGTGCAAGCAGGCGGCGCAGACGAGCAGATGATCCTCCAAGAGTCCCGAGCCGCTTCACCTCGTCAGGCTCAAGCTCTGGGCGACCCGCGAGAGCAAGCACAGCCGCGTAGGGTCTATCGCCCTCCTCGAGCTTCGCTGCAACGCTATCGAGCACGGCTCCGAGAACAATGTGGTTCGCAGCGGGATGCTCCGCCAGGAGGCGAAGGAGCCGGTTGTCGTTCCAGACACTGTCGCGGACCTTGCTCAACTCTATGAGAGCAGCGGGCGGGGTGTAGGGGTTGACGGCCAGCGCCTGCCAGACGAAGGGGTAGGGGCACTGAACGAGGCGTTGTAGGACCGTGCCGTCCTTCTCGGCACCCGCCAGGGCGAGGTAGTCGGCAGGCGTGGGCACGAGGATGACCTTTCAAGGGTGGGCAGAGCCGTCATCTTGCCAGTGCGGCCGGCCCTCAGCAGACACCGGAACCACCCAACCTCCGCTCGCCTCAACCGCAGTTACGGGACAACCTTTAAAGACCTACCGGTTCACACCGAGTTGCAAACGCACGCCCCAGTGCACCCCGTACCCCCCGCACACGCCCTGCTCAGGCCAGCTGCCGCCGCGTACGCAGACATCACCCGCCTCACCACGTAGGACACGGTCTGAGGCACGTTTTACTAGTGAAGAGGCAGTGTTCCGACCTTGCTCTACTCAGTGGGGCGAGCCCGCCTGGCTCTAGGCTGCGACGATGGAACGCGCAACCGACATACCCGAGAGCTTCCCTGATGCTGCGGAACCGGCCCGCGTGAACGACTACGACAGATTCGCCGAAGCGTACGCGGCGGAGAACGAGAACAACCTCGTCAACGCGTACTACGAACGGCCCGCGATGTTAGCCCTCGCCGGAGACGTGGCTGGCCACCGAGTTTTGGACGCCGGCTGCGGCTCGGGCCCACTGACCGCCGCACTGCGCGACCGCGGCGCGGTCGCCACCGGGATCGACGCCAGCGCCGGGATGCTCGCACTGGCCAGGCACAGGCTAGGTGATGACGTAGCCCTGCACGTGGCCGACCTGGGCGAGCGCCTACCGTTCAAGGACGGCGCGTTCGACGACGTGGTCGCGTCGCTGGTCCTGCACTACCTGGAGAACTGGGGGCTGGCGCTGGCCGAGTTTCGGCGAGTACTCAGGCCCGGTGGTCGGCTGATCGTGTCCGTGGATCACCCGGTCACGGCGTACACGTTCCGGGACCCTCGGCCCGACTACTTCGCGACCACGAGCTACACCTTCGACTGGATGCTCGGTGGACAGTCCACCCCGATGCGACTCTGGCGAAAACCGTTGCACGCAATGGTCGACGCTTTCACGACTGCGGGCTTTGGCCTGTCCGTCATCAGCGAGCCGCAGCCTGACCCAGCCGCCCGGGTACTGTTCCCCGAAGGCTTCGACGACCTTTCGACCAAGCCCTGCTTCCTGTTCTTCGTCGTCGAGGCGCTGCCGTCGGTCACTGGCCCGGAGTAGCGAGTCGAGGCTACGGGAGACGTCGAGGTCGCCCAGGTGACATGACGCCAGGTGCCTGAGCAGCCCACCCACCTCACCTGGGCTCCTCCCTCGGCGGCAGGAGGGCAGGTCTATTGCGTCAGATGGTGCGCAAAGCCCGCCGTATCGCCGATGCTGGATCTACTAGGGAGCCTTCCTAGGCCATTGTCCAGGGGCGCCCGTCATCCGGCTGCGGAGACCTTGGGCTGCTCGGGGGTGACGGACTAACGCCGACTGCGGGACTGGACTGAGGCCAGGCGGCTGGCCCTGCTTGCACGCCGTCCTGCTGGCCGAACTCCGCCGCGCTGACCTGTTTGACTTGGACGACTGTTCCGTTGATGGATCGAACGTGCGGGCCCTGCGTGGCCGGCAGGTCATTGAGGGCGGCGTCGAGCCAGAGCCAGAGCCGTACGATCTCCGTACCAGAGCACGGCCCGCAGAGATCACGTCCCTGCTCGGAGCGGCCGACCAGGACCCGGAGAGTGCCGCATCCGGTGCAAGGGGCCGGGGAACGGGTGCGACGGCGGTAACAGGTGTCGCAGAGAGCCCTCACCGGCCAGGTGGCCTTCAGAGGCCGAGCCGTTCGTAGCCCCTGGCATGGCGGCGGGCGGCGGGGCGGTCGCCGGGGTGGGCGCGCTCGGGGTTGCGGAGCAGGACCAGGTCCAGCCGGTCACGCCCGAGCTGCTCGCGGTTGCGGCCGGTCTGCCAGCGCCAATAGTTCGGGGCATGGCTGTGCCCGGCAGGGGCCTGGTCGATGGTAAGGGCACCGGCGCTGACGGCTTCAACACCAGTGGCTGCTGTGAAGTAGCCGACCTTCGTGGAGACCTGCAGCGATGGGTGGGCGGCCAGGGCCGGGGGGCGAGCAGAGCCTGCGCATGAGTCCCGGGTGTCGCTTGTTGTCCGCGGACAACAAGACACAACCCGCGCGGCCGCAGGACAAACCAACCACCCGCAAGAGGGGTCGGGGGCCGGCCCACCGCGCGATCCCCGCCCCGGCCGCCGG
>NZ_JBIDCI010000037.1:0-25093 GCF_043204535.1 Streptomyces sp. NPDC047853 | reverse complement strand
GCCGGGAACGTCTTCGGGCTGGGCCGGCTGTGGGCGCGGCTCCCGATCGTCCGCGACCACGCGTGGCTGCGCTGAACACGACTGGTGGGGGCGGGCCCACCCCAAGGACCCGCCCCCAGCACGTCCGCGGGCCTACCGGTGTGCCGCGCGGGCCGTCCCTCGTCGGGCCGGCGCGGGATGGCGGCTCGCACCAGAGCAGGATCTTGGTCCGTGTGGGAGGGAGGCCGGGTGAGTATGTCCGGTCTCCCTCAGCACGTGCCCCGGAGCCTCTGGACGGCTACGGCGGGTCGACGCGGGTGGTCGCCGATGAGCGGACAGAACAGGTGAGTCACAGCGAGGAAGGGGCGCGTATGGACGTCAACGAGGTGCTGCTGCCCGGCGTGGGACTGCGCTACGAGTTCGTGAACCACGAGGGCCACCGGATCGGTGTCGTCGCCCAGCGCTCGGGGGAGTTCGAGTTGGTGGTCTACCCGCGGGACGACCCCGACGAGGCTCATCCGGTGCTGCGGCTCACCGGGGACGAAGCGGACGCTCTCGCCGAGATCCTCGGCGCCCCGCGCATTGCCGAGCGTTTCGCCGACTTGACGCGTGAGGTCCCCGGCTTGGACGCCGGGCGACTGGAGGTCGGCCCCGGCAGCCCGTGCGCCGGACGGCCACTGGGAGAGACCCGGGCCCGTACCCGTACCGGCGCGTCGATCGTGGCCGTGGTCCGCGGTGAGGACGTCATCGCCTCACCCGCACCTGCCCAGTGTCTGCACGTCGGAGACGTGCTGGTCGTCATCGGCACGCGCGAGGGCATCACCGGCGTACAACGCATCATCCAAGGCTGAGCCGTGCACACCCCTGTAGCCCTTCTGCTGGAACTGGGCATCATCCTGACCGCGTCGAGTTTGATCGTTGCGGGCGCCAGACGCTTCGCCCTGACGCCCGTACCGCTGTACCTGCTGGCGGGGCTCGCCTTGGGCGACGGAGGCATCGCGCCGGTCCCAGCGGCCCGCGAGTTCGTCGACACCGGCGCCGCGATCGGACTGATCCTGTTGCTGCTGACCCTCGGCCTGGATTTCACCGCCCGAGAGTTCACGGCCAGTCTGCGCTGTCACCGGTCCTCCGCTGTCGTGGACCTCGTTCTCAACGCCATCCCCGGAGCCGTGGCCGGATGGCTGTTCGGTCTCGACGCCGCAGGTGTCCTGGCCCTGGCCGGTGCGACCTACGTTTCGTCCTCCGGCATCATCGCCCGGCTTCTCGGCGATCTGCGCCGGCTCGGCAACCGTGAGACGCCCGCGGTGTTGTCGGTGCTGGTGCTGGAGGACTTCGCGATGGCCGCCTACCTCCCTCTCCTCGCGGTCGTCACCGCCGGAGGCAGCTGGTGGGAAGCGTTGTTCGCCGTACTCGCGGCCACTGCGGTGGTGGGGGCGGCGGTAGGCGCGTCGAGCCGCTGGGGACATCACGTCGGCCGAGTTCTGTCTCCAGCCGACGCCGAGCAGGTACTGCTCAGGGTGCTCGGCTTCACCCTGGTCATCGCCGCACTGGCCGAGCTGGTCCACGTCTCCGCCGCGGTCGGGGCCTTCCTGGTCGGGCTCACGCTGACCGGCGCCGCCGCCGAGCGGGCCAGGACCGTACTGGGCCCGCTGCGCGACCTGTTCGCTGCGGTGTTCTTCCTCGCTCTCGGCATGTCGGCCGATCCAGGGCATCTGCTGCCCGCGCTGCCGGCCGCAGCGGTCCTGGCCCTCATCACCGCGATCACCAAGGTGGTCACGGGGTGGTACGCCGCAGGGCGTGAGGGAGCGGGCCGCCGGGGCAGACTGAGAGCCGGGACCGCGCTCGTCGCCCGCGGGGAGTTCTCGGTCGTCGTCATCGGACTGGCCGCTACCGCACAGGACCGCCTTGCGGCCCTGGTGACCTGCTACGTGATCCTTCTGGCAGTGTGCGGTCCCGTACTCACCCGCCTGGCCCCGACCCGTGGCGTGCCCTCGCGCATGAGGGCGTCCGACCGGGCGTCGGGCATGCTCGACAAGCCCCGGCCTTCCACAGCCGCATCTGCACCGGACCCGGCGCGCAGTGAGGTCCGCTCCGGCTGACCGTTCCCGGCCGCGGGCAGGGCAACTGACGTCACCGACGGACAGGGCACATGGGCCAGTGGGCCCGTACCACGGACCGATCGCCTCTGCCCGGTACCGCCGGGCGGCGCGACGCTGGAGGTGGGCAGAGAACCGTCTTCTCCACCACGCGCCGTTGGTCTTCACGGCCAATCGTCGTGCCCCGTCGTCCCGCCCTCATGAAAGGCAGGCACTCCCATGTCCTTCCGCAGCGGGCGCCCCTCTCACGCGTCCACCTTCCTCGTCCGTGCGGCGATGACCGCGCCGTTGCTTCTGAACACCCAGCCCTGGCGCTTCGTCGCGGACGGCGACATGGAGATCGAGCTGCACGCGGACACCCGGCGCGGGCTGCCACTCGCCGACCCCCACGGACGGGAACTCGTGCTCGGTTGCGGCGCCGCCTTGTTCAACATGCGGCTGGCCATGTTGCACCTGGGTTTCCGGCCCGTGGTCCACACGTTCCCCGATCCACAGGACCCGGCACACCTCGCCACTGTCGGGTGGGGTGCCTACACCCGGCCCACTGACGAGGAACAGCGTCTGTACGCCGCTCTGGGCCGACGGCACACTGCACACGGTTCCTTCCTGCCGGAACCGTTGCCCCGAGATCTCGTCGACGACATGCGGGATCATACGCATCGGGAGGGCGCGGACCTGCACGTCCTCGATGACGTCGCGGAACGGCGACTGCTGGCCGAACTGGTCCGTGTGGGCGAGGAAGCCCATCGCACCGACGCACGGCTCGCCACCGAGCAGGCCGCCTGGACCTGGCGGCTCGCCCGGCCACGAGACGACGGTGTGCCGGCCGACGTCAGCGTCCTCCACCCCGACTCCACCGCCCTCGCCGGGCGGGACTACGCGGGGTTGACGGACATGTTCCCCACGCCTCCTCGACGATGGCCCGCCCGGACCGGATTGGTGGTGCTCCTCGCCACGGGCAAGGACCATCCGCTCACCTGGTTGCGGTCCGGGCAGGCACTTCAGCGGCTGCTCCTGCACGCGGCCGGGCACGGAGTCATGGCGGCCTTCCACACACAGCCTCTCGAAGTGCCTCACCTGCGCACCCGTGTCCGACAGGCTCTCACCGCCGGGCAGTTCCCGCAGGTGATCCTGCGCCTCGGATACGCACCACGCGTACGTGCTCTGCCCCGGCGCGCCCTCGCCGACGTACTCGGCTGACGCCGGTCCCGGCGGGCTGCGCGGCTTCGGACCGGGGGCACTGCACCTCGGGGCCGTACGGCGGAGGGCCGGCCCGTTCGGCCCCTGTACCGGAGTGGGGCGCCGCAGCAGCCTTTCGTCGAGTAAGCGGGGCTGCGTCGTCGGCCGGTCCCGTCAAGCGAAGGAGGGGAGGGATCGTCATGGACGGCCCGGTCGTGATGGCGTTGGACAGCTCGCGTGAGGTTCCCGCGGTCGTGGACTGCGCGGCGCGTGAGGCGGATCGGCGAGGAGTGGCCCTGCGGTTCACTCAGGCCATCGCATGGCCTACCGGCGGAATACCGGCCGGCGTGCCGCCCTGGGACCCGGACAGGCCCGCACCGCGCGAGAGGGACGGTCTGCCACCGGCGGCATTGCGGAGAGCTCATGTGGTCGCACCGAAGGTCGACATCACTCACGAGGTCCTCTTGGGTGATCCCGCGGCAGTGCTGGAGGCCGCTGCACGGGACGCGTCGCTCGTCGTACTCGGCCGCCGCCGGCAGGGGGCCGGCGATCCACGCCGCGACAAGGTCGTGCGCAGGCTGATGCGCCACAGTGTCTGCCCGGTGCTGGTGGTCGACGCCGCGGCCGACTCGACCGCTCCCGTGCTGGTGGCCGTCGACGCGTCGGCGTCCGCCGGAGAGGCTGTAGAGGCCATGGAGTGCGCCTTCGCCGAAGCCTCGGCCCGAGGCGTGTCTCTGCTGGTCCTGCGACGTCGGTTCCCTTGGAGTTCTCAAGCGCGCGGAGCGTCGGTTGCCGCGGAGCTTCCCGGACTCAGAAGGCGTTTCCCGGACGTTGCGGTGTGCTGTCTGTCCGCACAGGGATGGAGGAGGCAGCTATGGGGAACAACGGCTCAATTGGTCGTACTGCCCGGTCATGGCAGTCCACAGAAGGGTCCGGTCGGCCCTGTCGGGTACCCGGTGAACGGGGCAGGGTGAGACGAAAGACCTCGCAGGGCTCTCCGTCGAGCCGACCATCGATCGCAAGGGAACCCAAGATGTGCGCCCATTCGCAACAGGTGTCCAGTCCGCTCTCGGACGAGGAATTAAGGAGGCTGGACGCCCATTGGCGTGCAGCGAACTATCTGTCCGTCGGCCAGATCTACCTGATGTCCAATCCTCTGCTCACCGAACCGCTGCGCGCTGAGCACGTCAAGCCGCGGCTGCTCGGTCACTGGGGCACTTCACCTGGCCTCAACCTCGTGTACACACACCTCAACCGACTCGTCCGCTCCCGGGGACTGGAAGCCCTCTGTATCTGGGGGCCCGGTCACGGCGGCCCCGCCGTGGTGGCCAATTCCTGGCTGGAAGGGTCGTACACGGAGACCTACCCGGACATCACCCGGGACGCCGCCGGGATGGCCCGGCTGTTCCGGCAGTTCTCGTTCCCCGGAGGCGTCCCCAGCCACGTGGCCCCGGAGACGCCCGGCTCCATCCACGAGGGCGGGGAACTCGGCTACGCCCTCTCCCACGCCTACGGCGCCGCCTTCGACAACCCCGGCCTGCTGGTCACCTGTGTCATCGGTGACGGTGAGGCGGAGACGGGGCCGCTGGCCGCCTCCTGGCACTCGAACAAGTTCCTGGACCCCGTGCAGGACGGTGCCGTCCTGCCGATCCTGCACCTCAACGGCTACAAGATCGCCAATCCCACCGTGCTGTCCCGGCTTCCGGAGTCCGAACTCGACGAACTCCTCAAAGGATACGGACACGAGCCCATCCACGTCACCGGAGACGAGCCGGCCGCCGTCCACCGCGCGATGGCCCAGGCCATGGACACCGCCGCGGACCGTATCGCCGCTGTTCAGCGCGCCGCCCGCGAGGAGGGGGAGACGGAGCGGCCCCGCTGGCCGATGATCGTTCTGCGTACCCCCAAGGGCTGGACCGGCCCCGCCGAGGTCGACGGTCTTCCCGTGGAAGGGACCTGGCGAGCTCACCAGGTCCCCCTGTCAGCCGTCCGGGACAACCCCGACCACCTGCGGCAGCTCGAGGAATGGCTGCTCTCCTACCGGCCGCAAGAGCTGTTCGACGAGCACGGGGCACCTCGCCCGGACGTCCTGACGTGCGTCCCCGACGGCGCACGCAGGTTGGGATCGACCCCGCACGCCAACGGCGGCCTGCTGGTGCGCGAACTCCCGCTGCCGCCTCTGGAGAGGTTCGCCGTCCCGGTGGACAAGCCGGGCGCGACCCTGCACGAACCCACTCGCGTCCTCGGCGACCTGCTGGAGTACATCATGCGCGAGACCGCCGACCGACGTGACTTCCGCGTCGTCGGCCCCGACGAGACCGCCTCCAACCGCCTCCAGGCCGTCTACGGCGCCAGCGGCAAGGCATGGCAGGCCCGCACCCTTGATGTGGACGAGCACCTGGACCGCCACGGCCGGGTGATGGAGATTCTCTCCGAACACACGTGCCAGGGCTGGCTGGAGGGATACCTTCTCACCGGCCGGCACGGGCTGTTCTCCTGCTACGAAGCGTTCGTCCACATCGTCGACTCCATGGTCAACCAGCACATCAAATGGCTGCGCGTGACCCGCCGCCTGCCCTGGCGCGCGCCCATCGCCTCCCTCAACTACCTGCTCACCTCGCACGTGTGGCGCCAGGACCACAACGGCTTCTCCCACCAGGACCCGGGCTTCGTCGACCACATCCTCAACAAGAGTCCCGAAGCCGTACGGGTCTACCTGCCGCCGGACGCCAACACCCTTCTCTCCGTCGCCGACCACGCCCTGCGCAGCCGCGACTACGTCAACGTGATCGTCGCCGGCAAACAGCCCTGCTTCGACTGGCTGACCATGGAGGAGGCCCGGGTGCACTGCGCGCGCGGCGCCGGCATCTGGGACTGGGCCGGCACCGAGGACGGCACCCGGGAACCCGACGTGGTGCTCGCCTGCGCGGGCGACGTACCCACACAGGAGGTACTGGCCGCCGCACAGCTGCTGAGGCACCATCTGCCGGAGCTGGCCGTCCGGGTCGTCAACGTCGTCGACATCGCCCGGCTGCTGCCGAGCGAGGAACATCCCCACGGCATGAGCGACTTCGAGTACAACGGCCTGTTCACCCCCGACAAGCCGGTCGTCTTCGCCTACCACGGCTACCCGTGGCTGATTCACCGACTGGCCTACCGCCGCACGGGCCACCAGCACCTGCATGTGCGCGGCTACAAGGAAATGGGCACGACCACCACACCGTTCGACATGGTGGTCCGCAACGACCTGGACCGCTACCGGCTGGTCATGGACGTCGTCGACCGTGTCCCCGGCCTCGCGGTGCGCGCGGCGGCCGTGCGCCAGGGGATGGAGGACGCCCGGCTGCGCCACCACGCGTACATCCGCGAGCACGGTGTCGACCCTCCCGAGGTAGCCGACTGGACGTGGGACGGCTGACAGGAGCCCCGAGGGGCCCGGACCGCGGATGTCGGATCCGCTGTCCGGGCCCTGCTGCGTCCGCTCCCTGGGCGAGTGGGTGGCGCCCGCGGAGAACTGCCCGCCCGTCAGCGAGACCGGCTGAAGCCCCCACTTGGGCGGTCGGCGAAGGCCGGCACGACGCGTCGGTACCCGCGGGGCTGGACAGCCAGGGCGTCCGTCAGCGATCTGTAGACATCGAAGGAGTCCGCCAGCCCGGTGCGGCGCACGATGTCGCGTAAGCGGTCGCTGCCGGAGACGAGACGCAGCCTGCCGTGCCGCTCACGGATCCGCTTACGTGCCCTGCACAGCACTCCCAGCGCGGCGCAGTCCAGGAAGGGCACAGGACTGAGGTCCACGACCAGATCGGGGTGGGGGCATGCGGTGAGGGCGTCCAGCCGGGCCGTGACGATCGGTGTCACGGCGATGTCGAGGTCTCCGCGCAGTTCCAGGACGGTCGTGTGGCCGACGGTGAACTCGGAGCGGATCGGGCCGGTGCGGGCCTGCTCGTGCGTCATGGGGACAGCCAAGGCCAGGTGCTCGCCGGGCAGTAGGGTCCGATGGCCCATGCGCGGGGGCCCGTGCGACCCCTCGGGACGTCAGCCCCGCCGGGCATGGCGAAGCCGCCGCGCGGAAGCTGTCAGGCACCCGCGCGGCGGCCTCCGGCACGGCCTGTTCAGCCGTGGTACGCCGTGCGCATGAGTTCCTGCATGTCGTCGAGCATCGGCATGCGCGGGTTGGCCGGCGCGCACTGGTCCTCGTAGGCGTTGAGGGCCTGCTGGGGCAGGGCGTCGAGGAAGGCGCGCTCGTCGACGCCGAGGGCCTGGAACGTCGGCTCTATGCCGACGGCGTCGCGGAGCCGCTCGACGGCCGCGGCGAGTGACTCCACGCCCTCGGCCGGAGTGGCCGCGGGCAGCCCGAGGGTGCGGGCGATGTCCTGGAAGCGTTCGGGGGCGCGGTAGTTCTCGTACTTGGGCCAGCCGGTCAGCTTCGTCGGGACGGTGCCGTTGTAGCGGATGACGTGCGGCAGCAGGACCGCGTTGGTGCGCCCGTGCGCGATGTGGAACGTGGCGCCGAGGGTGTGCGACATGGCATGGACGATGCCGAGGAAGGCGTTGCCGAAGGCCATGCCCGCGATGGTGCCGGCGTTGTGCATCTTCTCCCGGGCCTCCGCGGCGTTGGCGCGGTTGTTCACGGCCGCCTCGATGTTTCCAAAGACCAGGCGGATGGCGTGCAGGGCGAGGCCGTCGGTGAAGTCGTTGGCGTAGACGGACAGGTACGCCTCGATGGCGTGGGTGAGGGCGTCGAAGCCGCTGTCGGCGGCGAGCGCCGGGGGCAACGCGGTCGTGAGGAGGGGGTCGATGATCGCGACGCTGGGGGTGAGGGCGTAGTCGGCGAGCGGGTACTTCTTGCCGGTCGCGGGGTCGGAGATGACGGCGAACGGGGTGACCTCGGCGCCGGTGCCGGAGGTGGTGGGCACGCAGACCAGGCGGGCCTGCGTGCCGAGGGTGGGGAAGCGGAAGGCGCGCTTGCGGATGTCGGAGAACTTCTGCCGCATGTCCGCGAAGTCGATGCCGGGCTGCTCGTACAGCAGCCACATGACCTTGGCGGCGTCCATGGGGGAGCCACCGCCGAGCGCGATGATCGTGTCGGGGCGGAAGTCCCGCATGAGGTCGGCGCCGTGCTGGACGGAGTCGATGCTGGGTTCGGGCTGGACGTTGTCGATGATCTGGAGGGTGACCGGTTCCCGACGCCGTTGCAGGACGCGGCTGATGCGGTCGACGAATCCGAGGCGGGTCATGGTGGCGTCGGTGACGATGGTGACGCGGTGGACGTCCGGCATGGAGGTCAGGTAGCGGATGGCCTGCGGTTCGAAGTAGATCTTCGGCGGGACTTTGAACCACTGGAGATTGTTGCGGCGGGTGGAGACCCGCTTGACGTTGAGGAGCTGGGCGGCGGAGACGTTGTTGGCCACCGACGTGCTGCCCCAGGAGCCGCACCCCAGCGTGAGCGAGGGCAGCAGACCGTTGTAGATGCCGCCGATCGCGCCCTGCGAGGACGGCGAGTTGACGATGATCCGTACCGTCTTCATCCGCATGCCGTACGCCTCCGCCACGGCAGGCTCCTCGGTGTGGATGACGGCGCTGTGGCCCTGGCCGTGGAAGGCGACCATGTCGGCGGCGAGGTCGAACCCGCGGCGCTCGTCCTCGGCGCGCAGTACGGCGAGTACCGGGCAGAGCTTCTCACGGGTCAGCGGTTCGTCCGGGCCGACCCGTTCGGACTCGACCAGGATGACCGAGGTGTCTGCCGGCACCGAGAATCCGGCCCGCTCGGCGATCCACGCCGGGCTCTGCCCGACGGCGGCCGCGTTGACCTTGGGTTCGCAGCCGGCGCCCGAACCGCCGGTGGCGGGAAAGAGGAAGGACTCCAGCTTCGCCTTCTCCTCCGGGGTGGCCAGATGGGCGTGCAGGGAGCGGAACTCGGTGATCGCGGCGTCGTAGATCTTCTTGTCCAGGATGACGGCCTGCTCGGAGGCGCAGATCATGCCGTTGTCGAACGACTTGGACAGCACGAGGTCGTTGACGGCTCGGCGCAGCTTGGCGCTGCGGTGGACGTAGGCCGGGACGTTGCCGGCACCGACCCCGAGGGCCGGCTTGCCGGCCGAGTAGGCGGCCTTGACCATGGCGTTGCCGCCGGTGGCGAGGATCAGCGAGACGCCCGGGTGATGCATGAGCGTGCGGGTGGCCTCGACGGACGGGGCCTCGATCCACTGCACGCAGTGCTCCGGCGCTCCGGCGGCAATGGCCGCGTCCCGCACGACGCGGGCCGCTGCGGAGCTGCACCGCTGGGCGGAGGGATGGAACGCGAAGATCACCGGGTTGCGGGTTTTCAGCGCCATCAGCGCCTTGAAGACCGTGGTCGAGGTCGGGTTGGTGACGGGGGTGACCGCGGCCACCACGCCCACCGGTTCGGCGATCTCCACCATGTCCTCGATGTCGTCCCGGCTGATGACCCCGACGGTCTTCGTGTGGCCCATGCTGTGCGTGACGTGCTCGCACGCGAACATGTTCTTGGCGGCCTTGTCCTCGAAGACCCCGCGCCCCGTCTCCTCGACCGCCAGGCGGGCCAGGGCGGTGTGCTGGTCGAGGGCGGCGACCGACGCCTTCTTGACGATGTGGTCGACCTGTTCCTGGGAGAGGGCCTCGTAGTCGGCGAGAGCCTTGAGGCCGGCCGTGACCAGACGGTCCACGGCGACCGCGGTGTCGGACGGGGCGTCGATCCCGACGCGGTCCTTGGTCCGCACGTCCTGTCGGGTCATGGTGGTGTGCCTCCGTTGTCAGGGACCGCCGTGCTCATGCGGCGGCTCGGGACGGGAGGGACACCGCGGGGGACCGGCGCCCCTCCCTGGCTCCACTCTCCGACGGGTCCCGGTGCCGTGGCAGGCGCCGAAGGGGCCCCTCTCGCGTCCGTCCGGCCCGGCTGGGCAGGGACCGTCGGCCCCGGCACGGCCGGCCCGCCGCACGTCGGCGCCGGCCGCTGAGGTCACGGGCTCACGGTCCGGTGGGACGGGGTGGGCGACTCGCGGTCGTCGATGCGAAAGCCCAGGCCGTTCACCACGCCGACCACGCCGTCGAGCCGCCAGACGGCGTGCACTAGTTCCGGCACCTGGCTACGCGCTTCCACCCGGCCGTCGAGGGTGACGACGCCGTCGCGGACAGCGACGCAGACCGCGTCGGACGGCAGCCCCATCGCGGTCACGACGATCTCCTCGGTCACCTGGCGGCGGATGTCGTCGTCCGCGCGCAGGAAGACCCGTAGCAGGTCACGGCGGGTGGCGATGCCGATGAGGCGGTCGGCCTCGTCGACCACGGGCAGTCGCTCGACGCCGCGGCGCTCCATGAGCCTGGCGGCGTCCGGCACGGTCTGCTCGGGGTGCACGGTGATGGCGGGGCTCGACATCACGTCGCCCGCCGTCACGGACGGCGGCGGAGCGGGGCCGTCCCGGTGCGCCTGGTTGCGTACGAGGTCGCTGCCGGACAGGACGCCGAGGACCTTGTCGTCGGCGTCGACCACCGGCAACCCGCTGATCCGGTGGTGGTCGAGCAACCGGACGACCTCTTTGAACGGTGTCGTTCGGCGGGCGTGGACGACGTCCCTGGTCATTACCTCGCCGACGATGTGAGCGGTCACGGCGGACCTCCTTTACGAGCGCGAGCGGGGGAGGGCCGGAGCCCGGTTCGGCTCCGGCTCCCCGCCAGGTCGGGCGGGCGCCGTGTGGCGCCTACTTCTGCGGGCCGCCGCGCCACGGGGGCGGGGCGGCCGTCCGGCGGGTGGTGTCGCTTCGGTGGGTGACGCGTTCGGTGGCGGAGCGCAGCCGGTCGTGGAGCCGGTCGGCGAGTTCGCGGGCGCTCGCCTCGCGCGCGTGGACGACGACGAGGTCGCTGCCGACCCGGATGTCGGTGCGGCCGGACCAGGGCAGTTCCACATGGTGGGCCGATGCCCGCCGTACGCGCACCTCACCGTTCACGGGCGGCAGGCCGGGCCGGTCCAGAGCGGCGGCGACCTTCTCGTGGAGGTAGGCGAGAGATTCCTCGTCCACCTCGCCGTCGGCGCGGACCAGCACGGCGGCGGCGGTCTCACGGGCACCGATGTCCTTGGCGGTCATGTGTTCCACTCCCTGTGATCGTTCTGCGTCGCCCCAAGCCTGCTGCGCCGGTCGCTCCCGTCCCAGGGGCGACCGGCCCTGGACGGAGGAGCGGCCGGTCCCTGGCGTGAGGCCGAGCGGCCCCGTCTCGCGGTTCACCTGCTGTCGCTCCCCTCGGTTTCCTCCAGCGCCGCCCGCCCCGCCTCCAGCCGCGCCACCGGCACCCGGAACGGCGAGCAGGAGACGTAGTCCAGTCCGGCGGTGTGGAAGAAGTGCACCGAGTCGGGGTCGCCGCCGTGCTCACCGCACACCCCGATCTTGAGGTCCGGGCGGGTGGCGCGGCCCTCGGCGACCGCGATGTTCACCAGTCGACCGACCCCCTCGCGGTCGAGCGCCTCGAAGGGGGAGGTGGAGAAGACGCCCTTGTCCAGGTAGGCGGAGAAGAACTCCGCCTCGACGTCGTCGCGGGAGAAGCCCCAGGTCGTCTGGGTCAGGTCATTGGTGCCGAAGGAGAAGAACTCGGCTTCCTCGGCGATCCGGCCCGCCGTCAGGGCGGCCCTGGGCAACTCGATCATGGTGCCGACCGGGCAGTCGAGGACGACTCCGGCCGCCCGTGAGATCTCGGCCAGCACGCGCTGGACCTCCGCGCGTACGAGGCGTAGTTCACGGACGTCGCCGACGAGCGGGACCATGATCTCCGCCTGGGGTGCGCCACCGGCCAACAGGCGCTCAGTGACGGCCTCACCGATCGCCCGGACCTGCATGGCGACCAGGCCGGGCACGACCAGGCCCAGGCGTACGCCGCGCAGCCCGAGCATCGGGTTCTCCTCGTGCATGCGGTTCACCGCGCCGAGCAGTTCGACGTCGTGCGTGTCCGGCTCCTCGCCACGGGCCTGAGCGGTGGCGATCCGCACCGCCAGTTCGGTGTGGTCGGGCAGAAATTCGTGCAGTGGCGGGTCCAGCAGCCGGATGGTGACCGGCAGACCGTCCATGGCCTCCAGGATGCCGACGAAGTCCTGCCGCTGAAGCGGCAGGAGCTCCGCCAGGGCCCGGTCGCGCTCGGCGTCCGTGCCGGCCAGGATCATCTGCTCGACCAGCTTGCGGCGTTCACCGAGGAACATGTGCTCGGTGCGGCACAGGCCGATGCCCTGCGCTCCGAACCGGCGGGCCCGGACGGCGTCCTCCGGGGTGTCGGCGTTGGCCCGCACCTCCAGCCGCCGCACGGTGTCGGCGCGGGCCAGCGCCCGGGCCACCGCGTCGACCACGTCCACGCCCTGCGAGCCACCGCCGCCCCGGCCGTCCTCCAGATACCGGATCACCGCCGAGTCCACCAGCGGCACCGAACCGGCGTACACCGCTCCGGCGGAGCCGTCCACCGAGACGACGGTGCCTTCCTCGACCACGGTGCCGTCCGCGGCGGTGAAGCGCCGGGCCTCGGTGTCCACGGTGAGCTCCTCGGCGCCGCACACGCAGACCTTGCCCATGCCGCGGGCGACGACGGCCGCGTGGCTGGTCTTGCCGCCCCGGCTGGTGAGGACCGCCTGAGCGGCGATCATGCCGGGCAGGTCGTCCGGGGTGGTCTCCTGACGGACCAGGACCACCTTCTCGCCGGCCGCGGCGCGGCGCACCGCTTGGGCGGAGTCGAAGACCACGCTCCCGACCGCCGCGCCGGGAGAGGCAGGGACGCCGTGGGCGAGTGCGGTACCGGTCGCGGAGGCGTCGAAGCGCGGGAACATCAGCCGGGCCAGGCCCTCGCCGCTCACCCGGGCCAGCGCCTCGTCCGGGGTGATGAGCCCTTCGTCGGCCAGCTCGGCGGCGAGAACGAAGGCGGCCTCGGCGGTGCGCTTGCCGACCCGGGTCTGGAGCATCCACAGGGTGGCGCGTTCGATGGTGAACTCGATGTCGCACAGATCCCGGTAGTGGCGTTCCAGGGTGCACATGTGCGTGCGCAGCCCGTCGTAGGACGCGGCGTCCAGGCGCTCCAGCTCGGCCAGCGGCACGGTGTTGCGGATGCCGGCGACGACGTCCTCGCCCTGCGCGTCGGGCAGATAGTCGCCGTACAGGCCGGAACGGCCGGTGGCCGGGTCGCGGGTGAAGGCGACGCCGCTGCCTGAGTCGGCCCCGAGATTGCCGAAGACCATGCGCTGGACGTTGACGGCGGTGCCCAGGTCGTCGGCGATGTGCTCGCGGCGCCGGTACAGGCGGGCGCGTTCGCCGTTCCAGGACTCGAAGACGGCCAGGACCGCCCGGCGCAGCTGCTCGGCGGGGGACTGGGGGAAGTGGTCACCTGTCTCCAGGTGGATCAGGTTCTTGTACGTCTCGACCAGCTCGGCCAGGTCGGATGCCGTCAGGTGCACGTCGTCCTGGACGCCGCGCAGGTCCCTGAGGAGCGCGAGAGACCGCTCGAAGCGGGAGGAGTCGACGCCCATGACCGTACTGCCGAACATCTGGATGAGGCGGCGGTAGGAGTCCCAGGCGAAGCGTTCGCTGCCCGAGACCTTGGCGAGCCCCAGGACAGAGTCGTCGTTGAGGCCGATGTCGAGGATCGTCTCCATCATGCCGGGCATGGAGAACTTCGCGCCGGAGCGGACGGACAGCAGCAGCGGGTCGTCCGGCTGCCCCAGTGAACGGCCGGCGGAGGCTTCGAGGGCGGACAGGCGCGCGGAGACCTGCTCCCACAGGCCCGCGGGTTCGCTGCCCGTCTCCAGGAAGGCGCGGCACGCCTCGGTGGTGAGGGTGAATCCCGGCGGTACGGGGAGCCCGAGCCGGGTCATCTCCGCCAGGTTCGATCCCTTGCCGCCGAGGAGATCGGCCATGTCACGGCCGCCCTCGGTGAAGTCGTACACGTAACGGACCATGACGCTGCGCTCCTCAAGCGTTGGGGCGTGATGACTCCAGCGTCTGACGGGGGCGGGCCCGACGCGAGGTGCCGGCCGTCCCGCGTGAGGGACCGGTCGGCCCCCGACGGGCCCTCGTCGTTCCGGGGGGACCATCGGCGCCCTGCCGGGGCTGTACGGCCCGTGGACCACCGGCACGGCCGGGCCGAGGCTGGAGGCCATCGGAATTCGACGACCAGGGAGGGGACACGTCATGCCACACGACATCGTGGTGGGGATCGACGGATCGACCGAAGGACTCGCCGCCGCGCACTGGGCGGCCCAGGAAGCGCAGAGGCGAGGAACCGGACTCGGCGTGGTCCACGTCTGGCACCGCCACCCCCACCCCGCGCCGTACGTCCCCATGGACAGCACCGAGCGCGACTGGGCCGAGCAGCTCCTGGGTGAGGCCGTACGCAGTGTCCGGGCCGCCCACCCGGGTCTACGGATCAACGGTCGACTCGTGTGCGACGCCACGGCGGCCGGCCTGCTCAAGGCCGCGGCCGACGCCGACCTGCTGGTCCTCGGTTCCCGTGGCCTCGGAGCCCTGGGCGGCTTCCTCACGGGCTCCGTCTCCCAGCGAGTCGTCGGCCGGACCCCCCACCCGGTCGTCCTGGTCCGCGCGGGTCGGTCCGCCGCCGACGAGCACCTGCCGGCCACCGACGGCGTCGCCCCCGAGGAGATACCACAGACGCCCTACCGCCAGGTGGTCCTGGGGCTGCAGACGGACCGTCCTTGCGACGAACTGATCGAGTTCGCCTTCGACGCCGCCCGCCGGCGTGGCACCGGCCTGTCCGTGGTCCACGCCTTCCGGACCGCCTTCCGGCCCGCCCCCGTTCCGTCCGTGCCCCTGATGACCGCGGCCCCGGAGGGCCCGGCTCCCGTTCCGTGGCCGCAGGCTCAGGCGCTGGCGGACCAGGAGCGCACCGTGACGGCCGTGCTGCGTCCTTGGCGGGAGAAGTACCCTACCGTCCCCGTGACCGAGACGGTCACCGAGGGGCGCGCCGCGGTGGTTCTGGTGCGGGCCGCTCGGGACGCGGGCCTCCTGGTGGTGGGCCGCCGCGGGGTCGATCACCAGGTCGGTGTCTTCACGGGGCCGGTTACGCACGCCGTCCTGCACCACGTCGGATGTCCCGTCGCCGTGGTTCCGCACGACTGACACCACGGCGGCCGGTCGGGGCCGAAGGTCCCGGCCGGTCGGGGCCGCACGGGACCACCCGGTGCCCTGTCCGGCACTCCTCGCCGCGGACCCGCACGACGAGCATCGACAGTGACAAGGCCGTACGACGAGAGGACCTGTGATGACCGCGACGGTGACAGCCGGCCCCCGGACCGCCGACGCCTGGCGGCAGTTCGCCGGGAGCGGGTGGCGTGAGCGCATCGACGTGCGCGACTTCATCCAGGCCAACTACACGCCCTACGAGGGCGACGCCTCCTTCCTGGTCGGCCCCACGGACCGCACCCGCGCGGTCTGGGAGAAGGTCAGCGCGCTGTTCCCGGAGGAGCGGCGCAGGGGGGTGCTCGACGTGGACGCCGCCACCCCCTCCACCATCACCTCGCACGCCCCCGGCTACATCGACCGCGACCGCGAGCTGATCGTCGGCCTGCAGACGGACGCCCCGCTGAAGCGGGCGATCATGCCCAACGGCGGCCTGCGCATGGTGGAGAACGGGCTGAAGGCGTACGGCTACGAGCCCGACCCGTTCGTCACGAAGGTGTTCGACACCTACCGCAAGACCCACAACGCGGGCGTCTTCGACGCCTACACCCCCGCCATGCGCGCCGCCCGCAAGGTCGGCATCATCACCGGCCTGCCCGACGCCTACGGCCGCGGCCGGATCATCGGGGACTACCGCCGCGTCGCCCTGTACGGCACCGACCGGCTCGCTGAGGCCAAGCGTGCCGAGCGAGCCCTGCTGGACGCCCGGCCGTCCACAGCCGACGTCGTCCGCGACCGTGAGGAACTCGCCGAGCAGATTCGGGCGCTGGGAGAACTGGCCGAGATGGCCGCGTCCTACCGCTGCGACGTCACCCGGCCCGCGGCCACCGCGCACGAGGCCGTCCAGTGGCTCTACCTCGGCTTCCTCGCCGCGGTGAAGGAGCAGAACGGCGCGGCCATGTCACTGGGCCGTACCTCCACCTTCCTGGACGTCTACCTCCAGCGCGACCTCGACGAGGGGCTCCTCGACGAGAGGCGGGCCCAGGAGCTGATCGACGACTTCGTCATCAAGCTGCGCATCGTGCGCTTCCTGCGCACCCCCGAGTACGACGCCCTGTTCTCCGGCGATCCGACCTGGGTGACAGAGTCCATCGGAGGCATCGGCGCAGACGGCCGCCCGCTGGTCACCCGCACTTCCTTCCGCTTCCTGCAGACCCTCTACAACCTCGGCCCCGCACCGGAACCGAACCTGACTGTCCTGTGGTCGCCCCGCCTGCCGGCCGGCTTCAAGGAGTTCTGCGCCCAGGTGTCCATCGACACCAGCGCCGTCCAGTACGAGTCCGACGACCTGATGCGCCCGCGCACCGGCGACGACACCGCCATCGCCTGCTGCGTCTCCGCCATGGCGGTCGGCAAGCAGATGCAGTTCTTCGGAGCCCGCGTCAACCTCGCCAAGGCGCTGCTGTACGCCGTCAACGGCGGCCGGGACGAGATGACCGGCGACCAGATCACCCCGGAGATGCCGCCGCTGTCCGCCGAGTACCTGGACTACGACCAACTGTCGGACGCCTACGACCGCGTACTGGACTGGCTGGCCCAGACCTACGTCGACGCACTCAACGTCATCCACTACATGCACGACAAGTACGCCTACGAGCGCATCGAGATGGCCCTGCACGACCACCCGGTGCACCGCTTCATGGCCTGCGGCATCGCCGGCCTGTCCGTCGCCGTGGACAGCCTCTCCGCCGTCAAGCACGCCCGGGTCAAGATCATCCGCGACGCGTCCGGACTGGCCGTGGACTTCCACACCGAGGGCGACTTCCCGGCGTACGGCAACAACGACGACCGGGCCGACGCCCTCGCCGTCACCCTCGTGGAGTCGTTCATGGCGAAGGTGCGCGAGCACCCCACCTACCGCGACGCCGAACACACGCAGTCGGTGCTGACCATCACCTCCAACGTCGTGTACGGCAACCACACCGGCAACACCCCCGACGGCCGCCGCGCCGGCCAGCCCTTCGCGCCCGGCGCCAACCCGATGAACGGCCGCGACCAGCACGGCGTGGCCGCCTCCGCCCTCTCGGTGGCCAAGCTGCCCTATGAGGCGGCACGCGACGGCATCTCCCTGACCACCACGATCACCCCGGAAGGGCTGGGCCACGTCCCCATGGAGCGGGCCGGTCACATGGTCGGCATCCTCGACGCCTACATGTCCGCGGGCGGCTTCCACATGAACGTCAACGTGCTGGACCGCGCCGTGCTGGAGGACGCGATGGAACACCCGGAGAAGTACCCCGAGCTGACGATCAGGGTCTCCGGCTACGCGGTGAACTTCGTCCGCCTGACCCGCGAGCAGCAGCTCGACGTGATCAGCCGCACCTTCCACGGATCGCTGTGAGCACGATGTCCCCGACCGTGGCAGCGGGATCGGTCACCGGCCGCATCCACTCCTGGGACCTGTCCACCGGCGTGGACGGTCCCGGGACCCGCTTCGTCCTCTTCGCCAGTGGCTGCCCCCTGCGCTGCCTCTACTGCGCCAACCCCGACACCTGGCACATGCGAGACGGCCGGGAGGCCACCGTCGACGAGGTGATGGCGGAGATCGCCAAGTACCGGGACTTCCTCGTTACGGCCGGCGGGGGAGTGACCCTCACCGGTGGCGAACCCCTGCTCCAGCCGGCCTTCACTGCGGCGGTCCTGCGCTGCTGCAAGGCGGCCGGCCTGCACACCGCCCTCGACACCTCCGGCTTCCTCGGCGCCCGAGCCACGGAAACGCTCCTGACCGACACCGACCTGGTGCTGCTGGACATCAAGTCGTTCGACGTCCCGACGTACCGGAAGCTGACCGGCGGTGCCCTCGCCCCCACCCTGAACTTCGCCACCCGTCTCGACGGGCTGGGCAAGCGCGTGTGGATCAGGTACGTCCTGGTGCCCGGCTGGACCGACGACGAGGAGGCCGTCGACGGACTCGCCGGATTCCTCTCCGGCCTCGCCTGCGTGGAGCGGGTCGACATCCTGCCGTTCCACAAGCTCGGCGCCGCAAAGTACGACGCCCTGGGCATCCCCTTTCCCCTGCGTGAGGCCCCGGTCCCCGATCGGGCGCTGGTGGACCGGGTGCGTGGCCAGTTCCGCGAGCGCGGCCTCATGGCCCACTGACGCAGGCGAAATCGGGGCCGACCGGCCCTGGACCTCGGCCATCCTGGGAAGAAAGGATTCCGACACAGACCGAGGCATTGCGAGGAGCATTCGATGGCGCACAGCGAGCAGGGCGACAGCACGGGAAGCCCGATCAGGGTCTTCCTCCTGGACGACCACGAAGTGGTACGACGCGGGGTGCACGACCTGCTGGACGACGAACCGGACATCACCGTGGTCGGAGAAGCCGCGACGGTGGAACAGGCGCTGGTCCGGGTCCCCGCCCTGCGCCCCGACGTGGCCGTCCTCGACGTGCGCCTGCCCGACGGAGACGGCGTGACCGTCTGCCGCGAGCTGCGGTCGCAGATGCCGGACCTGGCCTGCCTGATGCTGACCTCCTTCGACGACGAGGAGGCGCTGCTGGATTCGATCATGGCGGGGGCGGCCGGATACGTCCTCAAGCAGATCCAGGGCTCGGACCTGGTCTCGGCCGTGCGCACGGTGGCCCGCGGCCAGTCGCTGCTGGACGCCAGCGCCACGACCAAGCTGATGGCACGGCTGCGGGGCGGCGGGCAGCAGCCGGCCGAGGAGCCGGAGATGCTGCCGGGTCTCACCGACCGGGAACGCGAGATCCTCGAACTGATCGGCGAAGGGCTCACCAACCGGCAGATCGGCCAGCGGCTCTACCTGGCCGAGAAGACGGTCAAGAACCACATCTCCCGCCTGCTCGCCAAGCTCGGCGTGGAACGCCGTATCCAGGCCGCCGTCATCGCCACCCAGGCACGCGACCGGATGCGCACCGAAGGCCAGTAACGGGCCGAGTCCCTCGCTCGGCCCCGCGCCCGGTCCCGCGGGGGCCGAAGGTCCCCACGGCCCGCCCCCGCCCGGCCCATACCCGCACGGACTCCCGGGCGGCAGGCTGAGAGCGGTCCCGGAACACCGCCGGGCATCGCCGCACCCAGGGGAGGACTGAAGACATGACCGTGCGAGTGGGTATCAACGGCTTCGGCCGGATCGGCCGGAACTACCTGCGTTGCGTCCTGGAACGCACCGGCGCTGCGGCAGCGCCGCTGGAGGTGGTGGCGGTCAACGACGTCACCTCCCCGGCGGCGCTCGCGCACCTGCTGACGTACGACTCGACGTACGGCCGGCTGAACCGCCCCGTCGAGCACGACGAGGCCTCGCTGACCGCGTGGACGGACACCGCATCGCGGTGACCGCCGAGCGTGACCCGGCCGCGCTGGACTGGGGCGGCCTCGGCGTGGACGTGGTGATCGAGTCCACCGGCCGCTTCCGCACCCGCGACCAGGCCGGCCTGCACCTGGCGGCCGGCGCGCGCAAGGTACTCCTGTCCGTGCCCGGCAAGGACGTCGATGCCACGATCGTCATGGGCGTCAACGAGGGTACGTACGACCCGGAGAACCACCACGTGATCTCCAACGCCTCGTGCACCACCAACTGCGTGGCCCCCATGGTCAAGGTCCTCGACGAGCACTTCGGCGTCGTCAAGGGACTGATGACCACGATCCACGGCTACACCAACGACCAGGTGGTCCTGGACGGCCCCCACAAGGACCTGCGCCGGGGCCGTTCGGCGGCGGTCAACATCATCCCCACCACCACCGGCGCCGCCCGCGCCGTCGGCCTGGTCCTGCCCGAGCTGGCGGGCACGCTGGACGGCAGCGCCGTGCGCGTTCCGGTCGAGGACGGCTCGCTGACCGACCTGACCGTGGTACTCGAGCGGGCGGTGAGCGCGGAGGAGATCAACGCCGCCTACCGCGAGGACGCCGAAGGACCGCTGAAGGACGTCCTGCGGGTGTCCGACGCCCCGATCGTCTCCCGCGACGTGGTCGGCGACCCGGCCTCCTGCGTCCTGGATGCCCCCCTCACCCAGACCCACGGCGACCTGGTCAAGGTCTTCGGCTGGTACGACAACGAATGGGGTTACACCAACCGACTGATCGACCTCACCTCGTACGTCGCGGCCCGACTGCCCCGGAGCTGACGGTTCCTGTCCTGTGACACCCAACTTTGAGCGCGTGTCAGCGAAGTTTGATCGGCGGGATCGGTACTCACGGCCGTGCAGCGGTGCGGAGCATTCGCCCAGAGAGAAGGCTCCGCACGGCTGTGCACAGGCGAGGTCAGCGGCTGGTATCTGGTGCGGTGACGCACGCCGCGTAGAGATCTCCCACGCCCAAGCCCCCCTGCTTCCAGGGAGCCGGGCACACGATGTTGGCGGCGGCCAGAGGGGCACTAACGGTGCCCACAAGATGGTAAACCTCGCCCATCACGGGCGTGGGGTCGATCGGTGCGGGGGCTGCCGAGGCCGCCGTGCTGCTGCCGAGAATCGCGACGCTGGCCAGTGCCGCGACGGCTGCCAGCGTGGTCACACGCATCAAGGTTGCTCCGTTCGTTCGTGTCACACCCGCAGGAGGGCGATGCGCATGAGAACGACTTCGGCCTGATCTTGGTTACGCCGCCGACAGCCAGACCACGACGGACCGTCGCTCGTGTCCGACTCGCAGCGCCAGATGATCCCGGCGCCCACTCAACTTCAACGGCAAATGATCAAAGTCCGATGGCACAGGACAGTTGACAGTTCCGGCCAGCCGGCCCTGCGGCTGCGCTGATCCCTTATCGTCTCCCTGTTCGAGCCGCTACCGTGGCAGGTGCACGGTAAGGCTGCCGACATGCGGTGAGGCGTTGGAGGAGCAGCGGTGGAGAACGCCGAGGAGGCCCACGAGGCACGGGTACGGCTGCCCCAGCTGCGCTTGGACGAGCTGCTGGAGGAGCTGCAGGCCCGGCTGGACGCGGCGCGCGGCACCCGGGACCGGGTCCACAGCCTCCTGGAGGCCGTGCTGTCGGTCGGCCGTGAGCTCGACCTGGAGCAGGCGCTGCGCAGCATCGTCGAGGCCGCGGCGGCCCTGGTCGACGCGGAGTACGCGGCGCTGGGGGTGATCGGTCCGGACGGCAAGCGGCTGTCGGCCTTCCACACGGTAGGCGTCGACGCGGAGCAGATCGCGCGCATCGGCCCCTACCCGGAGGGTCACGGCATCCTGGGCGAGCTGATCCGCCGCCCCGAGCCGCTGCGCCTGGCCAAGCTCTCCGACCACCCTGCTTCCTACGGGTTCCCGGCCCACCACCCGCCGATGAACACCTTCCTCGGCGTACCGATCCGGGTGCGCGACCACATCTTCGGCAACCTGTATTTGACGGAGAAGCGCGGCGGGCAGCAGTTCGACGAGGACGACGAGTCGGTGCTGGCGACGCTGGCCGTGGCGGCTGGCGTCGCGATCGACAACGCCCGTCTCTACGAGGAGTCCCGGCTGCGCGAGCGCTGGCTCCAGGTTAACGCCGAGATCACTCACACCCTGATGTCCGGCGCGGACCAGGGCGGTGTGCTGGCGCTGATCGCGGAGCGTGCCCGGGAGATCACCGCTTCCGCCCTGAGCGTGGTGGCCATGCCCGTGAGCGGAACCGACAACCTCGCCGTCGAACTCGCCATCGGCCAACAGGCCGACGCATGGCGCGGGATCGTACTGCCCACGGAGGGCACACTCATCGGGCAGGCGTTCGTCCAGCGGGCACCGGTCAGCAGCCCAGACGTCTCGTGCGACTCCCGGGTCTCAGCCGGTCCGCCACGCTTCGAAGGGCTCGGACCGGCCGTAGCTGTGCCGATCGGCACGGGCGACGAGGCCCGCGGTGTGGTGCTGCTGGTCCGGCAGTCCGGCGGCCGGGAGTTCTCCGAGAAGGAGACCGAGCCGCTCCAGGTCTTCGCCGCCCAGGCCGCCGTCGCGATGGAACTGGCGGAACGACGTGCGGACGCCGAACAGATCACCCTGCTGGAGGACCGCGACCGGATCGCCCGCGACCTGCACGACCTGGCCATCCAACGGCTTTTCGCCACCGGCATGACCCTGCAGAGCGCCGGTCGCCGCGTCCAGGACGCCATGGCCTCCGAGCGGATCCTGCGGGCGGTGGACGACCTCGACGAGACCATCAAGATCATCAGATCGACGATCTTCGGCCTCCGCTCCCGCGACGACGACACGGCGCCCGGCCTGCGATCCCGCGCGGTGCGCGCGATCGGCGAGGCCGCCCCGCTCCTCGGCTTCGCTCCCAGCGTCCGCATGGAGGGCCTGCTCGACACGCACGTGCCGAACCAGACCGCCGACCACGTCATGGCCGTCCTCACCGAATCCCTGACCAACGTCGCCCGGCACGCCGGCGCCGACCGCACCGACGTCGTGCTGGAGACGGACGGCAAGCAGGTCCGCCTGACGGTCACGGACAACGGCGTCGGCATCCCGGACGGAGGCCGCCGCAGCGGTCTAACTAACATGGCCGAGCGAGCGCAGAAGCTCGGCGGCGACCTGGAGCTGGAAAGCCCCGGCGGCAAGGGGACGCGGCTGGTGTGGCACGCGCCGCTGGCGCAGTCCCCGGACACGGCGGAGAGCGGCCGGTCCGCCCGGTGACACAGGGTGCCGGCGGGAGCGGCACCTTGAGGGCCCCTGCCGAACGGGGGCAGCCGCACCGGGACCATCGGCACACGGCGCGCGGGTCCCCCGGCCCATGCCGGCGGACCGCGACCGCGGTCCAATTGAGGTGCCGAGGCGGACGACCGGGGCCGTCCCGGCCCGCCGGCCCGGCCCGGGTGGGCGGAGCAGCCGCGTCGAGCGCGCTTGCGGATCGAGGGCAAGGCACCCGGCCGGGAGACGTCATGAAGATGACCAGCCGCTGCGGACGCACCATCAACGTCACACGACTCGCGCCCCAGGATCTCCCGGCTTCCATGAGACGCGTCGTCCTGGACACCGCCCGTGCCCCGCACGACAGCCGGGTCCCGTGGCTGTCGCCGGCGACGCCTTCGAAGTGCGGGTACGGAGACACGTCCTGACCGTCGACCAGCCACGGACCGCCGGTGGCAGGGACACGGCACCCACGCCCGTGGAACTCTTCATCGCGTCCGTGGCCTCCTGCACCGCGCACTACGCGGGCCGGTATCTGGACCGGCATGGTCTCAGCCGGGACGGCCTGACCGTCCGGGCGGACTTCCGCATGGCCGACGACCGCCCCGCACGGGTCGCTTCCCTGTCGATGACCGTCCACGCCCCGTCCCTGCCCGCCGAGCGGCTGACCGCGCTGCGTGCGGTGGTTTCGCACTGCACGGTGAGCAACACACCGGCCGACGCTCCCGACATGCAGGTGCACGTCGGTTGCGAGCCGGAAAGTGCGGAGACGCCACCGGCCGTGGAACACGGGCACGTCGACGCCGGGTGACAGGTGCGGCAGAAGGGCACGGAGTGCTCACGCTGACCGACTTGAAAAGCACCGCCCGGTCGCGTCGTCGACGGGACCGGGCGGCACGCGTGTTCATACGTCGGCTTCCACTACCTCCTCGACCGGGCGGCGCGGTGACGCGGGACCCTCGGGCCCGTACCCGAGCCGGATCACCATCTGCGTGTACACGCGAGGACCGTCGCCCGGCAGACCGTCGAGGGCCCGGCGCAGATCGGGCCACTCCATCGCCTGGTGAAGAAGCGACGCGCGCACTCCGCGCCGGGTGGCCAGCAGAAGCACGTGTTCCAGGGCCTGGCCGGCCCGCAGCCAGTCCGTCCGCCGGTCGTGTGCCGTGGACAGCAGCGCGAGCGTAGGACGCGTCTCGAAGGCACGGGCGGGCAGCACCTCCGGGTGCCGGTGGGCCCCGAAGTCCCGCATCGGCATGCGCTCCAGGGCATCCTGCGGGCCGAGAACCGCTGCCGGGAGCCCCACCCACGGGGAGTGCGGGCCACTGACCAGCCGACGGTTCTCCGCCGCGCGGTCGGTGTCCGCCCGGTTGCGCCACTCCGCCTCCCGCGTGGCGCGCAACACCCGCTCGGTGTCGTTGCGCCCCGGGAAACACAGGGTCGCACCCTCCAGATGGGCTGCCTCGGCCAGCTCGGCGAGCAGGTCCGACGGCAGCGGTCGCCCGGAGAAGGGGAAACGACTGCTGTGCCGGCGCCACACCGCCTCGTACAAGCCGGTCGACGGGGCACCACGCACCGCTTCGGCGAGCCGGACCGTGGCGAGCAGAGCGGGACGGTCCGGGCGCGGGAGCAGCCGGGTCACCGGTTCCCAGCCCAAGTGGGCGGCGGCGACACGCAGGTTGAGGACCGCGCAGCCCACGGACACATGCACGGCGCGGCCCACCGGGTCGGTGTGGCGCAGCGTCCGGTCAGCGGCGGCGTCGATCCGTACCGTGCGGGTGTCGGTATCGAGCCGGAAGCGCCAGGGCTGGGTGTTGTGCAGGGACGGCGCGGCCACGGCTGCCGCGACCAGCCGCTCCACGGCGGGAGCGTCGCGGGTCGTCGAGCTCATCGGGACTCCTTCCCGCCCACGTCCGAGGGCGGCTGGGCTGGTGGGTGAACCCTTCCCAGCCTTTGCCCCCTGCCGGCCCGCGCGTAAGGGGCCGTCCGGTCACCGCCCGGCACCGTTCGGCCTTGTCCTCCCCTGGTGGCCGAAGGTCCCTGTGGATTGGGGCTGTTGGGGCCCTGGGGTGTGGCCCTTCGGCGTCGGGTGCGGGGTGGTGGGGTCCGGGAGAGTGAG
>NZ_JBIDCI010000036.1:0-36407 GCF_043204535.1 Streptomyces sp. NPDC047853 | reverse complement strand
CTCTCTCAGGCTTTCCTCCGGGCGCTTCCCTTCGGTCTTGCGTTTCCGACTCTATCAGATCTTTCCGACCCGATTTCCTCGGTGCTTTCCAGGTTTCCGCTTTCGCGTTTCCCTTTCCGGCGGTTCCGACTTTATCAGAGATTCTGAGTCGGAATTTCCGCCCTCCGGGGCCGGCTCCGAACCACGAAGTGGTCGGGTGCCCGTCCGAGCGGAGATGTAAACGTACTGGAGCGGGGCGCCCCGATGCAAATCGAGGCGCCCCGCTCCTGGTTGACGCTGTCGGAGACCCGACGGGCCGTCAGACCTCCACGACGACAGGGAGGATCATCGGCCGGCGTCGGTAGGTGTCCGACACCCACTTGCCGAGGGTCCTGCGCACCAGCTGCTGGAGCTGGTGCGGCTCGACGACCCCGTCCTGTGCCGAGCGTTCCAGTACCTCCGTGACCTTCGGGAGTACGGCGGCGAAGGCCGAGTCCTCGATGCCGGAGCCCCGGGCCTGGACGTGCGGGCCGCCGGTGATCTTGCCGGTGGAGGAGTCGATGACCACGAAGACCGAGATGATGCCCTCGTCGCCGAGGATCTTGCGGTCCTTGAGCGCCGGTTCGCCCACGTCGCCGACGGAGAGGCCGTCGACGTAGACGTAGCCCGCCTGGACCTTGCCGGCGATCTTCGCCTTGCCTTCGATCAGGTCGACGACGACGCCGTCCTCGGCGATGACGATGCGGTCGTGCGGGACGCCGGTCAGGGCGCCCAGCTCGGCGTTGGCGCGCAGGTGGCGCCACTCGCCGTGGACCGGCATCAGGTTTCTGGGCCGGCAGATGTTGTAGAAGTACAGCAGCTCGCCGGCCGAGGCGTGGCCCGAGACGTGGACCTTGGCGTTGCCCTTGTGCACGACGTGCGCGCCCCATCGGGTCAGGCCGTTGATCACGCGGTAGACCGCGTTCTCGTTGCCGGGGATGAGGGACGACGCCAGGATCACCGTGTCGCCGTCGACGATGCGGATCTGGTGGTCGCGGTTGGCCATGCGGGACAGGGCTGCCATCGGTTCGCCCTGGGAGCCCGTGCAGACCAGGACCACTTCGCTGTCCGGCAGGTCGTCGAGCGTCTTGACGTCCACGACCAGGCCCGGCGGGACCTTCAGGTAGCCGAGGTCCCGGGCGATACCCATGTTGCGGACCATCGAGCGGCCGACGAAGGCGACCCGGCGGCCGTACTCGTGCGCCGCGTCCAGGATCTGCTGGATGCGGTGCACGTGACTCGCGAAGCTCGCCACGATGATCCGCTTGCGGGCACCCGCGAAGACCTGGCGCAGGACGTTGGAGATGTCACGCTCGGGCGGGACGAAGCCCGGGACCTCGGCGTTCGTCGAGTCGGAGAGGAGAAGGTCGATGCCCTCCTCGCTCAGACGCGCGAAGGCGTGCAGGTCCGTGAGGCGGTTGTCCAGCGGGAGCTGGTCCATCTTGAAGTCGCCGGTGTGGACCACCATGCCCGCGGGGGTGCGGATCGCGACGGCCAGCGCGTCCGGGATGGAGTGGTTGACCGCGACGAACTCGCAGTCGAAGGGACCGACGCGCTCCCGGTGCCCCTCGGCCACCTCGAGGGTGTAGGGGCGGATCCGGTGCTCCTGGAGCTTGGCCTCGATGAGCGCGAGGGTCAGCTTGGAGCCGATCAGCGGGATGTCCGGCTTCTCCCGGAGGAGGAACGGGACGCCGCCGATGTGGTCCTCGTGACCGTGGGTGAGGACGATGCCCTCGATGTCGTCGAGGCGGTCCCGGATGGACGAGAAGTCCGGCAGGATCAGGTCGATTCCGGGCTGCTCCTCCTCGGGGAAGAGCACTCCGCAGTCGACGATCAGCAGACGGCCGCCGTACTCGAAGACCGTCATGTTGCGGCCGATCTCGCCGAGGCCGCCCAAGGGGGTGACCCGCAGGCCACCCTTGGGGAGCGCCGGGGGCCGGCCCAGTTCAGGATGCGGATGACTCAAAAGACTCTCCTCAACCACACGCGCCACGTACCGGTGGGCACGTGGCGCGCGTGACGTTCGTGCAGAAGCAATTGTCGTGGTGGGTGCGGGCACCGGTGGCCCGCGTATTCAGTTGTGAAGTCCGGTCGTGCGGTGGTGCAAAGTCTGTTGTCAGAGCTGTACCCCGCCGGCGGCAAGATCGATCTTGAGCTGCTCGGTTTCCTCGGGTGTGAGGCCGACCATCGGTGCGCGCAGCGGTCCGGCGGGCAGTCCCTGGAGGGCGAGCGCGGCCTTGGTGGTCATGACGCCCTGAGTACGGAACATGCCGGTGAAGACCGGGAGCAGCTTCTGGTGGATCTCCAGTGCCTTCTGTACGTCACCCGCGACGTGCGCGTCCACCATGGCGCGCAGTTCCGGGGTGACGACATGGCCGACGACGGAGACGAAACCGACCGCGCCCACGGAGAGCAGCGGCAGGTTCAGCATGTCGTCGCCGGAGTACCAGGCGAGGCCGGAGCGCGCGATGGCCCAGCTGGCGCGGCCGAGGTCGCCCTTGGCGTCCTTGTTCGCGACGATCCGCGGGTGCTCCGCGAGGCGGACCAGCGTCTCCGTGTTGATCGGGACGCCGCTGCGGCCGGGGATGTCGTAGAGCATGACCGGCAGGCCGGTGGCGTCGGCGATGGCCGTGAAGTGCAGGTACAGGCCGTCCTGCGGGGGCTTGTTGTAGTACGGCGTGACGAGCAGGATGCCGTGCGCGCCGGCGCGTTCGGCGGCGCGGGCCAGCTCGATGCTGTGCTGGGTGTTGTTGGTGCCGGCTCCGGCGATGACGTGTGCCCGGTCGCCGACGGCTTCCAGGACGGCTCGTACGAGGTCCGCTTTCTCCGCGTCGCTGGTGGTGGGGGACTCGCCGGTGGTGCCGTTGATGATCAGGCCGTCGTTGCCTGCGTCCACCAGATGGGCGGCGAGCCGCTGCGCGCCGTCGAGGTCGAGTGCGCCGTCCGCCTGGAGAGGCGTGACCATGGCGGTGAGGACCCGCCCGAAGGGGGTCTGCGGAGTGGAGGTCGGAGCCATGGGTTACACGCTACTCGTTGCTCAGGGCGGGGTCTGCCCTCGGGGGAGGCAGCAGGTCGGGAGGGAGGTGGAGCCCGGCACTGCCTGCTCGGGGGTTCAAGCAGTGCCGGGTCCCTTTGATCAGGCTAAGTGAACTTCTCAGAACGCCGCAATACGGACACTTCGGGTGGCTGATGCGTACATCTGTACCCGGCGGCCCGCCGGGCGCCCGGTCCGGGAGGGCGATCGGGGAGCTACGGGGCCACGCGACCGTTGGCGTTGAAGGCCGCGTGGGTGAGCGGCATCAGCCGGGCCCACTGCTCCTCCATCCTCTCGCCGACCATCTCGATCTCGCGCTGCGGGAAGGACGGGACCTTCGCCAGTTCGTGCTGGGTGCGCAGGCCGAGGAAGTGCATCAGCGAGCGGGCGTTGCAGGTCGCGTACATCGACGAGTAGAGGCCGACGGGGAGCACCGCCCGGGCCACCTCGCGGGCGACGCCGGCGGCGAGCATCTCCTGGTAGGTCCGGTAGGCCTCGCGGTAGGAATCCTCCATCGACCGGCTCACCAGGCCGTGCTGCTCGGCGGTGCCCTCGACGAAGACGTACTTGCCCGGGCGGCCCTGCTGGACCAGCTTGCGGGAGGTGTCCGGCACGTAGAAGACCGGCTGGAGCTCCCTGTAGCGGCCCGACTCCTCGTTGTACGACCAGCCGACGCGGTGCCGCATGAACTCGCGGAAGACGAAGATCGGGGCGCTGATGAAGAAGGTCATCGAGTTGTGCTCGAACGGGCTGCCGTGCCGGTCCCGCATGAGGTAGTTGATCAGGCCCTTGGAGCGCTCCGGGTCCTTCTTCAGCTCGTCGAGGGACTGTTCCCCGGCGGTCGAGACGCGGGCGGCGAACAGCACGTCCGAGTCGGTCGCGGCGCTCTTGACCAGCTCGACGGTGACGTCGCTGCGAAGGTCGATCTTGAAATCGTCGGCGGGGGTGTCGGTCACGGGTGCAGGGCCTTCCCATCTTGTCGCTTGGCGAGGGCAACTCTACGGCCCACCGAACGGGGCCATCGGTGGCGTGCCGCGATGAAGTCGGTGAAACAGGGCACCCGCGGGGGCGTTCGTTCGTCTGTATGAGTAACAGCGATGCATTCATTCCCCGAAGGGAGACGCAGCCTCCATGATCCGCCGGCGTGAACCCGTGCCGTTCGCCTTCGTCGCCGAAGCCGACAGGTTCCGCAGCAATGTCACACCCCCACCCCGGGAGCGGGCGTCCGTGGGCCAGCTGGCCGGGCGCTGGCTGCTCGGCCTCACCCTCGTCGCCGGGATCGTGGGCTCCCTGGTGATCGGGATGCCCGCCCTGTCGGCCGACCAGCCGTCCGGCCACAAGCAGCCGTCACAGGCCTCCGAGCGCCGTTAGACGCGTCGCGGGCCGATCCTCCTGACTCCATCCGGGCCCCGAAGGTGGTGACCGGTGACACAGGTCGGTAGCCTCACCGGGCACAGAACGTGCCATGGAACGAGTGAGGACCAGCCGTGCCCCTGCCCTTCCTGACGGCCGACCGCGCCTTCGACACCGACGACGACGTGGCGCTGCCCCACGACGACCGCGACCTGTGGCGCCGGCCCTACCGGCCGGGGCCTTGGCGGGTGGGGGCGGCGGCGCTGATGCTGTTGCTCGCCTCGTTCGTGCTGTTCGCGGGGGTCATCATCGCGGCCACGGCTCCGTTGTCCTCCGCCGGTGCGGTCTTCGCCATCGCGGTCGTCATGATCGTCTGCGCCCTGCGCCTGCTGCGCATGGGCGCCTGGGTGAGCGCGCGGGGCGTGCGTCAGGTGGGCTTCCTCAGCACGCGCACGGTGGCTTGGCAGCAGGTCTCCAGCGTGCGCACGGTGCAGCAGCCGGTGCGCTGGCTGGGGCTGCCGCGCACCGTGCAGGGACAGGCGCTGCTCCTCGTCCGGCAGGGTCGGTCCGGGGAGACCCTGCCGCCCCTGCTGACCACGCACAGCGCCGACTTCCTCGCCCGTGAGGAGTCCTTCGACCGGGCCGCCGACACGGTGGAGGCGTGGGCCGCGGAGTACCGGCAGGGCTGAGCGCCCGCGACACGCTCAGCACAGGGGCTGGGGCCCGGACCGCGGTGCGGTCCGGGCCCCAGCCCCTGTCGCCGGCATCCCGGGCGTTCAGGCCGTCTCGACCGGCTTGCCGTCGTGCAGGGCGATCGCCCGCTGCATCGCCTTGCGGGCGCGGGGGGTGTCGCGGGCGTCGTGGTAGGCGACGGCCAGGCGGAACCAGCTCCGCCAGTCGCCGGGGGCGTCCTCCGTCTCGGCCTTGCGCAGGGCGAAGACCGCGTCGGCGGAGTCCCGGTCGACCCGCCCGCTGGGGGTGCGCCTCAGTTCGTCGACGGGCAGTCCGCCCTCGGCGTCGAGTTCGGCGGCGAGGGCGTTGGCCCGACGGACGAACTGGGTGTTCTTCCAGAGGAACCACAGGCCGATCACCGGCAGGATCAGCACCGCGATCCCGAAGGTCACGGTGAGGACGGTGCCGGTGCCGATCAGCATCACGCCGCGGCTGCCGACCAGGGCGAAGTAGAAGACCAGGACGGCGGCCGTGAGGGCGTAGGAGATTTTCGCGCGCATGAGGGGCTGCAGCTCGGTCCGGGTCTCAGTTCAGGTCCAGGAAGTGTTCCAGGCCGAAGGTGAGGCCCGGAGTGGTCACCACCCGGCGGGCGCCCAGCAGGATGCCCGGCATGAAGCTGCTGTGGTGCAGGGAGTCGTGCCGGACGGTGAGGGTCTCGCCCTCGCCGCCGAGCAGGACCTCCTGGTGGGCCAGCAGCCCGCGCAGGCGGATCGCGTGCACCGGGACACCGTCGACGTCCGCGCCGCGGGCGCCGTCCAGGGCGGTGGCAGTGGCGTCGGGCGCCGGAGCGGAGCCTGCCTTCTGCCGGGCCTGGGCGATCAGCTGGGCCGTGCGGGTGGCGGTGCCGCTGGGGGCGTCCACCTTGTTCGGGTGGTGCAGCTCGACGACCTCGACGGACTCGAAGTACGGGGCGGCGATCTGCGCGAACCTCATGGTGAGCACGGCACCGATGGAGAAGTTGGGCGCGATGAGCACGCCGGTCCCCGGGGAGCCGTCGAGCCAGCCCGTCAGCTGGGCGAGGCGTTCGTCGGTCCAGCCGGTCGTACCGACGACGGCGTGGATGCCGTGGCGTACGCAGTAGTCGAGGTTGTCCATCACCGAGGCCGGGGTGGTCAGCTCGACGGCGACCTGGGTGCCGGACTCGGCCAGCGTGTCCAGGCTGTCGCCGCGGCCCAGGGCGGCCACCAGCTCCATGTCCTCGGCGGCCTCGACCGCCCGTACCGCCTCGGCGCCGATCCGGCCCTTGGCGCCGAGGACGGCCACGCGCAGCTTGCTCATGTTGTTCGCTTCCTTACCGGGAGGGTCGGGGCCGCCAGTGTCAGGCGACGACGTCGTGCAGCCGGGACGCCTGCTTGTCCTTCAGCGGGCCGATGACCGACAGGGAGGGCCGCCTGCCCAGGACGTCGCGGGCGACCGCGCGGACGTCGTCCGGCGTGACCGAGGCTATCCGGGTCAGCATGTCGTCGACCGACATCTGCTCGCCCCAGCACAGCTCGCTCTTGCCGATACGGTTCATCAGCGCGCCGGTGTCCTCCAGGCCGAGGACCGTGGAGCCCCGGAGCTGGCCGACGGCGCGGCCGATCTCGTCGTCGGTGAGGCCGTGCTCGGCGACGTGGTCCAGCTCGTCGCGGCAGATCTTCAGCACGTCGTGCACCTGGGAGGGCCTGCAGCCCGCGTAGACGCCGAAGAGGCCGCAGTCGGCGAAGCCCGAGGTGTACGAGTACACGCTGTAGGCCAGGCCGCGCTTCTCCCGTACCTCCTGGAAGAGGCGGGAGGACATGCCACCGCCGAGGGCGGTGTTGAGGACGCCCAGCGCCCAGCGGCGCTCGTCGGTGCGGGCCAGCCCCGGCATGCCGAGGACGACGTGGGCCTGCTCGGTCTTGCGGCCGATCAGCTCGACGCGCCCGGCGGTGCGCAGGGTGCGGCGGCCGTCGCGCGGGGCGACGGGGGCGGCCACCGGTTCGCGGAAGGCGCCGGCCTTCTCGAAGGCGGCGCGGACCTGTCGTACGACCTTGTCGTGGTCGACGTTGCCTGCCGCGGCGACCACCAGGTGGGTGGGGTCGTAGTGCTTCTTGTAGAAGCGGCGGATGCGGTCGGCGGTGAGGGCGTTGACCGTGTCCACGGTGCCGAGGACGGGGCGGCCCAGCGCGTTGTCGCCGAACATGGTGTGCGCGAACAGGTCGTGCACGCAGTCGCCCGGGTCGTCCTCGGTCATCGCGATCTCCTCGAGGATCGCGCCGCGCTCGACGTCGACGTCCTCCTCGCGGATGAGCGAGCCGGTCAGCATGTCGCAGACCACGTCGATGGCGAGCGGCAGGTCGGTGTCGAGCACACGGGCGTAGTAGCACGTGTACTCCTTCGCCGTGAACGCGTTCATCTCGCCGCCGACCGCGTCGAGGGCGGAGGAGATGTCCAGGGCGCTGCGCTTGCGCGTTCCCTTGAAGAGCAGGTGCTCCAGGTAGTGGGTGGCGCCGTTCAGGGCCGGGGTCTCGTCGCGGGAGCCGACGTGCGCCCAGATACCGAAGGTCGCCGAGCGGACCGAGGGGAGGGTCTCGGTGACGATGCGCAGGCCGCCCGGGAGGGTGGTCTTGCGGACCGTACCGATGCCGTGCTCGCCCTTGATCAGGGTTTGGGTACGGGCGACGGCCCGCGCCTCCGAGGAGGTGCGGGCCGTCGCCTTGGCGCTACGGGACGTCACTGGTCGGCGTCGTCCTTCTTGTCGTCGTCGCCTGCTTCGCCCTCGACCACGGGGATCAGGGAGAGCTTGCCGCGGGAGTCGATCTCGGCGATCTCGACCTGGACCTTGGCGCCCACGCCGAGCACGTCCTCGACGTTCTCCACGCGCTTGCCGCCGGCGAGCTTGCGGATCTGCGAGATGTGCAGCAGGCCGTCCTTGCCGGGCAGCAGGGACACGAACGCACCGAAGGTGGTCGTCTTGACGACCGTGCCCAGGTAGCGCTCGCCGACCTCGGGCATGGTCGGGTTGGCGATGCCGTTGATCGTGGCGCGGGCGGCCTCGGCCTGCGAGCCCTGGGCGGCACCGATGTAGATGGTGCCGTCGTCCTCGATCGTGATGTCGGCGCCCGTGTCCTCCTGGATCTGGTTGATCATCTTGCCCTTGGGGCCGATGACCTCACCGATCTTGTCCACGGGGATCTTGACCGTGATGATCCGCGGGGCGTTCGGGGACATCTCGTCCGGCGTGTCGATCGCTTCCATCATCACGTCGAGGATGTGGAGGCGGGCGTCACGGGCCTGCTTGAGGGCGGCGGCCAGGACGGAGGCGGGGATGCCGTCCAGCTTGGTGTCCAGCTGGAGGGCGGTCACGAACTCCTTGGTGCCGGCGACCTTGAAGTCCATGTCGCCGAAGGCGTCCTCCGCACCGAGGATGTCGGTGAGGGCGACGTAGTGCGTCTCGCCGTTGATCTCCTGGGAGATCAGGCCCATGGCGATACCGGCGACGGGGGCCTTCAGCGGCACACCGGCGTTCAGCAGCGACATGGTGGAGGCGCAGACCGAGCCCATGGACGTCGAGCCGTTGGAACCGAGGGCCTCGGACACCTGGCGGATCGCGTAGGGGAACTCCTCGCGCGTCGGCAGCACCGGCACGATGGCGCGCTCGGCGAGGGCGCCGTGGCCGATCTCGCGGCGCTTCGGAGAGCCGACGCGGCCGGTCTCGCCGACGGAGTACGGCGGGAAGTTGTAGTTGTGCATGTAGCGCTTGCGCGTCACCGGCGACAGCGTGTCCAGCTGCTGCTCCATGCGGAGCATGTTCAGCGTGGTGACGCCCAGGATCTGGGTCTCGCCACGCTCGAACAGGGCGGAGCCGTGGACGCGCGGGATGGCCTCGACCTCGGCGGCCAGGGTGCGGATGTCGGTGACACCGCGGCCGTCGATGCGCTTCTTCTCCTTGATGACGCGCTCACGGACCAGGGACTTGGTCAGCGAGCGGTACGCGGCGGAGATCTCCTTCTCGCGGCCCTCGAACTCCGGCAGGAGCTTCTCGGCGGCGAGCGCCTTGACGCGGTCCAGCTCGGCCTCGCGCTCCTGCTTGCCGGCGATGGTGAGCGCCTGCGTGAGCTCGGGCTTGACGGCACCGGTGAGCGCCTCGAGGACGTCGTCCTGGTAGTCCAGGAAGATCGGGAACTCGCCGGTCGGCTTGGCGGCCTTGGCGGCGAGGTCGGACTGCGCGCGGCAGAGCACCTTGATGAAGGGCTTCGCGGCGTCCAGACCGGCGGCGACGACCTCCTCGGTGGGCGCCTCGGCGCCGCCCTCGACGAGCTTGATGGTCTTCTCGGTGGCCTCGGCCTCGACCATCATGATCGCGACGTCGCCGTCCTCCAGGACACGGCCCGCGACGACCATGTCGAAGACGGCGTCCTCGAGCTCGGTGTGCGTCGGGAAGGCCACCCACTGGCCGCGGATCAGCGCGACGCGGACGCCGCCGACCGGGCCGGAGAAGGGCAGACCGGCCAGCTGCGTGGACGCGGAGGCGGCGTTGATCGCCACGACGTCGTACAGGTGGTCGGGGTTGAGCGCCATGATCGTCGCGACGACCTGGATCTCGTTGCGCAGGCCCTTCTTGAAGGACGGGCGCAGCGGGCGGTCGATCAGGCGGCAGGTGAGGACGGCGTCCTCGGAGGGCCGGCCCTCGCGGCGGAAGAAGCTGCCGGGGATCTTGCCGGCGGAGTACATCCGCTCCTCGACGTCCACCGTGAGGGGGAAGAAGTCGAGCTGGTCCTTGGGGTTCTTCGAGGCGCTGGTGGCCGACAGCACCATGGTGTCGTCGTCCAGGTAGGCGACGGCGGAGCCGGCGGCCTGGCGGGCCAGGCGGCCCGTCTCGAAGCGGATGGTGCGGGTACCGAAGGCGCCGTTGTCGATGACGGCCTCGGCGTAGTGGGTCTCGTTCTCCACTAGCGTTTTCTCCATTACGTGTCGTCTTTTGTCCCGCCTCGCCCGTGTGGCGGGGGGACGGGGGTGGAGAAGCGCTGCGTCCTGTGCGGGCCGGTCTTCGATCGAAGCACCCGGGGTTCTGCCCCCGGGGGCCACTACCGAGGACCGGCGGCGGCGAGGCGCGCTTCTCCTCGTGTCGTTCGTGTCCTGCGTCGTACTTGTCGTGCGTCGTGCTTGTCGTGCGTTCGTGCTTGTCGTGCGTTCGTTCTTGTAGTGCGTCGTGCGTCTTGTGTTCTGCTACCACACTACAAAGCGGTGGCGACACCGCGCACGTACAGCAAAGGGAGCGGCCCCCGAATGATGGGAACCGCCCCCTTCACGGCGTCTTACTTGGCGCCCGCCGCACCGCGGCGGATGCCGAGGCGCTCGACCAGCGCACGGAAGCGCTGGATGTCCTTCTTGGCCAGGTACTGCAGCAGCCGGCGGCGCTGACCGACCAGGATGAGCAGACCACGACGGGAGTGGTGGTCGTGCTTGTGGGCCTTGAGGTGCTCGGTCAGGTCGGAGATCCGACGGGACAGCAGAGCGACCTGGACCTCGGGGGAGCCGGTGTCGCCCTCCTTGGTACCGAACTCGGAGATGATCTGCTTCTTCACTGCGGCGTCGAGCGACACGCGTACTCCTCTGGGTCTGTGAGTGCCCACCGAGTGCCCCCGGTCTACTTCTCGGGGAATCTTCCGTGACTCGGAAGGCGGGGATCCGCTGGGCGCGACCTCCAGGGCTTCAAGGCTCCGGGGGCGCGTACACAAACGGCCGTCACCCAGCGTACCAGCCTGGGCGGAGGGGTCTGGACGCGGGCGTGGACGCGGGCGTGGGCGGGCGACCTGGGTACGGGCGGGGGGGCAGGCGGGGGCCATCCTATGGGGCGCCCGGCTCCGGTTCCGGCTCCGGTTCCGGGCGCCTTGCGCCCCTCGCGTGGCTTCGCTCACGTGACGCCCCGCCCGGCGGACTCGCCGGCATCGCCTACGGGAGGCCGCCTTCACTCCTGCCGGTCATCCGCACCGGCCACATCGGCAAACCGCTGATCAGGGAGAACCGCGGCAAGTAGGGTGACCGCACAGCTCGTTGGCACAGCAGGAAGGACCGAGCCGCGATGGCCGACGCCGAGGACAGGGAACTGCGGGCACGCAAGGAGCGGGAGAGGGACGAGCTCTACTCCCTCGACATCTCCGGCGTCGAATGGCACAGCGCACCCGGCACCGAGGAGCACGAGGAGCGGGTAGAGATCGCCTACCTTCCCGCGGGCGCCGTGGCCATGAGGTCGTCGCTCGACCCGGACACCGTGCTGCGGTACACGGAGGCGGAGTGGCGGGCTTTCGTGCTCGGGGCGCGGGACGGGGAGTTCGATCTGGAGCCGGCGACGCGGGACGGAGCCGCCGGTCCGGAATGAGGCGTCGGGGCGACCGGGACCGTCACGGTCCTGCCGCCGCGCTGCTTCCGATGCCCAGGACCAGGTAGGTCCACTGCTTCTCCTGCTCGCCGGACGGACCGTTCGCGGACTTGGCGCCGAAGAAGATCCGCCCGTCCTGGACGACCACGTCGTTCTCGTTCGTCAGCGTCAGCGGTTCGCCCTCGCTCGGCAGGTCGAAGTAGAAGTACGGCGTCTCCTTGTCCTTCCCGGGGTCCAGGGAGACGAGCGCGTTCGGCGAGATGTGGTCGTTGCTCAGGCGCAGGGCGAGGAGCCGGTCCCCACTCATCCGCAACGGCTGGAGCAGGGAGCCCGGACCCGAGTCGAACTTCTTCGTGGTGTTCCCGGTCGCCAGGTCGAAGCCGATGATCCAGTTGGAGACCTGCTTCTCCGACTGGTCCTTGCTGCGGATGAACACCTGCCCCGCTCCGACGGCGACGGTCGGGCAGTCGTCGATCACGAGGTAGTCGGTGTACGCACAGTCGGCGACGTACGCGCCGTTGCGGAGACTGACCGTGGCGCGGTTGCGTCCCTTGTCGTCGAGGGACAGCAGGTCGGTGATCTCGGTGTCGCCGCCGGCGACGGCGAGGACCGCCGGCTCGCTGGACGGCACGCTCAGGTCCCGGATGCCCTTCGCGGCCGAGTACGTCCACAGGGACCGGCCCGTGACCGGGTCCACCTTCCGCACCTTGTACGTGACGTGCTGCCAGGATTCGTCCGGCACGCTTTCGTCGGTGCTCCAGCACTGCTGGCGGACGAGCAGGGCGCGTCCGCCGGCCGCTCCCATGTCCTGGCAGGGGGCGGTGGCCTTCGTGGCCCACCGGTTCGTGCCCTTCTCCATGTCGTACCCGATGGTGCCGCCGCCCCAGGTCACCGCGACCGTGTCGTGCGTCAGCGTCACGCTCGGCCGGTCCTGGCTGCTGCGGCCCGTGGCCATACCCGGGCCGGGACCGGCCACGGAGTAGGGGAAGCGGTCCTCCCAGACCAGGCGTCCGTCGTCGAGGTCGACGAAGGCGACCTGGTTGCAGTACGCGTCCTCCTCCTGATCGTTCGCACGGAAGAGCACGGCGGTCCGGTGGTCGCCGGTCACATGGCGGGTGTAGCCGCAGATCGGGCCGTCCAGTCCGAGCCGCCACTCCTCCTCACCGGGCGCGACGTCGGTGCCGATCCGCATGCCGACGAGGGTCTTGTTGACGCCCTTGGCGAGGATGCGGTCCGTGGCCCACATCCCCGGCATCTCCACGTGCTCCCCGGGGACCATGTCGTCCACGGAGAAGCGGAAGGCCATCTCTCCCACGGTGCTCGCGGGTTGCTTCTCGACCGTCTCCCGGACGTCGAGGGGCCCCTGCGCGTCCGCGGCCCGTGCCTTGTCCGTCGACGCGGTGTCCCCGCCCTCGCTCCACAACAGCCAACCGCCGCAGGCCAGTCCCACGGCGACGACGACCGCGAGCAGGCCCGCCAGCGCCTTCCGGCCGCGTTTCGGCTCGCGGTTCTCCGCGCGCGGCGGGGGCTGGGTCATGGAGGGGGGCGGGCCGAAGCTCACGCGTGGGTCCTCTTCCTGTTCCTGGGAATTCCCGCGATGGGGTGACGGGAGGCGCTCCTACTATGCCGGTGCCTTGATCACGTGCGGGCACGCACGGGGTGCCCCGGCGTCGGTCCCCACCGCGCATGCCGGGCTTCTGTCCGACTTGTTCGTGGATGTCGCATGGCGCATGCACGGATTCGGAAACGAGGTACGGCACTTCGGGTCAGGCGGTGACGCACAGGGCGGATGCTGGGGTGAGGACGGGGCTGCCGGGGCGGGCCGTGTGGTGATTAGGCTGGGTCCCGGCGCGACGCCAGAACCCGTGACCCGGGCGTCGGCGTCGTACGGGGAGGGCCGACGATCGGACGACCTCGTTTCACTTCGGACAACGTCGGACGACACAAACGGTCGCCCCAGCACGGTATGAGGGTGCTCGACCACATCAGGAGGAACTGTGAGCAGCGATCGGGACGGGATGCGCGGGGGCTGGGCGACACCCGGCGATGACCAGCCCGACGCGGAGTCCGCGAACGAGACGACGGGCGAGTTCACCATCGACTACGCACCGCCCGCCTGGTACACGCAGAACGCGTCGAGCGATGCGGACCAGGGACAGGGAGCGGGCTCGGCCGGCGGTTCGGGCGCCGGGTCCTCGTCCGCCGCCGCTCCTTCCGGTCCTTCTGGTTCTTCCGGTTCTTCCGGTTCTTCCGGTTCTTCCGGTCCCTTCGCTCCGGCCGCGCCTCGTGGGCCGGTTCCGCCGTTGCCCGGGTTGACGCCGCCACCGCACGCGAACCCGTCCGGCGGTCCCTCCTCCCTTCCCGCTCCGACGCCTCCGTTCGCGCCGCCGCCCCCGGCACCCGCTCCGGGAGCCCCCTTCACGCCGCCCGCGCCGGCGCCTGCGCCGTTCACGCCGCCCCTGCCCTCTGCCGGCGGGCCGACCGGCGTGCCCAGGCTGCCCATCGGGAGCGGATTCGAGCCGCAGCAGCCGCAGGCACGGCCTGAGCCGGATGCGGGGCCCGAGCCGGATACGAGACCGGAACCACAGGTGCGGCCGGAGTCGGAGGAGGCGGCCGTCCCCGCTCCGGGCCCGGCGTCCCCCACGGCCGTGCCGACGTTCCCTGCCGGAGGGTTCCAGCTGCAAGCCCCCACTCCCCCGCCCGCGGACGAGCCGGAGACCGACAACGGCGATCTGGAGAGCGGCGCCACCATGCGCTTCTCCTCGGCAGCCCTGAAGCGGGAGATCGCCGAGCGCGCCGCTGCGGACGATGCCCGGCAGGACGAAGGGCGGGACGAGCGTTCCACGTCCGCGGTCGGTGAACCCGAGGTCACGGCCGGGCAGGACACCGTCGCTGAGGACTCCGGTGGAACCGAGCGCGACCACGACTCCGTGGTCACCGATGGTCCGGATCTCACCGACGGCCCGGGACTCGACAACAGTGCGACCCCCGTTGACGGTTCTGAGCCCGCCGAATCCGGCGAGCAGGGCCCCCCAGCCGACGGAGCCGGTGCGGCCGAGAGGCCGGGGAGCGTGGAGGACGTCGTCGGCTCCGAAACTCCCGGCGAGGCTGAGGACTTCGGGGAGCCCGAGGGGTCCGAGAGGTCCGAGGGATCCGAGGGATCCGACGAGGTTCCCGGTGCCGCGGACATCGGCGAGGGCGGGACCGGTCTCGCCGGTTCTGCTCAGGACGTCGAGGCCGAGCTGGCCGCTCCCGTGGCTGAGGTCGCCAAGCCCGAGCCCGAGCCCGAGCCCGAGCCCGAGGACAGGATGCCGGCCCAGGACGCGCCCGAGGACGCGGTGCCTCACCCTGAGGACGCCCGGCCCGAGGTGGAGGCCGTGGTCCCCGTTGCGCATCCGGCGGACGCCGTTCCGGCCGATGCCGCCGCCCCCGCGGACGACGGGCAGCAGGACGCCCCGCCTGCCGAGACGGCACCCGCGCCGCAGGTCGGAGTGCCGCCCCTGCCCCCGTCGTACCCTCCCGCTGCTCCCGCGCCTGCGCATCAGTGGCCCGCGCAGCCGCAGCCCGCCCCCGCCGCTCCGGAGCAGCCGAACGTGCCGGTCCAGCAGCCGGCGTTCCAGCCGCAGGCCCCGCAGCCGGCGCCCGCCGCGTGGAGTCCCGCGCCGGTGACGCCCGACCAGGCACCCGGACAGCCCGCGCCGCAGGCCGGCTACGGATTCCCGCAGCCCGGTGCGGCGGCTCCCCCGGCCCATCCTCCGGTGCAGCCCGGCGGTTACGGCTTCCCCCAGGCGCCCGCGCCGTACGGGCAGCAGCCCCAGCCCGGCGTACCGCCGCAGGGTCAGCCCCAGGCGGAAGCGCAGCCCCCGCAGGCCGCGCCGCACCCGGCACAGCAGGGCTTCGCCCCGCAGACTCCACCGGCCCAGCCGATGGCCCAGCCGAACCAGCCGAACCAGCCGAACCAGCCGCAGGGTCAAGTGCCCCAGGGACAGGCTCCGCAGGGTTCCCCGCTCCCGTTCGCTCAGCAGCCGCACCAAGCCACGCAGCCCTCGCAGGCCCCGCAGGCCCCGCAGGCCCCTGAAGCGGCGCACGCGCCCCAGACGTTTCACCACCCCGGTCACCCCGGTCAGCCCGCTCAGTCCGGCCACCCTGGCCAGCCCGGCCAGCCGGACCAGGCCCAGCAGGCCCAGCAGGCCCAGCACCCCCATGCTCCGGCGCCGCAGCCGCCCGTCGACCCCCGTCTCGGTGCCGCCTGGCCGCAGCCGATACAGCACGACCAGCGGCAGCCCACCAACCCCGGTGCCGCGCCGCTCGGTTACACCGCGGCCGTGGAGCTGTCGTCGGACCGGCTGCTCAACAACAAGCGGCAGAAGGCGAAGAGCAGCCGTCCGGCCTCCGGTGGTTCCCGCTTCAAGCTGGGCGGCAAGAAGGAGGAGGCCGAGCGGCAGCGCAAGCTGGAGCTGATCCGCACCCCGGTGCTGTCCTGCTACCGCATCGCCGTCATCAGCCTCAAGGGCGGTGTCGGCAAGACGACCACGACCACCGCCCTCGGTTCCACGCTCGCCACCGAGCGGCAGGACAAGATCCTCGCGATCGACGCCAACCCGGACGCCGGTACGCTCGGCCGTCGCGTGCGCCGCGAGACCGGCGCCACCATCCGCGACCTCGTCCAGGCGATCCCGTACCTCAACTCGTACATGGACATCCGGCGGTTCACCTCCCAGGCCTCGTCCGGGCTGGAGATCATCGCCAACGACGTCGACCCGGCCGTCTCCACGACCTTCAACGACGAGGACTACCGGCGCGCGATCGACGTACTCGGCAAGCAGTACCCGATCATCCTCACCGACTCGGGCACCGGCCTGCTGTACAGCGCCATGCGGGGGGTGCTCGACCTCGCCGACCAGCTGATCATCATCTCGACGCCGTCCGTGGACGGTGCGAGCAGTGCCAGTACGACGCTGGACTGGTTGTCCGCGCACGGGTACGCCGACCTGGTCTCCCGGTCCATCACCGTCATCTCGGGGGTCCGCGAGACCGGCAAGATGATCAAGGTCGACGACATCGTCGGGCACTTCCAGACGCGGTGCCGGGGCGTGGTCGTGGTGCCGTTCGACGAGCACCTGGCCGCGGGCGCCGAGGTCGACCTCGACATGATGCGGCCCAAGGTCCGGGAGGCGTACTTCAACCTCTCGGCGATGGTCGCCGAGGACTTCGTCCGCCACCAGCAGTCGCACGGCCTGTGGACGGCCAACGGCAACCCGCCGCCGGTCGCCGCACCGCCGATGCCGGGCCAGAACTACCCGGGCCAGCAGGTGCCGGGTCAGCCCATGCCCGGCCAGCCCGTACCCGGCCAGCAGCCCATGCCCGGCCAGCCCGGTGCGCCCGCAATGCCCGGCCAGCCGTCCCAGTACGCCGAGCCGGGGCAGCCGTATCCGCAGCAGCCCGGGCAGCCGTACCCCCAGCCGGGCGGGCCGTACGCCCAGCCGCCGGGTTACGGATACCCGCAGCCCGGTCGGCAGGAGGGGCAGGCACCTCCGCAGGCGCCTCCGCAGGCACCTCCGCAGGCGCCTCCGCAGGCGCCTCCGCAGCCGCCCCAGCAGTAGCCAACGCCACGGACGGCGAAGGGCGGCCGGTGCTCGTGGGCACCGGCCGCCCTTCGGCGTCTCGGGGAGGGGCTCGGCGCTACGACGCCGCCGCGATCAGGCCCCGGCAGCGCTCCACGTCCTCGGCCATCTGCTCCAGGAGCGCGTCCAGCGTCTCGAACTTCGCCTGACCGCGTACGAAGGCCAGGAAGTCGACGGCGACGTGCAGGCCGTACAGGTCGAGGCCCACGCGGTCGATGGCGTACGCCTCCACCGTGCGCTCGGTGCCCTCGAACTGCGGGTTGGTGCCGACGGAGATGGCGGCCGGCATCGCCTCGCCCTGCGCGTGCAGCCAGCCGGCGTAGACGCCGTCGGCCGGGATGGCGGTGTGCGGGAGCGTCTCCACGTTGGCCGTGGGAAAGCCGAGCTCGCGGCCGCGCTGGGCGCCCCGGACGACGACGCCCTCGACGCGGTGCGGTCGGCCGAGGATCTCCGCGGCGCCCGCGACGTCGCCCTCGGCGACGAGGCGACGGGTGAGGGTGGAGGAGAACGGCTCGCCGCCGCCCGCCTCACCGGTCACGTACAGGTCCACGACCTCGACCTCGAAGTCGTAGATCTTGCCCTGCTCGACCAGGAAGTCCACGTTCCCGGCCGCCTTGTGGCCGAAGCGGAAGTTGGGGCCCTCGACGACCGCCTTGGCGCGCAGCCGGTCGACCAGCACCTTCACCACGAAGTCGGCCGCGGACAGCTTCGAGAACTCCGTCGTGAACGGCAGGATCAGCACCGCGTCCACGCCCAGGTCCGCCATCAGTTCGGCGCGGCGGTGGTGCGGGGCGAGCAGCGGGGGGTGGCTGCCGGGGCGAACCACCTCGCTGGGGTGCGGGTCGAAGGTGACGACGACGGTGGGGACGCCCAGCTCGCGGGCGCGGTCCACGGCGTGCCGGATGATCAGCTGGTGCCCGCGGTGGACGCCGTCGTAGGAGCCGATGGTGACGACGCTGCGTCCCCAGTCATCGGGGATGTCCTCCAAGCCACGCCAGCGCTGCACTGTGTCTGCTCCTTGTCGCAAACTCGTCGGAGTCGATGCCTCTTACGCAGCTCTAAGAGTGCCATGCCGTCCGCTTCCCGCCCGCATCGGTATGCACGCTGTGATCGGGTGCACGCCCCGCGGAGCGGGCCCCGGTCAGGCGGGGACCCGGGCGCCCGCCAGATTCTCGAGCGTACGGCGCGCGCTGGGACCCACCAGCGCGGCCCAGTCCTGCGGCGCGTCGGCCAGCCAGCCGGTCACTCGGGCGGCGAATCCGGGGAGGTGGCGTGCCAGGTCGACCAGACCGCGGTCGAAACGGGTGGCGCCGTCCGGCGTGCGGACGAGGAGCAGGCCGGTGCGGTGGACGAGGACGCGCAGGTGCTCGCCGCCGCACCGGACGGCCGCGTGCAGCAGCGCGTCCAGGACGGCGGGGTCCTGTTCGCGGGCCAGGAGGTGTTCGCGCAGCTCGCGGCGGAGCGGCCCGCGGCCGGGCGGGCCGTCGGCGGCCAGGACACCGGCGAGCGCGGCCCTCACGGGCTCGGGGCCGTCGTCCAGCAGGGCGGTGACCAGGGGGCGGAGGACGGAACGGTCCGCGGGGTCGTGGTCCAGCCGCCGGTCGACGTACGCCGCCACGTGCCCGGCGGTCTCCGGGCGCTCCGCCACCGCGTCCCCCAGGAGGACGGCGACCCGTCGGGCGAGCGCCGGCGTGGTGGCGTCGGTGAGTCTGCGCAGGGCCTCCCCGGAGTCCGGGCCGCGCAGCCGGGCGCGGAAGGCCGCGAGGACGGGCTCCGGGTGGGCCGGCAGGGCGGCGGCCATGGCGCTCGGCGGGAGGTAGGGGTCGCCGGCCGCGAAGTGGTCGAGGGCCCTCGGGAGGTGGCGGTCGCGGCTCTCGGGGTCCTGGACGAGCAGGGCGAGCGCGCCGCCGTGCAGGGGATCGTCGGCCGGGCCGGCGAGCAGGACCAGGGCGGCGTGGCGCAGCAGGGTGCGGTCGGCGCCGGTCCGTGCGTGCGGGGCGGTGCGCAGGCCGTGGGTCACGGCCGCCGCCCGGCGCGCCGGCCGCTCGTCCCGGGCCCACCGCTCGACGGCCCGGCAGAGGGCGGACGGTTCGTCCTCGGCCAGGACGGCGAGCAGTTCGTCGGCCCGTCGGTGCGGGCTGTCGACGAGTGCTTCGGTGAGGCCGTCCAGACCGCGGTGGCGGTGGGTGTGCAGCAGCGCCTGCGCGGCGGTGGCGACGGTCGCGTGCGGGGTGGCGGGCAGGGGCCGTTCGTCGTCGAACCAGCGGAGGAGGAGCGGCTGCACGGTCGTGGGGTCCGCGGCCAGCAGTTCGGCGACGGTGTCGAGGTGGCGGGGGCCGGGCTCGTGCGGGGGGCCGTCGGCGAGGACGAGGCGGCGGAGCAGGTCCAGGCGCGTGGCCTGCGGGAGGCGCAGGGTGGTCCAGAAGGCGGGGCCGAACTCCTCCGGCGTCCGCCTTTCGCCGCCGCGTTCGGCGATGCCGTCGGCGAGCAGCCGCAGCACCTCCGTGTACGGCGTCGCGTCGGGCACCCGCGTCAGCACGTCGGCGACCAGCCGTGCGGCCCACCAGGAACGCGGGTCGGCGTCGAGCGCGGTGACCAACTCTTCCAGGGTCAGTGCCAGTTGGGGGACTCCGTGTTGTCGGCCGAGCAGCAGTACCGCCTCGGCGACGGGGCCGATGCGGTGGTGCGGCACGGGCAGGGCGTGGGGTTCGTGCGGGGTACCGCGGTGGTGGACGAGGGCGCGCAGGGCCTCGTCCAGGTCGAGGTGCGTGCCCTGGATCCAGTCGGCGAGTTCCTCGTGTGCGAAGCGGTACCCGGCGCCGGCGGGGACGAGGAGGCCCTCGGCCAGTACGGCGGCCGCCCAGCCGGTGCCGCCGCCGAGCCGGGCGGGCGCCTGCCCCCGCGGGAAGAGGACCTCGAAGGACTCGCGGTCCAGTTCCCCCCGCCCGGGGCCGAGACTGCGCCGGGCGGCCTCGTGCACCTGCCCGGAGACCTTCGCCGCGAGTCGGCGTACGGCGGTGCCGCGCAGGCCGTTCTCCGCCGCGAGGCGGGTCGCGACGCGCAGGCAGATCAGGTCCAGGTAGGCCGCGAAGACCCCGTCCCGGTCGACGCGGGCGGGAGGCGGGGGTCCGGGGAGGGCCTCGTACACCTCCGCGAGCAGGCGCAGCGTGAGGGGGTGCCGGTCGTCCGGGTCCGCGAGGGCTCCGTCCGGCAGGCGGTAGCGGGCGCGCGCCTCCCGGGCCTCGTCGTCGCGCAGGTCGCCGACGCGGACACAGGGCGGACGCCCCACGCCGACCGGTTCACCCGACGCCCGGACCGCCACGGCCCGGGTCCCGTCCGGGGCAGCCGACGCACCGGACGCACCGGATCCCCCGGACGCACCGGACGCACCGGATCCCCCGGACGCACCGGACGCCCCGGACGCCCCGGACGGCATCCGGTCCGCATCCGGCGGAGAACCGACGCCCTCGGACGAAGACCCGGCCGCCCCCGACACAGTCCCGGCCGACGACCCGCCCCCGGCGGCCCCGGACGAGAACCCGCCCCACACGATCCCGGACGACGGAACACGCCCCCCGAACGGACCGCACGCCCCGAAGGCGGAGGAGGGCGACCGCGCCCCGCCCGCCGGCCCGGACGACGGCTCCCCTACGACGACCGCGCGGGCGCCCGGACCGCCGGCGACCGCCTCCGCACCCGGCGCGTCACCGGCGATCCCCCCGACCCCCGGCGCCCCGGCGGCATCGCCTCCCCCCACCCGGCCGACGACCCCGGCGACACCCCCGACTGCCCGGACAACACCACCGGCACCACCGCCACCATCCGCACCGCTCGCACCACCCGCACCACCCGCACCACCCGCACCGAAGCCAGGCATCGGCACCCCCACCCCACGCCCCGCCCGCCACTCCCCCACCACCGCTGCCGAAGAAGATGCGCGCCTCACCGCCCCGTACAGCAGCTCCGCCGGGAACTCCGCGCCGGCCCGCTCCCAGTACTCGCCTCGGCAGGCCATGACGAGCCGTGTCCCCGTCTCCCGGAGCCAGGCCGCCGTGCCCTCGGTCCACTCGGGGAGGCGGTGGGCCAGGACGGCCGGCATCTCCTCGGGGCCGTCGAGAAGGAGCAGGAGCGGGCGCCCGGCGGCGCGGGCGAGACGGGCGAGGCGCTCCGGGGTGATGTCGCCGAGGCCCGCGGGACGTGCGGGGTCCGCCGCGGCCACGAGGCGCGCGGCCCGGCCAAGCGCCCTGCGCGCCGCGTCGGCCAGCGACCTGTCCTCGTCGCGCAGCTCGGCGCCCCGCAGCCACAGCGTGGGTGCCGGTTCGGTGCCCCGGGAGCGACGGACGGCGAGCGCCGCCAGTTCCGTCGTACGGCCGCTGCCGGGTGCGCCGACCAGCCCGAGCACACGGGCGGGGCTTCGGGTGAAGGCGGTCAGCGCCCTGGCCACGGCGGCCCGCTCGACCGGGGCCACGGCAGCGGCGCCACCACTGCCGTCGGCCTCGACGCCGGCCCGGAACCCGCCCGGGCCGGAACCTCCACCGCCGGGCACCCCCGGCGGACCGTCCCGCCCCACCGAGGTCGCGGTGAGCGCGAGGACGCCGGCCAGGTTCAGGTCGGCGCCGTAGGCCGGGACCGTCGCCGCGTTCTCGGCGAGGAGGGCGGCGAGGGGGCCGGGGGCGGGCGGCAGCGGCACGGCGAAGCCGACGTCGCTGTGTCCGGAACTCAGGGCGGTGCCGAGGACGCCGAGGACGGCGCCGGTCGTGAGGTCGAGGACGGGTCCGCCCGCCGCGCCGCCGCCGAGACGCAGCGCGTCCCTTCCCGAGATGCCGAGCGCCAGCTCCAGCGCGTCACGGAGGACGTGGAAGCGGTCGGTGGCCGCGTAGTGGACGTCGGTGGCCCCCAGGAGCCGGGCCTCGCGCCAGCCGCCGGCGGCGAGCCGCACGTACGTGCCCGCCTCGACGCGGCCCCGTGCGCTGATGGGCAGCGGCCGGACGCCGAGGCCCGCACCGCGCACGAGGGCGAGGCCGAGGGCGGGCAGCGGCGTCACGTCGGCGGCGGCCACCACACGGCGGCGACCACCGGCGGTGCTCAGCACGAGCCGGGGCAGACCGTCGACCGCTTCGTGGCTGGTGACCACCGTCCCGTGGTGGTCGGCGACGAACCCCGCGCCGCGGGGACGGCCGGCGAGGTCGTGGATCCGGATCAGGACGTCGTCGGGCGGGCAGTGCCCCGGGTCGGCTTCCGGGGCCCGCGCATCGTCGCGCGAGTCCTGGAGGTCGGCCCGGGACCGCCGTGCCGCCCTGTCGCTGCCCGCCTCCCGGGACCGGTTCCGCGACGCCATCGTCGAGCCTCCCCGCCGTACACCCGTGCCGTGTGCTCGACGGTAGGCCGGTGATGATCAGCGGGACAGATCCCGTGACGAACGCGCCCCCTTCCACACCCCTGGTTCACTCCGAGCGCCTGCCCGGACGGGTGAACAGGAGGGGAAGGTTGGATACACCCTAGGAGGTGGGGGAACCGAGGGGGAACCGTGGAGCGGCGGCAGTGGTAGTCCCCGTGGTCGCCGCTCCACGGGCAGGGTCCGGCGGCGGGCCGGCTCAGCCGAAGACGGCCAGGCTCTTGGCCTTGCCCCGCTGCTCCTCCACGAGCGCGAGGAAGCGGCCCTCGGGGTCGAAGACGGCGACGGCACCGGCGCCCGCGTAGACCTCGGGCATCTCCAGCCGTACGCCGTTGAGGAGCAGTCGGGCCCGCTTGGCGTCCACGTCCCAGCGGGGGAAGGCGGCCCCGGCGGCGTCCGCGATCGGCATCACGGCGAGGTCCTGCTGGAGCTGGTCCAGCGTCTTCGCCGCATCCAGCTTGTACGGCCCGACGCGGGTGCGGCGCAGCGCGGTGAGGTGACCGCCGACTCCGACGGCGGCGCCGAGGTCGCGGGCCAGGGCCCGGATGTAGGTCCCCGAGGAGCAGACCACCGAGACCACCAGGTCCAGCACGGGGGTGCCGTCCTCGGCGACGGCGTCCCGGACGTCGTACACCGCGAAGGAGGAGACGGTGACGGGGCGGGCGGGGATCTCGAACTCCTCGCCCTCGCGCGCCCGCTTGTAGGACCGCACACCGTTGATCTTGATGGCGCTGACCTTGGACGGCACCTGCATGATCTCGCCGGTCAGCTCGGCGACGGCCGCGTCGACGGACTCCCGGGTGACCTTCGAGGCGTCGACCGACCTCGTGATCTCGCCCTCGGCGTCGTCGGTCGGCGTCGTCTGCCCGAGCCTGATGGTGCCCAGGTACTCCTTCTCGGTGAGGGCGAGGTGCCCGAGGAGCTTGGTGGCCCGCTCCACGCCGAGGACCAGGACGCCCGTCGCCATGGGGTCGAGCGTGCCGGCGTGCCCGACGCGCCGCGTCCGGGCGATGCCCCGCATCTTGGCGACGACGTCGTGCGAAGTGAAGCCCGACGGCTTGTCGACGATGACAAGGCCGTCGGGCGTGGTGCGCTTCTCGCTCATTTAGCGGTGTCGTCCGTCTCGTCGCCCTCGACGACCTCGTCGGCCTCGTCGTCCTCGCCCGGCTTGCGGTACGGGTCCGCCTCGCCGGCGTACGCGGCGCCCGCGGACGCCTCGCGCACCTTCTCGTCGGACTGGCGCGCCTTGTCGAGGAGGTCCTCGATGTTGCGGGCGGTGTCCGGCAGGGCGTCCATGACGAAGGTCAGGGTCGGGGTGAACTTCACGCCCGCGGCCTTGCCGACCTCGGAGCGCAGGATTCCCTTGGCGCTCTCCAGGCCCGCGGAGGCGGCGGCGCGCTCCTCGTCGTCGCCGTACACCGTGTAGAAGACGGTCGCCTCCCGCAGGTCACCCGTGACCCGGGTGTCCGTGATGGTGACGTGCGAGCCGAGCCGCGGGTCCTTGATCCCGCGCTGCAGCTTCTGGGCCACCACCTCTCGGATGAGGTCCGCCAGCCTTTTCGCCCGCGCGTTGTCGGCCACTGGTCCGTCTCCCGTTCTTTCTTCTTCTCGTTCTTGGTCAGTCGTCTTCGCCGTGGAAGCGCCGTCTGACGGACAGCAGCTCCACCTCGGGGCGGCCGGCCACCAGCCGTTCGCACCGGTCGAGTACGTCACTGAGATGCCCCGCGTCGCCGGACACCGTCGCCAGGCCGATGACGGCCCGGCGGTGCAGGTTCATGTGATCCACCTCCGCCGCGCTCACCGCGTACTTCCGCTGGAGTTCGGCGACGATCGGGCGGACGACGGAGCGCTTCTCCTTCAGCGAATGTACGTCGCCGAGGAGGAGGTCGAAGGACAGCGTCCCCACATACATGTGTAACCGGTTCACCCGCCGGTACGGGATCGGTGGCCCCGCCATCCATGGGCGGGGACACCAGAACCGTACAACGAACGGCCGGGGCCGATCGACGGATATTCACTCTCCGCCGACCGGCCCCGGACCGCACCGTCTCGGAAGTCGGGGCTGTTACACCCGCGGCTTCTCGCGCATCTCGTACGTCGCGATGACGTCGTCGACCTTGATGTCGTTGAAGTTTCCGAGGTTGATACCGCCCTCGAAGCCTTCCCGGATCTCGGTGACGTCGTCCTTGAAGCGACGCAGACCCTCGATGTTGAGGCTCTCCGCGATGACCTTGCCATCGCGCAGGAGGCGCGCCTTGGTGTTGCGCTTGACCTCGCCGGAGCGGATGAGAACACCCGCGATGTTGCCCAGCTTGGACGAGCGGAAGACCTCGCGGATCTCCGCCGTGCCCAGCTCGACCTCTTCGTACTCCGGCTTGAGCATGCCCTTGAGGGCCGCCTCGATCTCCTCGATCGCCTGGTAGATGACCGAGTAGTACCGGACGTCCACACCCTCGCGCTCGGCCATCTGCTGTGCCCGCCCGGCGGCGCGCACGTTGAAGCCGATCACGATGGCGTCGGAGCCCATCGCCAGGTCGATGTCGGACTCCGTGACCGCACCGACGCCGCGGTGCAGGACGCGGATGTCGACCTCTTCGCCGACGTCCAGCTGGAGCAGCGAGGACTCGAGGGCCTCGACGGAACCGGAAGCGTCACCCTTGATGATCAGGTTCAGCTGCTGGACCTCGCCGGCCTTCAGCACCTTGTCCAGGTCCTCCAGCGACACGCGGCGCGTGCGCTTGGCGAACGCGGCGTTCCGCTCGCGGGCGGCGCGCTTCTCCGCGATCTGGCGGGCCGTACGGTCCTCCTCGACCACGATGAAGTTGTCACCGGCGCCCGGGACGTTGGTCAGGCCGAGGACCTGGACCGGCGTCGAGGGACCGGCCTCGGCGACGTTGTTGCCGTTGTCGTCGAGCATGGCGCGGACGCGGCCGTAGGCGTCGCCCACCACCATCGTGTCGCCGACCCGCAGGGTGCCTCGCTGCACGAGGACCGTCGCCACGGCACCGCGGCCGCGGTCGAGACGGGACTCGATCGAGATGCCCTGCGCGTCCTGGTGCGGGTTGGCCCGCAGGTCGAGCGAGGCGTCGGCCGTGAGGACCACGGCCTCCAGCAGCGAGTCGATGTGCAGACCCTGCTTGGCGGAGATGTCGACGAACATGGTGTCGCCGCCGTACTCCTCGGCCACCAGGCCGTACTCGGTCAGCTGACCGCGCACCTTGGTCGGGTCGGCTCCCTCGACGTCGATCTTGTTGACCGCGACGACGATCGGGACCTCGGCGGCCTTGGCGTGGTTGAGCGCCTCGACCGTCTGCGGCATGACGCCGTCGTTGGCCGCGACGACCAGGATCGCGATGTCCGTCGACCGGGCACCACGGGCACGCATGGCGGTGAACGCCTCGTGACCCGGGGTGTCGATGAAGGTGATCTTGCGCTCTTCGTCGTTGACCTCGGTCGCGACCTGGTAGGCACCGATGTGCTGGGTGATGCCGCCGGCCTCGCCCGCGATGACGTTCGTCTTGCGGATGGCGTCGAGCAGTCGGGTCTTACCGTGGTCGACGTGACCCATGACGGTCACGACCGGCGGACGGACGACCAGGTCCTCCTCGCCACCCTCGTCCTCGCCGAACTCCAGGTCGAAGGACTCGAGCAGCTCGCGGTCCTCCTCCTCCGGGCTGACGATCTGAACCGTGTAGTTCATCTCGCCGGCGAGGAGCTGGAGCGTCTCGTCGGAGACGGACTGGGTCGCGGTGACCATCTCGCCGAGGTTCATCATGACCGCGACGAGCGACGCCGGGTTGGCGTTGATCTTCTCCGCGAAGTCGGTGAGCGAGGCACCGCGCGACAGGCGAATGGCTTCGCCGTTGCCGCGGGGCAGCATCACGCCGCCGACCGACGGGGCCTGCATGGCCTCGTACTCCTGGCGCCTCTGCCGCTTCGACTTGCGACCGCGACGCGCGGGACCGCCGGGACGACCGAAGGCGCCCTGCGTGCCACCACGGCCACCGGGACCGCCGGGACGGCCACCGAAGCCGGGACGGCCACCGCCGCCACCGAAGCCGCCGCCACCACCGGGACGACCGGCGAAACCGCCGCCGCCACCGGGACGACCGCCGCCACCGGGACCGGCCGGACGACCGGCGAAGCCGCCGCCGCCACCGGGACGACCGGCACCGCCGGGACGACCGGCACCGCCGGGTCCGCGACCGCCGCCACCGGGGCCGGGACGCGGGCCGGCAGCGGGACGCTGCGGCATCATGCCGGGGTTCGGACGCGGGCCGCCGCCGGGACGGGGGCCGCCCTGGCCGCCCTGCGGACGCGGCATCGAGCCGGGGCTCGGACGGTTGCCGCCCGGAGCCTGGGGACGAGGACCGCCGCCCTGGCCGCCGGGAGCCTGCGGCCGGGGACCGGCGCCGGGGGCACCGGGACCGCCGGGACGCGGGCCGCCCTGCGGACGGGGCGCCTGCGGACGCGCCATACCGGCGTTGCCGCCGGAGGTGAAGGGATTGTTGCCCGGACGGGGACCGCCGGGGCGGCCGCCGGGACGCTGCGCCGGGGCGCCGGGACGCTGGCCACCGGGACGGCCCTGGCCGCCCTGCTGACCGCGGTCCTGACCCGGACCGGACGGACGGCTGCCACCGGGCTTGGGGGCACCGGGACGCGCACCGCCGGGCTTCGGTCCGGCCGGAGCCGGAGTCGAGGCGGCGGGAGCGGCCGGGGCGGCCGGCGGAGCGGTGAACTCCGGGGTGGCCGGGGCCGGACGCGGCGCGGGCTTCGGGCCCGGCGTCGGACGCGGCCCCTGGGAGGGAGCCGACGCGGGAGCCGGCGCGGGGGCCGACGGAGCCTCGGGCTGCTGGGCAGCCTCGGGCTTGGGGGCCGCCGCCGGACGCGGGGCAGCCGGACGGGCCGCCTGCGCCGGGGAGGGCGCCGCGGGCCTGGGGGCGGCCTTCTTCGGGGCCGCGGGGCGACCGGCGGACCGGCCGTTGCCACCGCCCTGGAAGGCGTCTGTCAGCTTGCGTACTACGGGCGCCTCGATCGTCGAAGACGCCGAACGGACGAATTCACCGAGTTCCTGGAGCTTGGCCATGACGACCTTGCTCTCGACACCGAACTCCTTGGCGAGTTCGTAGACCCGGACCTTAGCCACTTCGCTCCTCTGAGGTCCGGGTTGCGTCCGGACCGTCGCTAGTTCATGGGCGTACTCATCGCGTACTCATCGAGTGCTCATCGCAATCTCGACCTGCTTTCGACTCGCGAGGTACCAAGCCGCACGGGGTTTCGCGCGGCGTGTCTTCCTTACCAGTTGCCTACGTGCTGCTTTCAGCAACTTTGTGCCTGCTCGACGTAGCGGCGCAACGCCTTTACGTCGAGCGGACCCGGGACGCGGAGCGCCCGCGGGAACGCCTTGCGGCGCACTGCCTGGTCGACACAGACCGGTGCGGGGTGCACGTAAGCACCCCGGCCGGGCAGCGTACCGCGTGGATCAGGGGCGCATTCACCCTCGACCACCACGGTGCGCAGCAGCTCGCTCTTGACCGCTCGCTCCCGGCACCCCACGCAGGTGCGCTCAGGGCAGGCTCGGGTACGTGTCCGGCCAGACACTTCTAAGTCTACCTCCCCGGACCGACCTCACCCCTTCGGGGCAAGTATCGAACACATACCGCACGCCAGACTGTCGTGATCTCAGCGCCGTGCGGCTTGGATCTATTCCCCGCGCTCGTGCGCCGGGCGGTCGGACGGCTGCTCGGTGTCCGGCCGGATGTCGATCCGCCAGCCGGTCAGCCGGGCCGCGAGCCGGGCGTTCTGCCCTTCCTTGCCGATCGCCAGCGAGAGCTGGTAGTCGGGCACGATCACGCGTGCGGAGCGGGCCGCCAGGTCCACGACCTCCACCTTGGAGACGCGGGCCGGGGAGAGCGCGTTCGCCACCATCTCGGCCGGGTCGTCCGACCAGTCGACGATGTCGATCTTCTCACCGTTCAGCTCGCCCATGACGTTGCGCACCCGGCCGCCCATGGGGCCGATGCAGGCGCCCTTGGCGTTCAGGCCCGAGCGGGTGGAGCGGACGGCGATCTTGGTGCGGTGGCCGGCCTCGCGGGCGATCGCGGAGATCTCGACGGACCCGTCGGCGATCTCCGGCACCTCCAGCGCGAACAGCTTCTTCACCAGGTTGGGGTGGGTGCGCGACAGCGTCACGGAGGGACCGCGTACGCCCTTGGCGACGCGGACGACGTACGACCTCAGGCGCATGCCGTGCGGGTAGGTCTCGCCCGGCACCTGCTCCTGCACCGGCAGGATGGCCTCCAGCTTGCCGATGTCGACGAGCACGTTCTTCGGGTCGCGGCCCTGCTGGACCACGCCCGTGACGATGTCGCCCTCACGGCCGGCGTACTCACCGAGCGTCGCGTCGTCCTCGGCGTCGCGCAGCCGCTGCAGGATGACCTGCTTGGCGGTGGTGGCGGCGATGCGGCCGAAGTCGGACGGGGTGTCGTCGAACTCGCGGGCCGCCTGGCCCTCCTCGAGGTCGTCCGGGTCCTCCTTCGCCCACACGGTCACATGGCCGGTGTTCCGGTCGAGCTCCACGCGCGCGTGTCGGCGGCTTCCCTCGGTGCGGTGGTAGGCGATGAGGAGGGCCGACTCGATCGCCCCGACCAGCAGGTCGAAGGAGATCTCCTTCTCCCGCACCAGACCCCGCAGGGCGCTCATGTCGATGTCCACGGCTACGCCTCCTCCTCTTCCGTCGTGTTCTCGTCGTTCTTCATGCTGTTCTTGCCGCCGTCGTCCTTGCGGTTGAACTCGACCTGGACGCGGGCCCTGTCGATGTCGCCGAAGGCGAGTCTGCGGGTGGTGGCCTTGCGACCCTTGACTCCGGGCACTTCGAGGTCGAGTCCCTCGTCGTCCACGCCGAGGATGCGGGCGACCAGTTCGCCGCCCTCCCGGAGCTGGAAGCGCACCAGGCGGTCCGTGGCACGCACGTAGTGGCGGTGCTCGGTCAGGGAGCGCTCCGCGCCCGGGGTGCCGACCTCGAGGGTGTACTCCGCCTCGCCCATGGCGTCGGTCTCGTCGAGCTTCGCCGAGAGCGCGCGGCTCACATCGGCGATCCGGTCCAGATCGGCCCCGGTGTCGGAGTCGACGACGACACGCAGCACACGCTTGCGGCCGACCGAGTCCACCGCGATCTCCTCGAGGTCCAGTCCCTGGGAGGCGACGAGCGGCTCGAGCAGCTCTCGCAGCCTGTCGCTCTGGGTGGTGCTCATCCGGGTGACTCCTCGGCCGCGTGTGCTGTTGTGGGACGGTGCGCGTGTCTGGTCAAAGGGTATCCGGTCCCGGGGGGTGTTGCCGTCCACCCCCGGCCCGGCGGTGCCGATGAGTGGTGCCCGGCCACAGCCCGGGTACCGTGATCACGGGCAGGCCGCACCGCTGGTCCCGGCCGCCGCCCGCTGCTCTTCCGCACCGCCGCACCCGGTCGTTCACCATCGCCTCACCCGCCGCTTTGCCGTCGCTTCCGTACGAGCCTGTCGAGGACGTCTGCCGTGTCGTTTCCCGCATCGCCGCGCCCGGGCCCGGGGCCGCGCAGAAGGAGCCTGCTCGCCTCGGCCGCCGGGGTCGCCCTGCTCACCGGCTGCACCGGCGGCTCGGACTCCGGCGGCACGGACGCCGACCCGTCGGCCGTCGAGCGGGCCCGCGCGCGGGCGGCCCGGGACAGCGAGGAACTGGCCGGGCGTTACGCGGCGGTGGCCGCCGCGCATCCGGGGCTCGCGGAGCGGTTGCGCCCGTTGCGCGCGGAGGTCGTACGGCACGCGGAGGCGTTCGGCGCCGTACGGGCCGCTTCACCGCAGGCGTCGCCGTCGGGCTCCGCGCGGGCCGCCGGACCCCAGGACGGGTCCGGACCCGTGCCGGCGACCGCGAAGGACGCCCTGGCCCTGCTCGTCGCCGCGGAGCGGAAGCTGGCGGACCGGCAGGCCGAGGCGCTGCTCCACGTCCCGGGCGAGCTGGCGCGGTTGCTGGCGTCGGTGGCGGCGGCGGGCGCCGCGCACGTGTACCTGCTGACGGAGGGTGACGGGTGAGCGAGGCGGAGGACAGGGAGCTGGCCGCCCTGCAGGCGGCGCTGGCGGCGGAGCACGCCGCGGTGTACGGCTACGGGGTCGTCGGCGGGCGGGTCGACGAGGAGCGGCGCTCCGAGGCGCGGACAGCGTACGACGCGCACCGGGCGCGGCGGGACGCGCTGGCTCGTGAGGTCCGCGACCTCGGGGGTGAGCCGGTCGCCGCGGCGGCCGGGTACGCGCTGCCGTTCACGGTGCCGGACTCGGCGACGGCGGTGCGGCTCGCGGCCGAGCTGGAGGACCGGGTGGCCGGGGTCTACTCCGACCTGGTGCGGGCCGCCGGCGGCGAGCGGCGGACGGCCGCCGCGGGGGCGCTGCGGGAGGCGGCGGTCCGGGCGGTGCGGTGGCGGGGCGGGAGCGTAGCCTTCCCTGGGCTCGCGGAGCGGGCCGGCGGCCCGTCGGCGCCGGACACGGCGTCGGACTCGTCCCCGGACCCGGAATCCGCCCCGCCCACCGCTTCGGCGGCTCCGACCGCGTAACACGTACGGCTGTCCGTACGGGAAGGGAACGGCTCGCGCATGGCTTTCGAACCGCCGCGGCGTCTGGTCACGGCGCTCGGTGAGACGGCACCGGACGGTGACGACTGGCTGGAGAGGCTGCCCGGGGCGGCCGAGCGGGCCGTGGCGCTGCGGGGGTCGACCGTGGAGCGGGTGCAGGTGCCCGGGGGGCGCAGCAGCCTGGTGGTCCTGGTGCGGACGGCCGACGGGACGCCCGCGGTGCTGAAGCTGGCCCCGCGCAGGGCGCGTCCGGAGAGCGAGCGGGCCGCGCTGGCCCACTGGGCCGGGAAGGGCGCCGTGCGGCTCCTCGACGAGGAGGCCACGGAGGGCGTCCTGCTGCTGGAGCGGCTGCATCCGGACGTGTCGGTGCGGTCGCTGCCGGAGGCGAAGGCGTTGCTGGAGGCCGCGGGCACGCTGCGGCGGTTGTGGGTGGCGCCGCCCGCCGCTCACCCCTTCGAGACCGTGGCGGAGCGGACCGGGCGACAGGCCGACGCGATGCGGGCGGGCGCGGCGGCCGACGCGCAGACGGCCCCGCTGGTCGACGCGGCGCTCACGGCCCGCGGGGAGCTGCTGGCCGCGCCGCCGGAACAGCGGTTGCTGCACGGCACGTTCCGGCAGAGCAAGGTGCTCGCCGGGGACCGGACGCCGTGGCTGGCCGTGGGTCCCGACCCGGTGGTGGGCGAGTGCGCCTTCGATCTCGCGCGGTTGGTGCGGGACCGGGTGGAGGATCTCATCGCCCAGCCCTCGGGCGCCTCGACGACCCGGCGGCGCGTGAAGCGGCTCGCGGAGTCGCTGGACGTCGACCAGGAACGGCTGCGCGGCTGGACGCTGTTCCGCGCGGTCGAGTCGGGCGTGCGGGCGCGGCGGGTGGGCCGGGAGAAGGACGCGGAGCTGCTGCTGGAGTTCGCGAGCTGGCTGTAGGGCGCGCGGCCGCTCGCCGCGGGCCGGGCGCGGGGGCCCGGTGGTGCGTGCGTCGAGGGCCTGGCGCGGGGCGCCACTCGTGCGTGCGCCGAGGTCTCACGCGGGGCCGCCGCTCGTGCGTGCGTCAGGGGTTTGGCGCGGAGCGCCGCTCGTGTCTGCGTCGGGGGTCCGACGTGGAGGACAGCTCGTGCGTGCGTCGAGGGCCGAGTGCCGGGGCCCGGTCGTGCGTGCGTCGAGGGCCGAGGTGGGGGGGCGGCGGTCGTTGTCCCTCGTGGTCCAGACGCGGCGGAGCGCTCGTGCTTGCTTCGAGCCGGGCCCCGGAGGGCGGGTGTGCGGCGCCGAGCAGGCGTACGGCCTCCGCCCGCGTGGGCCTCGGAGATGAGGGGGTGGTGCATCCGTCGCGCGGCCTCGCGCGACGTTCCCGCCGCGCACCCCTACCGGCGATTGGTCGCGTACGCCGCAGGGGGCGCCCGTTCGGTGGGGGCGCCCCCCGCGGCGGGGTGTCAGGCGGTGAGGCGGGCGATCGCTTCCTCGACCGTCAGTTCCTCGCGCTCGCCGGTGCGGCGGTCCTTCAGCTCGACCACGCCCTCGGCGGACCGGCGGCCGGCGACCAGGATCTGCGGTACGCCGATCAGTTCGGCGTCCGTGAACTTGACGCCCGGGGAGACGCCCGCGCGCTCGTCGACGAGGACCCGGAGGCCGGCGGCGGCCAGCTTGTCGGAGACCTCCAGGGCCAGCTCGGTCTGCAGGGCCTTGCCCGCGGCGACGACGTGGACGTCGGCCGGGGCGACCTCCCGGGACCAGACGAGGCCCTTGTCGTCGGCGTGCTGCTCGGCGAGGGCGGCCACCGCGCGGGAGACGCCGATGCCGTAGGAGCCCATGGTGACGCGGGCCGGCTTGCCGTTCTGGCCGAGGACGTCGAGCTTGAGGGCGTCGGCGTACTTGCGGCCCAGCTGGAAAATATGGCCGATCTCGATGGCGCGGTCCAGCGTGAGACCGGTGCCGCACTTGGGGCACGGGTCGCCGTCCCGGACCACGACGACGTCCACGTACGCGTCGACCTCGAAGTCGCGGCCCGCCACGACGTTCTTGGCGTGGGTGTGCTCCTTGTTGGCACCCGTGATCCACGCCGTGCCCGGCGCCACGCGGGGGTCGGCGATGTACGTGACCTTGTCGCCCAGGCCCTGCGGTCCGACGTATCCGCGGACCAGGTCGGGGCGGCCCACGAAGTCCTCGGCGGTGACCAGTTCGACCGCGGCCGGGGCGAAGTGCGCCTCCACCTTGTCCATGTCGACCTCGCGGTCGCCGGGAACGCCCACGGCGACGATCTCGCCGTCGACCTTGACGAGGAGGTTCTTGAGGGTCGCGGCGGCCGGGACTCCGAGCGAGGCGGCCAGGGACTCGATGGTGGGGGTGTCCGGGGTGGGGATGTCCTCGGCGGCGGGCACACCGGCCGCCTCGACCGGGGTGAGCGCGTAGGTGATCGCCTCCGTGTTGGCGGCGAAGTCGCAGTTCGGGCAGTCCGCGAAGGTGTCCTCGCCGGCCTCGGCCGGGGCCAGGAACTCCTCGGACTTGGAGCCGCCCATGGCGCCGGCGGTCGCCGCGCAGATGCGGTAGTCGAGGCCGAGGCGCTCGAAGATGCGCTGGTAGGCGGCGCGGTGCAGGGCGTAGGACTCGGCGAGGCCCTCGTCGGCGACGTCGAAGGAGTAGGAGTCCTTCATCAGGAACTCGCGGCCGCGCAGGATGCCGGCCCGGGGGCGGGCCTCGTCGCGGTACTTGTTCTGGATCTGGTAGAGGATGACCGGCAGGTCCTTGTAGGAGGACGCCTGGTCCTTCACCAGCAGGGTGAAGATCTCCTCGTGGGTGGGACCGAGGAGGTAGTCGCCGCCCTTGCGGTCCTGGAGGCGGAACAGCTCGGGGCCGTACTCGTCCCAGCGGCCGGTCGCCTCGTACGGCTCGCGCGGCAGCAGGGCGGGGAGCTGCACCTCCTGGGCGCCGATGGCGTCCATCTCCTCGCGCACGATGCGCTCGATGTTGCCGAGGACCTTCTTGCCGAGGGGCAGCCAGCTCCACAGGCCGGCGGCGGTACGGCGCACGTACCCGGCGCGGACCAGCAGCTTGTGGCTGAGGACCTCGGCGTCCGCCGGGTCGTCGCGCAGCGTCTTCGCCATCAACTTCGACATGCGCTGGACCGGTGCGTTGGCCATGGTTCTCGTGTCTCCTGCTGCGTAAGGGTGGTGCTAGGAGGTTAGCCGGGCGGTCCATCCCCGCGGAAATCGGTTATCGGCCGCCGGCGGGCCTGCGCAGGGGCAGCGGGGCGCCCATCACCGCGTACGGCTTGGGGGCGCTGGGGAACAGGACCCGGCGGGCGAGGTCCTGGTAGCCGAGGGAGCGGTAGAGGCCGCGGGCGGGGCTCTCGGTGTCGATCGCGGAGAGGATCGAACGGGGCTCGGCGGCGCTGTCGGTGATCGTGGTGATCAGGGTGCGGCCCGCGCCGCGGTGCTGGTGGGCCGGGTGGACGTGGAGTTCGGTGATGACGAAGGAGTCGTCGAGCCAGGTGTCGTTGCCCTCGGCCCGGAGGTAGGGCTCGACGACGGTGGACCACCACTGGGTGCGGTCGTTGGGCATGCCGTAGACGAAGCCGACCAGGTCGCCTCCGACGGTGGCGCCGAGCGCTCTGGCGCCCGGGTGGGTCATGTGGCGCAGGACGATCTGGCGGCGGACGGCCACCTCGTCGGGGCCGAGTCCGAACGCGGCGGCTTGGACCGCGAGGGCCTCGTCCACGTGCGCGGCGAGGTCCAAGGGGCCGATCACGAGGTCCATGGCGGGGAGCCTACCCGGGCCTTCCGCCGGATCACGTCGGGGTCGCGGGGGCGTTCGCGGTGGTGCCCGGGGAAGCGCCCGAGGACGTCGACGCGAGGCGGGAGGCGACGGGTGAGCGGCGCCGCACGGGCCGCTCGGGCGGGGTGCCTGCGCCGCGCCGCGGGGACGGCACCCCGCGCGCGGAGGGTCAGAACAGCACGCTCATGAAGGCGCCGACCTCCTGGAAGCCGACCCGCCGGTACGTGCGTCGCGCCGCGGTGTTGAAGTCGTTGACGTACAGGCTGGCCACCGGGGCGACGTCCGCCAGGGCGTAGCGCAGGACCGCCGCCATGCCCGGGGCCGCGAGGCCCTTGCCGCGGTACTCGGGGGCGACCCAGACGCCCTGGATCTGGCAGGCGCGGTCGGTGGCGGCGCCGATCTCGGCCTTGAAGACGACCTTGCCGTCGGCGTCGAAGCGGGCGAAGGAGCGGCCGGAGCCGACGAGTTCGGCGACCCGGGCCTGGTAGAGCAGTCCGCCGTCGCCGGCCATCGGGGAGATGCCGACCTCCTCGGTGAACATCGCCACGCAGGCCGGCATGATCCGGTCCATCTCGTCCTTGCGGACACGGCGGACGTAGGGGTCGGGGGCGATGTCGGCCGGCATGCGGTCGGTGACCATGAGGGGCTGCCGGGTGCGCACCTCGCGGGCCGGGCCCCAGCCCGGTTCGAGGAGCCGCCACAGGAGGGCCGTGGTGTCGGCGGGGCCGACGATCGAGGAGCAGCGGCGGCCTGCCCGTCGGGCGCGGTCGGCGAAGGCCCGGACGGCCCGCGGGGTCGCGCAGATGGGGACGAGGTTGGCGCCCGCGTAGCACAGGGACGTCAGCATGCCGTGCTCGTACCAGCCCCACATCTCGCCGCCGAGGCGCCACGGGTCGAGGCCCGCGATCTGCACCCGGGCGGTCACGAAGGCGTTCGCGACCGGCTCACGGCCGAGGATGGCCAGCGCGGCGTCGAGATCGCTCGGTTCGAGCACGCGGGATGTGGTCTGCGTCAACACGTGCGGGGGCCTCACCCTGAGTTCTGCTGGTCCCCGCACTGTACCTGCCGCAAAAAGGCCGCGCCGCCCCCGAGGGCGACGCGGCAGGCGCGGGAGTTCAGCCCGCGATGGCGACCGAGGGCTCGCCGGAGGCCACGCCGTCGGCCTCCATCTGCTCGGCGATCTTCATGGCCTCCTCGATGAGGGTCTCCACGATCTTGGACTCGGGGACGGTCTTGATGACCTCGCCCTTGACGAAGATCTGCCCCTTGCCGTTGCCCGAGGCGACACCGAGGTCGGCCTCGCGGGCCTCACCGGGGCCGTTGACCACACAGCCCATCACGGCCACCCGCAGCGGCACCTCCATGCCCTCCAGACCGGCGGTGACCTCCTCCGCCAGCTTGTAGACATCCACCTGCGCACGACCGCAGGAAGGACAGGAGACGATCTCCAGACCACGCTGCCGCAGGTTCAGCGACTCCAGGATCTGGATACCGACCTTGATCTCCTCCACCGGCGGCGCGGAGAGCGAGACCCGGATCGTGTCACCGAT
>NZ_JBIDCI010000035.1:0-41269 GCF_043204535.1 Streptomyces sp. NPDC047853 | reverse complement strand
CTGGGAGAGACGCGACGACATCCACGAAGCGTTCCTCGGCCTCGCCGTCTGCCTGATCACCCACCGTCACGTTCGACGCCTTTGTTAGGACCTCTTATGCGTTCGTCCGCCAAAGTCCCTGACCACTCGTTAGATTGAGCGCGGAGCGACGACGCGGGGGGATGACCAGTGGTCGAGAAAATCGTCGGTGGCCTCGTGCTGGCCATCCTCACCTACCTGGGGCGCACCCTCTGGCAGAACCGGCGGCACCTCGGACTCATGCTGGTCCTCCTCGTTCCATGGCGCCGCACGAGGGTGTCGGTCGCCGTGCTGCTCCGGGTCCATGACGAGGACCGCTACGTCCTCTTCTCCTCGCCGACGCGACCCGGCGCTTTCGGTCCGCCCGGCGGAGTGGTCAAGTACCAGGAACACGGGCGCGCGGCGCTGGAAAGGATGGGGTTCGAGTTCGAGGACCGCGGCGCCCCCGCGATGCGTCTCGACCTGCGAGGCTACCTGCCCGCTTCGCGCGTCCCCGACTTCGCGCGGTGGCTGCATCGCGGGATCGACCGGGAACCCGCCGCCGAGTGCCTACGTCGCGAACTGGTCGAGGAGCTGGGTGAGGTCGGTCACGAGGAACTCGCCCCGCTCGCACGGGACGTCACCTTCAGGCCGGTCCGGAGAGTCGTGGACGGCCCCATGAAGGTGGCGGGTGAGACGTACCACCAGCTTCGCTTCATCGAAGTGCTCGATCTCGTGCCGGACCGACCCGAGGCGGTGGAGCTGCGCACCGCCCTGCTCTCCCTCGCCGCCGCAGCGCCTGACGGGCCCGGAGCCACGGTCGTCACCGCCACGCGCAAGCAGATCAGCCTCGGCCGGGCGGGCGTGCACGTGGTCCTGCCGCAGTCCGCGTTCCTGGTCGGTGACCGGCGATTCCGCGGGGACATACATCCTGCTACCTGATCAATCCGTTCACTTCCGAAGAAACCCCCACAACACTCCGGCGAGTCTGCTGGGATACAGCCTCCGGCACGCGGGCGGAGACCGTTCCGCCCGCACGTGCCATCCGAACAGGGGGGCGCATGAGCGCAGCTGTGACCATCGAGATACTCCAGCACTCGGCCGGTGTGCTGGACGACGCGCTGAACGATGCCATCAGAGCGACACCGGCGCTGGAGCACCGCCTGCGCCGGGCTCGTGAGGGCCTGCTCAAGACACAGGAGCAACTGGACGGCGGATACCCGCACGTACCCGGCTACCGCATCGCGAACGGCGCGTCGACCGTGGCCGATCACTACCTCTCGGCGGACGAGGCGCGCGCTCGCGAGCTGCTGGAGCTGGCCGTCTACCTGTGGGAGGCCGAGAACCACGACGGCCGCTACACGCCGTCGATCGAGGTGTGCCGCAGCAAGCTGCTGCAGCTGGAGGCTTCCCCGAGTCACAGCGGCCCCGGCACGCTACCGGGCGCCCGGCAGGCGGACCAGGCGACGCCCGCAGCGTCCACCGCCTCGGTGAGTGCCTCGGGGGGTGCCGTGAACAGTGGCGACGCCTCGTCCGCCGCCGCCTCGACCGCGGTGTCCTCGGCTGCCGCTGCGTCGACCGCCGCTGCCTCGACCGCCCCGTCCGAGGGCAGCGCGGCGGCCGCAGCGGCCGCGGCCGCTGCGGCCGCCGCACCCGCCCTGTCCACCGGAACGGGCGCGGCTGCGATCTCGGTGGCCTCCGGAGGCGACACGGCCACCGCCACGGTCACCGCGCCATCCTTCCTCAGCCAGCTGAGCACGGTCCGGAGCTGGGACGCACTGCTGGAGGACTGGCGGTCCGGAGAGCCCGACGAGGACGCCGTCCGGCAGCTCGCCGATGATCTGGGTCTACGTCTGACGGAACTGCTCCGCACCCACGCACCGGTCGCGGCCGAGACGCTCGTCCCGTTGGTGGAGGACGACCTGGACGGACTGCGCCTCATGCTCGTCGGCGTCTCCGTCCCGGGCGACGACGCCCATGCGCTGCACCGGCGCGCCAAGGACGCCCGCAGCCTGTGCCGCTCGGAGATGCTGCCCTACGCCAAGGGCGGGACCGTGGTGGAGGCGGAGATCCTGCGTCAGCACTGGCTGGCCAGCGCGCTGTGGAACTACGCCGTCGAAGGACACTGGCACTCCAGCGGCTACCAGACCCTGGCCGACGTACTGGGCTACCTGCAGCTCATCCAGATCTCCGCCCGCTACCACGCCGAGAGACGGGAACTCCTGCTGGCGGTGACCGAAGCGGCCGTCCTGATCGCACTCGGAGCACTGCGGGACACCGAACTGAACCGCGTGTCCTACGTGTACGGCTGGCTGCGGCACGCGGTGGGGATCCATCTCCTCGTGGACGGCCCCGAACCCACCGCACCGAACGAGCTCCGGTTCAACGAACTGATCCAGGACCCCAAGTTCGCCGACCGGCACATCTACGCCGAGTACTGGGCCGTGCGCGTACTGAACCGCTGGACCAAGGAGGCCGAGCACCGCAGCAGCGTGGCCCTCACCCTGCTCAAACTCTCCGGTTGGAAGGCCGACAGGCTCGAGCGCCTGCTGGAACTGCTCTACTCCTCCACGGGCCCGTACGGGGAGGAGACCACGCACGAGGAGCGGCAGGAAGCCCTCGAGTTCTGGAAGACGGCAGGCATGGAGATGCTCGCCACCATCCGCATGGTCCGGGTCGCCCGGAACCCGTGGGAGCCCGGTGCGACGGCGTCCCCCGGACTCCTGTCGGTGGGTGAACAGGACGCGTACGTCCAGGTCACCAACCGACTGCTGCAGGGCATCGCCGCCGAGTTGGCGCCGCGCCCGCAGGGGACGATGGTCCAAGGCGCCCTGTTCGCCGGCCGGTCCGTGCCGACCTTCCTGGCCCTCGACAGCTTCGGCCCCGTCGGGGTGTTGAAGATCGACGAACTGGCGAAGGTGCGCAGGGAGAAGAAGAACTTCGACCAGTTCGCCGAGCCCTACCTGCGGCCCGTGTACCGGGCGGGCAAGTGCGTCGTCGGCAGCACCACCATCGCCAACGGCAGCAACGGCGACCTCTACCAGGGCATCTTCACCTCCTACGTCTTCCGGCACCGCGACGAGCCGAGAACCCTGCGCGCCTGGGTGCGCACCGCCGACCCCGAGGTGCTGCGGCCGGTCGTCCGCGAGGTGTTCATGGACGCGCTCGGCCCATGGCTGAGTCAGGCCCGCCGCACCATCGGCGACCTGCGCGGTGAATACCCGGCGCTCCGTCCGGCCGCCTTCGAGCTGACCAGCTACGCGCCCGGCAAGAACGCGGAGTCCGAGCTGAGGCACTTCGAGCTGCCGGAGACGGCGGAGGTCTTCGGGCTCCCGGGTGGGCTGTCCTGGCGCTCCCGCCTGATGGAGCCCCTCCTGCAGGGTTCCGCGCTCGGCTCCGACTCGTTCGTGGCGGAGGCCGGCTACGGCGCCGTCACCAACCCTCTGTGGCTCGTCGCGCACCTGGCGGAGGTCGCGGAGCGGGACGCCGACAGCCGCCCCCTGGTCGACCATCTGCTGTACGACCCCAAGGACGGCGTCACCACCGCCTCCTACCTGACGTGTGTCTGCCACGGAGACCTCCACGGGGACAACGTCCTGGCCAGCGGCCCCAAGGGGCAGCGTCCCGATCTCTATGTCATCGACTTCGAGACCACTCACCAGGGACACATCTGCAAGGACTTCGCCCGCCTTGAAGCCGCCCTGTGGTCGCGCACCTTCTCGTGGGACCACGACCAGTTGACGCAGGTACGCTCCTGGTTCATCGAAGCCTTGCAGGGCGCGGCCATGTGGGCCCCGGACATTCCGTCGGACGTCCACCCGGACGTCCGGCGTGTGTTGCTGTGCATCGCGGAACTCCGCGCCATCCTCAAGGGCTGTGAGCAGCGGAACTGGGCGTTCGGCGACTCCGAGTACCAGTGGGCGCTGCTGGCCTCCCTGCTGCCCTTCGCCCGGTACAGGGACCACGACAGCCCCATCAACCGGCATCTCCCGTTCCTGCTGGCCGCGGATGTCGCGGACCGACTGGTCGCCGGAGCGCAGGCAGCGATCAGGCCCGCGGAGTAGCGGGCGCCCCCGGCGGGGCGTGTCCCGCCCGCACCCTCCACCGCGGGCGGGACGCGCCCCGATCCGCTGTCACCGCGGCATCACGCGAGGAACGACGGCCCGGCAGTACGCTCCGGTCCGGTGGTCCAACGCGGCGGACGGCGTCGCCAGGCCGGAAAGCTGCCACCCACGAGACGCTCCCAGGTCAGCCGCCGTTTCTTCTCGCCTGCGCCGTCCACGGACCGCCTGCCGCGATCCGCAGGCGAGCGAGGTCTGCCGGTGCGGGACCATGGGGGCGTGGGGCGTGGGGCCTCACACCCGCCGGCCTCGCCGCACGCCGAACCAGGAGTCACCGTCTTGCCCGAGCGCACCCCGAACGCCGCCCACCCCGACCTGCGAGCCGACTGCGGCGACTGCTTCGGTCTGTGCTGCGTGGCGCTGCGCTTCTCACGTTCGTCGGACTTCCCGGTGAACAAGTCCGCCGGCACACCCTGCGGAAACCTCCAGGAGGACTTCCGCTGCGGGATCCACGAGCGACTGCGCGACAAGGGCTACAGCGGCTGCACGGTGTTCGACTGCTTCGGCGCGGGCCAGAAGGTCTCCCAGATCACCTTCAAGGGCGTCAGCTGGCGCGAGCAGCCGGACTCGGCCCGCACGATGTACGAGGTCTTCCCCGTCGTGCGCCGACTCCAGGAGCTCCTGAAGTACACCGCGCAGGCCTTGGACCTGCCCTCGGCCCGGCCCGTCCACCGGGACCTCCGCCGCGCCTACGAGCAGATCGACGCGCTCACCCGGGACACGCCCCAGACCTTGCTCGCCGTCGACGTGGACGCGCTGCGCGGCGAGGTCAACCCCCTGCTCCTGCGCGCCAGCGAACTGGCCCGCGCGGCGGTCCCGGGGCGCAAGAAGAACCACCGGGGCGCCCACCTCATCGGCTCGCGGCTATGCGGCGCGAAGCTGCGCGGCGCCAGCCTGCGCGGCGCTCTCCTCATCGCGGCCGACCTGTCCGACGCCGACCTGCGCGACGCCGACCTGATCGGCGCGGACATGAGGGACACCAACCTGTGCGGGGCAGACCTGCGCGGCGCGCTGTTCCTCACCCAGCCTCAGCTGAACGCCGCGCGGGGCGACGCCCGCACGAAGGTCTCCGACCCCTTGCAGCGCCCGTCCCACTGGGCCGCCTGAAGCGCGTCGCAGAAGGCCGCTCCCGGACAGGTTCCGGAGCCGGTCCGACCACGCGGAGAGGACAGGGGCGCACCCGGGCCCGATTCGGCTCAGCCGAGGAAACTCAGCCGCACCTGCCGGTTCGCGTTGTCCACGTTCGTGTCCACCAGGCACACCGACTGCCAGGTTCCGAGTTCCAGCCGTCCGCCGATCACCGGGAGGGTCGCGTGGGGCGGTACGAAGGCGGGCAGGACGTGGTCGCGGCCGTGGCCCGGGGAGCCGTGGCGGTGCTGCCAGCGGTCGTCGGCGGGGAGCAGGGTGTGCAGGGCGGCCAGCAGGTCGTCGTCGCTGCCCGCGCCGGTCTCGATGACCGCGATCCCGGCGGTGGCGTGCGGCACGAAGACGTTGAGGAGGCCGTCGCGGCCTGCGGCCGCCTCGCGGAGGAAGGACTCGCAGTCACCGGTGATGTCGGCGACACGCTCCGCCGAGCCGGTGGTGAGGTTCAGGATGCGGGTGGTGAAGGCGTCAGGCATGCCTCCCATCCTGACGTACCCGGCGGACCGGGCGCGGGCCCGGAGGGGCGGGTCGGGGGAAGATCGGAGCCCTCGGCTCGGTTGGTAGAAGCGTGAACAACACGCGCGAGGTCGAGGTCGTCGTCATCGGGGCCGGTCAGGCGGGGCTCGCCGCCGCCCACCACCTGCGGCGCACCGGGTGGGAGCCGGACCGTGACTTCGTCGTGCTCGACCACTCCCCCGGCCCCGGCGGCGCCTGGCAGTTCCGCTGGCCGTCGCTGACGTACGGCAAGGTGCACGGGATGCACTCCCTGCCGGGCATGGAACTGACCGACGCCGACCCGGCGCGGCCGTCCGCGGACGTGGTCGGCGAGTACTTCGCGGAGTACGAGCGGGTCTTCGACCTGCGTGTACGGCGGCCCGTCGACGTGCGCGCGGTGCGTGAGGGGACGGGCGGGCGACTGCTCGTCGAGACCTCGGCGGGCGTCTGGTCGACGCGGGCGCTGATCAACGCGACCGGCACCTGGGACCGGCCCTTCTGGCCGCGCTACCCGGGGCAGGAGACCTTCCGGGGTCGGCAACTGCACACCGCGCGGTACAACGGCCCCGAGGAGTTCGCCGGGCAGCGGGTCGTCGTGGTGGGCGGGGGTGCCTCGGCGACGCAGCACCTGCTGGAGATCGCTCCGTACGCCGCCGCCACCACCTGGGTGACCCGGCGGCCTCCCGTCTTCCGCGAGGGTCCCTTCGACGAGGACGCGGGCCGGGCGGCGGTCGCGCTCGTGGAGGAACGGGTACGGCAGGGGCTGCCGCCCAAGAGCGTGGTGTCGGTGACCGGTCTTCCGCTGAACGACGCGATCCGGGCCGGGCTGGAGTCGGGTGTGCTGGACCGGCGGCCCATGTTCGACCGGATCACGCCCGAGGGGGTCGAGTGGAGCGACGGGCGGCGCGTGGACGCCGACGTCATCCTGTGGGCGACCGGGTTCCGGGCCGCCATCGACCATCTGAGACCGCTGCGGCTGCGGGAGGCGGGCGGCGGCATCCGTGTCGAGGGGACGCGCGCGGTGGCCGACCCTCGCGTGCACCTGGTCGGCTACGGACCGTCGGCCAGCACCGTCGGCGCCAACCGGGCCGGGCGCGCGGCCGTTCGGGACATCAGGCGGCTGCTGGCCGAGCGGGAGCGGCTCGCCGCGTGACGTCCCGCCCGGTCACGTGGCCAGGTCCTCCTTGGCGGCGTCCTGCCGGACGCGGTTGAACTCGGCGACGTTGCGCTGGTGCTCGGCGTGGTCGGCGGTGAACCGGGTGTCGCCGGGCTTGACCGTGACGAAGTACAGCCAGTCGCCGGGGGTCGGGTTGATCGCGGCGCGCATCGCCTCGTCACCCGGGTTGGCGATGGGCGTGGGAGGCAGCCCCATGCGCTGGTACGAGTTGTAGGGGCTGTCGATCCGGGTGTCCTTCGTGGTGGTGTGCAGCGTGGAGCGCCCCAGGGCGTAGTTGATGGTGGAGTCCATCTGCAGCGGCATACCGCGCTCCAGCCGGTTGAAGATCACCCGGGCGGCCATGGCCATGTCGTCTTCGGTGGCGGCCTCCGCCTGCACGATGCTGGCGATCGTGACGGCCTGGTAGACGTTCAGGGCGTTGCGCTGGGCGCCCGCGGCGACCGGCGCGCCGGTGAACTTCTCGTTCGCCTTGTCGACCATGGCCGTCAGCAGCTTCTCCGGGGTCGGGGCCTCGCCGAGCGGGTAGGTCGCCGGGAAGAGGTAGCCCTCGGGGTTGCCCCCGGCGTCGTTCGGCAGCTTCAGTTCGGCCTTGGCCAGGGACTTCCTGGTGGTGCCGGCGGGCAGGGCCAGGGCCTTGTCGACGGCCGCGTAGACCTGGGTCGCGCGCCAGCCCTCCGGGATCACCAGGGACGTGGGTTCCGACCCGCCCTCGTCGTCCGTCGTCAGCAGCGGCACCGCCACGGCGGTACCGGCGACGACGGCGCCGGTCACGATCAGGGCGATACGGCCCCGGCGCGTCAGTCGGATCGTTCTCCTCGTGCCTCTCGCACTGCGTGGCGGAGTGTTCGTCTGCATGCGGGCACGGTAACCCCCATCTACACGCAAACCCGGCATATCGTCATCTTGTCGGCTCCAGTCGGGCGTCCCGGCGCACCAGTGCCGCGTACCTGCCCTCCTGCGCCAGCAATTCCTCGTGCGTGCCCTGTTCCGCCAGGCGCCCCGAGTCGAGGACCACGATGCGGTCGGCGTCCCGGACCGTGGACAGGCGGTGCGCGATGGTGATGGTGGTGCGGTTGGCGGACAGGGCGTCGATCGCCTCCTGCACGGCGGCCTCGGTGCGCGTGTCCAGGGCGCTGGTGGCCTCGTCGAGGACGAGCACGGGCGGGTCGCGGAGGATGGTGCGGGCGATGGCCAGGCGCTGCTTCTCACCGCCGGAGAAGCGGTGGCCTCGCTCGCCCACGACCGTGTCGTACCCGTCGGGCAGGGCGGCGATGTGGTCGTGGATCTGGGCCGCCCGCGCCGCCGCCTCCAGCTCCGCGTCGGTGGCGTCCGGCTTGGCGAAGCGCAGGTTCTCCGCGACCGAGGCGTGGAAGAGGTACGTCTCCTGCGAGACGACGCCGACCGCGCGGGCGAGGGTGTCGAAGTCGAGGTCGCGCACGTCGGCCCCGTCCAGGGTGACCCGGCCGCCCGTCACGTCGTACAGCCGCGGCACGAGGTGGCCGAGGGTGGACTTGCCGGCTCCGGTCGGGCCGACGACGGCGAGGCTGCTGCCCGCGGGGACGGTGATGTCGATGCCGTCGAGGACCGGGCGGTCCGTGCCGTCGTAGCGGAACTCGACGTTCTCGAACCGGACCTCGCCCTTGATGTGGTCGAGGTGGCGCGGGTCGTCCCGTTCGGTGATGTCGATCGGCAGGTCGAGGTACTCGAAGATCCTCTGGAAGAGCGCGAGCGAGCTCTGGATCTGGACGCCGGTCGACAGCAGGCTCACGGTCGGACGGAAGAGCCCCTGCTGGAGCGAGACGAAGGCGACGATCGTGCCGAGCGAGACCTCGGGGCCGCCGAAGCGGAGGGCGATGCCGGCGGTCCAGTAGATGACGGCCGGCATGGCGGCCATGACGATCGTGATGACCGCCATCCGCCAGCGGCCCGCCATGTTCGACCTGACCTCCAGGTCGACCAGGCCCTCCGACTCGTCGGCGAAGGCCCGGGTGAGCGAGTCGGTACGCCCCATCGTGCGGCCCAGCAGGATGCCGCTGACGGAGAGCGACTCGGTCACCGTGGCGGCCATCGCGGCCATCTGCTTCTGGCGCCGGGTTGTGATCTTCCTGCGTTCCCGTCCGACGCGGCGGCTGATCCACACGAACACCGGCAGGAGGAGCAGCGAGACGACGGTGAGGCGCCAGTCCAGGACGACCATGGCGGCGATCGTGGCGATCACGCTGGTGAGGTTGGAGACCAGGGAGGTCGCCGTCGACGTGACGGTGGCCTGCATGCCGCCGATGTCGTTGGCGATGCGGGACTGGACCTCGCCGGTGCGGGTGCGGGTGAAGAAGGCGAGGGACATCTGCTGCAGCCGGCCGTAGACGGCGGTGCGCAGGTCGTGCATGACGCGCTGGCCGACGGTCGTCGAGATCAGCGTCTGCAGGACACCGAAGACGCTGGTGAGGACGGCGCCGAGGATCATGCCGAGGGCGAGCAGGCTCAGCAGGCCCGTGCGCCCCTCGGGGAGGGCGACGTCGAGGATCTCCTTGAGCAGGAAGGGCGTGGCGACCGACACGAGCGACGCGGCACCGACGAGCAGGCCGACGATCGCGAGCCGGCCGCGATAGGGGCGGAAGAGTCTCAGAATGCGGCGCACCTGCCGCGGCTGTTCCTTCGCCTCGGCGGGTGCGGTCCAGGCGGACTCGTGGTCGGGATGCATGGGCTCCTACGGGGGTCGACGAGCGGAAAGGCCACCTTGCGGATCGTAGCTCATTGTTACCTATACTCACAATGAACGTAGTCCTGATATTGTTCCCGTATGACCGCCCCCGATCCCGACGGCCTGCTCGCCGAGCAGTTGCTGCGGCTCACGCGCCGGGTGCACCGCATCCAGAAGCGCCATCTCGAACACCGCGACCTCGGCATCACACCGGCCCAGTCCCGGCTGCTGCGCACGCTGGCGCACTACGGCTCGCCGCCCCGCATGGCCGACCTGGCCGAGCGTCTGGAGGTGGTGCCCCGGGCGGTGACGACGCTGGTCGACGGTCTGGAAGCCGCGGGGAAGGTCCGCCGCGTCCCGGACCCGGCCAATCGCAGGGTGATCCGGATCGAACTCACCGACGACGGACGCGCGGCCCTGCGGGAGCTGCACGGCGCGCGCCGCTCCGCCGCGGAGGAGATCCTGGCGCCGCTGACGGGCGAGCAGCGTACGGTGCTCGGCGGGCTGCTGGACACGCTGGTCGACGGCCCCGGCGTCATGGGGGGCGACCGGACCGGGTGACCGGGGGCGCGCCCTCAGAGCCGCAGGTGCTCCCTGTCCCCCATGACCACCACCGGGTGCAGGTCCGGGTCCAGTGTGCGCAGCAGATGCTCCATGGCCGGCTTGGGCAGGCTCACGCAGGCGGACGTGCCACTGCCGTGGTCCATGTGCAGCCAGATGCCACCCCCCTCGGACGCGCCCCGCGGACGGGTCGGATCGTTCGGCGGGGTGCCCTTGACCCGGTTGTAGTCGATGGCGATCACGTAGTCGAAGTCGTGCCAGTAGGACTTCTTCCACCACCTCGGTGCCGCGAAGGCGGCGGACCGCGTGTAGGGCAGGCCGGCGCCGGGAGCCGGTGCGGGGTCCGGGAGGACGCCCCCGGCGTCGCTGAGCGTGAAGACGCCGACGGGGCTGCGCCGGTCGTTCTCGCGGTGGTCCGTCGTCCACCCCTTCGTACCGTTGTGCGCCGCCCAACGGCGCACGCGCTGCCAGCCGGAGCCCCGCTTCGTGTACAGCACGACCGTGGAGTCGGCGGAGTCCCTGTCCTGTCCGTAGACCGCGACGACCTGACGGGAGTCGGCGGGAACGAGCCGCTGCAGACGGTCGCCGACGCCGGGAATGCGGGTCGGGTCGGCCGTCGCACCACTCGCTCCCGCCCCTCCGGCGGGCCCGCTCGCCCGGGCGCCCGCCCCGGGCCCGGACGGGTCGCCGCAGGCGGACACCGTCGCCAGCAAGGATCCGAGGAGCGTCAGAGCGACCGCCGTTCGCCGTGCACCACCCCTACGCATCGGTCCATGGTCGCACCGGCGCGGCACCCGTCGTGAAGGGGTTAGGCGGACGGCAGCCGGATTCGTGTCCCCGTGCGGAAAACCGCTTGATTTTGGGCATGCCGCGACGCGAACCTTGCACGGTTTGCAGTCTCTTGCCGCCGTATCGCAACGGCACCCCCTGACACGAGCCACTGGGACGTCATGCAGATCCAAGACCTTCCGTATCCCGACCCGGGCGTACCGGACGCGCGCTCGGGCCCCCGCTTCCTGTGGTGGCTGTTCCGCAACCAGCTGGGAGGACAACTCAAGGCCCTGGCCTGGGGCATGGTGCACTTCGTCTCCGTCTCCGCCCTGCCGTTCTGCGTGGGTGTCGCCGTCCAGGCCGTCGTCGACCGGTCCGGCGCCCGACTCGCCCTCGCGGGCGGCCTCCTGGCCCTGTGCTGCGTCGGCAACGCGCTCGGCGACACCTTCCTGCACCGTGCCGCCGTCACCAACTGGATCACCGCGGCGGCCCGGGTCCAGCAACTGCTGGCCCGCAAGACCGCGGTCCTGGGCGCGGCGCTGACCCGCCGGGTCGCCGCGGGCGAGGTCGTGGCCGTCTCCACCGGCGACGTGGAGAAGATCGGCTGGTTCGTGGAGGCCGTCTCCCGCTTCACGGCGGCGGCGCTGACGATCGTGCTGGTCTGTGTCGCCCTGGTCGTCTACGAGCCGGCGCTCGGCGTCGTCGTGATCCTCGGTCTGCCGGTACTCGCCCTCGCCGTGCTGCCTCTGCTGCCGCGGGCCACCCGACGGGCCGACGTCCAGCGCGAGAAGGCCGGGCACGCCACCGAACTCGCCTCGGACACCGTCGCCGGGCTGCGGGTGCTGCGCGGCATCGGCGGCGAGGAGCTCTTCCTCGACCGCTACCGCAGCGCCTCCCAGGAGGTGCGCCACGCTGCCGTGCGCAGCGCCCGGATGTGGTCCCTGATCTCCGCGATCCAGGTACTGCTGCCGGGGCTGCTGCTGGTCGGCGTGGTCTGGCACGGCGTGCATCTCGCCCGCCAGGGCCGCATCGGGGTCGGTGAACTCGTCACCGTGTACAGCTCCGTCATGCTCCTCACCTACCCTCTCCGGCACTTCGAGGAGATCGCCATGGCGTACTCCTTCTCCCGGCCGTCGGCCAAGCGGGCCGCGCGGGTGCTCGCCCTGGAGCGGGCCACCGACACCGCCGGCTCCCGCCCCGCCGAGGTACCGACCGGGGATCTGTACGACCCGGCCACCGGTCTCCTGGCGTCGAGGGGCCGGTTCACCGCCGTGGTGTGCGGCGACCCGGACGCGGCCGGACGGCTCGCGGAACGGCTCGGTGGGCATCCCTCGGAGCAGGGCGAGTCGGCGCTGCTCGGCGGCGTGCCGCTCGACGAACTGCCGCTGGAGTCCGCCCGCACCGCCGTGCTGGTCCAGGACAAGGACCCGGTTCTGCTCTCCGGCACGCTGCGGGAACTGCTCGACGTGCCCGCCTCCGGCGCGGTCGCCGCGCAGGACGCGCTGGCCGCGGCCCAGTGCGACGACGTGCTGGCGGCGCTCACGCAGGGGTCCCCGGGCGTGGACGACCCGATGGACGCCCGCATCACCGAACGCGGACGCTCGCTGTCCGGCGGCCAGCGCCAGCGGCTGGCCCTGGCCCGGTCGCTGATCACGGACCCGGAGGCACTCGTCCTGGACGAGCCGACCTCGGCCGTGGACTCGCACACCGAGGCGCGGATCGCGGAAGGCGTGCGGACGCTGCGCGCCGGTCGGACCACCGTGGTGTTCACCTCGTCGCCGCTGCTGCTGGACCGCGCGGACCGGATCGTCTTCCTGCACGACGGCGAGGTCGCCGCGGTCGGCGGCCACCGGGAACTGCTGCACACCGACCCCCGGTACCGCGCGGTGGTGACCCGTGAGACCGACGAGGAGACCGCGGCGCGCGGGCAGACGGTCCCCGCGGCCGGAGGCGGCCCGGAGCCGGCCCTGAAAGGTCGGCCGGCGCTGAACGGTGAGAACCCGCGCGACCGCGAGAAGACCCCGGACGACGGCGCCCTCGTCGATGACGACGTACTGCGCCGACTGGAAGAGATCGAGGAGACGGCATGATCGGCGTCGCGCCACCGTCGTACGACCCGGCGGCCCCGACCACGGCGAGCACCCTGCCCGTCGGGGCACCCGCGACCGTACGCGCGTACACGGGAGAGCTGCTGCGCCGGCACCGCCGGGCGTTCCTCCTCCTGGTCTCCGTCAACACCGTCGCGGTGATCGCCTCCATGGCGGGCCCCTACCTGCTGGGCGGGCTGGTGGAGCGGGTGTCGGACGAGTCGCGCGAGCTGAACCTCGGGCTCACCGCCTCGCTGTTCGTGCTCGCGCTCGTCGTCCAGGCCGTGTTCGTGCGGGAGGTGCGGCTGCGCGGAGCCGTGCTGGGCGAGCGGATGCTGGCCGATCTGCGCGAGGACTTCCTCGTGCGGTCGGTCAGGCTGCCGCCCGGCGTGCTGGAACGGGCCGGTACCGGTGATCTGCTCTCCCGGATCACGACGGACATCGACCGGCTCGCCAATGCCATGCGCGAAGCCGTGCCGCAGCTGGCCATCGGTGCCGTGTGGGTGGTGCTGCTGCTCGGCGGGCTCGTGATCACGGCGCCGCCGCTGGCGCCCGCGGTGCTGATCGCGGTGCCGCTGCTGGTCGTCGGCTGCCGCTGGTACTTCCGGCGGGCGCCCGCCGCCTACCGCTCGGAGGCCGCCGGGTACGCCGCCGTCGCCGCCGCGCTCGCCGAGACCGTGGACGCCGGCCGCACCGTGGAGTCCCACCGCCTCGACGCCCGTCGCATCGAGCTGTCGGAGCGGCGGATCATCGAGTGGACGGCCTGGGAGCGCTACACGCTCTGGCTGCGGTCGGTGCTCTTCCCGGTCATCAACGTCACCCATGTGACCGTGCTCTCCTCCGTCCTGCTGATCGGCGGCGTGTTCGTCCTGCAGGGCTGGATCGGGGTCGGTCAGCTGACCACGGCGGCGCTGATCGCGCAGATGCTCGTCGACCCGGTCGGCCTCATCCTGCGCTGGTACGACGAGCTGCAGGTCGCGCAGGTGTCCCTGGCGCGGCTGGTGGGAGTGCGGGACATCGAGCCCGAGGCCGGTGACCCCGCGCTGGCCCCCGACGGGCGGCACGTGCACGCCGACCGCGTGCACTTCGGCTACGTCGAGGGCGTGGACGTCCTGCGCAAGGTGTCGCTGGAGGTCGCCCCCGGCACCCGGCTCGCGCTGGTCGGGCCCTCGGGCGCCGGCAAGTCGACGCTGGGCAGGCTGCTGGCCGGCATCTACGGCCCCCGCGACGGCCGGGTCACCCTGGGCGGCGCCGAGCTGTCCCGGATGTCCGCCGAATCGGTCCGCTCGCACGTTGCCCTCGTCAACCAGGAGCACCACGTGTTCGTGGGCTCCCTGCGCGACAACCTGCGCCTCGCCCGGACCGGAGCAACCGACGCCGAGCTGTGGGCGGCGCTGGGCGCGGTCGACGCGGACGACTGGTCCCGGGGACTCGACGAGGGCCTGGACACCGAGGTCGGCTCGGGCGGCTTCACGCTCAGCCCGGCCCAGGCCCAGCAGATCGCGCTGGCCCGCCTGGTGCTGGCCGACCCGCACACCCTGGTCCTGGACGAGGCGACGTCCCTGCTCGATCCCCGGGCGGCCCGCCACCTCGAACAGTCCCTCGCGCGTGTCCTCGACGGCCGGACCGTCGTCGCGATCGCACACCGTCTGCACACCGCCCACGACGCGGACGTCATCGCCGTCGTCGAGAAGGGGCGGATCAGCGAGCTGGGCAGCCACGACGAGCTGGTCGCGGCGGACGGGGCGTACGCGGCGCTCTGGCGCTCGTGGCACGGCTGACCCGGCCCCGACGGGCACCCTCCGGCCGGAACCGAGGCACCCCACCGCTCGGCTCCGGCCGGGCGGTGGGCCGGGCGGTGGGCCGGGCGGAAGCGGGGCGGGCGGCACCGGCACACTCGGCGTAGCGGGCCGAAGCACCGGGTACCCGGTCGACGGCTGTGGCGTTGCGCGGTCCCGAACGGGAGTGGAAGGCTGGAAGCAGGCACCGGCTCGGGGTAGGCCCGGGAACCGTGCGGTTCGTGACGGGCGACGCCTGTGCCCCGTGCAGCGGCGGCCCGCCGCGGTCCACGGTGAGAAGGGGCCGGTCCCCACCCCCTGGAGGTACCCGTGAACAGCGCCGACGGATGGGGAGACGACGTCTACCAGCCCGACGGATCCGAGCAGCGGGAGGACACCGGGCTGCTCGACGGGGAGGACACCCTCGAGAACGACGGTGTCGACGATCCGCTCGACCGTGGCTGGTCCCCGCCTGAGCGCCCCTGGGCGGTGGAGCACACCGGCGTGACGGCGGCCGAACGGCAGGCAGGCGAGACGCTGGAGCAGCGGCTCGCCGAGGAGCGGCCGGACGTGCTCGCACCCGACGGTGACGGACTGGGAGACTCCGACGGCACCGACGGAGAACTGCTGGACAACGAGGTCGGCGCGGACCGCTCCGGTCGGCTCGTGGCGCCCGACGAGGGGGCTCACGAGGACGAGGAGCCGGCGCTGGTCGCCCTGGACGTCGGAATCGACGGGGCGGCGGCCTCCGCCGAGGAGGCCGCGATGCACGTCGTCGACGAGGACTCGCTGCCCGGCTGACGCCCCCCACGGCGGTGATCCGCCGCCGTCCCGACGATCCGCGCCGTACGAGGAGCACTCATGCAGCAGGACAAGCACCCCGAGTACCAGCCCGTCGTCTTCCGTGACCGCAGCGCCGGGTACGCCTTCCTCACCCGGTCCACGGCCACCAGCGACCAGACCATCGCGTGGGACGACGGCGAGACCTACCCGGTGGTCGACGTGGAGATCTCCTCGGAGAGTCACCCCTTCTACACGGGCAAGGCACGGACGGTGGACTCCGAGGGCCGTGTCGCGCGCTTCGAGCGGCGCTACGGCGGAGGCGAGGGACAGGGCTCGGGCACACCGGGCTGAGCGGGCCGGGGCAGCGACCCTCAGATGAAGTTCAGCGCGGCCGCGCCGCCCACTCCCCCGAGCAGCATGAACGCAGGCATCAGCACCTTCAGCTCGACCCAGCTGCCCGCCCGGAACCGCATGGCCTTCGGCGGGCCGATCGGGTACCAGCGCTTGCGGCCCACCGGTATCGGCCAGAGTATCGGGCAGCCCGAGACGGTCAGCGCGTCCCCGATGTCGTGGACGAGGGCGCCGAGCACGATCGGCAGCCCGAGCCACAGGTACTCCTGTCCCGGCGCGGTGAAGAGCCAGTCCGAGCCGCCGTCCGACTTGTCCAGTATCCCGGCGATGATCCAGGCACTGGTCCCGGCGAGCAGCCAGACCAGCACGTCGCTGCTGGAGCCGCGGGTCGCCCGCCAGAGCAGGCCCTCGATGGCGAGCACCATGTGCACGAAGAGGAGTGCCAGCACCGCCCAGCGCCCGCCCGTGACCGCCAGCGCCGAGGCCCCCGCCCCGATCAGGACCGCCCAGAGCCAGGTGTGGGTCAGCGTGCGGTGTCCGCCGGAGCGCCGTGGGTCGCCCTGCTTCTTCGTGGCCTTGTAGACGGCGTAGGACAGCTTGTCGACGATCTCGCACAGCCCCCGTGAGACGGGTCCGAAGGCCCGGGAGATGGTGGCCGCCTTGTGGTCGAGGTCCGGGGCGAGCGCCGCTCCCGCGCAGATCAGCGCTCCGGCGAGCAGCACCGGCCAGGGCATCGGGTACCCCGCGGCGGTGGTCGCCGCCCCGACGCCGAGCCACGCCGCGGCGCCCGAGAGTGAGTGTGCTGGTCCCATCATCGCCGTTGCCCGCCCCATTCCTCGTGTGCCGCTGTGCAGTTGTCCGGGTCCGCTCTTGCCTCGTCGGCGACCCAGCGTAGCGTTCGTGATCTTCACGCGGACAGCCGATTCCCCCATCGCGACCGAGGCCAGGCAAGATGGGGGCGTGACCCTCATCGATCAGCTGCCGCGGACCGCCGACCCCGATGCCCTGTACGAAGCCTTCGAGGCGTGGGCGCAGGAGCGCGGTCTCACGCTCTACCCCCACCAGGAGGAGGCGCTGATCGAGGCGGTCTCCGGCGCGAACGTGATCGTGTCGACGCCCACCGGGTCCGGCAAGAGCATGATCGCGGCAGGCGCCCACTTCGCCGCGCTGGCCCGGGACGAGGTCACCTTCTACACGGCTCCGATCAAGGCACTGGTGTCGGAGAAGTTCTTCGAGCTGTGCAAGATCTTCGGCACCGAGAACGTCGGCATGCTGACCGGCGACGCCTCCGTGAACGCCGACGCCCCGGTCATCTGCTGCACCGCCGAGGTCCTGGCGTCGATCGCGCTGCGTGACGGCAAGCACGCGGACGTCGGGCAGGTCGTCATGGACGAGTTCCACTTCTACGCGGAACCGGACCGCGGCTGGGCCTGGCAGATCCCTCTGCTGGAACTGCCGCAGGCCCAGTTCGTCCTGATGTCGGCGACGCTCGGTGACGTCTCCTTCTTCGAGAAGGACCTCGCACGCCGTACCGGCCGTCCCACGGCGGTGGTCCGCTCGGCCACCCGGCCGGTGCCGCTCTCCTACGAGTACCGCTACACGCCCCTCACCGAGACGCTCACCGATCTGCTGGCGGCGCGGCAGGCCCCCGTCTACATCGTGCACTTCACGCAGGCGCAGGCGGTGGAGCGGGCGCAGGCGCTGATGAGCATCAACATGTGCACGCGTGAGGAGAAGGAGCGGATCGCCGAGCTGATCGGCAACTTCCGCTTCACCACGAAGTTCGGCCGCAACCTCTCCCGTTACGTCCGGCACGGCATCGGTGTGCATCACGCGGGCATGCTGCCCAAGTACCGGCGACTGGTGGAGAAGCTGGCGCAGGCCGGCCTGCTGAAGGTGATCTGCGGGACGGACACGCTCGGTGTGGGAGTCAACGTCCCCATCCGGACGGTGCTGTTCACCGCCCTCACCAAGTACGACGGCAGCCGGGTGCGCACGCTGCGGGCCCGTGAGTTCCACCAGATCGCCGGCCGGGCCGGACGCGCGGGCTTCGACACGGAGGGCTTCGTCGTCGCCCAGGCGCCCGAGCACGTCGTCGAGAACGAGAAGGCGCTCGCCAAGGCCGGTGACGACCCGAAGAAGCGGCGCAAGGTCGTCCGGAAGAAGGCTCCCGAGGGCTTCGTGGCCTGGTCGGAGAGCACGTTCGACAAGCTCATCGTCTCGGAGCCGGAGCCGCTGACGTCCCGGTTCCGGGTGACGCACACCATGCTCCTGTCGGTGATCGCCCGGCCCGGTGACGCGTTCGCGGCGATGCGGCACCTGCTGGAGGACAACCACGAGCCGCGCAAGCAGCAGTTGCGGCACATCCGGCGGGCGATCGCCATCTACCGCTCGCTGCTGGACGGCGGCATCGTCGAGAAACTCGACCGGCCGGACGCCGAGGGGCGCATCGTCCGTCTCACGGTGGACCTGCAGCACGACTTCGCGCTGAACCAGCCGCTGTCCACGTTCGCCCTGGCCGCGTTCGAGCTGCTGGACCCGGAATCGCCGTCGTACGCGCTGGACATGGTGTCCGTCGTGGAGTCCACCCTGGACGACCCGCGGCAGATCCTCGCCGCCCAGCAGAACAAGGCGCGCGGTGAGGCCGTGGCCGCGATGAAGGCGGACGGTGTCGAGTACGAGGAGCGCATGGAGCGCCTCCAGGACATCACGTACCCGAAGCCCCTGGAGGAGCTGCTCTTCCACGCGTACGACACGTACCGCAGGAGCCACCCGTGGGTCGGTGACCACCCGCTGTCGCCCAAGTCCGTCATCCGCGACATGTACGAGCGGGCGCTGACCTTCACCGAGTTGGTCTCCCACTACGAGCTGGCCCGCACCGAGGGCATCGTGCTGCGCTACCTCGCGAGCGCGTACAAGGCGCTGGACCACACCGTGCCGGACGACCTGAAGTCCGACGACCTGCAGGACCTGATCGAATGGCTCGGCGAGATGGTGCGCCAGGTCGACTCCAGCCTGCTGGACGAGTGGGAGCAGCTCGCCAACCCGGAGGAGATGACCGCCGAGGAGGCGCAGGAGAAGGCCGACCAGGTGCGGCCGGTCACCGCCAACGCGCGCGCCTTCCGCGTCCTGGTCCGCAACGCCATGTTCCGCCGTGTCGAGCTTGCCGCCCTCGACCAGGTCGAGCAGTTGGGTGAGATGGACGGCGACGCCGGCTGGGACGCCGACGCGTGGGGCGAGGCCATGGACAAGTACTGGGACGAGTACGAGGACCTCGGCACCGGCCCGGACGCCCGCGGCCCCAAGCTGCTGGTGATCGAGGAGGAGCCGCAGAACGGGTTGTGGCGAGTCCGGCAGATTTTCGACGACCCGAACGACGACCACGACTGGGGCATCAGCGCGCAGGTCGACCTCACAGCCTCCGACGCGGAGGGCCGGGCGGTCGTCCGCGTCACCGATGTAGGCCAGCTGTGAGCACAGGAGAAGCCCACTCATGACGAATCCGGCCGAGAGCCTCGTGTCCCTGCTCGACCTGGAGCAGATCGAGGTCAACATCTTCCGCGGCCGCAGCCCCGAGGAGTCGCTGCAGCGGGTCTTCGGCGGCCAGGTCGCCGGCCAGGCCCTGGTCGCCGCGGGACGCACCACGGACGGCGAGCGCCCGGTGCACTCGCTCCACGCGTACTTCCTGCGCCCGGGACGCCCGGGCGTGCCGATCGTGTACCAGGTCGAGCGGGACCGGGACGGCCGGTCCTTCACGACGCGCCGGGTCACGGCCGTGCAGCAGGGCCGCACGATCTTCACGCTCACCGCCTCCTTCCACAAGCCTGAACAGGGGAGTTTCGAGCACCAGCTGCCGCCGGCCCGCAAGGTCCCGGACCCCGAGTCGCTGCCGACGGTCACGGACGAGGTGCGGGAGCACCTGGGGGCGCTGCCCGAGCAGTTCGAACGGATGGCCCGCCGCCAGCCCTTCGACATCCGCTACGTGGACCGGTTGCGCTGGAGCGCCGAGGAGGTCGAGGAGGCCGAACCGCGCAGCGCCGTGTGGATGCGCGCGGTCGGGCCGCTCGGTGACGATCCGCTCGTGCACACCTGCGCCCTGACCTACGCCAGCGACATGACGCTGCTGGACGCCGTGCGCATCCCGGTGGAGCCTCTGTGGGGGCCGCGGGGCTTCGACATGGCGTCGCTGGACCACGCCATGTGGTTCCACCGGCCGTTCCGTGCCGACGAGTGGTTCCTCTACGACCAGGAGTCGCCCATCGCTACCGGCGGGCGGGGTCTGGCCCGGGGCCGGATCTACGACACGCAGGGACGCATGCTGGTCTCCGTCGTGCAGGAAGGGCTCTTCCGGGCGCTGTAGGTCACGGGCCCGCGCGCCACAGTCTGGTGAACATGCCGCGAATCCGTCCGGGGGCCTCGGCCCCGGGCGGGCGGGGCGCGGGGCCGGGCGGGGGCGGGCTCTGCACCGGGTGGAGTTCCGGGTGCGGCGCTCGGCGCGGCGGGTGCGGGTCCCTCGGTGCGGGGCCGTGCTCGGCCACCCTCGGGACAGGGCGAGGGGCCGGGCGCTGCCCGCGAGCGACGTCCACCGCGCCCGCCAGGTCCGCGCGGAGCCAGTCGATCTCGTCGGGGTCGGTCGCCGTCATGATCTCCTCGGCGAGCTGCGCGGCCGGGGAGCCGGGGGTCCCGTGGAACGGCTGGGCCGGGCGGAACCGCAACAGGTGGGAACGTTCGTAGGGGTCCCTGACGACCTCCGACACCTCCACCGGGTCGAGCAGCGACGCCACGGCCGCGGCCCGGGACCACGGGTCGTCGGCCCGGCGGAGCAGGAATCCCAGGTGCCGGCCCCGCCAGTTGCGGGGGCGCAGGTCCAGGCCCTCCGTCAACTGGTCCCGCAGTCCCTCCGGTGTACGGCCCTTCAGGAGTGCGCCGTTCCCCTCGTCGGACGCGAACTGCCGCAAATCGTCGGCCAGGTAGAGCCAGACGACGGCTCGGTACCGGTTGACGTAGAACGACACGGGCACCAGAAGGCCCAGCCGTGCGAGGCGGGTGAAGCGGGCCCTGGTCACTTCCAGGAGAGCCGCGGCCTCCGCGGTCCCGACGCAGCGGACACTCTCCCGCAGTCCTTCGGGGAAGCCCTGTTGCGTCCGGATCCTCTCGATCTCGTCGCGGGCCACCCGCCCGCCTCCCCCTCCCCCTTCGTCGGGCAGCGTGCGGACGCGGCCGAGGTGTACCGCGAGAGCGAACTCGCTGCGCTTGAGTCCGAGTTCGCGTGCCGCTCGGCCGGGCGCGAGGGATGTGCCGCGGGTGGTGCCGATCCGGTCTGCGGAGGCCGTCGTTTCGTGCGTGAGGGTGTTGCCGGACATGCTCGTCTCCCCCGTGGAGTGTGCGGCCGGCGCCGTCCGCGCCCGCCTGACACAAGAACCGTAGCCGCCGGCGCGGACTCGGCGACGGGCCTGTGGAAAACTCTCCGGCCGACCTCACCCGAGGATGAGAACCCCAGGTCAGAACTCCGTCGGCGCTATGCGACCCGGCTGTCGCGCGTCGACGTCGAGGTGTTCACCGACCCGGTTCACCAGCAGCGTCATCTCGTAGGCGATCTGCCCGATGTCCGCCTCGGCGCCGCTGAGCACGCACAGGCAACTGCCCGAGCCTGCGGCGGTGACGAACAGGACGGCGTCGTCGAACTCGACCATCGTCTGCTGCACCTGCCCGGCCCCGAAGTGGCGGCCCGAGCCCTTGGCCAGGCTGTGCAGTCCGGACGAGACGGCGGCGAGGTGCTCGGCGTCCTCCCTCCGCAGGCCCGTACTCGCCCCGGTCACCAGCCCGTCGTTGGACAGCACCAACGCGTGCCGGACGTGTTCCACCCGCCCGGTCAGGTCGTCCAGCAGCCAGCCGAGTCCCTGGTTCTGCACCATGGTCCGAACTCCCCGTGTTGTCCCCGTATGCATGGTCTCCCCCTGGCCGGAGGATCTGTCCGCCAGCCTTCCCCACGCCCGTGCTCCGGGCAAGGAGGATGGGGGCATGGCAGAGAAGATGACCGATGAGGAGTGGCGGGCGTTCGTCACGGACGGCACCCGCACCGCGAAGCTGTCGACCGTCCGGGCGGACGGCAGCCCGCACGTGGCCCCGATCTGGTTCCTGCTCGACGGGGACGACGTGGTGTTCAACACCGGCAAGGACACGGTGAAGGGACGCAACCTGGTCCGCGACGGCCGCGTCGCCCTGTGCGTGGACGACGACCGGCCGCCCTTCGACTTCGTGGTGCTGCAGGGGCGTGCGCGGATCTCGGAGGACCTCGCGGACCTCCGGCTCTGGGCAGAGCGCATCGGTGCCCGGTACATGGGCGAGGAGCGTGCTGCGGAGTTCGGGGCCCGCAACGGCGTCCCGGGCGAACTGCTCGTCCGCGTCACCGTGGACAAGGTCCTGGCGCAGAGGGCCGTGGCGGACTGAGGCCCGTCCGGTCCGACGCGCGACGCGGTCAGCGCACGGAGTCGAGCAGTCGGGCGGTGTGCATCCGCCCGGCGTACTCGACGAGCCGGATGAGCACCTCCTTGCCCGAGGCGCGGTCCCGGGCGTCGCACAGCACCACGGGCGTCCCCCGGTCGAGGTCGAGGGCGCGCAGCACGTCGTCGGCGTCGTAGCGGCGTGCTCCCGTGAAGCAGTTGACCGCCACGACGAACGGGATGCGCCGGTGCTCGAAGTAGTCCACCGCCGGGAAGCAGTCGGTGAGGCGCCGGGTGTCCGCGAGGACGACGGCGCCGAGTGCTCCCTGGGAGAGCTCGTCCCACAGGAACCAGAAGCGGTCCTGACCCGGTGTCCCGAAGAGGTACAGGGAAAGACCGGAGCGGATGGTGATGCGCCCGAAGTCCATGGCGACGGTCGTGGTGACCTTGCGGTCGACGCGGTCCGTGTCGTCCACCAGCCGGCCGGCCTCGCTGAGCTGTTCCTCCGTACGCAGCGGCCTGATCTCGCTGACCGCCCCCACCAGGGTGGTCTTGCCCACGCCGAACCCTCCGGCGACCAGGATCTTCAACGCCAAGGCGCCCGTGTCGCCGTCCGCGGCGTCGCAGTGTTCGGAGGCCATGGCTCACTTCTCCCCGTCCGGGTGGTCGTGCACGGTGTTGCCGGTCATGGTTGTCGGCCTCCTCTAGAGGGCGCGGAGCCCGTCGATCACTTCGCGCAGGATCCGTTCGTCGGGCAACTGCGCGGGGGGTACGGGACGGCTGACGGTGACCGAGCCGAGTTCCACCAGGTCGCCGAGGAGCACTCGGACGACGCCCACGGGCAGGTCGGCGTCGGCGGCGAGTTCGGCGACCGACTGGGCCTCCGTGCGGCACAGCCCGCTCAGGGTCCGGTGTTCCGGCCCCAGCGCGGGGTTGTCGGCGCCCGGTGCACCTGGGACACGCGTCACGAGGGCGATCAGGTCGAACGCCGTGCCCGCGGGGCCCGGGCGGGTGCGTCCGCCGGTCATCGCGTAGGGACGCACCAGCGGTCCGGCCTCGTCGTCGTACCACTGGCTGCCCGGCCGGTCCCGGCGGTCGCCCGTGGTGTCTTCGGTCATCCGCGCGCCCTCCCCGTTCATCCGCCGGCGGGCGGCCGTGCGGCGGCGCGCGGCGCGGTGCGGAGGTGCTCGCCGACGCGTCGCACCAGACGTGCCATCTCGTAGGCCACCAGGCCGATGTCCGCGGTCACGGCGGTGAGGACGGCGAGGCAGGAGCCTTCGCCGGCGGCGGCGACGAAGAGGAAGCCGTCGTCCATCTCCACCATGGTCTGGCGCACGCCCCCGGCACCGAAGTGGCGGCCGGCACCTTTGGCCAGGCTGTGGAAGCCGGAGGCGACCGCCGCCAGGTGCTCGGCGTCCTCGCGTCCGAGGCCGGTCGAGGCGCCGACGGCGAGGCCGTCGTTCGACAGCACCACGGCGTGTCGTACGTCGCCCACCCGTAGGACGAGGTCGTCCAGCAGCCAGTCGAGTTCGCGGGTCCGCCGGGCGGTTCCCGGGCCGGGATCGTGGATCATGCGGGGTCTCCTTCGTCGCTGTTGCCGCCTCCCGTGGCGTCCCCCGGTGCCCCGCGGCCGGCTCTCCGGCCCCCGCCACGCGACCAGCCGTCCCGGTAGGCCGTCATACGGTCCCGGACGGCCTCGGGGGTGCGTTCGTCGTCGCGCGGCCGCGGCTGTGCGCGGTCCGCGGGGCGTCCGTCGCGCAGTTGGGGCGCGAGACTGGCCTGCCGAGTGCGCCGGGGGAGGCCGTCGGGCTCCTCCGGCACGGACCGCAGAACCGGGTCGCCGGAGCCGGCCGGGTCGCCGGGGGAACGGTGCAGTCGCAAGGCGGGGGCTCCTGGGTTCCGGGTCGGTGCCGTCGAATCCGGCCTGACCGGTGCGAAGGCCGCCAGGGCAGGCCGGTCGTCCGGTGCCGAGACGGTCTCCTGGTGTTCCGCGGGGCCGGGCACGCGCGCGCGGAGGTCCTCCTCGGTCCGCGGTGCCTCGTGCGCGGCCCTGGGCGAGGGGGTCGCCGCTTCGCCGTGCAGGAGCGCGGTGGGCAGCAGGACGACGGCGGTGGTGCCGCCGTAGGGCGAGGTCCTGAGGTGGACCTTGATGTCGTGCCGGGCGGCGAGCCGGCTGACCACGAACAGACCGAGCCGGTCGCTGTCGAACAGGTCGAGCGCCTCCGACCGGGCGATGCGGTGGTTGGCCTCGGCGAGGCTGTCCTTTCCCATGCCGAGCCCACGGTCCTCGACCTCGATCGCGTAGCCGTTGCCGACGGGCTCGCCGGTGACGCGCACGCGGGTGTGGGGTGGGGAGAACTGGGCGGCGTTCTCGATGATCTCGGCGACGAGGTGGGTGAGGTCGGCGACGGCGGTACCGACGACGGACGCCTCGGGCAGTTGCCGCACCTCCACGCGCGCGTAGTCCTCGACCTCCGAGACGGCCGCGCGGACCACGTCGGTGAGGGAGACCGGCATGCGCCAGGCCCGGCCGGGCGCCGCGCCGGAGAGGATGATCAGGCTTTCGGCGTGGCGCCGCATGCGGGTGGTGAGGTGGTCGAGGCGGAAGAGGTCGCTCAGTTCGTCGGGGTCCTCGGACCGGCGCTCCATGGTGTCCAGGAGGCTCAGCTGGCGGTGGACGAGGATCTGGCTGCGGCGGGCGAGGTTGACGAAGACTCCGGAGATGCCACTGGCCAGTTCGGCGCGTTCCACCGCGGCCCGCAGGGCGGCACGGTGCACGGTGTCCAGCGCTTCGGCGACCTGACCGGGCTCGTCCTCGGCGGGTGGTCCGGGTGGCGCCTCGGAACCGATGTCGATCTCCTCTCCTTCGCGCAGTCTGCGCATGGCCTCGGGCAGCTTGCGCCTGGCGATCCGCAGGGCGCTGTCGCGCAGGCCGACCAGGTCGACCACGAGGCCGCGGCCGATGCGGACGGAGATGACGAGCGACGCGGCCACGGAGAGCAGGCCTAGGAGGACCGCGGCCCCGGCCGGGGTGAGCAGGCCGCGCGTGAACGGGTCGGCTCGGTCGGCGACCTCCCGCCCGGCGTTCCGTTCGATGGTCCGCATCCCGTCGCGCACGCGCGCGTGCGCGGCGTCCCAGGTGGCCCGTGGCGCCGATGCCTCGATGCCCCGGGGTTGCGCACCGCGGGCGAGCAGCCTGTCCTCGGTCGCCCCCAGGTTCGCGTAGGCGCCGCTTTGGGCGAGTTCCCGCCAGGCGGCGCGTTCGGGGCCCCGCAGGTCGGCGACGGAGGATCCGGTCAGTGTCCGGCGGCGGTCGACGGCTCCGGTGAACAGCCGCAGCCGCTCGCCGTCGAGGCCGTCGGCGAGGCGGGCGCCGGCGAGCAGCGCGTCCTCCTGGGCCAGCGCCTCGCCCGCGCGGGCGAACTCGACCAGTACGCGCGCGTCGGAGCCGAGATCGGCGTCCTGGACGCCGCTCAGCGCGCCGCCCACCGGGAAGGCCGCCGCGATGGTCGTCGTGTACCGGCGGTAGGCCTCCTCCCAGTCCGTGCGGCGGTCGAGGACCGTGTCACGCAGTGGCCCGAGCCGTTCGACGCCGTCGACGAAGGCGTCGAGCCGCCGGGCCACATCGGCGGGGAGGTCCTCGCTGTCGGCGACGGTGTGGCGGTCGCCTAGCCGCAGTCTCGCGACCGCGCGGTCGGTGCGCGCGAAGAGTTCCCGGTAGTCGCCGCTGCGCACCGCCGACGGATCGCTGGTGTGGCGTACCGCGGAGAGCCGTTCGGCCTGCAACGCGGCGACGGCGGCGCTCACGGGAGACCTGACCTGGGCGTCCACACGCTGCACCTGCCGCAGCCGGGCGATGTCCTGGGCGGTGGTGACGGTGGCGTACGCCCACAGACCGAGCAGGGACACGACGGGCACCATCAGCAGGCAGATGATTCTGGCGCGCACGGTGCGCGGGCGTATCCCCCCGCGGCGGGCGCGGGTGGGCGCCGGGTCGGGTGTCTCACTCATGGGGTCCGTCCGGTCCTCGTCGGCCGGTGGTCCGGCGTGCGCGCGACGGCCGCGGACGGCGGGCCGGGGCGGCGGTGTCCCGGCGCGGGTCGCGGTGGTCGTACGGGGTGTGCGCATGGCCTCCTCGCTCGGTGCGGGATCGGTCGGTGCCTCGGGTCGCCGGACTTCGTGGTCCGGGGCCCGTCACCGGGCGCCGCTCCCCACGGGCCGCCGGGCCGAGACGGTGGCCTCCCGCTCCCCTGCCGTCGGTGACAGTGCGACGAAGGCCGCGGTCAGGAAGAGGTAGGACCCGAGGCCGACGGCGAGGGGGAAGACGAACTGCATCGCCGTGGCCCCGGGCAGTGCCGCGCCGGAGGGCGTGACCCGCACGCTCACCGCGGACATGCCGGTGTAGTGCATGCTGCTGACCGCCGCCCCCATGATCAGCGAGGCGCCGGTGACGGCGAGGGGCGAGCTGATGTCGAGCGCCGCCCACAGGGCCGCCGTGGCCGCGGCGACGGCGATGAGGACGGAGAGTCCGACGCGCGTCGGGTCGTAGCCCACGTCGCCGTGCAGGCGCACGGCCGCCATGCCGAGGTAGTGCATGCTGGCCACGCCGAGACCTGTGGTGAGCCCGCCGAGCAGGAGTGCCCGCCCGCGGTGGCGGCCGTAGCCGACCGCGAAGACGCCGGCGCAGACCACGATCATGGCGACGAGGAGGCTCATGAGGGTGAGCGGTACGTCGTAGCGGATGTCGGTGCCGTGGACCCGGAAGCCGAGCATGGCGACGAAGTGCATCGTCCAGATGCCCGTGCCGATCGCCGAGGCCGCGGTGAGGAGCCAGTTGCGGCGCGCCCGCCCGGTGGCGGCGAGGGCGCGTACGGTGCAGCGCAGTCCGAGGGCCGCGCCGGTACAGGCCATCGCGTACGACAGCGCGGGGGTCAGCCAGCCGAGGGCGGCGTGGTCCAGGTGTCCCATGGCCCCGGGACGCTAGTCCCGCCAAGGGCGCACAACGGGGGCGCATTGCGAAAGGTGTTGCTATCTGACGCAGAGAAGCGCTGGAACGATCGCGTCATGCTCGAACGTGCGCGCTGCGGCGTCCTCCCTGCGCTTGGGGGATCATGCGGACCATGAGCGACGACCACACACACGTGCAGGACTTCTTCGGCGCCCGTGCCGCCGACTGGGACAGCCGGTTCCCCGACGACGGGCCCGCCTACGAGGCGGCGGCCGCACAGCTGGGGCTGCGGGAGGGGGACCGCGTGCTCGACGCGGGGTGCGGTACCGGCCGCGCCCTGACGCCGCTTCGGGCGGCCGTGGGACCGTCGGGCCTCGTGATCGGGGCCGACCTGACCCCTGCGATGCTCCAGGCCGCCGCACGGGCAGGACGGGATCGTGACGGGCGGCTGCTGCTGACCGACGTCGCCGCGCTGCCGCTGCGGTCCCGTTCGCTCGACGCCGTGTTCGCGGCGGGTCTGGTCGCGCACCTGCCCGATCCCGCGCGCGACTTGCGGGAGTTGGCACGCGTCGTGCGTCCCGGCGGGGTGCTGGCCCTGTTCCACCCGATCGGCAGGGCGGCGCTCGCCGCACGGCAGGGGCGGCAGCTCGCACCGGACGACCTCCGTGCCGAACCCCGTCTGCGCTCCCTGCTGGCCGGTTCCGGATGGCGCATGACGTCGTACGTCGACGAGGACGACCGCTTCCTGGCGCTGGCCGTGCGCGAGGACTGACCGATCAGCCCCGGCCCGCGACCGCGGCCGCGAAGACGTCGGGCCGGTCGAACATGACGTTGTGCCCGGCCCCCGGCACGGTCATCACGCGCACGCCCGCGTCTTCCAGCGCCTGTCGGCCCGGCACTTCGCCGCTGCGTTCGCCCTGCAGGTACACCCGGTCGACCGGCAGCCCTTCGAGGAGGGTGCGCATCACGGGCCGCGACCCCCGGCGCAGCCCCACGGCGGAGCGGTGCAGGGCCCGGGGGTCGGCCAGCCGCATCGTCGCCGCCCACACCGGTCCGACGTGCTCCAGCACGCGCGCGTGGCCGCCGTCGACGAAGTCGTCCTCCTCATGGGCGGCGATGCCGCTGCTGCCGGCGGTCGGTGGCGGGCAGGCGTCGAGGTTGGCCTCCGTGAGGACCAGGCGGGAGACCAGCTCGGGCCGCCGGTGGGCGAGGACGACGGCGACTGCGCCACCCATGCTGTGCGCGATCAGCTCGGCTCCGGACAGGCCGGCCTCGTCCAGCGCGGCGGCCAAGGCGTCGGCGTGGTCCTCGAGGGTGTAGCCGAAGCGCGCGGGCCGGTCGCTGATGCCGTGACCGGGCAGATCCACGAAGAGGCTGCGCCGTCCCGCGAGTTCGGGACGCGCCGCGATGTGCGCGTGGTACACGGACGACATCGCGCCGAGACCGTGCACGTACACCCGCGCGGGTTCCTCCCCCGGCGTCTCCGTCCAGCGGATGCGGCTTCCCTCACTGTCGAACCGGGCCTCTCGCATTCCGTCCTCCCTCGATGGGCCGCGGCCCTCGCCGCCCCTCCAAGAGAATACATCGGAACCGATGTATTCGGTGAGCGGAGTATCGCAGGCCCGGTGTACAACGGTCGTGCGCGAGAATGCGGGCATGCTGGAACTGTCCATCCTCGGATTCCTGTACGACGCACCCCTGCACGGCTACGAGCTGCGCAAGCGCATCAGCGCTCTGACCGGGCACGTCCGGCCCGTCGCCGAGAGCACGCTCTACCCCGCGATCAAGCGCCTGGAAGCGGCGGGCCTCCTCGCGCGCGCCACGCAGCCGGGCGCCGTGGCGGCCCCGCGCCATGTTCTGACACTCACCGAGGAGGGACGGCGGGAGCTGCGCCGTCGGCTCGCCGAGCCGACGAAGCGTGACATCAGCGACGAGAACCGCTGGTTCACGGTCCTCGCCTTCCTCCGGCACCTGGACGACGCCGGCGCCCAGGCCGGCGTACTGCGCCGCCGCCTGGCCTTCCTGGAGGAACCGGCGAGCTTCTTCTACGACGGTGACCGGCCGCTGCGCGCCGAGGAGCTGGACGACCCCTTCCGACGGGGCGTCCTCACCATCGCCCGAGCCACGTCCCGGGCCGAACTGGGCTGGCTGCGCGAGACCCTCGGCTCACTCGGCGGCTGACGCCCCGATCCGACGGACCGGGCAGCCCCGGACGCCGGGGGTCGGGTGGGTGCCCAGCTCCGCCAGCAGGTAGCCGTCCGGGTAGCCCTTGATCTCCCTGTTCTGCCGGGCGTGGTGCGGGGCACGCCTCGGTGGCATCAGGCGGACCGCGCGCCCGCGCAGGCGCACCGCGCGGCGCACGATCGCGCGGCTGGTGGCGCTCGGCGGCGTGTACCGGAACGCGCGCAGGAGGGGCTCGTCGAGCAGGGCGAGGGTGCCGGTGCGCAGGAGCGGTCCGAGGGCGCCGGGGTACCAGGAGGCCATGAGGTCGAGGGTGCCGTCGGCGACCCGGCGCGCCTCCTCGTCCCACGCGAAGTGGGCCTCCTCGTAGGCGTCGAGGCAGGCCTCGAACTCCTCGTACGACGTGGGAACGTCCTTGATGCCCATGTGCCGTCCCAGCGTGCGGTGGTGGACGGCGGAGGCGACGATCTCGTGACGCGACAGCCTGCGCCAGCCGTAGGCGTCGATCCAGCGCTTGGGGATCACCACGAACGTGCACAGGACGTACCGCATGTCGTCGTTGGTGATGTCGTAGGCGCGGTGCATCTGGTTGATGCGCCGGATGGCCGTGCGGCCCTGCTCACTGCCGAAGCCGTGCTCGACGACGGCGTCGAGCAGCAGCGCCGTGTCGTCGTAGCGCTTCTGCGCCCGCTCCGTGAACTCAGCCGTCCGCGCCAGCAGTCGGCCGATGCTCGGCACGGCGTAGGTGCGGTACAGCGCCAGCTCCAGGGCGCGGGCGAAGTCCCACGGGAACTCGTAGGCCGAGGCCAGCCGATAGATCTCCGACGCGTCCTCGTAAGGGTCCATCCGCCGGATCTGCCGCAACCGCTCGTAGCGCTTCACAGTCCCCGTCCCCTTCTGCCGTAGGAGCTTCAACTCTACGTTGGGGAGCGGGAGATGCGCGGTCGCCGACCGAGGCATCCGGCAGGGGAGGTGGTCCGCTTGTTCGGCAGGATCCGCGAGAACCGGCGCAGGTCTCGCACCGTCCGGCGCACCGGGGGGAACGGCGGAGGGGAGCCGCGTGCGCACAATCTCTTCGATGCCGCCGCCGCCTACGTCGCGGCGGCCGCGGAGAACGACCAGGAGGGCATCGACGAGGCGGCGGGCTGGGTGTCGCCGGAGGCGCTGTCGTTCGGGGTGAACGAGCTGGCCTGCCGGGCCGTGATCGCCCTCGCGCGGCAGCGCGGCGCGTCGCCGCGGGAGGTGGCCCGGGACCTTCTGGGGCTGCCCGCGTCCTGACCCGGCCCTCCGGGGCCGGTGGTCGATTCGCCCCGACCAGCCGGAAAGTGCAGCTCGGGTGCGTCTGGGAGTCGTGACAAGGGCTTCCCGGTCGCACTAGGGTGCGCGCCATTGGACCAACCGATGGGGAGGCTGGGATGGCCGGGACGGACGAGGACACCGTCGCCGCCGCGGAAGATGCGCTCTACGTGCTCACGGCGGTGTTGCTGACGCCGGCGAAGTTCCCGAGTGTGCTGGGCGACGACTACGTGGAGGCGTGCGCGGCGCTCGGTCTCCCGCCGCTGGCCGACGGCTACGGACTGGTGCTCGGCCAGGACGGCGACGGTGCGCGGTGGACGGTGGTCATCGACGACGCGTCGCTGGTCGCCGTGGCCGTGGCGTCCTGGGACTGCGGGATGGAGTACGAGCTGTCGCCGGACGAGCGTACGGTCGTCACCGCGCTGCCCGGCTGGCCCCTGGCGGTCGCCGTGGCGGCCCCCGGCGTGCCCGCGCCGCACGATCCCGGCCCCGACTCCGTCGACCAGCCCGCTCTGACGCCGCCGGACACGTCCGTGTGGGGGCCGGCGCAGCGACGTCTGGGGGCCGACGAGATCGCCCTGCAGTGGGCACAGTGGCGGGAGCAGATCGACGACGCGGACTTCCCCGTGCCGGACGGCGGGCCCGTCGCGGACGGGCGTGTCCCGGACGACGACGCCGACGAGGACCGGACCGCCGCCGCCGAGGGGGCGCCGGCCGACGGCACGGACCGGACCGCCGCCGAGGACGGCACCGACTCCGCGGGCCCGGGCGCCACGGCGGATCAGGCCGACGCCGTGGAACGGGTCGATGCCGGGTCCCTCGGGCACAGCGGGGTCCGGCGCGTGCTCGCGGAAGCGCGCGCCTATGTCGACACGCCCCCGCCGCTGGGCCGGGTCCGTTCGTCGTTCGCGTCGGGGGACGCCCGGACGCTGCGGGCCGACGGTCCCGGCTGGTCGCTCGTCGCCCGCACCGACGACATCGCCTTCATCCTGCTCGACGAGGAACCCGGAGAGGTCCTGCCGGTGGGCCGGGGGCCGTCGCTGCCCGGGCTCCTTGAAGCCCTGGACAGGATGGCGGTACGGCCGAGCTGATCGGGTGGCGGAGGGCCCGGCACCGGTGCGGGACGGCCCCGGGCCGCCTTCGCCCCCCATGCCAGGCCGTTCCCTCATGTGGTTCGAGCACATGGATACGGCCGCAAGGGGACCGCACGATGGGGCAGCCCTGAGCTCCGCTCCACAGCGCCTGGAGGCCCTGATGCGTCTGCCCCGTGGTGTCCCGTTCCTCGCCGCCGCCCTCACCGCGGTCGCGCTCACCCAGCCGGCTCCCGCGGCCGCGCAGGCCGACGGAGGAGGACACTGCTCCCGCCAGGACCGAGTGCGGGTGCCGGGCGCGGCTCTGCAGCGCAGCGCCTGTCTGGACGATCTGACCACCGCCGGGCTCGCGGGCACCCCGTACACCGACATGGCCGACCAGGCCGGGCTGACAGCCGGTGGCACCGAGGTGCCGTCCGGTGTTCCCGGCGTCCAGATCGACGGCTACTTCCCGGACTCCTCCCGCTTCAACGCCACGCACGGCTGGCAGCACGACGCGCAGTTCGTGATCCGGCTGCCGGACCGCTGGAACGGCGGCCTCGTCGTCACGGGGGCGCCGGGCACGCGCAAGCAGTACGCCACGGACAAGGCGATCTCCGACCGCGTCCTCGCCCAGGGGTACGCGTACGCCGCGACCGACAAGGGCAACAGCGGCGCGGACTTCTACCGGGACGGCGCACGGCCCGGAGACGCGGTCGCCGAGTGGAACACCCGCACCACGCAGCTCACCCGCGCCGCCCGGCGCGTGGTCGCCCAGCGCTACGGACACGCACCGCGTCACACGTACATCACCGGGATCTCCAACGGCGGCTATCTCACCCGCTGGCAACTGGAGAACCACCCGGAGCTGTACGACGGCGGTGTGGACTGGGAGGGGGCGCTGTGGACCGCGGACGGCCCCAACCTGCTCACGTCCCTGCCGGTGACGGTGGCCCGGATGCTCGGTGAGGCACGGGAGGAGGACCTGTACACGGCGGGCTTCGCGCGCGGATCCGAATTCCTGTGGCCGTACCACGAGAGGGCCTACTGGGGGCTGACCCAGAAGATCTACCGCGCCGAGTTCGACCCGGGCTACGACCCCCGCTGTCCGGGACCGACCGCCGGGTCCGCGCTGGAGGAGATCCTGGCGCCGTGCCCCTCCGACGCGGCCTACGACTACGCGGCGCGCCCCGCCTCCGTCCACCGCGCGGTGGCCCGGGTCGCCCTGACCGGACGCGTCGCGAAGCCGCTGATCACCTTGCACGGCGATCTCGACGCGCTGCTGCCCAAGGCCGCCGACTCCGACGTGTACGCCCGCATGGTCGACGCGAGCGGCCGGGGGAGGCTGCACCGCTACTACACGATCGGAGGCGGCACCCACGTCGACGGGCTGTACGACACCCATCCCGACAGGCTGCGGCCCATCCTGCCCTGCTACCGGTCGGCGTTCGACGCGCTGACCGCGTGGGTGGAGCGGGGCACCCCGCCGCCCGCGGACCGCACGGTCGGCAGGCCCGCGGACGGCGACGTGGTCAACTCCTGCTCGCTGCGGGAGCCGGCCGCGACGGGGCGTTAGCGCCTCATCGGCCTATCTCCCTGCGGGTCGTACGGCGCAGCCTGCGCCGCTGCGAGGGGTCCAGGGTGAGGTACGCGGCGGCCGGGACTCCCAGAACGATCAGCAGGGCGGCCCACCACGGGAGCCAGATCAGCAGGATGAGCCCGGCCGCCACACCTCCCGCGGCAACCTTGGCGTTCTTCGACATGGTGTCGCCTCCTTCGCGGCCACTGCCGCTCTCTGTCCTGAAAACGGGCCCGCGCTCCCGGCAGTTCCGTGCGGCGCCCCTGAGACCTCCCTGAGACTCGACCCCTACGCGACCCTGAGACGGCGCACGGCGGCGCTTCCTCCCCGGCGCTTCCTCCCCGGCGCTTCCTCCCCGGCGCTTCGTCCGAGGCGTCGTCCGGTACCGCCACTCTCCTCCTCGAACAGTGTCGCAAGCCACACCCGAGGCGCACTCCACGGCGCCGGAAAGCATGTAAGCTCTGCGATCGCGACGCTGGCTAGTCAAATTTGAGGAATACATCATCGCTGCACGGACCGCCCACCCGGCCGCACTCTCCGACCTCTCCGACCTCTCCGCCCTCGCTCACTGCCGTGCCGTCTTCCTGCCCGGTGATCCCGCCCGCACCGGAGCGGTCGCCTTCTGGCGCCCCGACACCGAGGACCCTCCGGGCGTCGCCACGGGGCTGCCCGCGGAACGTCTGACGGTCGCGCTGCCCGAGGGTGACGGTGTGCGTCCGGTGAGCGTGTCGGCGACGCTGCTTCCGGTGGGGTCGGCCCTCCCGGTCCTCACGCGCGCGCGGGTCCGCGCGGAGGGCCATCGGGCGACGGAGTTCTGGGGCGCGGTCGCGGTCGAGGCCCTCCACCTCGTGGCGCGCGGGCTGCTGCTGCCCGGCCTGTCCGCGGCCGACCACGAGGCCTGGCGCGCGGGCCCGATGGGCGCCGACGACGTCGAGCGCCTGCGCCATCTGGCGGCCGCCATGCCGCCCGAGGCGCACGCGGTCCCGATCGACGGCGTCGAACCCCTGCGGCTCCCCGACCCGGAAGGACTGGTGCGCGCCTTCCTGGACGCCGTCGCCGACTCGATGCCCCGCTCCCCCGCCGCCGCGATGGTGACGGCCGGTCCCGCCTACGCCTCCTGGGAGCCGCGGCGGATGCCCGAACTGCGCGAGTGGGCCGCCGACGTCGCCGCGGGACACGACGCGGGCGTACGCCTGTCCCTGCGCGTCGAGGTCCGGGGGCTGTCGGACGCGGCGCCCTCGGAGGCTCGGCCGACGTTCCGGGCGGTGGTCCAGGTGCACAGCGTGAACGATCCGGCGCTCGTCGCGGACACCGCCGAGGTGTGGGCCGGATCCGTGGGCGCCCCGTTCGGCACCCGCGCGCGGCTGGACGCCCTGCTCGCCCTCCGCCGGGCCGCCCGGGCCTGGCCCGCCCTCACGCCGTTGCTGTCGGCGGCCGTGCCGGACGCGGTCGAACTGGCCGACGAGGAGGTCACCGAGCTGCTCGGGACGGCTTCCCGAGCACTGGCCGGCGCGGGAGTCGACGTGCACTGGCCGAGGGAACTGGCCCGTGACCTGACCGCTCACGCGGAGGTCGGACCGCCCGACGAGGAGTCGGCGGGGCGCACGGCCTCGTCCGTCGCCGGTCCGTCGTTCCTGTCCGCCGACGCGCTCCTCGCCTTCGACTGGTCGTTCGCCCTCGGCGACCAACGACTCACCCGCGCGGAACTGGAACTCCTCGCGGAGGCCAACCGCCCCCTGGTGCGCCTGCGTGACCAGTGGGTGCTCGTCGCCCCGCAGGAGGCGCTGCGCGCCCGCAGTCGCCGGCAACACAAGGTCACGCCCGTCGACGCGCTCGCCGCCGCCCTGACGGGCTCGACGGAGGTCGACGGCGAGCGCGTCGAGGTGCGGCCCACGGGGTGGCTGGCCGAGCTGCGGGAACGCCTCGCCGATCCCGAGGCGCGGGAGGCCGTGGGACAGCCCGCCTCGCTCGACGCCACGCTGCGCGACTACCAGCTGAGAGGACTCGGCTGGCTGGTCCGCATGACGTCACTGGGCCTGGGGTGCTGTCTCGCCGACGACATGGGTCTCGGCAAGACCATCACCCTGATCGCGCTGCACCTGCACCGGCAGACCGACCCGGCCGCCGCCGGGCCCACGCTCGTGGTCTGCCCGACCTCCCTCATGGGCAACTGGCAGCGGGAGATCGAGCGGTTCGCGCCCGGCACACCCGTGCGCCGCTTCCACGGCGCACGACGCGACCTGGAGGGCCTCCCGGACGGCGCGTTCGTGCTCACCACCTACGGCACCATGCGCCGGGACGCCGAACGGCTGGCCGCCGTCCCGTGGGGCCTGGTCGTGGCGGACGAGGCACAGCACGTGAAGAACCCGTACTCGGAGACCGCGCGGCGACTGCGTTCCATCGGCGCGCGCGCACGCGTGGCACTCACCGGCACCCCGGTGGAGAACAACCTCTCGGAACTCTGGGCGATCCTCGACTGGGCCACCCCCGGTCTGCTGGGGCGGCTCGGCAGGTTCCGCGAGCACTACGCGCAAGCCGTCGAAGGGGGGCAGGACCCGGCGGCCGCGGAGCGCCTGGCGCGCCTCGTCGGGCCGTTCCTCCTGCGCCGACGCAAGTCGGACCCTGGCATCGCGCCCGAACTGCCGCCCAAGACGGAGACCGACCACCCGGTGTCGCTGACCGCTGAGCAGACGGGTCTGTACGAGGCGGTGGTGCGCGAGGCACTCGAGGAGATCTCCGGGGCCGACAGCATGGCGCGACGCGGCATGATCGTGAAACTGCTGACGAGCCTCAAGCAGATCTGCAACCACCCGGCGCAGTTCCTCAAGGAGGACCGTCCCCGGCTCGCCGGACGTTCGGGGAAGCTGGAACTGCTGGACGAGTTGCTCGGCACGATCCTCGCCGAGGGGTCGAGTGTGCTGGTCTTCACGCAGTACGTGCAGATGGCGCGCCTCCTCGAACGACACCTGGCCGCCCGCGGCGTGCCGTCGCTGTTCCTCCACGGGGGAACGTCCGTGACGGCACGGGAGGCACTCGTGCGGCGCTTCCAGGACGGGGAGGTCCCGGTGTTCCTGCTGTCGCTGAAGGCGGCGGGCACCGGACTGAACCTCACGCGCGCGGAGCACGTCGTGCACTTCGACCGCTGGTGGAACCCGGCCGTCGAGGCGCAGGCCACCGACCGCGCCTACCGCATCGGCCAGACCCGCCCCGTGCAGGTGCACCGGCTGGTCGCCGAGGGGACGGTCGAGGACCGCATCGCCGCCCTGCTGAACCGCAAGCGGAAACTGGCCGACGCCGTACTGGGAGCCGGCGAGGCGGCGCTCACGGAGCTGACGGACACGGAACTCGCCGACCTGGTCGAGCTGCGAGGGGACACGCGATGACACCCTACGACGACGACACGCAGCGGACGTTCGCCGCGCTGCCGCCCGCGCCGGGCCGGGGCTTCGCGCAGACCTGGTGGGGCCGGTCCTGGCTGAAGGCCCTGGAGGACGCCGCGCTGGACACGGCCCAGGTGAAGACGGGCCGCCGGCTCGCACGCGCGGGAGCCGTCGGGGCGGTGTCGGTACGGCCTGGTCGCATCACCGCAGTCGTCCAGGACCGGGACGGCACCGCGCACCGGGCCGACGTCCTGCTCGAGAAATTGTCCGACGCCCAGTGGGACCGCTTCGTCGACATGGCGATCGAGCGGGCCGGGCACGTGGCCGCCCTGCTGGATCACGACATGCCACCGCACCTCGTGGAGGACGCCGCGACCGCGGGGATCGACCTGCTGCCGGGCCTGGGCGACCTGGAACCGGAGTGCGACTGCGGCGCCTGGGACCACTGCGGGCACACCGCCGCGCTCTGCTACCAGGTGGCCCGGCTGCTGGACCAGGACCCCTTCGTGCTGCTGCTGATGCGGGGCCGCGCGGAGGGCGCCGTACTCGACGCCCTTCAGAGGCACGGCGGGACGTCCGCGCAAGAGAGCGCCTCGCGTCCGGCGGGGGTGGACGCCGCCGAGGCCTACGCTGCGGGGCACGTGCTGCCTCCGCTGCCCGCGCTGCCCGTTCCGCACAAGGAGCCGGGCGTACCGCCCTCCCTGGAGACCGAGACGGTGCCACCCGCCGGCATCGACCCCGCCGCGCTGGCCTACGTGGCCTCGCAGGCCGCGGCGGAGGCACACCGGCTGCTCGCCGAGGCCCTGCGTTCGGGGGCCCCGGGTGACGGGCGGACCGGGTCCGCGGAGGTGACCGCCGCGCAGGACGCGGTACGGCTGGCGGCCGGCGACCCCGGACCGGAAGTGACGCGACGCCTCGGTGAGGGCTCGGGACGTGACGGGGAGGAACTGGCCGTCGCCGTGCGCGCGTGGCGGCTCGGGGGCGCGGCCGCCCTGTCCGTGCTCGAGGAGGAGTGGACGCCGCGGGGCGACACGTACACACGCGCGCGTGCCGCGCTCGGGTCCGCCTGGGACGAGGACGAGCGGCCGTCGCTGCGGGCACGGGCCAACCGGTGGACCGTGGTGGATGCGCCGCATCAGCTCCGGCTGGACCGGGACGGCCGCTGGTGGCCGTACCGGAGGGAGCGGGGTCGTTGGCTCCCGGCGGGCGGCCCGGTCCAGGACCCGGCGACGGCCCTGGCCGCGGCGGCACTCGCGGCGGACGAGGAAGCGTGACCCCCCGTCCCCCCCGGCATCGCGCCGGGGGGACGGGGGTCGAGCGTGCTCCGGCCCCACCTGTGGACAGGGGGAACAGGAGCCGTCGCTCAGCGGACGGACCGCTCAGCGGGCGCCGAGGAGGTGGTCCATGGCGAGCTGGTCGAGGTGCTCGAAGGCCATGCCGCGGGCGGCGGCCTCGTCCACGTCGAAGGTGTCGTAGGCGGTCGGGTCGGCCAGCAGCGCCGCGAGGCCGTCCTCGGCGGTCGGACGGGCCAGCTCGTCCAGCCGCGCCGCGGCGAGCGCCTCCTGCACCTGCGGGTCGGCGCGGAACGCGGCGGCCCGGTCCTTGAGGATGAGGTAGTTGCGCATGCAGCCGGCCGCCGACGCCCACACGCCGTCGAGGTCCTCGGTGCGCGGCGGCTTGAAGTCGAAGTGCCGCGGCCCCTCGTACCCGGCCCGCTCCAGCAGGTCGACCAGCCAGAACGCGGCCCTCAGGTCACCCGCGCCGAACCGGAGGTCCTGGTCGTACTTGATGCCGGACTGGCCGTTGAGGTCGATGTGGAACAGCTTGCCCGCCCACAGTGCCTGCGCGATGCCGTGCGGGAAGTTCAGCCCCGCCATCTGCTCGTGACCGACCTCCGGGTTCACGCCGTAGAGCTCCGGCCGCTCCAGCCGCTCGATGAACGCCAGCGCGTGGCCCACCGTCGGCAGCAGGATGTCGCCGCGGGGCTCGTTCGGCTTGGGCTCGATCGCGAACCTCAGGTCGTAGCCCTGCTCGGTGACGTACTCGCCCAGCAGGTCGAAGGCCTCCTTCATGCGGTCCAGCGCGTCCCGCACGTCCTTGGCCGCACCGGATTCCGCGCCCTCCCGGCCGCCCCAGGCGACGTACACGCTCGCACCCAGCTCCACCGCGAGGTCGATGTTGCGGATCGTCTTGCGCAGCGCGTACCGGCGCACGTCACGGTCGTTCGCGGTGAACGCGCCGTCCTTGAAGACCGGGTGGGTGAACAGGTTCGTCGTCGCCATCGGGACCTTCATGCCCGTCGCGTCCAACGCCTGCCGGAACCGCTTGACGTGCTCCTCACGCTCGGTGTCGCTCGACCCGAACGGGATCAGGTCGTCGTCGTGGAACGTGACCCCGTACGCGCCCAGCTCGGCCAGGCGCCGTACCGACTCCGCCGGGTCCAGTGCCCGCCGGGTGGCGTCACCGAAGGGGTCCCGGCCCTGCCAGCCGACCGTCCACAAACCGAACGTGAACCTGTCCTCGGGAGTGGGCTGGTAGTTCATTCCGCGGCTCCTCACTCGCTGCCGATCACTCGCTGCCGACTATTTCGTCATGGCGCTTTACAAATTAGTATGCACACACGCTCCTGGGAAGGGACAAGGTGTCCCCCCGACGCAGTACGAGCAGTCCGGTCAGAGCCCGCGGAGCCGCGGAAGAGGAGAAACCCGATGTCAGCAGCCGAGGGTCCGCTCGTCGTGGGTGTGGACACATCCACCCAGTCCACGAAGGCACTGGTCGTCGACGCCGCCACCGGCCAGGTCGTCGCGAGCGGCCAGGCACCCCACACCGTCTCCTCCGGGGCCGGCCGCGAGAGCGATCCGCGTCAGTGGTGGGAGGCGTTGCGCGAGGCGCTGCACCAGTGCGGCGACGCCGCTCGCGAGGCGGCCGCGGTGTCGGTCGGTGGACAGCAGCACGGACTGGTCACCCTGGACGCCCAGGGAGATCCGGTGCGCCCGGCCCTGCTGTGGAACGACGTGCGTTCGGCCCCGCAGGCCCGTCGGCTGATCGACGAGCTGGGCGGCCCCAGGACGTGGGCGGAGCGCACGGGCAGCGTGCCGAGCGCCTCGTTCACGGTCACCAAGTGGGCCTGGCTGGCCGAGCACGAGCCGGAGGCGGCCCGCGCGGTCAAGGCCGTTCGGCTCCCCCACGACTACCTCACCGAGCGCCTCACCGGTGAGGGGACCACCGACCGCGGCGACGCGTCCGGAACCGGTTGGTGGGCCTCCGGTACGGAGGCGTACGACGAGGACATCCTCGCGCGCGTGGGGCTCGATCCGGCGTTGCTGCCCCGGATGGTGCGGCCCGGCGAGGTGGCCGGCACCGTGCGCGACGGTCACGACCTGCCGTTCTCCAAGGGCACCCTGGTCGCCGCGGGCACCGGCGACAACGCGGCCGCCGCACTGGGCCTCGGGCTCCGCCCCGGCGTTCCGGTGATGAGTCTCGGCACGTCCGGCACCGTGTACGCCGTGTCGCGGCGCAGGCCCGCCGACCCGACCGGCACCGTGGCGGGCTTCGCCGACGCGCGCGGCGACTGGCTGCCACTGGCCTGCACCCTCAACTGCACGCTCGCCGTCGACCGCGTCGCGGCCCTGTTGCACCTGGACCGGGAAGCCGTCGAACCGGGCACCGAGGTCACCCTCCTGCCCTACCTCGACGGCGAACGCACACCGAACCTGCCGCATGCCTCCGGCCTCCTGCACGGCCTGCGCCACGACACGACCGCCGGCCAACTGCTCCAGGCCGCCTACGACGGTGCGGTGCACTCGCTGCTCGGGGCACTCGACCTCGTCCTGGACTCCGACGCGGACCCCTCGGCGCCCCTGCTGCTGATCGGCGGCGGCGCCCGCGGGAGTGCGTGGCAGCAGACCGTACGACGGCTGTCGGGCCGTCCCGTGCAGATCCCCGAGGCGAAGGAACTGGTCGCACTCGGTGCCGCCGCACAGGCGGCCGGCCTGCTGACCGGTGAGGACGCCGCAGCGGTCGCCCGGCGCTGGAACACGGCCGCCGGGCCGGTGCTGGACGCCGTGGAGCGGGACGAGGCGGCGCTGACGAGGATCTCCGGGGTACTTTCCGACGCGGCACCCCTGCTGGAGCGGACCGCGGAAACCCGCTGACGGCGCGCTCCACGCGGGCACCGCCGACGAGTCTCCGTGCCGAGCCGTCCCCGGCACGGGGCGGTGATGCCTTCGGGGCGTCGAGCGTGCGCCGGCGGGGACCGCGCCCTGAGCGCGCCGGCGGGGGCCGTGGCGGCGGGCGGTCACCGGGGACCCGCCCCCCCATTACCTTCTTGGTGGCCCCGCGACGGGGTCGCCCGGCCTTCGGAGTTGGCATGACTGTCTCCCCCTGTCGAGTTGATGGCTTGGGGGG
>NZ_JBIDCI010000034.1:0-48054 GCF_043204535.1 Streptomyces sp. NPDC047853 | reverse complement strand
GGCTGCACACCTACAATCACCACCGCGGACACACCGCGCTGAAAGGCCAACCACCCGCCAGCCGCGTCCCCAACCTCACGGGTCAGTACACCTAGTCGAGTGATGCGGAGGGCTGCCCGGTCGGCACGCTTCACGGCCTCGACGCCTTCGATCAGGGCGCGTCGGACCTCACCCATGCTGAGACCGGCTGGCCGGGCACAACCGCCGATGGTGTCGATGAGGACGAGGCGGGAGATCTGGCCTTGGGGGGTCGTTCAGGGCCGTTTGGGAGGTGCGCGAGCAGGTGCGGGTCGAGACCGGGTCTGACCTGGATGGTGCGCCGGACGGGGGAGTCGGTGAAGGGATGAGCTCCTCCCGGGGAGGCGCGCGGTGAGGGCCAGGCATCGGTGGGCCGTTGCTATGGGCCGGCCGGGCCGGTGGCGAAGAGCCCGACCTTCCGCTCCAGGCCGTCCGCGCCGAACACGGTGTCCAGGCTAGTGGCGGACTCGGCTGCTCAGATTTCGCTGCGTGGGGAGAGAGCTTCGCCGCAGGCGGTCAGGGCGGCCGCGGTGTCACCCGGGTGGGCGGCGAGCACGGGGTGGCCCAGCCGCAGGGGTCAGGAGTCAGGGGTCTGCTTGCTCGCTGTTCTGTTCGTGGGGGACTACCTAACCGCCGGGCCCGCGAAAATCTGTACTGACTGCAGTAGACATTAGGTGATGGGTCGGTTATGGTTTCTCTTGTAGCCGAGATCAAGAGAGGCCCGGCAGAGATGAACTGCCGGGCAGTAGTTCCGAGTTGTAGTGCGCAGGACGGTGCGGCGGTGGAGTTCCGAAGCCAGGGCTATTGCAGGACGGCGACGGGACTGACGGCCGGACCGGGCGGCCCGCAGTGATCAGGGGCTGCCATGAGCAGGACCGTAGTACCCGCAGTGCAGTCTTGAGTGGTTCCCCGGTAAAGGCGTCTGGCTGCGGGCGCGCGTACCGGGAAGTTCGGCAGTGGGGTTCTAAGCCAGAGCAGATGCAGGACGGGCGACGGGGCTGGCTGCCGAAGAGTGGCGCTGTTCCAGGCCACCAGCAGTACCGGTTTGGCAAGTGACAGATCAGAGGGAAAGAACGGAGGAGCCGAGCGCCATCAGGATCGCCCGGACGAGTAGCAGGTCCGGGTACCGCAGGACATCGATAGTGAGGTGGTCTCCGGTCACGCATCCGCGATCCCCGCATCCCCGGCAGCGTTCAGGTCGGGCACGCGGAAACAGAAGGCCGGCGCATTTCTGGGGCCGGCAGATGGTGTAGTTCCTTCGGGGCCCTGGTGCCGGTACGGCACCAGGGCCCCTCCATATGTTCCCAGAGAGGTGCAATGACAGCAGACGACTCGTTCGGGCGTCTCGACGACGACGACTATCCCGCCTACACCATGGGCCGGGCCGCCGAGTTGCTCGGCACCACCCAGAGCTTCCTCCGTGCCGTCGGCGAAGCCCGCCTCATCACCCCGCTCCGCTCCGCGGGCGGACACCGCCGCTACTCCCGCTACCAACTGCGCCTCGCCGCCCGCGCCCGCGAACTCGTGGACCACGGCACCTCTATCGAGGCCGCCTGCCGCATCGTCATCCTCGAAGACCAACTCGAAGAAGCCCGGCGCATCAACGCCGAACACCGTCGCGCCGCCGAAGCGTCCCAACCGCCCGCGGCCTGAGGCAGTGTGTGGTCCTTGCCTCTGGCAGGGGTGTACGGGCGTGCAGGGCCTGCGTCAGCCGCCCATGGTTCGGAAGTTCCCCCTCGCCCGCGTCTTCGGCGCGGGCGTGCTGGTGGGCTGCTGGAACCAGGCAGGCGTCTCCGCCTCGCGCACGTGCGTGTGTGGGGGAGGAGGCTGGGCGGCTCAAGACATGGCCGCGTCCGGTAGCTGCCGTCGCCCAAGCGGGTGGTGCTGTCGGCCGGACAGTGGGCCCTCTCTCGCGGGCGGGGGAGGGGCCTGCCGTGGACCAGATCGGGTATCGCGCGGTGATGGCTGCATGCCCCGAGGCGCAGCTGGCATGGTCGGGATCGGTGGGACAAGCCAGCTGAGCTCCCCGGAGCGGCCCACGGCGATCTCGGTGGGGGGGTACGGACCGAAAGGCGGTTGGTTTCGGCCCTAGGGGCCGGCCCACGGCGTGGCCGTTCGGATGCCTCTCGCGGCGGAGAAGGCCGAAGACCCAGGAGTCGGAGACCTCACCGTTGACGACGCAGTCCTCGCGGAGGGCGCCTTCGCGGACGAAGCCGAGCTTCTCCAGGACCCGGGCGGAAGCCGCGTTGCGGGTGTCGGTCTCAGCCTGGACGCGGCTTAGGTCCACGGTGTCGAACGCCCACCGCAGGACAGCGCACGCGGACTCCGCGGCCCCACACGTCGGCATCGAAGACATACCCCAGGGACGCGCTGCGGGAGTCCGGGTTCCAACTGGTCAGGACGCACCAGCCGATGAACGCGCCGTCGGAGACACGGTCGACGGCCACCCGAGCTCCCGTGCCTTCCTCTTCGTCGTGGCAGGTCGCGATGAAGCGCTGGGCGCGGAGCCGGTTCGGTCCACGCCGGGGAGTCTCAGTAACGCAGCACATGGGCGCTGCTGTGCAGCGCGTAGAGCGGCGCCGCGTCGGCGTCGATCCCCCGAAGGTGATGCCTGCGGAACTCTCCCCGCACCCCATCCCATATGGCTGACAACACCTACTGTCACCTCGCCACGGAAGTCGGGCCGGAACCGCTTCTCACCGGCACAGTCTGCAGGGGGATGCGAGGCAAGGAGGGCGGTGGCCGTCGGGTGGCAGGGGGCCAGCACCACCCCCGTCCGGGCAGCCAGCTGGATGGTCCGCGGCGCCGGCCCTCCGTAGCGTTCCGGGCATGGAGATCACGAAGAGTGCGCGGTGGGGCCGGTCCGGACGGTGGCGTGCGGGGCTGGCCGTGGCCGGGGTCGCCGCAATCGGGGCCGCGTCGCTTCTCGGGCCGGGCACCACGGCCGAGGCCATGGGCGCCGGCGGCGGGGACGCACGGTCGCGGCTGCAGCGGGACGCGGACGCGGTACGGGACACGGGAGCCACCGGGCTGACGGTGCTCGCCCGGGACCCGGCCGGGCGCCAGACGCAGGCCCGGTCCGGCACCGCGAGCCTGAAGGACGGCGGCCGGGTTCCCTTCGACGCCTACTACCGCATCGGCAGCGACACCAAGACCTTCACGGCCGTGGCCGCACTCCAGCTCGTCGGCGAGGGCACGCTGAGCCTGGACGACACCGTCGAGCAGTGGCTGCCCGGAGTGGTCGCCGGCCACGGCAACGACGGCAGCCGCATCACCCTGCGCAACCTGCTCCAGCACACCAGCGGCCTGGCCGATTACACGGACATCGCCTTCGAGGACCCGGCGGAGCTGACGCCCGAACGCTTCCACGCACAGCGGTTCCGCTCGCAGACCCCCCAGGAACAGGTCGCCGTGGCGATGACGCGCGCCCCCGGCTGGCTGCCGGACGCGGACGATCCCGGCGCCGAGACGCAGTGGGCGTACTCCAACACCAACTACGTGCTGCTCGGGATGGTCATCGAGAAGGCCACGGGCAACCCCTGGGCGCAGGAGGTGCACGACCGGATCATCGAGCCGCTGGGGCTGCGCCGCACGCTGATACCGGACACCTCGCCCTATGTGCCGATGCCGACGGCCGCCGGGTACACGCAGTTCCCCGGCCGGAACGACCTCACCGACACCACGCTGGCCGTGGGCGGCGGCGCGGACGGCGGCATCATCAGCACCACCCGCGACATGAACACCTTCCTGCGCGCCCTGATGGGCGGCCGGCTGCTGCCGCCGGAGCAGCTGGAGCAGATGCGCACCACCGTCCCGGCGCCCCGCTACGCCACCGACGGCAGGACCCGCTACGGGCTCGGCCTAGCCTGGCGCCCGGCCGCAGGCTGCGCGGGCGGGATCTGGTACCACGGCGGCACGTCCTTCGGCACCGCCTCCGAGACCGCCGTCACCCCCGACGGCCGGGTGTCGGCCGCGGCCGCTGTCTTCACCACGCGCTTCGGTGACGAGAAGCGCTTCCTCGAGCAGGCGAAGGCCGCGGTCCGCCTGCTGGACCAGGCGGTGTGCGGCGACCGCAAGCCCGGGTGACCAAGGGGCGCACTGGCAGACCGGACAAGCCCCCGGCCTGACCAAAGCCGTCCGCAACGGCGACCGTGAGATCTCCCAACGCGCCCTGTCCAACGCCGCCCTGCGCACCGTCGCACGCTTCTGCCACACCGCGGACGAGGCCATCACCCGCCACCATGTCTCTCGCCTGCGCGGTCTGGACGACTGCGACCTGCAAGCCCACCTCGTCGCCCACATCATGCCGTTGTGAAGTGCCGTTGCGATGCCAGCGCAGTCGTGTCATTACTGAGCCAGCGTCAGTGCGTCGTGCCTGTCGTTCTTCTGCTGGCCCGGGATGCGCACTGTGTATGGCGTGGGCGGTCTGCACCATCCGGCCGTTGAGGCTGCACAACGCTGTGACCTGCATGGTCGGGTCTGTGGGCGGGGCCTCTTCAGATGACCGGCGGAGGGGCTCGAAGGCTGAGAAGCGAATCCTCATAAGGTCCCAGCGCAGCTTGGTGCCCGCCCATTCGGCGATGTACCGGCAGTGCACTTCGGCGGTCGGCGGCATCCACTGGGCCGGGTCTTGGTCGGCCTTGGACCGCTTCGAGCGGGCCGTGACCGCCACCAACGATGCCTGCGCGCTGCGGTCGTTAGCGTAGGCCTCACGCCGCTCGGCCGTCCACGCGGATGCGCCGCTGTCCCAGCTCTCCGCCAGCGGCACCATGTGGTCGATGTCCAGGCCGGAGGCGGAGGTCACCCACACCTGGTCGTAGTACGACCACCACTGCCCGCCCGAGAGCCGGCACCGGGGCCCGACCGCGGGCGGCTCGATGGCCTCGTCGATCAGGACCTCGTTGCGGGTGGAGCAGCCATCGGACGGGTCGTCCCCCCGGTTCCAGTGACGGAAGGCATCACGGTCGTAGCCCTCCCGGGACTCGGCGGCGACCTGGAGGCGGGTGACGGCTTCGGCGACGGAAGCGTCTTTGCCGCGTGGGCCGGTGTGGACGCGAAGACGGACAGGACGGCGAGGGAGGCGGCAGGCCGCGCAGCACGGAGGTGACCATGAGCTGTTGATAGCGGCGGGGGAGGGGCACGATCAGTGGTTCGCCGAGTGCGCCGCCCGTGTGAGTGCAACGGTCATACCGGCCCCCTTCACCCCGGCGGGGCTGCTCTGCCGCCTCCAGTCCCGTCTCAAGGTGCGGCGAGAACGCGGCGACAGTGTCACTGGCCGCTTCATTGCGCTGGTTGCTCAAATCGTGCTCAGAAAAGCCACTTGTGCTGGCTGTGTACATGCCGTCACGTCTAGCGTTCGGGACACTCGATCGCCACGGGGGCGATCCACCAGGACTTGGTGGCTTCATGAGTAGAGCCCGCATATCCACAAAAATGCTGGCCCCTACCTGCCTGACTGTCCTCGCCGGACTGACCACCGGCGGCACCGCAGTCGCTGAGGAGCCGTCAGCGACGGCCACCGACACCACCGTCGTCGAGACCGCTCCGCCGCCGGAGCCCGAGGAAACCGACCTCATTGAGGGCGCTCCCACCGGCGAGGCCCCTGCGCCAACGACATCGCCCGCACCTGATGCCACCGCGGGAGACGACGAGATCGACCTGCCGACGTCCAAGCCGAGCGACACCCTGGACGCGAGACCCTGCGAACCGGGCTACCGGTACACGCCCACCAGCAAGGACAAGGACTACCACAAGGGCGTTGGCGCCGAGCAGGCCAACTACAACGGCACCTCGCGCACCGCGAGATCCACCTTCACCTCCGAGGTGACCGGAAAGGTCGGCATCTCTTACACCGACGAGCTGAAAGTCGGAGCCTCGGTCGTAGTCGCCGAGATCGAGGGCAAGTTCAGCGTCAACGTGGCCGTGGAACTCACGGCGAAGCTGGGCAACACCATCGCCGTCAACACTCCGTCGAAGCGGACCACCCACGCCCGCTACGGCGTGTACCGGCTCAAGTCCTACGGCTACAACCAGTACGTGTACGCCAACTGCACCAAGGGCGTGAAGAAGAACGTGACCATCTACACGCCCCGCCGGACCGGCTGGGTGCTGTGGGAAACCAAGTGACGGTCCGCCGCAGGACAGCGGCGTTGACCCTTCTGCTGCTGGCCCTGGCGGCAGCAGGCTGTACCTCCGGCAACGAGACGGACGACGCTGCCACGACTCCGGCACCCAGGACGTCGGGCCCACCGACCAGTCAGCACAGCGCTACGCTCACGCCGCCGGCGCTCGATCCCGAGGCCGGTGAAGACATAGCGGGTCAGCGCGGCGAAACTCGCGGCAATGCGAGCTTCTCCTACGACGCGGGTTCCCGGGGCAAGGCGCTCATCGTCGCGGTCAGTTGCCGGGGTACGGGCACCGTAAAGGTCTCGCTGCCCGTACTGGGAACGGACTTTCCGCTCGAGTGCAGCACGGCAGAGCCCGCCGTGACCTACAACCAACTCGTCATGAACGCCGCCCACAAGGCCGGCACCGTGGCAGTCACGGCCCCCTCGACCGTCACCTGGGCCCTCACCATCGGACGCGGCAACGCCGCTGAGCAGGAACCCCCCACAATGGGATGACGTCCGCCAGCAACCCGGCCCCGCGACGGCCACTCCGCACTATGAGGGCTGGCCGTCACCGTGACTGTCCCAGCGTCTGGGTGACCACGACGACCGCGGCGACGGCCAGGTCGCCGGGCAGCGCCAGGGCGAGGGGGAGAACGACGAGGGAGTTGCAGGTCGCCCCGGTGAAGACGATCGCCCGGCCCGCGGGTGAGTCCAGGGGGTACAGGCGGGCCACGACCTTGCCAGCGAACGCCATCCCCGGCCCGAGGCCGGGCGCCGCCCGGCCGAGCAGTCCGCCGACGGCCATCGCCGCCGTCACGATGGGCGCAAGCGGCAGCGCTGCTCGGGAGTAGGACGGTCCAGGTCGGCGGCGAAGCGGGGCAGGGCATCGTACGTGGGCACGGTGAACTCTTCCAGGAAGCACGAAGCCCCCGGCCCCCGGCCCCCCGCCGGGGGCCGGGGGTGGCTGCTCGTGTTGAAGGGCGTCGGTGACGTGGTCTGCTCAGCGGTGCTGGTTGGTTGGGGCTGTCGTGCGCTCGATGACGCTCGATTGGGTTGGAGCGGGATTCCGTGAGTGGGGCGTTGGCCGGGGCGCAGGCGATTGCGGGGTCTCCGTGGACCTCGACCGTGAACGGGACGGGGTCGAGGTCCATGAAGGACAGGGTGGCCGGTACGGGTCACACAAGATCACCCGGTGAATGCTTGTTCATCGCGGTTGGTGGGTGGGGAGGGGGTGGTGCCGAAGCGACGGTCGCGGCGGGTGTAGGTGTCGATGGCCTGCCACAGGTGGGTGCGGTCGGTGTCCGGCCACAGGGTGTCGAGGAAGACGAGTTCGGCGTAGGTCGACTGCCAGGGCAGGAAGTTCGAGGTGCGCTGTTCGCCGCCGGTGCGGATGAGCAGATCCACGTCCGGCAGGTCGGGGTGGTGGAGGTGGGCGGCGAGGTGGCGGGGGGTGATGTCGTCGGGCTGGATGGTCCCCGCGGCCGCTTGACGGGCGAGTTCGCGTGCGGCTTGGGTGATTTCGCTGTGGCCGCCGTAGTTGATGCACATGTTCACGGTCAGGCCGGTGCGGTGGCGTGTGAGGTGCTCGGTCTGGCGCAGTGCGCGCACCAGGTCCGGTGGCAGTCCGTCGGGGAGGCCGGACCAGCGCAGCTGGACGTCGCGTCGCCAGACTTCCTCGGTTTCCATGACGAGGCCGTCCTGGACCAGGCGCAGGATGGCCTGGATCTCAGCGGCGGGGCGTGCCCAGTTCTCCGAGGACAGGGTGTACAGGCTGAGGTGGGGCAGGCCGATTTCGAGGGCGCCGTAGATGACGTCCCGCACCGCGAGCTGGCCGGCTTTGTGGCCAGCGGTGCGCGGCTGGCCTTGCTGGGTGGCCCATCGTCCGTTGCCGTCCATGATGAGCGCCACGTGTCGGGGGATCAGGTGGGCGGGGAGTTGGGGCGCCTGGACACCGCTGGGGTGGGGCACCGGTGGTAGCGGAGGGGCCGTGCGCGCTGCGCCGTGGTCGCCTTCTGCGGGGTGCGGCAGGTGGATGGTGGCAGAAGTGGTGGCAGCGCTCTGGGTGTGGCGATGCCAGGACCTGGCCGTGCGGAGTCGGCCGCGGGCCAGCGTGAGGTGGAAGCGGACCGGGTTGGCCCGGGAGCGGCTCTGCAGCAGTGCGTGGGGTTGGCGGTCGATGCGGTCCAGTTCGAGCAGGTGCAGGTCGATGACGGTTTGCAGGGCTGCGGCCATGGGTGGGTGCTGGGCGCCGGCGGTCGCGGCCTGAGCCAGCCACTGGCGGGCCTGGGCGGTCATGGCATGGACCATGTCGGCATACCGGCCGTCCGCCCGGCCGTGGGCGAGGTCCTCAAGGCTGACGTCGTGCTCGTCGAGCACGGCGGCGGGCAGCTTGACGAAGCCCTCCTCGGCGTCTTCCCGTAGGTCGCGCAGCGCGTCGATGAGGTTGAGCGCGTCGGTCCACACGCGCAGCGCCTGGGCGTCGTCGGGCGTGAAGGCCAAGCCGGGGGTGGTGAGCAGGACCATCAGGCGCTTCACGCCGAAAGGGAAGGTGAGGGTGTGCCAGTAGGTGTACCAGTCGTCCCAGGAGGTGATGGCGCTCTGGCCTTTGGCGTCCTGGCGGTATACGGCGTTGGCTGCCGTTACTCCGTCGCTCGGCAGGTCCCAAGTCCATACGGCGTGCACGAGGGCTGCGCGCAGGGGGTCTTCGCTGTGGCCTGCCCGCAGATCGGCCTCCAGTAGTTCGCTGAACCGGCTGACGCGTTCGACTCGTTCCTGCCGGTCGAGGTGCTGGGTGTCGGAGAGGTCGTCGAGGTGCCGGCCGTATCCGTACATGGCCCAGAACAACGGTCGCAGCCGGCCGGGCAGGAGCTTGGTGAGAGCTGCTTCCACCGGACCCGACCGGTGCATCAGGCGGCGGCAGAGCTCGTAGCCGGTGATGACCGTGGTGTCGTGGATACCGGCTTGGCGGTAGACGTACGTGCGGACCGGGTGCAGTAGACACAGGGCGATCTGGCGGGCGCGGGGCCTGGTGGCGTGCCCGCCCAGGAGTCTCTGTGTGATGGTGCGCCGGCTGGTGCGGGCGGTGAAAGCAGCCAGGCCGGCGGCGGTCAGTCCTGCCGACCAGCACAGGCCGAGCAACAGGTGCCGCCAGGGGGTGTGGGTGAGGTCGACCGCGGACACGGCGGACTGCATCGCCCCGTAGGCGGGCAGCCACTTCAGCAGCGGACTGTCCGCAGAAGGGTTGGCGACGGGGTTCTGCAGCGTCAGATCGATGAAGCTCAGCATGATGACGGCAAACATCCCCGCCAGCTCACTGCGCAGCAGCGCCGCCAGGAGGATCCCGACGCCCCCGTACGTCAGGGCTCCCACCATGAACGCCGCCGCCATGACGTCCAGGCGCTCAGGCCGGTAGAAGAAGCAGACCCATGCGGTGGCATACGAGGCGGTCAGTGCCGCGGTGAGGAGCAGTACGGTGCTGCGAGCCAGCAGCAGGCAGATGCGCGGGTAGCCGGCGAGCACCATGCGGTGGTCGAATTCCGCGGAGCGGCTGGCAGCGAGGAACATCATGAACCCGACGATCAGCGCGAGGGAGTGCAGCCCACCGGACAGCTGGCTGACCGTGTTGGCACCCAGGGCCACGGGCTGATCGGCCGCGCGCAGGAAGAACCGGACCGGGTCGCTGGGCAGGACCTGGTAGGCGAGCGTCAGCCACAGCGGAACGAAGAAGAGCACCAGGACTAGCGCGAGCCGGTTGCGGGCCTGCTCCAGCGCAGCGTGGCGCACCGCTGTCCCCAGACACCGCCCCCACCACCTCATGCGGCACGCCCGGTGACGCCGCGTCGGTCGGCGGTCGGGGTGCCGTCCTGCGACTGGGGCAGGTGGCCAGGGTTGTGCTGGGTCGTTGACACTTTCACTCCACGAATTCGGTGGGAGGCCGACTCTGGCCCCAGGGGGTGACAGGACACGGTCACTGCGAGAGCACGCCTGTCATGGGGTTCGGTTGTGCACGGCCTGGATCGGGTCACGCAGCGCGAATGCCGCCGCGGCAGGCAGGTGGGTGCGGTTCAGGCGTTCCAGGGCGTGGTGGTGGCGTTCTTGGATGAGGTCCTCCCCCGCTTGGCGGGCGCCGCACTCCTCCAGCACCCCCTGGACGCGGGTGCCCTATGGGCGTCCAGATCCGCAGCGCCGCCCGTGCGGAGAAGCAGTTCCTGACCGGCCCGGTCCGCCCGGCGCAGAGCGCAGGCGAGCAGGGCTCCGCCGGAGCCCACGGAGCGGGCAGGCCACAGCAGCGCGGACATTGAACTGGAGGCGTCGTCGCGCACCGCGGTGACCGGAGACTGCCGTCGGCTCATGCGTCCCTTCCCGCGGCGCTGCTGTGGTCGACGGTCAGAACGCCGTCCTGGAGCCGGTGCAGCACGTCCAGACGCTCCCGGTCGTAGGCGAGGTGGGAGACGACCACGACCGCCCGGCCCCGCTCCCGCAGTTTCTGAGCGATGTCCCAGAACCGCAGGTAGGTCTCCCAGTCGAAACCCTGATACGGCTCATCCAAGAGCAGCACCTCAGGGTCGTGCATAAGCGCCAGGGCCAGGTTCAGCTTCTGCCGCGTCCCGCCGCTGAGCGTGTGCATGCGGCTGCGAGGGCTCTCGTCGAAGCCCAGCTCTTCCAGCAGCTCCCACACGCGCGCACAGCTTTCGAGCCGGTAGGCGGCCTGGAAGGACCGCACGTGCTCAGCGACCGTGAATGCCGGGTGCAGCACAGTATTCTGCGGGCAGTATCCGATCCGCCCTCGGCACTGGACCGTCCCGCTGTCGCCCGCGGCCTGACCCGCCAAAATGCGCAGCAGTGTGCTCTTGCCGGCGCCGTTCGCGCCGACGATGCCCAGCAGACAGCCCCGCGGCACGTCCAGGCTTACCCCGCGCAGTACCGGGCGCCGGCCATAAGCTTTACGGACGCCATGGAGACGCAGAAGGGTACCTGCGGACGCCCGGGTTGAATTGTTCACACCATAAGCAACGACTGGGCTGCGCGATGGTAGCGCGGTAACAAGCGCTCCGTAGCGTGCAATCAGCACCCGACGTCCACGGTGCCACCCATCAACCCTGCGAACCCGCTCGCAAAGCCCGCCCCTGGCACCTCCGACACTCGGGTTCAAGCATGGGCACTCCCCAGATTCCGCGAACCCGCGTGCTTCGCGGAGGCCAGCGCGGAAGCGCCCGTCGGCGTCGCGCAGGTCGTGGACGAAGGCGCTGACGGCCCGGCGGAATCGGCGGCGCTGTTCAGGGGCGAGGCGGCGCAGGTCGTTGTCGAAGCGGGTCATGGTCTCGTATGTGGGCACGTCGGTCCTCCAGGCAGCAAGAAGTCCCCGGCGCTGCCGGGGGCGGAGAGTGGGTGACGTGGTGCAGGGCGCGGCGTCCTTGGCCGCTGGGTGGGGGAGGGGTACGTAGATGAGCGCTCGTTGACGGTGGATTCGTCTGCTGGCGGCTTTCGGTGTGTGAGAGGCGCGTGTGACTGGCTGCCGCGCAGCATTTACATGGCCCTGGTGGTGTCCGCCGGGCGGGCACGGTGGCGCCGCGAACACCCGCCGTACGGGTTCGGCCGTGAAGTACCGGTGAACTTCCCGCCTCACGGGATCGTGCTTTCTCGCGCTTCAGAGCCGGTGTGTGCTGGGGCGATGCTGAGTGTCGCGAAGATTCAGAGGCGTGACGCGTGGCGGTACTACATACGCGGAGTGGCGTTCGGCGACGGCCGCCGCCCGGTCGGCCAGTCGTTGAACGCCCAGGAGCTGGCCGGGCTCCCATCGAGACGGTGGCTGGGGCGTGGTCTGCGTGCGCTGGAGCTCACCGAGGGCGCGGAGGTGTCCGAGCGTCAGTTGGAGCTGCTGTTCGGTGAGGGCCGGCACCCGGACGCGGACCGCATCGAGCGCGGCCTCCTGGACGACGGCGTCGACGCGGCGACGGCCCGCCGGCTGACGGTAGGGGCAGCCGATCGAGGACATCGAGGCGCGCAGGCAGACCCCGGTGCTCGGCATGGACCTCACCTTTCGGCCGCAGGCATCGCTGGTCGTGCTGTGGGCGCTGGGCGATGCCACCGTGCGCCGGGTCATCGAGCGGGCCCATGAGAGGGCCGTCGCCGCGGCGCTGCGCTGGCTGGAGGATGAGGTTGCCGAGACCAGGTGGGCGTCAGGCCGGCGGCCGCGCGAAGACGCCCGCGCTCGTGGTCGCTGCCTTCCGGCACTTCGACAACCGCGACGGGCTGCCGCTCCTGCACGAGCACTGCTTGATCCTCAACCGCGTCCAGCGCCTGGGCGCGGACGGCGATCCGGTCTGGGGCGCTGTGGACACCTACCGCCTCTACCAGAACGTGGTGGCCGCCGGGACGCTCTACACCTTGGCGATGACGACAGAGGTGTGCGAAACCCTGGGGCTGGCGACCGTGCCGCGCGAGGTCACTCCGGGCCTACGTCCGGTCATGGAGATCGCCGGAGTGCCCGAGGACCTCATCAACTGGTCGGCGTCGCGCCGCCAGCGCATCGAGGACACCCTGGAGGTGCTCACCGACCAGTACGTGAAGGACCACGGGCACCTGCCCGGCGAGCGCGGCCGCCACCAACTGGGCTGGTAAGCGGCGCAGGAGACCCGGCCCGCGAAGAAGAAGCCGAAGCCACTCGCGCAGCTGCTCGCGTGGTGGCGGGCCTCCGCGATCCTCCGCTTCGGCCAGCAGCTCATCAACGGCCTCCTGGACAGGTGCCGGGCAGCCGGAGCGGCGATCCGGGCGCGGGTGGATTCCACCGTGGACGTGACGCTCGCCGCCGTCGACGTCGCCGCGGTCGTCTTTACCGTGCGTGAGAAGTTCTCCCGGCGCCACATCCTGGCCGAAGCGCGCCGGCATCTGCTGGAGACGCTGCGTGGCCGCGAGTTCACCCGCGGCCTGGACGACTACATCACCCACCGGGCCCTGCTGCGGTACTCCCGTCGCCGCACCGTCGCGAAGCCCGACCGGAAGGCTCCGACGCCGGACCCGTTCAGCTACACCGCCGACTTCCCGGTGCCGCACCGGTGGTGGATCGCTCCCGCCCAAGGCACGCCGCCGCGGGAGTCCAGCCGCTACGAGCGAGCCCGGGTCGCCAGCCTTGCCGTGCAGAACGCGATCCGCGACGCCCGCATCCGAGCCGCGAACGCCACCGAGGCGACGGCCTCGGCCGTCTCCGCACCCGCCGACCACCGCGACCTTGAGGGCGAGACGGCCTCCGCTCCCCACACCGTCGACCACCCGGGCCGGGCCGCCACCCTGGCGACTCCGGCGCAGCGGGCCGCCGCCGTCCAGACCCATCAGCAGGCCGCGATGCCCGAGGAGTACCTGGAGGGCCGCACGACCGACGCAGCGACGTGGCTGCGCACACCCAGGAACCTGGACCGGCTCGCCGCCTTCACCCGCGCCGCCGACACCCGCCGCCGCGCCATCGAGGACCGAAAGGCCCCGGCCGCCGACCCTGCCAATCCGGTCTACCAGCGCCGCCAGGATCACGAGCAGCAGCGCCAGCAGCCCGACCTCGGCCAAGGCCAGGGCCTCCGCCCGTGAAGCGCCGTGTGGTCCGCACGGCGGAACGGACAACGAAGTCACCGCTCCAGGTGCCGGGACGCGTCCGACAGCCCATCCCCGAAGCCACCGGGGAGCGGGGAGGGTGCCAAGGACCCCAAGAGCACGGAGGCCCTCATGGTTGCCCCGACCCCGCTGAACCTCTCGCGGGAGCAGTGCGAGCGGCTGGAGCAGCTCGCCGACGCGGCCCGGCTGCGTATGACGCTGCCGCGGTCGCCGAAGCCGCCGCCCGCCCGGCGCCGCCCCTGCTCCCGGCAGTACCCCGAGGGCCGGCCGAACCCGTGGCACACCGCGCGGGGCCGTCGCCGGGGATGATCGGACGCGTCCTGTTCTTCTGCGAACGTACTGAGGAGGGCGTGCATGCCGGGTGACCAGACCGAAGAGGTGAGCGGATCGCCGGACCAGGGACCAGGGAGAAGCTGGTGGCAGCACGGCGCCTGGACACAGGTCGGGACTGTGGCGGCCGTTTTGGTGGGAGTCGGCACACTGCTGGTCTCGGCCATTGCGACGTACCTCCAGGCGGCTGTAACCGGGGACCAGCTTGAGCAGTCCCGCCGAGTGTCCGAGCAGGCAGCTCGAGAGCAGGCCGCTCTCGTCTCACACTGGACGGAAGACGGCCGATCGGACCTCCACATCATGAACAGGTCACTGGATCCGATCCACAACGTCGAGCTGATGCTCCGTGCCTGGACCGCGAAGGACGACAGCGACGAGCCCCCGCGCGGCCTGGTGGTCTTCGTCCTCGACCTGGGAAGCCTTCGCCCCTGCTCGGAGATCGTCATCTCCGAGGAGGCCGTCGGGCTCCGTTGGAAGCCTCACCCGGGCGAGCTGGCTGCACAGAAGCCGGTTGCTCCCGGCTTGCCGCGCGGCGTGGACACATGGCGGGAGCTCAACGGGCTGCGATACCTGGAGTTGTCGGAGCTGGATTTTGTGGACAGGGACGGCATCAAGTGGAGCCGCGACGGCGACAATCGCTTGGAGAGGGATCAGGATTCGATTTTCCACGTGATTGGTGGGGATGTAGCCGCGCCGGGGAGGACCGTCCGGACTCCGCAGGCCAGGCCCGTGGAGACCTGCGAGCAGGGGTGACCGCCGATTGGCGGAGGAGTGAGTTCACGGGGACGAAGAGGAACCGGGCAAAGCCTATGCCCCAGTAGCGGTGGCTACAGCCCTGGCAGATGTCGGCAGCCGAGCAGGAGTTCGTTCGGAGCAAGGCCCGGATCGAGAGCGGCGCGACGTTCCGCGGCCAGAAGCCGTCGGACTGGCGGCGCGGAGCCGCGTCGTCCAGCACCTGTCCCGCCTGCTGAACTCCGCCCGGATGGTGTGGCGTCAGCCACAGACAAAACAGCTCTGCAAGGGATGGTCGAGGCGAAATCGGACGCCTGCCGGGTCTGGCCGTCAGACCGCGGACAAGGGGTCCTTCCTCACGGTGTTCCCGGCCCGTGCGCACATCCGCGCGCGGGCCGGACGACCATCGACCCGGCCAGCAGGCCGGAGGAACGAGGACACCGTGCCAGCCCCCGACCGACCTACCCCTTCCCGCCGCCCCGCGCGGCCGCGATCCTGGAGCCCGGCCCCTCACACCGTCGCCGACCGGCCTCGCCGCGCCCACCGGGTCGACTGCTGGGCAAGCCCTGGTGAGGTCCTGCCGCTGGCGCTTGCGTTCCCACTGCCGAAGCCACTTCCGTGCCCGGCAGCCACGCACTCGGCATTTTCCCTTGTCACCACGGGTTTCCGGCCCTGCGCCGGATCGTCACAACCCTCTTCTCACCCTTACTACTTGAGATGGTTGTCGGTGGTAGGGGAGATCATCGGGTTCGGGGGCCCGGTCCCTTCCACGGCCGGGGGCCGGCGCCCGGCTGTGGGCCGGTCGCGGACGACGGGAGGGCGAGCCTGATGGCGGGCAAGCGCAAGGAGAACCAGGCGGGATCGAGCAACGACCTGCGCGCGGATGTCCTACGAGTCCTGGGCGTGCTGAAGATCGCCACCGCCGACCAGATCCAGCGGCTGTCCACGCCGCACCTGACCTACCGGCACACGACCAAGCCGACCCCAGCGAAGCGGAAGGAAGCCAGGACCGCCTCCCACCGCGCCGCGGTGAACGACCTGCGGCGCCACGGCCTGGCCATGGACGGCGGCCGCACGCGGGGCGGGGAGGAGACCCGGCTGCTCACGAAGGACGGCCTGGCCGCCGCCGCGATCGACCTGGACCGCGAGCTGGAGGAGATGGGCGGCATGCCCAGGAGCGGGGGCCGCTCCGGCGCCTCGCACGCGATGACGGTGAACGAGACGGTCATCGCGCTGATCCGCCCGAAGCCGAACCTGGACAAGGTCACGCGCGAGTCGGCCGAAGCGGTCGCGGCCGCGCGGACCGCAGCCTGTGCACCCGACGGAATCGGCACCCTCGCCTCCTACGCCACCGAGGTCGCGCTCCCGGTGAAGGGCACCTGGAAGAACCCCGCGGTCGGCAGCGCCCGCGCCGACGTCGTCCTGACCGCCCCCGAGGCCGGGCTGCCGCTGCTGTTCATTGAGGTCGACAACTGCACCGAGGAAGCCGTCCTCATTGCGAGGAAGTTCGACAAGTACGCCCGGTTCTTCCAACGGCAGGAGAAGGACACCGACGGCATCGAGAAGCCGTTGTGGCGCACCCGCTGGTCCGCGCCCGCCGCCGATGAGTACGAGCGGGTGCACCCGCCGGTCCTGCTCGTCTTCCACCAGACCGGCCAGCGCTCCGCCGAGAACCAGATGGCCAGGGTCGCCGACCTCACCTGCCACCACTGGCAGGGCATCTGGCACCGCGAGGGCGGCTACCACTCCTACACCGGCTGCATCCCGATCGTGGCGACCACCCTGGAGCTGCTGCGCGAACACGGCCCGGCCGGGCCCGCCTTCTGGCGCTTCGGCCGCGACCACCGCCAGCCGCTGCTGGACGCGATCGGCAACGCCCGCCGGGACGCCTACCTCGCCCGCCGCCGCCAGGCCGCCCGGCAAGAACAGCGGCGCCGTGAAGAGCGGGAAGCCGCCCAGCGGGAGGCGCAGCGGCCGGTCTGCGCGGACTGCGGGCAGAAGTTCACCGACGACCGGTGGCAAGCGGTCGGCTACACCGGCGGCTGGGGAGAGCGCGAGTCACACCCGCACCTGTGCGAGCACTGCCAGGACCAGGCCGTCGCAACCGAGCAGCAGGCCGAAGCCGACGAACGCGAGCGCCAGAAACAGGAGCACCTGCGCCAGGAGGCAGAGGAAGAGGCCGCCGCACAGAAAACCGGCGGCTGGCTCTCCCGCTTCCGCGCCTGACCCGGGAAGCCGTGGCCACCGACAACGCGGGCAAGCCCAAGGCGGCCCCGGGCAAGCCCGCGCCCCGGACTCAGCGTCTAGTCGTGCGGTCCCAGGAGCTGCCAGTCGCGGGCCTTCCAAGCTCCCCGGTAGTCGCCGCCCGCTGGCAGATTGACGACCGGCACCACGTGATCGGCGTAGACGATGAAGGCCGCCACCGCACGGGCGGAGTCGCGGATCGGCCCCTGCTTGCTCTGGGACACCCGCCAGCCATTGCCCGGCACTACTCCCAGCGGCTCTTCACCCGGGAGCTGTTCGATCTCCACGAACCCGTCCTGCTCTGCTGCCGGCACTATGCGGCCGGCTTTCTCGTCCAGCACCATCGCGGCGCCGTCCGACTCGCGCCATCCCACGACCGGCCGACTGATCACGTCGTCCTTCTCGGCATGCGGCGCGGGGTCCTTGAACCAGGCTGTGAAACGCAGGTGTGAGTGCATCTCGTCATCCTCGTAGTGATCACCGGTCCATGTCCGCCGTATGGAGATCCCTCGCCACCCAGAGAGCGGTCGTGACGAGACCCACACCTGATCAATCAGGGGGTACGTGTCGAGTTCTACGAACCCTGACCACGGAGCTGTCCCAGTGGCCAGGCGGCCGCGCCCTGTACTGACCCGCACCCCGGCGAACCCCGCCCGCCCGGCCCGTGCGTGAGCTGCCGCTTCCACTACTCGGGGCCCCCGACCACGGGCCCGACCACGGCGCTGGTCGCCCCGACCACAGGACCGACCATGGCAGGTCAAGCGTCGGTGATGTGGTCGAAGCCGCTCAGCATCGGCGTCAGCTCCTGAGCGCATCCGCACAGCGTGCACAGCCGCGTCCCCGGGTGCTCCGCTACGTTCAGCGCTTGCTCCACACCGAGCAGCGGCGCGCCCTGCGGGGCTTCTTCACAGTCCGGGGCGTGCAGCACCCCGCGGGCCGGGCGCCGCCCCTCGCGCTCCTTCGCCAGCACCCCCCCCCGAAGGCCGGCGCTCCCCGAGGACCTCGCGGACCGCCGACGTCGGCGGCGTCGGCGGAAGGGGCTCGGTGGGGAATCCCTCTACGCCGCCGACCAGGTCCAAGCCGCCCATGCCGCCCGCCCGGGCAAAGGCCGCCACGGCGCAACACGCAGCGAGGGCGGCAAGTTCACCGCGCCACCGGCACCGCCCTCGACCGCGCCGCACTCGTCAACATGATCGAGCAGACTGCCGGACGGAACCCCTAGGCGACCGCCGCCGCAGGCAAGCCGTTCCCGTATGTTGCGCTACTGCCTTACGCAACCGGAAAGTGGTGGCTATTCTGCAACCATGTCTGTCACCACAATGACCCTGCGCGTCCCGGACGACATAGCCCCCTCCATCCGGGCTGCCGCCTCCGAGGCCGGCCTGAGCGTGAACGCCTACGTGGTGCGCGCTGCCCGCCGCGCCGCCACCCTCGATGCCGCGAAGCAGCTGGCTGTGCTCGGCCTCGGCGACGACCTGGCGGGCGAGGGCGACACTCTGTGAACCGTGGGGAAATCTGGTCGCTCGCTGACGGCCGCAACGTCCTGATCATCAGCCTGACCGGCCTCGAAGAGGCCTACGGGGCGGTCCTCGGAATCGTGCTGCACGACAGCGGCCGCTACCCCGACACCGCCATGTCCGTTGTCATCGGCGACCCACTGCCGTGCACCGCCGTCGCCGTCAACATCGCACAACTACGCGTCGACCGGTTCGACGGCGCCACACTCATCGGCCCGGTCGATGCCGCGGCCATGTCCCGCGTGGACGCCGCCCTGCGCGCCGTCCAAGACCTGTAAGTAGCTGCTACGACGCTCACCGACAGCCCTTTGGCGATCACGGCGACGTCAGAGGGCCAGAGCTCTGCTCAGGGTGGGGTGGCATTCGATGATCTGATCGATGCCGACGATTTGCAGGACCCGCGAGACGGCATCCGTGGGCGCGGCCAGGCGCAGCGAGCCGCCGGCCGCGGCGATGTCCTGGTGGGCGGCGATGAGGATGTTGATGCCGACGGAGTCCATGAACGTGACCCGGTTCATGTCGATCACGATGCGGGGCCGGACGGCGCCGGCGAGGTCGAGGGCTTGGCGGAGCTGCCCGCCGGTGTGGTGGTCGATCTCACCGGCGAGGGTCACGATGCGGACACCCCCGGTGACAGCCGTCGCGGTCGACAGCCCGCCCACCAGTCCGTCGCGTCCGATGCCTGCCTGCTCCTCGGCCATGTCGGTGATACTTGCATACCAGGCCCCTGCTCCGGGAACGCCCTCCCGCCCTGCCTGATGCGGACGCCGGGCGACCAGGCGGGTGCCGCAGGGAAGGCGTGTGCCGCCGGTGGGCGGGTATTCGCGGGGGCGTGAACGGGGTAGTGAAGGCGGCCGGTATGGACTCAGTGCCTGTGGACGGAGACGGCCTCGCGCCCTACGACCACCTCATACAGACCACGGTCGCCCTGGACGATGACGGCACGGACATCAGCCGGGCGCGTCACTTGGCCACGGGCTTCCTGACGAAGGTCCAGAGCGAGCACGGGCTGCCGGTGGCCCAGCGGGCCATGGATCTGACCCAGCTGGTGGTCAGCGAACTGGTCACCAACGCCCGCAAGTACGCGCCGGGCACCATCCTGATGGACCTGCGCATTATCGGGGACACGGTCGAGGTGCAGGTGTGGGACTCGGACGCGGACCTGCCGATGGCCCGGGCGGCCGATGCGGGGCGGGTCGGCCAGCACGGTTTGGAGATCGTGATGGCCGTGGCCCAGAGCTTTGAAGCCCACCGGGAACCGGTCGGCAAACGCATCTGCGTCCGCATCGCCCTCCTCGACGACCCCGGCGGCGCCATCACCGGCCGCACCCCACACTGACCCAGCGCCCGACCACTTACCCCGCGCCCGAGCCGACCCCAACGCCCCAGCCCTCCATTCCCAGGACCGACGGACGACGCCGACGGACGACGCCTCAACGCCTGTTCTTGAGCCGGTGGCATGATCACGATAAGTCGGGGCAGGCGAAGCCCTGTGTCATCTGCCTCCTCCAACCTGCTCGTGCAGGTTCGGCATGCCTTGACCCAGGCAGGGTTTCACCTGGTTGCGGACGATGCGGAGGACGGCAGGCCAGGGCTTGCGGTGACGGAGGCGCCGACTGGGGTGCTGGTGAAGTGGACCGCCTCGGACGGATTCACCTCGCTGGCGAGGGACCAGCCTGGAGTCTCGGGCGACAGCATGAAGGCGATCGTGCAGGCCGCGGAGTCAGGCCTGCTGGTCCAGCTGGGACACACGGTCACAGAACCGCCCGATGGCGGTGACCTTCTCGTTCTGGCTGATCAGTAAGTCAGGCAGCCGCTCGTTGCAGGGCCCTTGGAGTGACAGGAAGCCGGTTGAGGCTCTTGGTGCCGCGGGTGAGACGGCGGGTCACCAGGGTGATGGCCGCCCAGGTGATCAGGGTCTTGCAGTACTGGACGAGTCGTTCGTAATCCCTCGCATGTCGACGGGCCCGCATGATCCAGGACAGCGACCGCTCGACGACCCAGCGGCGGGGCAGCACGATGAAACCCGAGGTGTCCCGGGGGCGGCTCACGGTTTTGATCGTCAGGTTCAGGTACCAGGCGGCCCCCGGCGCGACACAGCACTGCTCACCGGCCACGAAGGCTGAAGATGATCTAACGTGCAAGCAGCGGCTGGCACGTCCTTCTCCCGGCCTGAGCCAGCCGCGGCGTACCGGCTGGGACCAGTCCCCCGTCCCGGCCGGTACCGCTCCACCAGCTTGCCGCCCCTCCAACACCCCTCACACAGCGCATTCCTTGCGTGGAGCGGCCCAGGGTGCCACACAGCGGGCCGGGGGCCTAGCGGGAGCGCCCTGCGGGAGCGCCCTGCGGGCTCTCCCGGACGCGACGCGCGAGTTCGCCCTTCTTCGTGCTGCGGTCCTGCGCTGCGCGCCGAACGGACCGCCGGGGCCGGCGCCCTGCGGGCGCACCCACCGGCCCCGGTCGACAGCCCGCTGCGCGGCCTCGTCGAGTCCCCGCCCCACCGCGCGGCCTCCTGGTCACCACCACGCCAGAACGAGGACCGAAAGGCGGGCCGCTTCTTCATGGACCCGATCACCTGCACCCACGCCCACCCCTACACCGCCCAGCCGGACGGGACGTTTCGCTTGCGCCTGCGGCCAGCTCCTGGACGTCACCGACACCGAGCCGGACACCGGCCGCGTCTGGACGGTCGACAGCGCGGGCGCCCTGGTCCTGCTCAACGACCCACGCGCCGCCCTGCACGTGCTCCAGGACGCCGTGCAGGACCTGCGGGAGGCCGCGGAGTACCCGTGTCCGCAAGCCGTCCGCAAGTCACCGACCCCTCCCGCCCCTGGTCTACTGGGCCCGGGGCAGCGACGCTCCTGTCGAAAGCGGTCATGGGCCGGGGCGCGGCCTCCGGGGCCGGGGCGAGCGGCGTGATGCCGAGCCACTCCAAGCGCTCGCGCTGCTAGGGCAGGGGACTGTTCCGCGCCGCAGGGCTCGGCACCGACCAGGCCGTCGTCGCCGTCACCGCCGCCGTCGTGGTGCCGCCCCCGGCCGGCACCGCGGCCGCCGCGCCCACCTCCGCGTCGGCGGCCCTCGGGGTTGCGGCGCAGTCTCCGACCGCCGCCGTACCCGCTGGCCGCAGCACCGGGTACGGCCCGGGCTCCCCGCCGGCCGCTCCCGCCCCGGCTACCGGCACTGCCCTGGCCGCCCCGGTTGCCCTGGCCGGTCCGGCGCCGGGGGCGGGGGCACGGGCTGGTTCGTGGACCCCGGCCGCGGTCCGGCCAAGTGGGGGTGCCGGCCGACATGCCGAGGACAGCCCAGACAGGCGTCGCCCGGAGGTCTCAGGCGTAGCTGGTCTTCGCGAGACGCCCTTGACGCCGGTATCTGCCTGCGGGACGGTCAGTGCGCAACTCCCCGCAACTGGCTTTCTCCGGAGGCGATCATGGCGTTACTTTTCTTCGGCACGGACCCGAACTCGGGCGGAGGGAACTGCCCTGCGGTGTGGGTGGACACCGACACCGCCCAGGGCCCGGAACTGGTTCTGCAGGGCAAGTTCGCCGACGCAGCGACCCGGGCCACCTGCAGCCAGGACAGTCCGCCCGCAGACGACGAAGGGATCGTCCGGATCCCGCTCAGCATGGTGGAGCAGATCAGGAGGGCGTGCGATGCCGCAGAGGCCGCCGGCACCCAGCTTTGAGGACCTGTTCGACTCCGCCCAGGCCCACGCCCTGCACCTGGAGCTCCGCGACGTGTACGCCGTGGGGGAGGAGCGCGAGGTCTTTGAGGCGTTCCTGCGGGACGGGAGCGTGCCCGGGGACGACTCGGAGTACTGGAGCGGGTGGCTGCCGCTGGTGGAGCGGACCGTCGCCCGCGGGGTGAAGGTCCGCCGGGCCCGGATCGTCTCCGAGCCGGTCACCGACTACATCCGCTTCGAGCACGCCATCACCGACGCCAACCTCCGCGCCGGCGAACAGGTCCGCTGGCTGCCCCGCCGCCGCGCCTCCACCCTCGCCCTGCCCGGCAACGACTTCTGGCTCATCGACGACCGCCTCGTGCGCTGGAACATCTTCTCCGGCGACGGCCAGTCCCTCGAGCCCGACCACACCGAGGACCCGCAGGCCATCAAGCTGTGCGCCGAGGCGTTCCGCGCGGTGTGGGACCTGGCCACCGACCACGCCGACTACCGCATCTGACCGACGCACAACCCCAGGGGCCACGCACCTCATGACGACCGCCTCCCCCTCCTCCAGCGCCCAGGCGGCCCGCGAGGCGCTCGCCGTCCGGCTCACGCACCTGCGCAAGGACGCCGGCCTCACCGGGAAGGAACTCTCCGCCCGGTGCGGCTGGCACCCCGCCAAGACCACCCGCATCCAAAAGGGCGCGGCCGCGCCCTCCGACAGCGACATCCGCATCTGGTGTGCGGCGTGCGGCGCCGACGACCAGGCCGACGACCTCATCGCCACCGCCCGCGCGGTCGACTCGATGTACATGGAATGGCGCCGCCTGCACCGCAACGGGATGCGCCAGGTACAGGAGGACTGGCTCGCCCTGCACGAGCAGACCCGCCACTGCCGGGTCTACCTCTCCAACGTGCCGCCCGGCTTCCTCCAGACCCCGGCGTTCGCGACCGCCCTGATGAACCAGATCACCCGCTTCCAGGGCACCCCCGACGACGTCGCCGAAGCCGTCGCCGCCCGCGTCGCCCGCTCCCGGTTCCTCTACGAGGGCGGCCACCGCTACGTCGTCCTGATGGAGGAGTCCGTCCTGCGCTTCCGCACCGCCGACCCCGAGGCGATGCGCGGGCAGCTGCGCCATCTCCTGGCCGTGATGCCGCTCGCGTCCGTCTCGCTGGGGATCATCCCGTTCACCGCGCAGCGCACCGTGTGGCCGCTGGAAGCCTTCTACGTCCACGACGACACCATGGCCGTGGTGGAGACGCTGACGGCGGAGATCAAGGTGACGCAGCCGCGCGAGCTCGCCGACTACTTGAAGGCGTTCGCCGGCCTCGCGGAGATGGCCGTCTACGGCGACGACGCCCGGAATCTCATCCGAGCCGCGATCGACGTCCTGGAGTGAACTTCCGCAATTCTCCGCAACTTCCTTGAGCGCCCAGACCGCGGGTGCGTAGCGTCGACGGCACCGACGGACCACCAGCCGGAGAGGCGGGGCCTCATGCGCGTACACACCGACTCCACCGCCCCGGCCCGGGAGGGCCGCGGCCTCCAGTCGCCTGCCTACGGCGTCCCCTCCCCGGCCCTGCTGGCCCGCGCGGACCGCGGCTTCGCCCGGTTCCTCGGCCAGCACAACGAGGACCAGGACGACGGAGCCGGCGGCGGCGATGACCCCCACCGGTGACCGCCGGCCACCTGCACACGACGCTCCCGGCAGCGAGGCCCGCCATGCACACCAGCTCCCACACGGTCCTGTACGACCCCGCCGGTCTGATCGAGGCGGAACTCCCGCTCGACCGCGAGCCGTACGAGTGTCTCGTCAAGGTCGTCCTCGCGTGGACCGGCCAGGACACGCTCACGACCCGCGACTTGGAGCAGATCGCCCTCCAGCTCACCGGCCACGCCCGCGCCGTCGCCTCCGACGTCCGCCGCCGCGCCGACCAGCTGCCCAAGGACAGCGGACCCAAAGCGCTCGCCGACGTCGTCCTGCGCGAGGCAGAAGGCCGGCTGTCCTCAACGATCGACGGCACCGTGCGCTGCGTCCAGAACCGCGCCCGCCTGGTCCGCGCCCTCTACGAACGGCTTGACCGGCTGGAGGCCGCACTCACCCCGGACAGGACTGCACCGCCCGTCGGCTGACCCGTGCGCTGTATCTGCCATCGCCGTGAAGCTCCTGGTAGGCAGCGGTGAACAGACTTGATCGGCAAGGTTTCGGCCACTGAGTGCGATTACCCGGCGAGGCCCGGACAGCTGTGGGTACGGTCGATCGGTTTGACGGCTGGCGGTTGCCGCCGGCGGGGAAGTGTCCGGTCGGCGTGTCGTCGCATCGCGGGTGGGGGTGGTTCGGTGAGCAGCGCCGAGCAGCAGATCGAGGAGCAGTTGACGCAGCTTCAGCAGAAGGTCGGCGCTCGCCATACGGAGCTGCTGAAACACGACGTCGACGACGACCAGTTCGCGGTGGAGTACGCCCGGCTGGTGAACGTCACCAGCAAGCTGGTGGAGTTCGATAAGACGATCCCCGAGCGGCTGGCCGAACCCGAGCGCAGGCGCAGTGAGCGCATCGTGACGTGGTCCTGGCGCGGCGAGGCGGCCGTCGGCGCGGTGCTGATTGCGCTCGTCTTCATCCTCGACCGCTCGGCCTGGTGGCTGGTCCTGCTGGTCCCGCACTTCGCGGGCACGGTGGCCGGCTGCTTCCAGGAGATCGATGCCGAACAGCACCGTGACCGCCGCTTCGGAGCCGTCGGGCTGCACGTGGTCGCTCTCCTGATGGCCCTGATCAGCCTGAGCGTGATCAGCCGGTGGTTCATCATCGCCGCCGCCATCGGCTGGATGCTTGTCGCCGGGTCCTCCATGGACAGCACGGACGCAGACCCGAAGGGGGCGCGGCGGTGAGCGACGACTACGGCTACCAGGTCCGCCGTCTGGAGAGCCGGACCGGCGGGATGGAGCACGAGCTGCACTCGCTGCGCTCGAAGCTGGGGGAGGTCGAAGACCTCGACTACGAGCTGCGCGACATCCGCGGCGACATCCGCAGCATCGAGGACGACCTCAGCACCGTCCGCAACGACCTCACCGAGCTCGACGATGACGTACGCGGCGACATCCGGGACACCGAGCAGGCCCTCAAGCGGCTGACCGGCCGCGTCCAGGCTCTCGAAGCGCACCTGCTCGCCGCGGGCGGCGCCCCGCTCGCCGACCTCGACACCATCGACCCGGAGTGGAAGAAGCTGGCCAGGACCGCCAGCCACGGCTGGAACGTACGCTCTGGCCTGCTCCCCGAACGCCAGCGCGAGGCCCACCGCCTCAGCATCCGCCACCACGAACAAGCACTTGAAGAGCGCGACGAGCATCGCGCGAAGGTGGTGGAGGCCGCCGGCATCCTGGCCACCCGGCCGCGCACATCCCGCGAGTACAAGCAGGCCGTCTGGGACTTCGGCATGTCCCGCCCCCTTGCGGAGACGCACGACCAGCGGGCCAAGAAGCTGGCCGGCCCCGCTCAGGCCGCCCGGGCCGCACTGGCCCAGGACGACACACTGAGGCAGGCGAAGGCGTCGCTGATCGAGCAGGGCGACAAAGCGGAGCGGAAGCTGAACTGGCTGCTGCGCGGCCGCCTGGCCGACGCGGTCCGCGACCGCGCCCTGCTGCCCATGTGGTTCGTGACCGTCCTCGGTCCCGTACCGCCGGCACACAAGACCCAGGCATGGATGGACCTCGCCACCCAGGTCCTGGCCTACCGGGTCACCTACGGGATCATCGACCAGGTCGTCGCGCTCGGACCGGCACCCGACGAGTATGTACCGCGCCGCACCGAGTGGCACAGCGAACTCACCAAGGACCTACGCCGCTGGTAGCCCGGCCGGGCGGCGGGGCACGCCTGTGCACCCGGCAGGGAGGTTCGCTCCCACCGCGACGTCCTCGCCCGGCAGGTCGCCCGCGAGGAACAGCAGCGCCGCGCCCTGGAGGAGTTCGCCGGCCGGTGGGGCGGGGCGTCCGAGGGGCCGTCCTAGCGCTGTACGGGGGCCTGCGCGGCTTGGGCGAAGTGCAGCACGACTGTCTTGGCGCCGGCGGCGAGTTCGTCCGACAGGTCACTGCTGCGCGGGTGGGTGGGGTGGTTCTTCACCCAGATCATGGAGAACTTGATGATCTGGTCGATGTCGCTGGGCCGCAGCAGGATCGCGTCGCCGGTGTGGAGCGGCTCGGGATCACGGTGCTGCCACAGCCGGTAGAAGCGGCCCTCGACGTCGTTGAAGCCGAGGTGCCGGTCGCCGTGCGGGTTGATGAGGTGGGTGGTGAAGGGCAGATCGCTCGGGCCGGGCTGCCAGGGCTGCTCCTGCTGGCTCAACATGTCCTCCGTCGGTACAGGTGATCACAACGGTGCCGAGTGTGTCAGCGCCGGGCGGGGGCGGTCCGGTCTTCCGGCCACTTTGCCCGCCCCGGGGGCCGGCGGGTCAACGGCGGCGCCCGACCGTGCCGCGGACGAGGACGTAGGGGATCACGCAGAAGGCGGCGATGTTGCAGGCGACGAGCAGGGCGATGAACAGCCAGTAGGAGAAGCCGTGGCCGTCGGAGGCGGCGACGAGGGACCCGTAGGTGAGGGTGATGAAGATGCCGGTGGTGGTGAGTCCGGCAGCCCAGCCCAGCGCGCTGATGCCGATACCGATGCCGATGAAGGACCAGAACAGGGTGGGACCGGCAAGGACCGCGATGGCCAGGAACAGCGGCGCGGTGATGTCCCGGTCGCCGATGAAGTTCATGAGCTGCGGGATGGAGATGAAGGTCCATAAGCCGGTGAAGGCGAGGCCGATGACGACGGCGACGATCGTGATCACGCGGTTGGCGCGGCTGGTGGAGGCGGCGTTCGCGGCGTCGGTCATGAGGCAGTGGGCTCCATCTACTGCGGCGGGCGAGGTGATCGGATCCATCCCGGTATAGCCGACGCAGACCACAAGGGGGCGGGCTTCCGCGCAAGGCGTCCGGGACCCGACCATGAGGCCGACCGTGCTGGTCCGCACCCGATCTGCCGCGCTAGGGGTGGGCGTGTCCGAAGTGACACGCAATTCGAACAAGCGATCTAATGGCGGGTATGGACGCGACCGACTTCCCCGACGACCTGGTGCAGACGCAAGCCGCCTGGAACGCCACCTACAACGCGCTCGCCGCACCCCGCCCCCGCGACACCGCCGCCCTGCGCCGCCGCCTGCTGCTCCTGTCCGTACGGCTGTGGTGGCACCCCTACTGGGAAACCGCCCCCTCGGTACCGGCGGCACGCTCCGAGCTGCGTCACCTCGCCCGCATCCGCGGAGCCGTCCGGGCTGCGTGACCGGTCGCTCCGGTCGACCAGGAGCACGTGGTTGCGACAGGGGTTGCGCCTATCTGTCGCGCCAAGGGTTGCGCTAGGTGTTGCGCGGTCCGCAAGACTGCCCCCATGTCCGCGCAGGTCACCACGCCGTTTTGCCATGGTCGGCCTGCTGACATCCCCGTTGCGGCCGCTCTGCCCATGCCCCCTGGCTGGAGTGAAGGAGTAAGGGACGGGCGGGATGGGCGGCGCGGCCGTGGCCGGGGATCGGGGCGCGCTCAGCGGGTTGCGCGTCGGCCGGAGCCTCCGCGCGTGCCGCCGTCGTGCGGCGCAGATGTCAGGCGGGGAATGTCGGTGGGGGAGAGGTCGGGGCGGGCGCGGTGCCAGCGCGCGGGATGTCGCCACCGGCCGGAGGCATCACGGGCGACATCGACGCCGACTTCCACCACCAGCCCGGGCTCGACCAACGTGACGTCCAACTGCTCCTGGCTGCCCCATCCGGCGGAGAACGACCAGCCCGCCCACGGATGCCCGCGCCGTCCCACCTCAAGCAGGCCAGCGACCGCGGTGCCTGCCGCTCGAGCGAGGGTCGTGGTGCGACCGACGTCTGGAGACGCCCTTCGGCGTCGTACCTGCCGAGCAGCAGCGTCCGCGGGTCGGTCAGGGAGCCGGTGACCGCACCGACGACCGCCTCACTCGTCTCACGGACCTTGTACTTCTCCCAGCCCCTCACCGACGGCTTATAGGCATCAGCGAGCCGCTTGAAGACCACACCTTCCATCCCGACCGACGCCCACGACAGCCACTCGCGCACGGTGTCCGGGTCGGTGGTCGACGGGCACAGCGCCCACGGGGGCGAAGAGCCGGCGGGCGGCGAACACCGACTCCAGCGCCGCCCGCCGCCTGCGGTACGGCCATCCGGTCGTCACGGTCCCGGAGAGCCTGAGCAGATCGAACGCCACGAAGTGGGCAAGCAGACTCCTCAGCTGCCTGGACCGCACCGGACCCGCGTCGGGCAAGCCGGTTCTGCAACCGCTCAAAGGCGAGGCGCCCCGCGGCGTCCCATACGACCAGCTCGCCGTCCATCGCGGTCGCATCCGGCAGCTGCACGGACCCGGCCACAATCTCTGGAAACGCCGGCCCCATCTCGGTGCCACTCCGGGAGCGCAGCACCACCCGCCCCGCGTCGACCGAAACGGCAGCCCGGAACCCGTCCCACTTCGGCTCGCCCGCCCAGCCCGGCCGCAGACCAGGGCTGGACACGGGAGTGCTCAGCATCGGCTCCGGCAGCATCCACGTCACACCGGATCCCTTCCACCGCCCGGCGACGAACCACCCGCCGTGCCGAAAGACGAGAGCCGATCGGATCCGGCGTGTCACGTGTCCCGCTGCGCGCGGGCCGCTACTGTCACCCCTGACAGGCCAGGGACGGCCTGGAGGCGAGCGGTCCGCCCGGGCGGATGCGCAGGAGTCTCAAGGGTGTGATGCCCGGTCCCGCAACACGCATCTCGGTGTCCGTGCAGGCCTGGTCCTTCCTCCGCGGCTGCCGCCCGGGCGCAGCCGGAGCAGGAACCTCATGCCGCACACGACCGACAAGCGGACCTACCAGGAACTCGCCCGCCTCCTGTACCTGGGACGCCTTCAGCCCAGGGGCAAACGCCCCGTCCTGGACCCCACCGCCCGCGGACAACTCGCCTTCCAGGCGCTGCTCTTCGAGTGCCTGATGAGTACCCGCGAGCACCCGCATTCCCTGGAACAGCCGCGCAAGAGCGCGATGGCCAGCATCAGCGGCTACCTGAACGCCATCTGCCACCAACCCGATCACCTGGAGATCCACACCAACACGGCCTGCCGCATCGCCAGCCGCATCCTGCCGTACCTCCACGAAGACCACGGTGTGTGCGGCATCCCCGGCCTCCGACTGATCGACGTCACCTGCCGGCGAGTGCGCCTCACCCACCTCCCCACAGGAGCCCGTCTCGACCTCGTAGACCCGCAGCGCTGGCACGACATGAACACCGCACGCATGGTCTTCCGGCAGGAAAACAGCTGGCATCACAGGGACGGGCGATCTCCGCTGTGGCGGCACAACGGCCTCACCGACGAAGAAGCCGCGCACCATACGAGCTGGACGTACATCGCCAGTACGCCGCTGCGCAGCGCCCTCCTGATGCGCTCCATGCCCCTGTGGTACCGCTTCGACCTCAGCCCGGCCTGGGTCCCCGGCAACCCCACCCGCCCGGACCAGCTCATCTGGGACACCCACTCCGACACCGCACACGATCAAGTAGTCGAGCTGCTGACACGTTCTGCAGCCCGCATCCCAGAAGCCGTCTACCGTCCCAGAACGCCCTGCTCCGGCACCATCCAGCTCGGCTCCGGCAGCGCGCAGTTGATCAGCAACTGTTAGGCACCCGGTCGTCGGCCTCGTGTCCGGAGTGCTGCCGCAGGTCCAGGAAACAGCGCAGCCGTACACCCGGCTCGCCCGGCTCGTGGGTTGTGCGGTCCGCCGGGGCGATCGCCCACCGTGTGGCGAGCAGCTCCTGGACCCCGAACGCTGTCTCGTCATCGGCGGCCGCGACCTCCACCACCGCAAGTCCCGGCTCCGCCACATGGGCTTCGTTGATCGGCTTCATACTCGGCACGACGCGTCGGTGCTCGCCGAAGTTCTCGCGTTCGGGCAGCGTCACTCGACCGGGGACGGCGGAGCGTACGGTGCTGACCTCCCGCTGTGGTTTGGCGTGTGCCGTGGATGCCTGACCGGCTCGGCCCTCCGACAGCCGACCAGCGGCACAATCCCGTCCGTCATGTGCTGCGGCAGTGCCGTGCCTCACCGGTTGCGGTACGACGATTCCCCCCCACACGGGCGGCGCACTCGGCGAACGCCTGCAAGCGCCCCCTCACCTGCCGTTATCAACGGCTCATGCTCATGACTGTTCTGCGCGGCCTCGCCGCTGCCTCCCTCGCCGTCCTGCCCCTCACCGTCACCACGCCCGCTCACGCCGTGGAGACTCTGCCGCTGTCGGAGGCGGTCAGCCTGCTGCCGGTGGATACCGAGTCCCGCGACGGATACGACCGCGACGCCTTTAAGCACTGGAACAGCGGCGACGATCCGGCAGACGGCTGCCACACTCGCTCCGAGGTCCTGATCTCCGAGGCGGTCGAGCCGCCCACCGTCGGCCCTCGCTGCCGCCTGACCGGCGGCACCTGGTGGTCCTATTACGACGCGACCTGGGTGACGTCCGCATCCGGCCTGGACATCGACCACATGGTGCCCCTCGCCGAGGCGTGGGACAGCGGCGCCTCCGCATGGTCGGCGCAGCAGCGTGAGGCGTACGCCAACGACCAGGGAGCGGCCGCCAGCCTGGTCGCGGTGACTGCCCGCTCGAACCGGTCGAAGGCCGACCAGGATCCTTCGACGTGGTTGCCGCCCGCTGCTGACGTGCACTGTCGGTACGTCGCGGAATGGGTGGGCACGAAACTCCGGTGGGCGCTGTCGGCCGACGAAGCCGAGATGGCGGCCCTGCGAGAGACGGCGGCGGGCTGCCCGGACCAGAGCGTGACGTACGAGCCGGCCGAGTAACCGGCGACGCGGCCCTCGACCGCTCGCGCCGCCCCTCGGCGGCGCGAGCGCCGTTTGGCGCGGCCCAGCGAACTCCGGCTGATGGTGGAAGGCATGTGCCATGACGTGCACCCTGCTGGACCCGATGCTCACCACGCCCGTGGCGAGCCCCGACCTGCCACCAGGCGCCGCTGCGGACCCTAAGAGGTCCTAACAAAGGCGCTGGACGTGGCGGTGGGTGATCAGGCAGACGGCGAGGCCGAGGAATGCTTCGTGGATGTCGTCGCGTCGTTCCCAGCGGATGCGCAGGCGGCGGAAGCCGTGGAGCCAGGCGATCGTGCGCTCGACGACGTAGCGGAAGATGCCCAGGCCGGTGCCGTGCGGCTCGCCTCTCTTCGCGATCACGGGGCGGATCCCGCGCTGCCAGAGCAGGCGGCGGTACTTGTCGTGGTCGTAGCCGCGGTCGGCCAGTAGCGCGTCGGGGCGCCGGCGGGGTCTGCCGACCCGGCCCGCGACGGCGGGGATCTTGTCGAGCAGCGGCTCGAGCTGGGTGACGTCGTTGCGGTTGCCGCCGGTCAGTGACACCGCGAGCGGGATGCCCTGTCCGTCGACGATGAGGTGGTGCTTGCTGCCCGGCCGTGCGCGGTCGACCGGGCTCGGCCCGCTTTTGGGCCCCGTCGGGCAGCCCGCACGTGCGAGGAGTCGATCACCGCCCGTTCCCAGTCCAGTTGGTTCTTCGACCGCAGCTCGTTCAGCAGCAGCTGGTGGAGCTGGTCCCAGACGCCGGCCTCGTTCCAGGCCGCAAGGCGCCGCCAGCAGGTCATGCCCGAGCCGAAGCCGAGTTCCCGGGGCAGGTACTCCCACTGGATGCCGGTGTGCAGGACGAAGAGGATCCCGCACAGGGCCTTCCGGTCCGGCACCCGCGGTCTGCCCTCTGCCTTCTTCGGACCCGGCTTCGGCAGCAACGGCTCGACCAGCGACCACAGTTCATCCGACACGATCCACGGCCGCGACTGACGGTTTCCCATACCCAGACCTACGAGCAGAGAGGCCGACAGACTCATGATCAGCAGCTTTTGTTAGAGCCAGTAAGACTGGTGGTGGAGGTCGATGTGGATGTCGCTCGCGACGTCGCTGGCCGGTGGCGCCACCTTGTACGCCTGCACCGCCCATGCCCCGACCTCCCTCTGGAGGCCGTGGCGCTGTTCTGTGAGTGACCGTGCATATAACACGAGTTGTCTCATCGGGTGGCGATGTTGGGGCAACCAAGACGTGAGGCGCTGCGGTGCGGTTGGGTGGTGCTTGGCAGGCGCAGGGACGAGCGAGCCGACATGTCGTTGGTCTCTGTTGTGATCCGTGAACCACGACCCGGACTCCTGCACCCAACCGGCCGCTTGCGGAGGCCCTGGCTTCCGCCTGACCTCATCAGCTGTGCCTGAGCTTTACTGTCGGCGTGGAACTCAGTTCTGACCATTCTCTGGTCGAACTGAGCTACATCGTCCGGTTCGACCTCTGTCACGAAGGTATCGAAGCGGTGGATGTGCTCACGTTGTGGATCTTGGGCGTGGCGGGCGCTATGAGCGTTCTGATGTTTACTGTGCGCGCGCTTCTGGATCAGCTCCCCGAGGTCTTCGCGGCCTGGCATCGTGCCAAGAGAGCGGTCCGCGATCGAACCGGCGAGGACGACCAGCAGTCGTGACCCGTCAGTGTCTTGCCTGTGCAAGCGATGGTGCAGCGCTGTGAACTGCCCGGTACCGCGCTCCGTCCGTAGGCTGCTCGGGCGGGGCCCGGCCAGTTCTCGGGCGCGCCTTGATGCGGTAGGCGATCAATCCGTCGACGGCTGCTGCCGCCGGTCATGCCGCTGCTGCTGAACTTGAGCCGTCCCTATCGAGGCGCCCTCCGTGTGTGAGCAGCCGAGTCTCTGCCCGGAGCGAGCGCCGGTGCCCGGAGTCGTGGGGGAGTGTCAGTGCTGTGGTCTACGGTCGTCGTGCCCCCTTGCGCGGGGTTGCGCTCTCGCCTGGCCTCTAAGGCCGGCCAGGCGAGAGCGGATGCCCGCTCCCCCTTTGTTCTCGGCACGGGGAGGGGCCCTTCCGGATGGAAGGCCGACACCAACGGCGTCATGTCCTATTGACGTCGTTTCGGCGTGCAATTGCAAGGAGAACCGGGAACTTCCACCCGTCAGCGCGCCGACTTGCCTCCCTTGGTGGCCGTCGCTCTACCGGCCGCCGAGCGCATCTCGCTGATCGCTATTGTTCCGTGATTCCTTGATCACGTGGCGTAGCAACTCCCCATCTGGCCATGCTGGTTGCCCTCCCCAGCGCGGCGGCCTCGGCACCCGCCTGCTCGGGATACCGGCGTGCCCTTTCCGGATGGGCTGCCGGGCTCACATGGCTGACCCGACGACGAAGGGGAGAACCCCGTATGAAGCCTCGGCAGATAGCGCTCACCACGGTCACGATCACGGCGACCGTGTTCGCCTGGAGCGTGGTGATGGTGGCCGCCGACGAGGCGGCCGCGGTGGCCGCGCTCGCCCCGGCCCTCGCCCCGACCGTGCGCCTCCCGCCAGCCGCGCCCAGCCCCGACCAGGCCTCCCGTCAGGGCGCGTCCGGCCCCGACCACGGCTGGTCAGCACAGGTACAGGGTAGAGACCCGCGCTGTCGTCCGTGGCGGCCTTGCGTCATACCTGTCGAGGGTCGGGCATGGTCCAGGGGACTCGCTGGGCGGGGTCGTGGACGGGGCGCCACACGGGTGCGCAGGGGCCGTGGTGGAGCAGTTCGGCCACTGGCGCCGCGAGGACGGGGACGTCCCGCAGGAAAGATGCCAGGGGCCTGGCGGCCGCGCGCAGGGCGCTGATCCGGTTCTCGACACCGGCCGCTCCGGTGCCGTCCAGGACGAACAGGACGCGCGGAAAAAGCGGGTAGCGCCGCCGCCACTCCTCAACCGCCGGTTCCTGGAGGGTCGGCCGGCGCCCCGGGATCACGGGCACGTAGCGGTGGAGACGCTCGTACGCGGGGAGCTTGGCTGCCAGGCGTTCGGGGCCCATGGTCGCCCGGTCGACTTCCACGAACGCCCGCAGCATCGACCCGGTGTCGCCGTCGGCGGGGCCGCACCGGTAGTACAGGAGTGCGTCGGGAATGACGGCCTCGCCGCTCCCGATCGGATGGTGGACCTCGGGGATCCAGTCCAACGGCCGGCACACATCGCCGCGGCGGCGGGCGTCCTCGAGGAAGGCGAGCGCGGTCTCGGTCACGGTCAGGGTGTGGCCGACCTTCAGCCGCACCGCGGTCGGATCGGACACAGTTCTGGAGAGCCGACGCCCGCGCATCTCAGGCCACTCGCAGGCGAGCTGCACGCCGTACAGGGTGGGGAACCACACCCGCCTCCGTCCGGCCTGCGGCAGGGTGATGCGGTCAACCAGCCCCTCGGTGCGTAGTCGGGCCAGTCGCCGCCGGGTCTGCTCGATGCGCACCTTGGGGGCGATCACCCGGTGCATCTGCTCGGTAGTGGCCATCCGGTACTGCGCCAGCACTGCCAGCGCCAGCCGGTCGCCGCTTCCCGCCTCCACGCCGATCATCACGGATCCACTCGCTTCCCGTCCGGTGCGGTACCGGCCTGCCCGGCATCGCGCGTACCGGTCACGGCAGCAGCCGGCCCCGACCAGAACCCCGACCACGAAGGCCCGACCACGGTCACGAAGCGACAACACCGCCCTGGACCACGCCCACATCCCCGCCGATAACCCCTCCGACAACCCGTCCGGCAACCGTCCGCACCCTCTGCCGCGCCTGTCTGTGAACTCGCAGGTCACCATGCTGGTCCGGTCGTGGTCGGCAGGCCGACATCCCCTCTACGCCCCCGAGTCCACGCCCCACAGCAGGAAGACAGTGAAGTGGGTGGGTGGGACAGACCCCGGACGGCGGGCGAGGGGATCAGGCGCCGCCGGTGTTCCTCCGCGCGACGCCGGGGCCGCGCGCGCCGCCCGGTGTCAGTGGTGCGCCTTATGCTCATGAGTTCATCGCACTGAGCAAGGAGAGCGTGTCCATGGCCATTGACTTTGCCGCTCTGCATGAGCCGCTGGTGGAGTGGGTTCACGATCAGACGGCCGTGGATGCGTCGGAGTATGTGACGATCACTGCCTTCGGCGAGCAGCATGGCCTCGACGAAGAGCAGTCCTTTCGGCTCTTGCAGACGTGCAAGAGCTGGGGACTGCTGAGCGACGACTACGACACGATGGGCGATCCAGCAGCCAATCTGACGCCACGTGGCCTGCAGTGGATACAGGAACGCCGCCGTCGGCGCGCTGACCCCAAAGCGCGTAGTGCCGCCGCACGTACGGGTCTGCTCAACTGGCTCTGGGAGCAGAAGAACGACGGTGTGGGCTCACCCCTCGTGGAAGGTGTCCTCCAGTCTCCGCACTCGCTTTTCGAGGGAAAGCGACTGACATCGGACGAGATCGACCGCGCCGGGTCCTACCTGCTGTCCAAGGGACTGATCACAGGAACCAAGTCTTGGCAGACCGAGGGGCCCGTACGGGCTGAGATCACTGCGGAAGGGCAGGACTGCGTGGAGCACTACGACGGTGACGTCAGCGCCTACGAGCGTCGGAACAGCAGCGGTAATACGACGTTCAACATCGGCGAGAACACAGGCAACATCGCCGCCAACAGCCGCAACTTCACCATGAACGCCACGACCAGCAAGGACGGGATCGACCCCGCTGCGGTCGTCATGCTCGCCCGCGCCCTGCGCCAGGCCGCACCCGTGCTGGACCTGCCAGAAGACGACGCTCAGGAGCTCACCGAACTCGCCACGCGTCTCGAAACCGAAGCCGGTAGTGAATCTCCCGACCCCAGCAGGTTCCGGCGTTGGGGCAGCCAAGCCATTGGCCTCCTCGAATCGGCCGTAGTCAGTGGAGCACTGGGCAGCGTCCTCGCCGCGTACGCCGTCGTGGTGCTCCCCGGGCTGCCTTCCGCCTGATGCAGGCTCTGCTGCGGTTGCCGGCCGAATCCGCCCGGCAACCGCAGCCGCATTCCCAGGTGCACTGGAAGGACTGCACTGATCATCTGGGGTGATCGTGCGGAAGCCGCAGGGGTCACCAGCCGTCATCGTCTCCGAGTTCCGCGAGCCGCTCTTTCTCCGCGAGCCGCCGCATGTCCTCTTCGAGGAGTGCCGACGCGAGCGAGTCGCTTTCGCCGAATCGGATCAGTTGCTCTGCTGGGCTGTAGAAACGGGGCGTCGCGCCGATGCTGGCGCGGCAACCGCGGCACCGCCACGGCCTGCGCAGGGTGACCCAGTGGGCGCGGACGCACGACGGGCACTCGATGAGATAGGCGCTTGGACCGTACGCCGCGCCCCACCATGCGTGACCGTAACGGGCGCGATACCCCGGCCGGTTCGGACTGCGGTGCGAGGGCCAACCCAGCAGGACCAATTGGCCACCGGCAGCTGCACGCACCCTTGCAGTGGCAGGCGCGGTCCTTGCCGAGCTCTGTCGCCTTCTCTCGCCGGGGCGTGTTCGGTCCCTTGACCTCCAGCCACGTCCCCACCTCAGGGAGCCAGAAGTCAGGCAGGTACTGGGTGCCGGAGGGAAGGACGATCAGCTCAGGCTCGTACTCCCACAAAATGCCGAGGCCGTCGAGCGTGATGGCCCAGTCAGCTTCGAGGCGGGACCGGAAGCGGGTGCCAGCATAGGTCGTAGGGACGGCGCCCATGGGCTCTGACATTGCGATGTTCCTGTCAGGCGTGCAGCTGTATGGGATAGGCCTGATCGTCGATCTCGCGCAGGACGCTGACAGCGATCATGATGGCGATTACGGCGTTGGCAGCGGTGTACTGGAGAGCGCCGGCAGCGTGGGCGGTGGCGTGCCGGTTGAAGCCCTCCGGCACAGGGTGCTGGCGCCAGAACTCCTCCAGCGTCTTGGCGAAGGGGAGGGAAACGGCCGCTTTGCGGAACTGTCCGATCGTGGCGTCGTCGTCGACGTCGACGGTGGGGACGCTCCGCCCGATCTTGCCGTAGCCGGGCCACCAGCCCTTATCGGTGAGCCATGCCGGGTTGGCGAAGGCCAGACCGCGAACAAGGGTGTCCCAGACATTCGCGGCAAGTGCCTGCGCACCGCTGAACATGCCGCGCTCGGCCATCCGTACACACTCTTCAAGCAAGGTCTTCTGCGCGGAGAACCGTGCGTCAGTGACGGCAGCCAAAGCCTCGCTGCAAGAGGCGAGGATCTCTGGTCGGCAGTCGTCAAGGACCGCCGTGCGGGCGGGGGCGTCACCCGCAACGAGCAACTGCCGGATCACATCTGCCGGGGGCACCCACGCCAGAGGCATGCCCTCCTGCATCAGCCGGACCATGTCCTTGTACGCCAGGCGCTGGCCCTGCCAGTTCTCCGGCATCATCGCGTCCAGGCGTTCCAGCACCGACTGCAAAGGCGCGACGGCCTTGGACAAACCTTCCAGCAGCGGCGCTGGAAGCTCCACCTTCGGTGCTGGTATGAAGTTTGCTGCCACCGTCCGACGGATGTTCTCCGTGGCTGCATTCAATACCTTGGCCAGCTGTGCATCGAAACCGTTCGCCACCTAGATTCCTCCCTTGCACGTTGGAGCATCTTCCGGCATGACAACCCGTGCTGACCAGGACCGGAACGGCTGGACTGACTCACGAAACCCACCGGGCCGCGTGACCGGTCGCCCCGTTCGACCAGGAACACGAGGTTGCGCCAAGGGTTGCGCCTATCTGTTGCGCTGGATGTTGTGCCAAGGGTTGCGCTAGGTGTTGCGCGGCCCGCAGGACCGTCCCTCTGTCCGCGCAGGTCACCACGCTGTTTTGCCGTGGTCGGATCGCTGACATCCCCGTTGCGGCTGCTCTGCCCATGTCCCTTGGCTGGAGTGAAGGAGGAAGGGGCGGGCGGGCGGGATGGGCGGCGCGGCCGCGGCCGGGGATCGGGGCGCTCAGCCGGTTGCGCGTCGGTCGGGGCCGCCGCGCCTCGCCGCCGTCGACCCGGCGGCGGAGCCGGGACGGAAGTGGCCGGCGCCTCGGTGCTGTCCTTCTGGTGCCGCGAGGCCCACCAGGGGGTGAGGCGGAAGGGTTGCGCCGGATGGAGGTACCGCCGTGATCGACCGAATCCTGGGTGGCCTGCTCGCCGGTCGTGTACTCACGACCACCGACGGCCCGTGGGCCGGCGGCTGGCGAACGTCCGGTGACACCGACTGGGGCCCGTACCGTCCGGTGAGGTCAGCCGTCCGCTTCGTTCTCGAGGCGGCCGGCGTGGTCGGGGCCGGGGTGGTCGACGCCGGGCACCATGGGGTTGTCGTAATCGAACTCCACCTTGCCGAAGGATTCGCTAGTGATGGGTGGGGGGTCGTTGTCGGCGATGATCACCTGCAGGCGTTCGCCGTACGCGTCGGCCATGGTCCTGAAACGGCTGTAGATCTCGGCCGCGCGCTGCCGGTCGGAGTCGTTGTTACCGAAGGCTTTGCGGGGTGAGTCGATCACGAGAAGCGATGGCACCAGGACCTCGGGATGATCAAGTCCGAAAGCGAGAAGAGAGAGGCTGTAGGCGAGGTTGACGGAGGTGGCGATGCCGCCGCCGGAGGCCTGCAGGCTCTCGAAGGGCTGGCCGTTGATCACGGGTAGGTAGGTGTCGCGGTCGATGACAGCGGTGTCGACCCAGGGCAGGTTCCAGCCGGTGAGGAGCCGGCCGAACTCGGTGCTGAGGTCGCCGACCAGTGTCTGGCTGGCCTTGAGCTGCTCGGATTTGTCTTTGATGGCCTTATTGACCCGGGCGCGTTCGGCTTTGATCGCGCGGATGTCCGACTCGATGGTGCGTACCCGGGCCCAGGACTCACGCAGCTGGGTGATGGCGTCGATGGTTGCCTTGAGTGCGGCAACCCGGGAGCTGGCCTCGGCGATGGCGTCGAAGCGGGGGGCGACGGCATCACGGGTCTGAGCATCGAGCTGCCGGCGCAGGCTGGAGACAACGAAGCTGAGCTGCTGCGAGCGCTCCTGGGCGGCCTGCAGGTGCGCCTCGTCGGACTGCTGGATGCGTTGCGCGTCCCCGAGCTGCTGGTGCAGCGTCGTGCGGGTCTCTTCGATGGCTGCCGGGTCGATGTTGGCCTCGACGGGGTCGGGCTGGAGGCAGACCAGGCAGTGGCCGTCCTCGACGGACCGGGCTGCCAGGGATTGCATGCACCGTGGGCAGACGACGAATTCGAATGGGGAAAGTTGGTCGATGGCCGTGGCCGAGCGGGCGAGACGGGACAGATCGAGGTGGACCTGGGCAACGACCGCGTGCCGGGCCTCCACAAGGTCGGCGGCTGCCGCCACTTCTTCTTCTGCCTGCCGTGCGGAGCGGATGGCGTTCTGGAGCTCCTGGCGCAGCGCGGTGTCAGCGGCGGTCTGTTCCTCGAGTTCGGTGCGCAGACTCCTCAGTCCGGCCTCGGCCCGGCCCAGGGTGTCGCGCAGCTGTTTGAGTTCAGCCCGTAGTTCGTCGTCGCTGCGGGGGTCGGAGGCCGCCAGGAAGGCGCTGACGTTTTTGTGTTCGGCCGTCCTGGCCTTCAACTTGTCCAAGAGTTGGTTCTTGGTGCGCTTGAGCTCCATGAGCGCGCTGTCGGTGAGCCCGAACATCAGGCGGAAGAGCTCTCTGCGCTTGGTCTCGAACCAACTGTCCAGGTGACCAACGACCTGGCGGTCGATCTCGCGCGCCTGGAGGTACACGTAGGCGTACAGGTCGTTGAAGGTGAGGTTCTGTGGCCGGGCTGAACCCTCCCTGCGCGCAGCGATCTGTTCCCGCGGGAAGCCGAGCGCGTCAAGCAGGTGGTCGGAGAGCGTCGTGAGGCCGTCGCCGGCCCGCAGGGGGAGCGTGCGTTCCAGCGCCAGGGAGTGGGGGTCCAGGAGGTCGACGGTCTCGGCGGCGTCTCCCTCGATGGCCCGCTTCAGGACCATGCGTTCATCGCCGGCCACGACCTCGGCCTGGACCGACAGCACGTTCTCCCGGACCGCTGGGGTGAGCATGGCGCTGCCACCCAGGGCATGCTTGAAGAGCATCAGCAGGCTGGACTTGCCGGTGCCGATGGGACCCGTGATGACCGTGGCCGGTCGGTCGAAGCGGTAGGTCTGTTCCGCTTCGGCGGTCGTTACGGTCAGGGACACAATGCGCAGGTTGACGGCCATGTCAGATCTCCGTCCGCCATGGCCGGTCGACGGCGTCGGGCAAGCGGTCGTAGATGAGGTTCTTCAAGGCAGACCCTGATTTGTTGAAGTTCCGCTTGAGCAGTCTGATCCGGTTGTCGACCACTGCCCACTCCGGGGTGGCGGCAAGACTGGCCGCTGCGACGGCGCCCTGCGCTGTCACCCGGAACTCGGCTCGGGCGCTGTCGCCGTACGTGATTAGGCCGCGGGCGGTGAGCGAGCCGAGGATGCTGTAGTAGCGCTGGTCCCAGGGCCCGTACTTGTAACGGGTCATGCGGCTTTCGACGGCAAGGCGCTCAGACGGTGTGGGCGCCGTTCCTGCCGGCCACGACGCCTCACCCGCGGGCAGGAGACGCTCCAGCATTGCCGGGTAGCGCAGCAGGAAGTCGAGCTTGGCGAGTTTCGTCAGCCCTGCGAGCCCGCCTTTGGGCGTGGTGAACCGGGCGACGAGGAGGAGGATGCGCGCCTCGTGATAGTGCACCTCACGCTGCTCGGCCTGCCTGCGCTGAGTCCGCATACGCGCTACAGCCGTCTCGAAATCGGCGCCATGCGTCATGAGGCTTCCTCATCCACGTCGAACGTCTCGGAGAAGAAGAAGAGGCACTCGTCGCACAACTGGTAGGCGAGCCCCCGCAGGTGCTGGTTGTTGAGCTGGAAGGGCGGCGGCGAGGGCAGAGCCTCGACCTTGAGCCGTTCGGCGAGCAGGTCGTTCATCTTGATGCCGAACTCGCTGCCCTCGGGCACCTGCGCCCGGGCGTGACGTCGGCACTCGAAGGCCATCTCCAGGACGTCCGTGGACAGATTCAGCAGGTCGGTTTCGTCCCCTGCCAGGCCGGAGCGCCGCTCGGACCAGGTCGTGTACCAAGCGGACCGGAGTCTTTCGGCGAAGGCCGCTTCGTCGGCAGGCACCAGGCCCCGACGCAGTTTGCGGCGGAGCTTTGCGCCTCCGGGCGCCGCGACGGGCGCTTTGCCGCGCGGAAAGGTGGGCAGTCGCGCCGTCGTGTAGGCGATCTGCTGATGGAGGATTTCGCGGGTGATTCTGCGTCGGCCGACGCGCTGCTGAATCTGAGTGCTGTGGCGAGAACGGCTTGGGTCAGCGATGTACACGGCGAGCTGGGCGCGGTCGCTCTCATCGCGGTTCGCGCGCTCGATCCGATCCACAATGCCTCGGTATGTGGCCTCCAGGTCCACATGAGCCAGCTGCAGGTGCTCGACCGCAGGCGCCAGAAGCCGTTGGATGTTGACGTCGGTGATGCTCTCGCGTTCGGGGGGCTTACAAGAGATCTCCAGTACTGCCAGGAAGCGCACGACCTTGGCCACGAAGCCCTCGGGTATCTGAATGTCCGTGAGCTTGCGCACCTCTGGGGTACCCGGGACGTTGGGATAAGGCTGCTTCCAGCGGACTTTCAGCATCTGGCGTGCGACGTCCTCCGCCATGGTGTTCAGCCCGGACGTGAGTTCAGGCTCAGGGCCACACATCCGAGCCAGCACGCCGGCGTTGCCCTTACCTGGCTTCAGAGCCGCGTTTGTGGCCAGTCTCAGACGGACATTGTCCGCGCACTCACATGCGCACCAGCGGTCGAAGAGATGGGTCAGACCACCGTCCTTGCACAGCTCAGGGAGCGTCCACGGACCCCTGGTCCCTTCGCGATGCTTGACCGACACCAGCTCCACTGATCCGTCGGTCCACGCCACCACGAAGTCTTCATGCCACTCGCAGACGACGAAGTCGATGGCTTCCTGCGTGAGCATGGCCAGGCAGTCCCGCGCGGCTACCTCCGCCTGGTACCGGTAGCGGCCAAGAGTGTCCGAGCCGCTGTCTTCCTCGGGAGCCAGATCGAAGAGCGTGTGTGCTGCACCGTGAGGACCCCCCGCATCAGAAGGCGTCCCGACTCCCTCGTCCCCCTGGCCCACGCCCGCCGTATCGACCATCAAAGTCCCCCGCTCTGGCTTGCATGAGCGCATTTCCCCACCGCTCTGTTGCGTCGGTAGGTGTTGAAGATCTCTAGCGATATCACACTCAAGGACTAACGCGTAACTGTGCGTTGCGGATCAGATGTGGGGACGCACCCGTACCTGGCTTCGGCTTGCTGGCGGCGGACCTGCCTCGGTAAGGAGGGAACAGGCGCGCCCAGATCTTGGGCCCGGCAGGCCGCTGACCGCGGCGACTTCGGCAGAGCGCGGCACACAGCACCGGGCCCCGGGCCTGGAAAGGCCCGAGACCCGGACACGGCGCTGGAGGTGGTCAGAGACTGTCCGGGGCCAGGTGGGGGATCGTGACCGGCACTGCCCAGTCCATGCCCAGTTCCGCGAGCGCGGCGAGCTGGTCGGCGTCCAGCCGGTTCCTTCTTGATTTTGTGTTCGAAATCCATACGCCCAGCTTCACGGTCACCGGCTCGCCGTTGACCGTGATCTGTTCGCTGTGCTCCCTCGGCACAGGCCGAGCGCCCTCGCGTTCCACCCACTGCGTGAGGGCCGCAAGTCCCCGCTGGAACGCCGCCTGCGCTTTGCCCGGGCCCTTCGCCGTGCGCGCGGCCGACGGGGCGGGAGACGGCGTCTCAGCGGGCTGCACACCCAGCTGCGACAGCCGCTGCTGCTGCTCGGTCGACAGCTGCACCCAGGTGCCCGGGTTCTTCTGCCGCTCCAGCCACCGCCCGATGTCATCACCCTCGAACAGCACCCCCGGTTCGATGGCTGGCAGAACGCCGTCGGCGTCGACCAGGTCCGCCAGAACGCGGTAGTGCCGCTGCCAGTCCAGCGGCCACGGGCAGTTCCAGTCCTCATCGACCGCGGCCAGCTGCTGCGCGCGCACGGCGGCCCGCTCCGCGTCCTTGCCCAGACCGCCCTCCCGGCGCAGGTTCGCCATGTGCTGCCCGATAGGCACCAGCGCCTCACCTTCGCCCCACACCGCGTCCTGACGGGGCGCGAGGTGCCCGGCCGCCCGCCGGTAGGACCGCAGCGCGGCGAGCTTGTTCTCCCACGCCTCCTCACCCGGCTCCCAGACCATCCCGGCCTCCGGCGCGTCCAGCAGCGTCTTGCGCCGCTCCTCCAGTTCCCCGGCCCGCAGCGCCTTCCGCTGCTGGTGCACCCACCTGCCCAGGGGAAAATTCTTCGTGACCCCGACTTCGACCGTGACGTCGTAGGGCACGGCGTAGAGGCCGGTGATCTCGTTCTCCTTCCGCCACCGCAGCAGCGCCTGGTAGCCCTCCAGCCACACCAGCGATTCCGGCCGGTACACCCGCGTGCGAAGGAACGCGGCAATGGTCGCGGCGTCGCGCGGGCTGGAGAAGTGGAGCAGGGCCGCTTCGGCGGCGGCTTGTGTGTTGTCGTCCTCCTGGTCCTCGCCGTCGCCCTCTCCGCCGGCCCCGACGATCTGCCCGTCTTCGTCGCGCCGGACGTGGACCTTGCGCTTCCCGCTCGTGAGCGCCCGGGAAGCGAGCTGCTCGACCAGACGTTCGTCATGCGAACGCAGGCCCTGGAGGACAGCTACAAGGGGGCGGAAGCTGGCGCTGGCGACCATGTCCTGCGGGTCCTCACCGGGCTCCAGGAACACCGGCACGATGATCCTGGCTACCTTGGTGGAGCCGTCGCGGCTGAGCCGCAGCGCGCGGCCGATGTTCTGGACGATCTCGACCTGGGAGCCGCGGGTGTCGGCGAAGCAGATCGAGTCGACCCCCCGTTCGCCGGTGATGTCCACGCCCTCACCGAGAACGCGAACGCTGGCGAGGAACGCACGGTGCACCCGGCGTCCGGCTGCGTCGATGCCGTTGGCGAACTGGCGCAGCACCTCGCGTCGCTCGGACACAAGGTGGTCGCCGCACAGCCACGCCGACCACACCCGGTCCGGCGGGACGTGGCGGCCGGCCTCCAGCTCGTAGAACTCCGCGTCGATGGAAGACACGGGGAGCTTGTCGGCGGCGGCCAAGTCCTCATCGGAGGCGTCATTGACGTACAGCTCGGCAGCCGTCTCCGGCAGCTTCTCCGCGAACGCGGCGGCCTCCTCCACCTTCTGGTGGAACGTCATGACCGTACGCAGGTTGTACGCCGCCGCGTGCTCCAGGAGGGCGGTCTGCAGGAGCGCGAGGCGCCGGCCGCGCCGGGCTTCTTCGGTCTCGCCGAGGACGGGGGAGGGGTCGCGGATCTCCAGGACGTCGATCTCGAACCCGGCGAGGATCTCCCGCTCGATCGCCTCGCTCAGCCCGAGCTCTGCGAGCCACGCGCCGTAGGTGCCGTCCGGGTCGTCGGCCATGGTCGCGATCTCCGCCTCCTGGCTGGCCGCGCTCTTCTGCGGGCGGGGTGCGGCGAGGATGCGTGGGGTTGCGGTGAGGTAGAGCCGGAAGTCGGCGGGGATGCGGGCGTTGTCGTGGATCGCCGCCCACGGACGACCAAGATCACCAGCGGTTCCGTGGGCCTCATCCACGATCGCGAGGTCGAAGCCGTCCATGCGCTGCCCGTAGAGCCGTTCCCCGCCCGCCAGAGCGGCCTCCAGCGGCCCGCGCACCTTCCGCTGGCCCACGGGAGCGTCGATGTCCTCGCGGTCCACGAGAGAGGCGTACGTGGCGAACACGACGACCGGCCCGTGCCCGGTCCACAGGGCGAGCTGGATCGGGTTAGTGGTGGTCCGCACGCCCAGCTCCTTCAGCACCGGGTCGTTCTCCAGCGAGCACACCGCGACCATCGGTGCCCGATGCCCGACCGCCCGCCACGCCTGGGCGGTCTGTGCGAGCAGGTCCAGGGTCGGCACGGTCACCAGGATCCGCCCGCCTGGGAAGGACTCCAGCGCGCTCGCGGCAGCCGTGATCGTCTTGCCCGATCCGGTGGCGGACACCAGCGTGCCCCGTGCCCCCTCAGCAGGCACAGATGATCTTGCAAAGAATTTGACCCATTCCCGGATTGCGGTTTTCTGGGTTACCTGATGTTCCCGGAGGCTGATCACGACATTCGATCCTTCCTTTTTCCGGGTGAAATCAGGTTTTTCCACCACGAGCTCACGGAAGCACCGGACCCGCCAGAGCCAGGTGCGGGGAGCGAGTACTTGTCGATGCCGCCGCGGGCGGGCAGCTCGTCCTCGAAGTCGCAGGCGGCTACGGCCTTGAAGCCCCCGCGCCACAGTGCTTCGAGCACGGCTGTGACGGCCTGCACCACCTCCTCGGCCGGCGCTCCCGCGGGGGCCTCGCACTCCAGCACGGTCGGCCATTGAAGGAAGTCGAAGGGATGTGCGCGCTGGCCTGTGGCGTAGCCGTTGGGCTCGCCTTCCACGCGCACGGGCCCGACCACCAGTTCCGCGCCGTCGTCCTCGACGAGGCCGAGCAAGTCTCGAAGCCTGCCTACGACCCGCGGAGCGGCCTCCGCGTTCACGTAGATCGAGGCATCGCTGTAAGCGGAGTCCGGACCGAGGGGCGAAAGCCCGCGGTCATTCGTCACGCGCACTCCCTGGAGTCTCCGCCGGGGTGAGGGCGAGGAAGCGCTGGAGGAGCCATTTGATCGGCTCGTGGTGGTAGTACTCGGCGATCTGCAGGGGAGTCTCTCCGTCGATGGCCGGCAGGCGTGGATCGGCACCGTAGGCGAGCAGGATCGCGGTGGAGGCCGTACTCAGGGGGTAGTCCGTCTGTACGTGAGCGTCGCCTTCCAGGCCGATCGCGTGAGTCAGCAGCGTGTCCCCGAAGCACACCTCGTCCGGATCCGCCCCGGAGTCCAGCAGGATGGAGAGGGCCTCGTAGTCACTCATCTCCACGGCCCTGTGCACGGGCGTCCACGACTCCACCTCGACGGAAGCCCCGCGACCACTTCCACGCCCACTCCCTGAAGCTTCCACCGGTGCGAGGAAGCGCTTGAGGAGCCGCGTGGCCGGCTCGTGGTCGTAGTCCTCGGCGCACTGCAGCGGAGTTTCCCCGCCGGCAGACGGCAGGCGAGGGTCGGCTCCATACGCCAGCACGATTGCCATACCGGCCGTGTGCAGGGGATGGACCGACTGCAGGTGACTGTCACCTTCTGTGTCGATCGCGTGAGTCAGCAGCGTGAGCCCGAAACACACCTCGTCCGGATCGGCGCCAGCGTTCAGGAGCCTGGCGAGAGTCTCATACTCACTCATCTCTACGGCCTCGTGCGCCGGCGTCCACGGCTCCACTTTGGGAAAAGAGCTCGGCCTCAGCGCATCGGAATCCATCATGTTTCCCTCTCCGCCGGCCTTGCCAGGACGTTGCGGACACCTGCCTACTGTGGTGTCCCTGCTTTACGCCAATGCTACATACTGCATCACACCGAGATGAAGTCTTGCGGAACCCCCGACCGATCCCCTCCGCGAGATCTCGTCCGACCCCGGTGGGCATCGCACATCGGGGTACACGGTGCCGCATGGCACCGAAGACCGAACGCATCCAGTTCCTGCGGGCCGAGCGGCAACTGCGCCGCATCCGCTCCTTCTACACTGCGGCCATCCTCCTGTGGGCAGGGTCCGCGGCCTGGACCGGCTGGCAGGCCCCGGGGAGCCGGCAAATGTGGGTGTCCGTCCTCCTCCTGGCCGTCTTCACCGTTCTCCTGGCCACCGCGAGCCTCTCCCTGCGGCGCCTCACCGTTCCTGCAACCGGCCGACCCGCGCACCACGCCGCCCCACACAAGGCGCCGGCCACCCGTCGTCACGCCCCCGCCTGAAACCACGTCACCCTGCGGGCACGATTCCCGGGTAACCGAGTGGCATGCAGACACCAGAGCGGTCAGTCGAGTGGTGGTCTCGACGGTGGGTGCGGTGGGTGGTTGTTGTGGCCGTCTACGGGGTGGCCGCGGTGGTGTGGCGCGCGGTTACAGGCAGAACATGGCTAGACGCGCTTGTCTTCGGGGTTCTCGTGGCCGTAGTAAACGTGGTGACGCGGTGGGTGGCGAGCCGGGCCAGGAGGAAAGCCACAGCGCGCGACGGCTGAGTGAGTCAAGCCCTCACTTCCGTGCCCTCGCTGCCCGGACCGAGCTGTTTGTGGCGCACAGTGCTCTGGATGCCATGAGTCGTTGTACTCATGCGTGGCGGTCTTCCCTCGCGTCACACTGTCTTGGCCGTGACAGACCATCAAGGAGGGGCAAGCGTGATGAATGTGCGTAGGACCGTAGCAGTGGTGTTGTTGGCGGCTTTCGGGGCGGTGGGCGCAGGGGCGGTGCCGGCCGCGGCGGATGGTGGTCTTCTTCCTCATCCCGGGCCTGAGGGTTTGGTGTGGGTGCCGGAGTGGACGGGGGACGGCGGGGTCGCATCCGGTGGGGCATGGGAAGGGCTGCCGACCGTGCTCACGGTGGCCTGTGAAGGCGGAGGCAGTGCGGCGGTGACGATGGAATCGCAGCAGGCACGCGTGGCTGAGTTTTCGGTGGACTGTCCTGCCGGCAGTGCAGGTGTGGGCTCGGTGACCATGGATCCCGGGGTCGTGCAGCGAGGTTCTTTCACCGTGGGCGTTGACGCCTCAGATGACAGTGTCCGCTGGGCTCTGACTGTGACCCAGCCCGAGTAGAACCGCCTGGCCCAGCCCCCTCTCCTCGCCGCCCGGGCCGCAGGCCCGTTGGCCGCACCGCGCAGCGGGGCCGGCCTTTTTTGGCGCGCAGCGCCACGAGGTGGCTGGAGCGCAGCGCAGGCCACCCCAGCGGGGCAATGCCCCGCAGCTCCGGGAGCGCAGCGGACGGAGCGTCACCGGCCTGGCGCAGCCAGGCCGGTGAGCGGGACGCGCAGCGTCCCGCTCCGCTCACGCGGAGCGGGAGCGGAACACCCGCGCGCAGCGCGGGTGTTCGCTTGCACATCGCGCAGCGATGTGGTACCCGCTCCGCGGG
>NZ_JBIDCI010000033.1:0-54229 GCF_043204535.1 Streptomyces sp. NPDC047853 | reverse complement strand
GCCGGGAACGTCTTCGGGCTGGGCCGGCTGTGGGCGCGGCTCCCGATCGTCCGCGACCACGCGTGGCTGCGCTGAACACGACTGGTGGGGGCGGGACCACCCCAAGGACCCGCCCCACCAGCCTGTCGGCAGGGACCGTCGGCCCCACTCCGGGACCTCAGGCCCCTGCCCCGCGGGACCGCCCGAAGAGACGCTGAGAACAGAACCAATGACACAGGAGGTGGCCGGCATGGCCCGCACGATCACCGTAGGACTCGACGGCTCGTCCGAGAGCCGGGCAGCCGCAGAGTGGGCGGCCCGCGAAGCCGCGCTGCGTCAGATGCCCGTACGACTGGTCCACGTGTGGCAGCCGGTACCGGAGCCCATGACCCAGGCCCCGCTCCTCGGCGCCGAAACACACCAGCACTGGACCGAGCGCATCCCGCGGGAAGCCGCCGAGGGGCTGAGGCTTCGACACCCCGGCGTCGAGGTGACCACCGAGCAGCGGGCCGGGACCCCGGCGGAGGTGCTGCTCGAAGCCGCTCGCGACGCGGAACTGCTGGTGCTGGGATCGCGTGCCCTGAGCGGCCTCACGGGCTTCTTGATCGGGTCCGTCGGCCAGTCCGTGGTCGCACGTGCCGAGGTGCCGGTTGTTCTCGTCCGGGCCGGTGAACAGGCCGCCGACGAACACGTCAAGGACCCCACTGGCATACCGTCCGCCGCCACCGGCTTCCGGCCCGTGGTCCTGGGGCTGGACACTGACAGCCCCGACGAGACGGTCATCACCTTCGCGTTCGAGGAAGCCCGGCGCCGAGAGGCCACGCTGACCGTCGTCACGGGCTGGAGCCTGCCGCCCTACTACGTCTACAGCCTGGCCGCCGGCGTCGACCCCCGCGAGGACATCATCCGCGAGCAGGCCGCCGCCCTCACCGAAGCGCTCCGGCCGTGGCGGGAGAAGTACCCGGACGTCGAGGTGACCGAACAGTCCAGGCTCGGCAGCCCCGCCAACCACCTCGTGGACGCGGCCCACGAGGCGTCCCTCGTCGTCGTCGGCCGCCGCATCCGCCGCAGCCCGTTCGGCATGCACATCGGCGCCGTGGCCCACGCGGTCATGCACCACGCCACCACCCCCGTCGCCGTCGTCGCGCACGACTGACGCGGCCCGCCGAAGGCAAGCACAGAAGGAGCAGGACCATGAAGGCAGCGGTCGTCCGGGAGTTCGGCAAGCCCCTGGTCATCGAGGACAGGCCCGATCCGGAGCCCGGTCCGGGGCAGGTGCTCGTAGCCGTCGAGGCATCCGGCCTGTGCCACACCGACATCCACGCCGCGCACGGCGACTGGCCGGTCAAGCCCACCCCGCCGTTCGTCCCCGGGCACGAGGGCGTCGGCCTGGTCGAGAAGCTGGGCGCCGGCGTGTCCCACCTCGCCGTCGGACAACGCGTCGCCGTGCCCTGGCTCGGCAAGGCGTGCGGACGGTGCGAGCACTGCCGGTCCGGCTGGGAGACCCTGTGCGAGGACCAGGTCAACACCGGGTACGGCTGCGACGGCGGGTACGCCGAGAAGATGCTGGCCTGGGCCGACTTCGCCCAGCCGGTGCCCGAGGGCGTCAGCGCCCTCGACGCCGCCCCGCTCACCTGCGCGGGCGTCACCACCTACAAGGCGCTGAAGGTCGCGGACGTCCGGCCCGCTCAGCTCGTCGCCATCTCGGGCGTGGGCGGACTCGGGCACCTCGCGGTGCAGTACGCGAAGATCGCCGGAGCCCGGGTCGCCGCGATCGACGTCACCGACGACAAGCTGCAACTGGCCCGGGAACTCGGCGCGGACATCGTCATCGACGCCCGCACCCAGGACGTCGGCGCCGAGCTGAAACGACACGGCGGTGCGCATGCCGCCCTCGCCCTCGCGGTGAACCCGGCCGCGTTCCAGGCCGTCAACTCCGGTCTGCGGCGCGGCGGGAAACTCGTCATGGTGGCCCTGCCGGCGCACGGCACCCTCCAGGTCCCGATCTTCGACACCGTCCTCAACGGCACCTCGGTCATCGGCTCCATCGTCGGCACCCGGCAGGATCTCGCCGAGGTCTTCCAGCTCCACGCCGAGGGCCGCACGAAGGTCATCCGGGAGACCCGTCCGCTCGCCGCCGTCAACGACTGCATCGAAGAGGTCCTCGGCGGCCAGGTCAAGGCCCGGATCGTGTTCGATCTCAACGCGGGAGGCTGAGAACGATGTACCTGCCCATGGTCGTCGGAGTCGACGGCTCCGAGTCGAGCTTGCGGGCCGTCGACTGGGCGGCCGACGAGGCCGCCCTGCACGGAGTACCCCTGCGGATCGTCCACGCCTACCGCTGGGACCGCTACGAGGGCGCTTCCCTCGCCCGCGAACTCGGTAAGCCGTCCGGTCACGTCACCTCCGACGACATCCTCGTCGTCGCCACCCGCCGAGCCCGTCGTCACCATCCGGACCTCGCCGTCACCACCGCGGCGGTGGCCGAGGAACCGGAGTACGTCCTCCTGCGCGAAGCGCGCAACGCCTCCGCCGTGATCGTGGGCACCCGCGGGCGCGGCGATCTCGCCGACCTCCTGCTCGGCTCCGTCAGCCTGGCCGTGGCCACCACGGCGGACTGTCCGGTCATCGTGATCCGCGGAAACCACGACAACCGGGCCGCCGGCGGCCGGCGCGGCCGCATAGTCGTCGGCGTGGCCGACGCACCCACCGCGGCGGTGCGCTTCGCCTACGAGGAGGCCCGGCGGCGCGGCGCCGCCCTGGACGCGGTACGGGCATGGCGATGCCCCACCCACGACACGGTCGACCACCCGCTGCTCGCGGGCAGGCCCGAGCGGGTGCACGAGGAACGGGCGGCCAAGGAACTGGAGGCCGCGCTCGCCGACGCCCTGGCGGACGTACGCCTGCGCCGTCACACGGCCGAGGGACCCGCCCGCCGAGTGCTGCTGACCGCCTCGCACGAGGCGGACCTGCTGGTCCTCGGCCGACGGCGTCCAGGGCAGTTCGGGCACCGCCTCGGCCGGGTCGCCCACACGCTCCTGCACCACTCTGCCTGTCCGGTCGCGGTCGTACCCGACACGGCGTGATCGCCCGGAGGTGCCGCCCGGGACGACCGGCGGGAGACCGGGGACCGACCGGCCCTGCGGGCATCCCCGGTCGGTCCCTGGGCGCGAGCGACGTCGTGACAGACGCTCGACAGGCCAAAGGACCCGAGCGGCTCGAAGGAGAACCGTCATGAAGGACGACACGCCACACCGCCCCGCAGTCCACGCGCTGCTCACGGACGGCACCACCGTCCGTATCCGGGCCGTCGAGCCCGGGGACCACGACCAACTGGAGGGGCTCTACGCGGAGATGTCACCGGACAACCGCCGCCTGCGCTTCTTCTCAGCCGGCTCCCGATCCGCCGGCCTGGCCGCGGACACCGTGTGCGCGCCGGCCCGGCGCGGACACCGGGCCCTGCTCGCCGAACGCGCCGGACAGGTCCTCGGCCTCGTCGAGTACCACGCCGCCGCCGACGCGCCGCACACCGCCGAACTCGCCGTCGCGGTCGCCGACGGCCTGCACCACCGGGGCGTAGGAACCCTGCTCGTCGAACACCTCGTCTCGGCCGCCCGGACCGACGGCATCACCGCCTTCACCGCCGACGCCCTCAGCGACAACCACGAGATCATGCGACTTTTCGCCGACCTCGGCCTCACCGCGACCCGGCACTTCGACGGTCCCGAGGTGCACTGCGCCATCGACCTGCACGTCGACGAGACCTACCTGGCGGCCTCGGAGGCTCGGGGACGGACCGCCGACGTGGCCAGCCTGGAGCCGCTGCTGAAGCCGCGCTCCATCGCCGTCGTCGGGGCCGGCCGCCGTCCGGGCTCGGTGGGACGCGCCCTGCTGCACCACCTTCACGAGGACGGCTTCACCGGCCGCCTGTTCGCGGTCGATCCCGCCACCACCGGCACCCTCGGGGTGCCGTCCTACCCCTCTGTCGGTGCCCTTCCCGTCGTCCCTGACCTGGTCGTCGTGGCGAGCCCGGCCGGGACCGTGCCGGCCGTCGCCGAGGAGTGCGGCAAGGCGGGCGCACGCGCCCTCGTCGTGGTCTCCGCCGGACTGGACACGGAGCAGGCCGAGGCCCTGCTCACCGCCTGCCGGACCCACGGGATGCGCCTGGTCGGCCCCAACTGCCTCGGCGTGTCCAACACCGCCCCCGGGTACCGTTTCGACGCCACCTTCGCCGCCGCACACCCCCGCGCCGGGGCCGCCGGGGTCGCCGTACAGTCCGGCGGCATCGGCATCGCCCTGCTGGAGGGACTGTCCCGGCTGGGCATCGGCGTCTCCACGTTCGCCTCGCTCGGCGACAAGTACGACGTCAGCGGCAATGACCTGCTCCAGTGGTGGGAGAGCGACGGCCACACCGACCTCGCCGTGCTCCACCTGGAGTCCTTCGGCAACCCGCGGGCCTTCTCCCGCACTGCCCGGCGGGTTACCCGGCGCATGCCGGTACTGACCGTCGATGCCGGACGCACCGACGCCGGCCGCCGCGCCGCCGCCTCGCACACCGCCGCCGCGGCCACCGGGACGATGACCCGCCAGGCACTGTTCACCCAGGCCGGCGTCACCGCGACCCGCTCCGTCGGCGAGCTGCTGGAAGCGGCGGCCCTGCTGCACGCACAGCCGCTGCCGGCCGGCACCCGCGTCGCCGTGCTCACCAACGCCGGCGGCGCGGGAGTCCTGGCCGCCGACGCCTGCGCCGAAGCGGGCCTGACCCTCAACCCGCCCAGCCCCGAACTGGCCGACGACCTGCTCGCCCTGCTGCCCGCCGGCGCGAGCGCCGGCAACCCCGTGGACGCCACCGCAGCCGTGACCGAGGACGCGTTGCACACGTGCGTCGAGCGGCTCGCGGGCCACCCGGCCGTCGACGCGGTCCTGGTGGCCCTCGTCCCCACCGCGGTCGCCGCCGCGACGGGCGACGACCTGGTCCGGGCCGTCACCCGAGGGCCCGGCCGCCGGGCCAAGCCCGTCATCGTCGTACGCCTGGAACAGGACCTGCCGGTCACCCTGCTTCCCGTCACCGACGGCGAGGCGATCCCCTCGTACGCCGAACCGCAGGCGGCGGCACGGGCGCTGGCCCACGCCGCCCGACGGGCCGCCTGGCTCGCCCGGCCCGTCGGCACCGTGCTGGCTCTGGACGACATCGTCACCTCCCGCGCGAACGCCCTGGCCAACGACTTCCTCGGCCGGCGACCGGAAGGAGGCTGGCTCGACCCGCGTGCCTGCGCCGAACTCCTCTCCTGCTACGGCATCCCTCAGCTGCCCTGGGCCTGGGCCGAGACCGAGGACGACGCCGTACGCGCCGCCGAGCGCCTGCGCGGCACCGACGGCCGAGTGGTCCTCAAGGCACACTGGCCCGGACTCGTGCACAAGAGCCTCCAGCACGCCGTACACCTCGACCTGCGTGACGAGGCTCAAGTACGCACGGCCTTCGAGGACCTGCGAACCCGCTTCGAAGGACTCATGACCGGAGTCGTCGTCCAGCCACTCGCATCCCGCGGCACCGAGCTGTTCGCCGGCGTCGTCCAGGACGGCGTCTTCGGCCCCCTCGTCGTCTTCGGCCTGGGGGGCACGGCGACCGAGGTGCTCGCCGACCACGCCGCCCGCCTCGCCCCGCTCACCGGCCAGGATGTGCACGACCTGATCACCGCCCCGCGCTGCGCCCCCCTGCTCTTCGGCACGCAAGGCGGCGGCCCCGTCGACCTGGAGGGGCTGGAACAGGTACTCCACCGGCTGTCCAGGATGGCCGTGGACCTGCCGCAGCTCGCCGAAGCCGATTTCAACCCGGTCCTCGCCACACCCGGCGGGATCACCGTTCTCGACGCGCGGATACGCCTGCTGCCCCGTCGGCCGCAGGACCCCTATCTGCGCCGACTGCGCTGAGGAGGAACAGACATGAGGAACCAGAAGGTCGGCTCCGTGATGACCACCCAGGTGATCCGCGCCGAGTACGGCACCCCCTTCAAGGCCGTCGCCGGGCTGCTCTCGGAACACCGCGTCAGCGGACTGCCCGTGGTGGACGACGACCAGCACGTCATCGGTGTCGTCTCCGAGACGGACCTGATGCTCCATCAGGCCGCGACGCCGCTCGCCTACGAGCCGCCCCCGCGGTTCCGCCTCGCACGGCTGACACCGCGCGCCCGCCGGCAGGCGGCCAAGGCCCGGGCGCGCACGGCCGGCCGCCTGATGACCGCGCCCGCCGTCAGCGTGCACGCCGAGGACACCGTCGTGGAGGCCGCCCGCACCATGGTCGAGCACCGGGTGAACCGGCTCCCGGTACTCGACGAGGACGACCGCCTGGTCGGCATCGTCACCCGGCACGACCTGCTGCAGACCTTCCTGCGACCCGACGCGGAGATCCGCGAGGAAGTGATCCGCGAGGTGCTGCAACGCGGACTGTGGCTGGTCAACGGCAGCGTCGACGTCACCGTCACGGAGGGAGTCGTCACGCTGGAAGGACAGCTGGAGCGGAAGAGCGAAACCGAGATAGCGGTGGCCATGACCCGCAGGACCGACGGAGTCGTCGACGTCGTGGACAGGCTCACCCACCGCTTCGACGACATCGAGTTCCGGAACGACACGCGCGTGCCGGGCGGCGTCGCGGATGACTGGCTGCGGCGCCTGTGAGAGGAGGCGGACCACCATGGAGCAGAAGGTGCTGGTCGCCTACGGGACAGCCAACGGATCGACGCAGGAGATCGCCGAGACCGTGGCGGAGGTGCTGCGGACGACGGGGATCACGGCCGAGGTGCTGCCCGCCCGGTCGGTGACGGATCTGGACCGCTATGAGGCTGTGGTGGTCGGCGGAGCCCTGTACGCCGGGCGCTGGCACAAGGACGCCAGGCGCTTCGTACGGCGGCACCGCGGAGCTCTGGCGCACCGGCCGGTGTGGTTCTTCAGCTCCGGACCGCTCGACTCGACGGCCTCGCAGCGGGACATTCCGCCCGTTCCAGGTGTCAAGAGGGCCATGGCCAGGCTCGACGCCCGCGGGCATGTCACCTTCGGCGGTTGCCTCACCGAGGGCGCGCAAGGCCGCATCGCCCGCATGATCCTTCGCAATGGCAAGGGCGGTGACTTCCGCGACTTCGCCGCGATCGAGCACTGGGCAGCGGGCCTGGCGCAGGAACTCGGTGCCATGGCGCACCGGTGAACAACAATGGCGGTACGGCATGGCGTGCCCCCGACGTCCGGTGTCGCGGCGTCGGGGGCACGGTCATGACCACGAGCCGACGGCGTGGATGCTCAGGCGCGCCTGGCCACATGGTCGGTGAACCAGCCGGTCGTCAGCCACAGGACGTGGTGCAGGGCAGCGTCCGAGGAGACGGGATCGGCGACGCCCGGTATCTCGACTACGCGGTGGGGACAGCGCAGCCAGTCGGCGGCCAGGCGATTACGGCTGAGCAGTGGCTGGTCGAGGTCACCGGTGACCAGCAGAACGGGAATGGACACCCGTACCAGCGCGGACGGGCAGGCAAGTCCTGGCCGCCCGCTGACGGAGACCACCGCACGCAGGGTGTCGTGTTCCGCAGCGGCCTCAAGCGCTGCGGCCGCCGACGTGCCGCTGGCCGTACACCCCACGGGGAGGCTGGTGCGCTCGTGCAGCCAGTCGCAGGCCGCACCCAGGCGGCGAGCCACCATGACGACATCGAAGACGTTGCGCCTCTCTGCCGGCCGCCCTGTCTCCCACAGGCTCAGTGACAAGGTGCCCAGGCCGGCGCGGTGCAGCGCGGCGGTGAAGTCCTGCCTGGCACAGTCACCCGTGAGCAGGACCACGCCCCGGGCCGCCACGGGCACGGCCAGCCACCCGGTCAGTTCCGCCGACCCGGCGGACACCGTCACAGCGTGGTCCCGCGCAGGGTAGCGGCAGGGAGCCTGCTCGATGGCCGGTGAGTCGACGGCGGTCGTCGCGCGGACGTCATTCAGGGCGCAGTGGCCTCCCTCATGGCGGTCGCGACCGTGCGCGGGAATCACAGTGCGCTCGACATCGACGGGCCGATAGGTCGGGCCGCCCGTGGGGGTGTGGTAACGCATGCGCCGCCACCTCCTCCGTACTGCGGCGGCGTTGTGGGCTGCGCCGCCCTAGTACCAGTGCAACGCGCCGCCGCGGCCCGCACCAGAGGCGACCGGCCCTCGGGGACGAGGGCCGGTCGGGCCTTGCCGGGGGCCGAGAGGACAGGGCACGTTCCGCCCGCCGACGGTTCAGCCCGCTCTCTGGCTCCACCGCGGACCGACAAGCCGCCACTCCGCGTCCCACTGGGCCATGCGCCGTCGGTCGAGGCGCCGCCGGGCGAGGGATGCCGTACCGAAAGCGGCACCGGCGAGGACGAAGGCAGAGCCGAGACCGAGCAGCACGGACGAAACGAGGGCGTCGACCGGTCCGGCCGGCGGGGAGGCGAGCTTGTCGCGGGCGTCGACCCAGACCGTGACGTGCGCGCCGGGCCGTACCTGGCTGCTCACCAGCGTCCGGCCGATGCGGTAGGTGCCGTCCGAGTGCGGCCAGCGGACGGTCGCGGAGGTCCGGTGGGACGAGCTTTCGTCCGACGCGGGGCCGCGCACGGCGTTCGTCAGCACGACGGCCCGTACGGGGTCCAGTTCGGCACGCTCCCGGGCGAAGCCGTCTGAGCCGTCACCAGTCCGGCGACAGCTCCTCCGCCCACGATGACCGCCCACGTCACCAGCACCATCCAGGCTTCGATGACGTCGTCGTGCCGCCGCAGGGGATTGCTGCGCCAGCGCCACAGCCACTTCCGCGCAGTTCCGTACACTCCCATCAGCTCCACCTCCTCGTCCGTAGCTCCTCCGAATCTGGCAGTCGGCCCGTGCCGATGTCATGGGCCGTCCGGTGCCTCCAGAGACCGACCGGCCTGCCTCGCACGCTCGCGAAGGGATCCCCGAGAGATGCGTGTACGGGCACGTGACCGGATGAGTGGCCGGTGAGCGGACGGGACCGGCCGGCGAAGCGCGGGGGCCGTCCGGCCCAAGCCACGGCGCAGGGAGAGAGGCACGGTGGGAAGCAAGAGCCGAAAACCCGTGATGACGGCGACCCGTACCGCATCTGCTGGCGCCGTTCGCAGTCTCCCGGTTTCCGCCGCGGACAGCGAGAGGGTGAGAACACATGAAGGCATATGTCTTCCACGGCCCTGGAGAGGCCGCCTGGGAAGAGACAGCCGATCCGGTTCTGAGTGATTCCACGGACGCGATCGTGCGGGTCGATGCCGTCACCGTCTGCGGAACGGACCTGCACATCCTGAAGGGCGACGTGCCCGAGGTCCGGCCGCGGACGGTCCTCGGCCACGAGGCGGTCGGGGAGGTCGTCGAGACCGGCCGGGACGTCCGTTCGGTGCGACCGGGGGACCGGGTACTGATCTCCTGCATCAGCGCCTGCGGACGGTGCCGCTACTGTCGGGAAGCCATGTACGGGCAGTGCCGGGGCGGTGGCGGCTGGGTCCTCGGACACCTCATCGACGGCACCCAGGCCGAGTACGTACGTGTGCCGCACGCGGACTTCTCCGTGCACCCCCTGCCCGCGAACGTCACCGACCAGGACGCCGTGCTGCTGGCGGACATCTTCCCGACCGGCTACGAGGTGGGTGTGCTCAACGGCCGAGTCCGTCCCGGGGACACCGTCGTGGTGGTCGGCGCCGGCCCGGTGGGTCTGGCCGCCATCGCCACGGCCCGGCTTCTGGCACCCGAGCGGATCGTCGCCGTGGACGTGGCCACAGCCCGGTTGGAAGCCGCCCGCAAGGCCGGGGCGGACGCGGTCGCCGCTGCCCAGGAAAGCCCCGAGCAGCTGGTCGCCGACCTGACCGAAGGGCTCGGTGCGGACGTCGCCATCGAGGCGGTGGGGGTGCCCGAGACCTTCGAGATGTGCACCCGCATGGTGCGGCCCGGAGGACGCGTCGCCAACGTCGGCGTCCACGGCAAGCCCGTGACCCTGCACCTCGAAGACCTCTGGATCAAAAACGTCACCATCACCACGGGTCTGGTGGACACCCACTCCACGCCCACGCTGTTGCGGATGGCGGCCGCCGGCCGCCTGCCCGCCGCCGGGCTGGTCACCCACACCTTCCCGCTCGACCGCATGCAGGAGGCGTACGACGTCTTCGCCCGCGCCGCCGACACCGGCGCACTGAAGGTCGTGCTGGGCGGACCACGACGTGAGGTCGTCGAGGCCACCGCATAGTGAACGCGGCACCGGCGGATACGTCGGAGGGCGGGCCCACAGGGACGAGGGCCGTCCCGCGACAGATCAGGGACTGATGGCCCTCGCCGCCGGCCGCTCACGCCGTGAAGGATGGGAGTCCGCGCACCGGACGACACACGGAAAGACGACCGGCTGATGTACCGCAACGACGGATTTCGCGAACTGAACCGGCAGGAGAGCCTGAGCCGGCTGGCCACAGCGGTGGTGGGCCGCATCGTGCACACACGCGAAGCCCTGCCTGCCGTCCTGCCGGTCAACTTCCTCCTGGAGGAGAGCGGTGCCGTGCTGTTGCGCACGTCGGCCTCTTCTGAGCTGGTCCGCGCCATCGACGGCGCCGTGGTCGCCTTCGAAGCCGACGAGGTCGACGCTGCGGCGCACAGCGGCTGGAGCGTTGTCGTCACCGGCCCGGCCTCGGTGGTGACCGACCCTGACGAGCATATGCACCTGGTCCGCATCGGCCCTCGGTCGTGGGTGCCCTGGCCCGTGGAAGTCTTCGTGCGCATCGAGCCGGAACTGGTCACCGGCCGGGAGCTGGTCGGCGGGCGCACTCTTTACGGTATGGACATGCCGCCGTCGGTTTCGGCGCGGACGTCCGAACCACCGACGACGAAGGAACACTGACCCTGCGGGCCGAGGGCTGGCTCCCGGTCGAAGCACTCGCGACGCGCCTCCGAATACCCTTGATCGGAAAGCGCGTCGCGCGTCCTGCTTCGTGCCCGGCGTGTCAGTCCGCCTGACGCACCACATCGCCGTTCGACGGATCGAACTCGACACCGACCACTCCCTCGACCGCGTGGACCAGGCGGGCGGCCACGGGCACCAACGAGGTGTCCCGCATGCGGCCGCTGAGCGTCACCCTGCCGCCGGAGACGCGGACCTGGACAGGTTGCCCAGAGGCGGCGAAGAGGGGGGAGACGATCTCCTGGCGGATCTCGGCGGCGAGTTCCTCGTCGGACCGCAGGAAGACCTTCAGGAGATCGGCGCGACTGACCACGCCTTCGAGAAGCCCCTCGGCGGTTGTGACGGGCAGCCGCTTGACCTGCCGCTGTGCCATGACCCGGGCGGCTTCCGCCAGTGTGGCGTCGGCGTGGACGGTGACGGCCGGTGTACTCATCAGTTCGCCCGCGGTCAGTGCGCCCGCTTTGGCCAGGTCGGGCAGCCGCCTCAACTGCGTGAAGCGGTCAGGGTCGCTGTCGCGGAACTCTTCTTTGGGCAGCAGATCTGCCTCCGACACGACACCGACGACACGCCCCTCGCCCTCCAGCACGGGCAGGGCACTGATCTTCCACTGCTGCATGAGCTCGACGATCTCTTTGAACGAGGCGCCGCGGCCCACGGCCACGACGGTGTGCGTCATGACATCGCTCACGAGATGCGGACCATGTGACATGAGGTTCCTCCTCGATGCGCCGCGTGTGCCGACGACGGTTTCTGTAAGGCTTCGTTTTCCGGGTTCAGCAGCCGCGCTGGTCCAGGACCGAAGCGGTGGACACCCGGTGTCTCCGCGCGCCACGACCGGCTCGGCTGACGGTGCAGGGCGACGTACTCACACCCGGTGCCCGCTGCCGTAGGGCGCGTACAGATCGAGCAGGCGAATCCGCGCTGCCTGCAAGCGGTGGGCGACCACGGAGCCGACCCAGGCGGCGACGGCCCGCCCGAACTCCGGATCGCGGGCGCACAGGGCCCGCACGGCCTCCGCGTCGAATTCCCAGGCCCTCACCGGGCTCAGCGCCTGGGCGCCCAGCTGCCACTGGTACGGGGGAAAGTGCCAGGACCAGCCGAGGAGTTCCCCGTGACTCACCGACTCGATGGCGGCGGCCCGCCGGCCGGGAACCCGCGAGTCGAGCGTGACGGTGCCGCTGCGGATGACCCAGAACCGGTCGGCCGGCCGGCCCTCTTCGAACAGTCGGGTGCCCGCCTCGAAAGAGACTTCGCGGGCAGTGCGCATCAGCCGGTCTCGGTGGCCGACGGCCAGAGCCGTGGTGATGTTGTTGATCATCATCCTGTCCCCTTCGCCTCGTGTGGCTCGTAGTTCGGTGACGTGTGACCAAGCACTCGCCGTGACGGTGCGCGTCATGTCGAGCGCCCAGTCCGGCTCGAGACCGGCGAGAGCTGCCGGAGGTGTATTCCCGGCCTTCCTCAAGGCTCCTGCTTTGAGCCTGTACGACAGGCGGCTGCTGCGGCACGGGTCACCCGGGCCCCATCGCAGGGTCAAACGGCCCCCAGCGCTGGCCTGCGACGAAAAGCGCAGGCTCATGTGCCGTGAGTGTCAGGCGGCGAAGAGCAAGAAGGGCAGGACGGAGAACCACTTCTCACGGACCGAGGGACGGCAGGGCGGGTGGCCCTCTGATACGGCCCATTCGGCCCAAGCCGCCGCAGGTTGGACAGGCCGATCCTGGACACGTGGAGAACACCGCCCACACGTGCGGGAGGAAGCGATGTACGGCTCCGTATACACCGTGAGTGACGTCATGACCCGTTCCGTCGTGGCGCTGGCCGCCGGGGCGAGGTTCAAGGAAATTGTGCGGACCATGCGAACGCAGCGGATCAGTGCGCTCCCCGTCATCGACGAGAGGAACCGGGTGGTCGGCGTCGTCTCCGAGGCCGACCTGCTGCGCAAGGAGGAGTTCCGCGACAGCGACCAAGACGTGCACCCGAGGACCGGGCCCGTCCCGGCCCACGACAAGGCACGCGGGGTTACCGCGACGGATCTGATGACGTCCCCCGCCGTCACGGCGCGCCCCGACGAGACCCTGGCCGGGGCTGCCCGCGTCATGGCGCGGCGTGGAGTCAAACGCCTGCCCGTCGTCGACGCCGACGGCGTGCTGCGGGGGATCGTGAGTCGTGGCGATCTGCTCAGGGTCTTCCTCCGGCCCGACCCGGAGATCGCTGAGGAGGTCCGGCACGAGGTCGTCGGCGGCCGCCTTCCGGACGGTATCGGTCCGGTCCGGGTCGAGGTCCATGAGGGCGTGGTCACACTGGCCGGACGGGTCCGCGACACGTCGGTCGTCCCGCTGGTCGAGCGGCTGGTGCGCTCGGTCGAGGGCGTGGTCGACGTCCGCTGTGAGCTGGCCGGGTCCCGCCACCGGCCGGCGCTCGAGCCCGACCTGGCGGCCGATCGGCCGAGCGGGCCGTGACAGCGCTCCCGCGACGCGGCCCGCAGGCAGCGACGGTGGCGGCGCCAGTCGCACCCGCGGAGGCAACGGCGGCCGGGCGCCTAGCAAGGTCTCGCCCGGTGACGAACGGACTCAGGAGATGGATACCGGTGAACGTTCGACCACCATCCGACGAACACGTGATCAGTCTGGTCGGTGACGCTGTCGCCGCGCCCTCGATGCACAACGCGCAGCCGTGGCGTTTCCGCTACGTGCGTCAAACGCGTACGTTCGAGTTGTACGCCGACTTCGAGCGCGTCATGCCGTACTCCGACCCACGCGCCCGCGGCCTGCACATCGGCTGCGGCGCCGCCCTGCTGAACCTGCGGGTAGCCGTGGCCCACGACGGCTGGCACGCGGAAACGCGGCTGCTGCCCCGCCCCGAAGATCGGGCGCTCCTCGCGATAGTGCGGCTGACCGGCCCGGGAGGCGACGACAGCGACCTCGCCGCGCTGCACCCGGCCATCACCGAGCGGCACAGCAGCCGTTTCCCGTTCGAGGAAAAGCGCATCCCGGAAGACCTGCGCGGCGAGCTGGTCGAGGCCGCCCGTCGCGAAGGCGCCATCCTGACCTTCCCCGCCCCCTGGCATCTACAGCATGTGCTGGATCTCGTGCGGGAGGCCGGGGCACGCGGTCTCACCGACCGCGCGTCCGAACGGGAACTGGCGGAGTGGACCCGCACCGACGCTCCGTCGGTGAACTGTACGGACGACGGCGTCCCGGACTACGCCTTCGGCCCCGTCAGAAGCGGGGGTCGGGCGCCCCTGCGGGACTTCGCGGGCACACGCCGCGTGGCGGGGCGGGGCACCGCGGTCTTCGAAGCGGCACCCCAGCTGGCTTGCGTCAGCACGACTCACGACCGCCCGGAGGACTGGCTACGGGCCGGCCAGGCCATGGAACGTGTTCTGCTGCTGGCCACAGCCGAAGGTCTGGTCGGTTCCCTGGCCACACAGCCCCTTGAACGGCCCGACCTGCGATGGCTCTTGCGCGATCCGGTGACCGGTGCCGGCCACCCGCAGATGCTGCTACGACTGGGATACGGCCCCAAAGGACCTCGGACGCCCCGGCGGCCGGTGTCGGATGTGCTCGACGTGCAACCCCGGGCACTCCAAGGAGAGGCGCGATCGGAGACCGACGACGACTTTGGCCGGCGAGGGCCGATGCGCTGAATCCGAGGGCCGTCCGCTTCTTGCGTTCCCTCGTCGCACGGTGCGTGGTCTCGCTAACTCCTCCGCAGGCCGCTCTTGCATCCGGCGCATCTTCACAGTCGGTGGTGCCCTACGGGACGCTGTAGCCGTCGTCCGACTCGTCATGCGGACTTCGTGGCGGTGCTGCCGCACGCGGACGAGAGCAACGCCGTTCGTCTCGCGCCGTCAGCCGCCATCCCGCCTCCCCCTCCCCGCGAACGGGTCGGGGAGGCGAAAGGCATGTTCAGCTGGGCGAAGGCACGTTGCCTACGGCGGCGTGGTCGAAATGGTCGACTGACAGGAGGGTGTGGTGACCGCACACTCTCCGGCGGCTAGGCCGGGGACCATCGTCTGGGCGGTATCGGGCGCAACATAGACGTTGATCGCCGGTTGGCCAGACCGGCGAGAATGGCGACCCTTGAGGGAGTTCATGTTCACTGGGTGGTGAACGCCGGTACCAGCGAGGCGGACTCCCACTGCGAGTAGTAGGGGACGGGGTGGAGGATCACCGGGACGCTCATGCGTCCCAATCTTTCCTACGGGAGATACCCGGGTTTGGTGAACGCGGTCCTGACGAGGTGTTGCATCAGGTCGGGGTACGGGATGCCCCCGGCGCGCGCCATGGTGGCGAGGCTGCCGTACTCGGACAGGCCGGGCAGCGTGTTGACTTCCAGCACCGTGGTGCGGTGGTGGAAGCTGGCCAGGAAGTCGACGCGGAGCACACCGTGCGCGCCGAGGAGGTCGAACGCGCGGCGGGCGAGCGTCTGCAGGTTCTGGGTGGTCGTGTCCGGCAGGATCGACGGGCGGCGCTCGACGCGCAGGTCGGGGATGTGCTTGGCCTCGTGGTCGTAGAAGTCGTTCTTCGGCTCGATGTCGTGTACGGGGAGCGTCACCAGATGTCCTTCGACCTCGATCAAGCCGACCGTGCAGGGGATGCCTTGCACGCATTCCTCGACCATGTACTCGCAGTACGGGTCGTCCTTGGTGGCCTCGATCATCGTCCGCAGCTGTGCTTCGTCGTGTGCGATGCCGGCGGCGAGGCTGCCGCCGCCGGAGGACGGCTTGACGAAGGCGGGGAAGCCGAGGGAGTTCCGCACGGCCGCCAGCGTCGACTCGATGGAGGTCTTCGGGTCGATCACGATCCAGGCCGGGGTCTCGATGCCGGCCTGGAGGAGGAGTTTCTTGAAGGTCGGGTTGTGCATGCCGAGGGCGGATGCCAGGACACCGGAGCCGGTGTAGGGGATGCCGCGGATTTCCAGGGCGCCCTGGATCTTGCCGTCTTCTCCGCCCAGGCCGTGCAGGCCCAGGAGGGCGACGTCGAACCGGTTGCGGAGGCTGGACAGAGGGGTGTCCGCGAGGTCGATCAGGTCGGTGGTGAGGCCTGCGTGGGTGAGAGCCTTGGCTGCTTGCTCGCCGGAGGCGAGGGAACCGGGCCGTTCGGGGGAGTTGCCTGCGCACAGGACACCGATCCGTAAGGTGGTGATGTCCGGCACCGTTGGCGCTGTCACGTCGTTCTCCTTTGCACGCGAGAGTGAAGCGGTGGTGGACCGGCGCGGCGGCTGCTTCTTGGCGGGGGCTGGCCGTCGCGTCGGCGCCGTAGTGGTGGAGGGTCTACAGCGTGGCCGTCCACGGTCCGCGGGCCAGGGTGGTGGTCCCGTCGGGGGCGATGGTGACGCTGGCGCCGTAGACGGGCAGGGCGCCTTCCCGGTTGAGGCGGTTGCGGATCCTCTCCAGGTTCTCCCACAGCCGTCGTGGGCCGCTCTGGTGCACGGTCGGCGCGTTGAGGTGCCCGGTGGTTGTGGCGCGGGCCCAGGAACCGTCGGGGTGCAGCAGCCACACCGTGCGGGTGTCGCCGTCCTCCTGTTTGCGGTACTCGATACCGGGGAGCTGCAGCTCGAGCATCGACATGACGTCCCAGGCGTCGGGTGGGTAGAGCAGTGGGTAGCGGCTGGTTGCGATGTCCTGGCCGTCGTCTTCGGCGGCGCTTTCCCACAGGTTGTCGGCCGGCTTGGGGTAGTCGTGGCTGTGTCGGGTGCGCATGAAGCCGGCACGGTCCCATTCGATGCGGCCCATGGCCCCGCCGTCGGCGGTCTTGTCGGCGGTGAGGATCAGACCGGTGCCGGCGATCGTGGTGACGAGCCGGCCGCCGGTGCGCAGCGCTGTCAGCCAGGAGGCAGGTATGGGGCGCACCGACACGGTGGAGATGATGCGGTCGAACTTTCCGGGCAGGAGGGGGCCTGTGATGTCGCAGACCTCCAGCCGGGGGGTTTCGCCGAGGAGCAGGAGGCGTTCTTCGGCGAGGCTGACGAGGTGCTCGTCGATGTCGATGCTCGTGACGTGGTCGCTGCCGAGTCGTGTGCAGGCCAGGGCTGTGCCGTAGCCTGATCCGGTCGTGACGAGGACCTGGTTGCCCTCGTCGATCATGGCGTGCCGGTACATCTGGACGACGAGGCTGGGCAGCGTCGACGACGAGGTCGGCGTACCGCTGTTGTGGACCTTGTCGATTCCGGCCGTGTCGGCGTGGCAGGCGCCGACCTGTGTCACGAGGGTCTTGTCCTGGTACGCCTCCTCGAGCCAGAGGCTGGCGTCTTCGAGGCCGGTGCGCAGGCGCCATACGCCACCGTCCGGCTCCCACCACCGGGGCACGAACTGGTGCCGGGGCACACTGGCCACGGCCGTATGCCAGCGTGATTCCGGCCGGGCGACCTGGTGGGCCAGGCGCCGGGCGTGCGGCAGCCACTTCACGGTCATCGGGTCTTCGCCCCTCTCGTCCTAGTAGGCAGGATCACAGGCCGGCGTGTTCGCCGGGTCGCAGTCGTTGGAGTCGGCCGGGGTGCAGCCGGCCGTCGGCACGGGCCGCCGGGGGATCCTCGCCGCGGTGTCCGCCCAGGGCTGTCCGCTGAAGACGTTGGCCAGCCCGTCCGTCTTCGCGTTCCCCGTACCGAGGAAGCGGCCCAAGACGCACGGGGTGACCGTGCCGTCCGGCATGACCGCGGCCCGGCCCTTGTCGCACCGGCCGCACAGGTCCGCGGTGCTGGGGACGTGGACCTCGCCCCGGCCGACGCTGCGGACACGGTCGATGTTCACGGTGCGCACGCCGAGCGCGAGCAGCTCGTGGCGGGCCTGCGCGGTGCGCTGCCCGTCGAACACTTTGACGATGCCCACCTGCAGCGCGATGTGCCGGTGCACGGCCTGGACGATGTTCGCACGGGTCGCTGCGTGGGAGCCCCTGTGGCCGGTCACCCGCTCGTGTTCCTCGGCGAGGTCGCTGTAGTAGGACGTCGCCAGGGACACCTTCGGATGCGCGAACAGAACCCAGTGCTCCAGCTTCACGCGGTACAGGTTGCTGTAGACCTGCACGTCGAGCCCAAGGGCGAGGGCTCGGTGCATTAGGGCCTCGAAGTCGGGGTGCATGGTCGGCTCACCGCCGATGAACTGCACCTTCTTCACGCCGATGCTGGCGGCTTCGCTGATGAGGAGCTTCCAGTCGTCGGTGGTCATGCTGCCGTGTCCCTCGGTGGGGCCGGCCTTGGCGTAGCACAGGGACGGACAGGTGAGTTGGCATCTTGCGGTGATCTCCAGCTCGAGGAACTCGGGTACCGCTGTGTGGGTCGGGGACTGGGGACTGATCGTCATGGTGCCTCTCCTTTGGGCGGGTGCTGCTGAGTGCCGTCGCGGGCGGGGCTTGGCCGTCGGGGGAGCACAGTCGGGGCTTGCCTCGCGCCGGTGCCGGTGCCGCCGCCGGGCGCGAAGGTGGGAGCGGCGGTGATTACGGGGGCGAGGGTTCGGCGGTGATGGTGGCGCGTACGGTTTTCCCACCGCACTGGGGTGTGAGGAACCAGCTGAGGTGGGCGCCGTGTTGCCTGACATGCCACAGGCTGCGCCCTGAGCGGCTGTTGACGGCGTCGGTGAAGTGTTCGAAGACGGGGCGTGGGTCGGCGACGTCGATGATGAGTTCGTGGGCTTCGGTGACGCGGAGCCAGGCGCGGATCTCGCGGAGGCGGCCTGTCGTTTCGGGGGTGTGACCGTGCTGGAGGGCGTTGTCGACGAGGTGGCCCAGGACGTCGGTCGCAGCATGGATGTTGCCGGGCCAGTCCAGCACGGTGAGCAGAGTGCGGCCCATGATGCGTGCCATGGTCATCGCGCCGGTGTGGGTGGGCAGCTTCAGGGTGGCTGTGCGTACGACCGGTGCGGTCACCGCTTGGGCCTTCACGTGTGGAACTCCTCTACACCGAAACGAGGGGAGGGGGTCTGGGGGTGGCGCTGGGGAAACGCTTCCGTGTGGCGGTAGCTGGGTGGGGCGGGTCCGTGCAGAGGTGGAGTCGGGGGAACTCCGCGGACCCGCCCCTGTTCACCGGCCGCCTGTCCTTCGCGTGGCCGGCCGGTGAGTCTTTGAGGCCCTGCGCTGCCACGCTCCTGGGCGGTGGGGGCAGCAATGCCTGGATCCCGGGTCGGGACGGCGGCCGTGCCGGCCTGGCTGGCAGGGCTTCAGCGGTGAGCCGCCGGGTCACGGGCCGAACCGTGTGCGGCGTGGTCGGCGAGTTGGTGCAGAAGTTCGGTCATGTCGAGGACGCGGAAGCTGCTGAGGCGTCGGATGAGCTGGGAGGCGAGCAGGGTAGGAACGTTGGGGTGGGCGAAGGGCAGGGCGTGGTCGGGTTGGGCGACGACCCGCACCTGTGCTTGTGCGTCGAGGCCGTAGAGGGTGCCGTGCACGCCGTACAGGGGCGCACTCCGGGCCAGGAAGACCATGGGGTTCTGCTCCAGGTGGGGGCAGAGCGCGGCCGCGGCGCGGGCGTGCTTGGCGCACACCGGCGGCTGGTTGGTGAGGATCTCTGCCCTGATGGGGTCTTCGTCCCGGGGGCCGGTGAGGAAGATGAAGCCGAGCGGAGTGCGGGCGGGCCGTGCGCAGACCTGGCAGTGCAGTGCCTGCATGGTGAGCATCTGCCGGTAGGGATGCATGAGCTTCCACTGCGGGACGCCGGTCGGCATCTGCCGCTCGTCGACGGGGTTGAAGCCGCACCGCGCCCACAGAATGCCGCGCAGGGGCCGGTCCCTGGGGTCCTCGTCGCCGTAGTACAGCCGGGGCCCGGCCGCGTGCCGGTGGATGAGGAGGTTGTCCGGCGCCGCTTCCTCGCCCTCGCGCTGGGTGATGAAGGGGACCAGGCCCTGATCGGACACGGCATGCACGGTGCGGTTCTTCTCTCTCGTTGTGCCAGATGGGAGCGGGGGAGTCCTCATGCCGCCGCCCTGAGACATCCGAGGGCTGTCAGGCGCTCCAGGAGTTCGTTGACGGCCCAGGCCAGCCGCCGCAGTTGGCCCACCGTCGGCACCTGAGCGACGGACCTCCGCTGAGCGCACACGGCTCGGGCCTGCTGGACCAGTCGCTCCGCCTCAAGATCCTCTTGGTCGGCTTCGGAGGCGACGGCGATGTCCGCGAGCCTGGCCAGGTGCCCACTCAGGCGCACCGCAAGGGCAGCGAGCACATCCTGGTGTGGGAGGACGTCGTCCAGTACTGCGCCGACGTCATCGAGGACCGTGTCGCCGTCGTAGGGGGTCCACTGCCGCAGTTTGGCCAGGACGCCGGCCAGCTCTGACGTGCCCAGCGGCGCAGACCATGAGGGGGCGGCTAAGACAGTCACGGCTGTCCCTGCGGGGGAAGCGGCAGGCAGCACCACGTCTCTGCCCCGGCCTCGCTGGTTCCCCAGGTGCCGCCGTTCTCCTTGGCCACGGCGTCGACGAGCAGCAGACCCCGACCGGACTCCGCGATGGGACCGGGGCGCCGGGGTGCGGCGGGAGCCGGCATGCCATCTCGCACCCGCACCCGCAAAGCCCCGTCGGCGACGGTGATGACCAGGCTGATCTCGGTGGTGCCGCTGTGCTGCAGGGCGTTGGCCAGCAACTCAGAGACGATCAACATCACGTCATCCGTCATCGCCTCAAGCCCGCAGTAGCGCAGCCGCGCCGCCGCGATGCGACGCATGATCCCCACCCGCAAAGCGTCCTCGCCGCGTGGGGGCAAACCGCTGGGTGCGGAGACCTTGAAACGTTCACTCATCACGTCTCCGCCACGGGCCGGGAGCGCGCGAGTCTTCTGTGGGGCTGTCGTGGGACGTGGCGTTGCCATCACGGTCATCAGGACCTCTGGGTGCGGTTGTCGTGCGGCCGTACACGAGTGAACGACGCTTTGCCTTCTACGGGCAGGAAAAGTCCGTGCCATGTTTGTCAGACCCATCCGGAAATGTCTCGTTCGTTCCTACTGACAACGGCAACCCATTCATTGGCCACTCTGGGAGACGTGTCCGCGCCGTGATCCGTTACGTCAACTCCCGGGCGCGGCCGCCACCGATGCGGATGGCCGCGCCCGGGAAGATCACGCGCCGGGGACCGAGGGGACTGCAGCTCTGACGGCACCGTCCTCCAAGCAGGCTGTCTCTCCAGTAGCCAGGGCCTGGAGACTGACCAGGAGTCGTCTCCTGCTGGATGGCCATGCCTGGTCAAGGAACTGCAGGGTCGGCATGACGCGCACCGACGCCCGCGGGTCGCGGTATACCAGCCTCGTCACCGCATCGCGTGTCATGGGTGCAGTGGCCACGACGTGGATGATCACCTTCCTGCGTCGCGTCTGGACCCAGTCAACGGTGACTCGCCGCAGCAGCCGCAACTCGCCGGACGGGTCGTTGAGCGTGTGGTAGCCGGCTTCCTTCGGCGTCTGACCGTCGTATACGCCGCCAACGGGGAGCATCAGCATGCCGCTGAGGTCGGCGACAGTGATGCAGTCGGCCCCGACCGGGACCAGTAGGGAGACGCCAATCACTGGCGGCCGCCAGTTCTCGTAGGGGGCGGGAGGGTGGGGCACGGGTGCGAGGGTCGTTGCGGTGGGCATCAGGCCAGGCCGTCCTGCACGGCCGTCACGATTTCGTCGAGGTGCCGGGGCTGGGTGGTACTGGGAATGGGCGCGACGTGGGAGCCCTGAGAGAGAAGCCAGTTCAGCGGCGCGGCGGGCCCGTTGGCGTGGGCCAGGTTGCCAGCGTTAAGCGGTCGGTAGGCCACGTACGGGATGTTGAGGTCGCGGCACATCTCCACGGCCGGGTCATCGCGGTCGGTGGTGTTCAGCACGTTCTGCACCGCGGCGACGGGCCGGTACTTGAGGACGTACCGGATGTCCTCGGGCGTGACCTTCGACAGTCCAATGTGCCCGATCTTCCCCTCGTCCTGCAGGGCGTGCAGCACCGCGATCTGGTCGTCGCGCGAGACTTCGGGGTCGATGCGGTGCAGGTAGCACAGCTCCAGTCGCTCCACCTTCAACCGGCGCAGGCTCGCCTCGACGCAAGCTCGCAGGTAGAACGGGTTGCCGAGCGGCTTCCACTGGCCGGGCCCGGGCCGGACCATGCCGACCTTCGTGGCGATCAGTACATGGTCGGGGTAGGGGTAGAGCGCGTCGCGGACGAGGTGTTCGACGGTGTGTGGTCCGTAGGCGTCGGCGGTGTCGATGTGGCTGACGCCGTGGGTGTGCACGGCCTGGCGCAACACGGTGAGGGCCATGAGGCGGTCATCCGGGTCGCCCCACGTGCCGGGGCCGGTCAGCCGCATGGTGCCGAAGCCGAGTCGCGAGACGGTCTTGCCGGCGATGGTGATGCTGCCAGCGGGCGGAGCGGGGATCATACGAGCCCCTCGTTCAGGCAGCGCTGGACGGCGACGTCGATGGCGTGAGCTTGGTTGTCGGGGTCGCTGGTGACCCGCTGGTGGGGGATGATGTCGTTGGCGAGGAGCCGGTGCACACGGTCGTCGACGAGGCGCCGGAACGCGACGTCGTAATCGTGGCTGGTGTCGACGGGGACGGTCTCGTCGAGCACGGTCGCGAACAGCAGGTCGTACTTGGGGAGCTGTGTGGAGGCCAGGGTCAGCAGCCGTTCGCGTTCGAGCCGGGTCGGGGTCTCGGCCCGGAGCGCCGTCGCGGCCTCGAAGTAGGCGACGGCGTCGTGGGCGGCTCGGTCGATGAGGACGACTTCGGCGCCCTGAGCGGCGGCGTGCGTCTCGTCCAGGATGCCCTGCGCGATGACCCACTCGGTGGACTGGACGGTGTGGTGCTGCATCTTGGGTAGGCCAGCCGCGGCGGCGCGCTTGCCGAGGCGGCCGGTGCGCGCGACGGTGAGGCCGTGGCCGCGCAGCTCCATCTCTATGCGCTTCAGGAGTGTCGTCTTGCCCGTGGAGTGAGTGCCGAGCACCGCGATCCGCAGGGGCTTGGAGGAGGTCACCACAGGGTGGGGTCCTTTTCTGGTTCGGGGGCGCCGGGCAGGCCGGGCGGCACGGCCGCGGCGACCAGCTGGTCCCAGGTGTCGTAGCGGGAGGCCATGGCGATCAGGAGCTGCGCCGTGGCGTAGGCGTCGAAGGTGGCCCGGTGCCGGGCACCGGGCGCCTCGCTCAGGTCGGGTCGTACGTGCTCGATGAGCTTGTCCAGGCTGTATTTGCCGAGTTCGGGGAAGGTGGCCTTCGCCAGACGAAGGGTGTCCAGGACGCCGGCGGGCTCCCAGCCGGGCAGATGCGCGGCCAGCACGCGGTAGTCGGTGTGCGCGTTGTGCGCGCAGATCCACGCGTCGCCCAGGAAGGTGTGCACCTTCCCCGCGATCTCGGTCCATGCGGGCTTGTCGGCCAGGTCGGTGTCGGTCAGACCGTGCACACGGGTGGCGAAGGGGGTGACGGGGCGGTTCGGGCAGGTCAGCCACCAACCCGCGGTGCTCTTGTCGGGGCGTCCGTCCCGGATGGGCAGCGCAGCGACTTCGACGAGGTCGGGCGGGTTGGTGCCGTTGCCTTCGACGTCGACGACGAGCAGCGCGGGCCAGGTGGCGAAGTTCATGCGGTCTTGGGTCCGTCCTCCGCCTCCCAGCCGATGGGGGCCCGGCCGTGCTGGCGGTAGTGGTGGGGCTTGCTCCGGTCGTGGCACTGGTAGCTGAATCCGTGCTGCAGGTAGTAGCGGGGCGGCTCGTCCAGTCCCTCAACGACGATGGCACGGTCGTTGACCGCGATCTCGCCAACAGCCCCGAGCGCACGCGCTTCGTGCACGACGGCGTCCAGCGGCGGCTTAACCCACGCCTTCTTGCACAGGGCGATCTGTTCGGGCGGGCAGATGTCGCACAGCTCCCTGACGCCATAGTGGCCGTTGTAGTCGGCCTCGCCCCAGGCATAGGCCACGCCGCAGCTCGTCTTGCGGAACAGCGTTCCCCACTCGGCTCCACCTGCGGCCTTGTGCAGGTCGAAGGCGTCCAGGATGCGCTGCTCCGCCTGCTCGGGCATGATCTTGCGCCGGGCGGTGTCCTCGTACGGCGTCGGCATGCCGTGGCTCTCGTAGTACGCCTTGATCTCGTCACGGAAGAACAGGCCCGTGAAGACGGTGGCGTGCGCGTGCAGGGACAGCTCGCGGGCCCGCTCGATGTGCTCGTCGGAGTCGTTGAGGCCGGGCACGATCGGCCGCCAGTACAGGACGGTGCGGTAGTTCTCGGCGTGCTCGTACAGCATGCGGAGACTGTCGGCCGCGTACGTGGAGTTGACGGGCTCGATCTCCGGGTGGTCGATGCCGGAGTGGGTGACCAGCACCGTAAGGCGCAGGTTCTTGAAGGAGTTGAGGACGGCGCAGTCCTCGGCGCTCACCCGCCAGCGGGTTATGACGAGGACGTGGTTGGTCAGACCTCGCTCGTCGAGCAGGCGCAGGACCTCGAAGGTGTGGGGTTTGACCACTGGCAGCATCGGGTCGGTGGCCCTGTTGAAGATCTGGATGGGCGTCTTGTACGGCCGGAAGTAGGGGTGGCCGACCATCTGGGCGACGGCGTCTTCGTCGCTCATCAGCGCCCGCGGCGTCTTCATCTCGAAGTTGCCGAACAGGTGCCGAACGCAGTAGCCGCAGTCCAGCGGGCAGCCGACGACGTGGTTCAGCGACAGACCCGACTTGCGGTATTCGATCACGTCGGCGAGGCCGGGGTTGAGGCCGCTGATCTGCTCAGCGTTCAGGAGGGGCAGCGGGCGGCGACGCGGTATCGACGGTGCAGTCACGAGAGACCTCCAGGGCAGAAGAACGGTCAGCGGTCGATGTGCGTGGGCTGCAGGGGAACGCTGGACGACGGAGCCGTGAGCAGTACGCGCCGACGGGCGCCGTACCAGGTGCCGAAGTCGCGGCGGGCCGCGTCCGCGTCGTCGGAGGTGTGCACCAGGTTGTGCACGAGGCGCTTCTGGTCGAGCGCCGCCTTCAGGCTGTCGTTGCCGAGATCGCCGCGGATGGTGCCGACGGCCGCGCGGGTGGGGTCGAAATGCCCGATGAGCTGCCGCAGCCGGCCGTGGATGCCCGGCTCGCCGTACGCGAGGACGGTAGTGACCTGCTTGCCCGCGTACGCGTCGTCCAGATACGCGGGGATGTCCCGGTCGGGGAACCAGTCGGCATCCACCAGCAGGTCCCAGTAGTGCACGTGGGCCTGCCACGGCTGCACGGTGACGTCGATCCGGTTGGCAATCGTGGCGCCCGCGGCCGCGATCCGCTCCAGCACCGAGTCGACCAGGCCCCGCGCCACGGCGTCGGGCTTGCACAGCACGACCGAACAGCGGTCGAAGTCGCTGACATGCAGTCGGCGGCCCGGACCGTACCAAGTGCCGTACTCGCGGCGGGCCCCTTCCGGGTCGTCGGAGGTGTGCACCAGGTTCCGCACGAGCCGGTTCTCCCCGCGGGCAACGGCGAGACTGTCGTCGCCCAGGTCGCCGCGGATCGTCCCGGGCACGGCGCGGGTGGGGTCGGTGTGGCCGATGAGCTGCCGCAGCCGGGCATGGATGCCGGGCTCACCGTGCGCCAGGGCCAGCGTGACGGGCTTGCCCGCGTAAGCGGCGTCGACGTACGCGGGCAGGTCGCGCATATCGCGGCGCCCGGTGTCGGCGAGCAAATCCCGGTAGGTGACGTGGGCTTGCCACGGCTGAGCGATGACGTCCATGCGGTCGCTGACGGTGAAGCCCGCGGACGAAATCATCTCCAGGATGCGCGCGGTCAGCCCGCGCGTCACGGCGTCCGGCTTGCACAGGATGACGGCCCACCGGTCGAAGTCGACCCCGTCCACCACGGCGCCGTTCATGGGCTTGCCCGCGCTCACTGCGCACCGCCGTCGACCGCTGCGGCGCAGGCCGGCCACTTGCGGACCATCAGCCAGCGCAGGCCCGGGTCCAAGGCGTGCAGGAGCGCCAGGTCGACGGCCTTGACCTGGTCGTGCTGAATCTGCCGGTACAGCTCGAACAGCATCACGACCTGCTGCCAGTACGGATGCAGATCGAGACGGTTCTGAATGTGCGCGGCGGTGTACCGCAGCTCGTTGGTGCGCAGCGCCTCTTCGTGGACCAGGAGGCGTTCGAGCGTCGCCGCGGTGGTGTCCTCGGGCATCGCCGGGAACGTGAAGGTGACCGCAGGGCCGGTGGCGGCCTCCTCCAGGACTCGACGGACGCGGTCGGCGTTGTGGTCGTTGACGTGGGCGGAGCCGATCGTGTGGGTGTAGGTACCCAGGCGCAGGCCGAGCTGGATGGCCGCGTACTCCTGGATCATCGTGAAGGAGAACACGTCGGACAGCAGGCCGCAGTCGAGATCGTTCGCCCGCATGTTGCAGACCATGAGCAGGTGGCCGTCGCGCGGCAGCAGGTGGAGGCCGGCCAGGCACGCGACGTCCGGGTTGGCGCGGTCGGCGAGCTCGGACGCCGAGAACACGGGCAGGTAGCCGCGCTTGCTGTCCGGCTCGTTTAGCAGCAGTTCGGCGACGAGGTCAAAGGGGGACTGACCCCTGTCGGCCGGGTGGAAGAGGGTGTAGCCGTACGCGGATCCGCCGAGGTGGACGCCGTCCGCGCTGCTCGCACGCATGGACGGCGCGTAGTAGCCAATCATCTCCAGGTCGCGGCGCCCCGCGAGGTACCAGAGCGCTTCGGCGAACTGGAAGACCGGGTTGGCCTTGCGCTGAGCCAGGTACGGCAGCCGCTGCCGGGGGTCGGGCAGACGGAAGCTGACGCCGAGGATCTCGCGGGCCGCGTTGCCGCGCGCGTCGATCTGGTGCTCGGGTTCCTTCGTAGCGAGCTGCAGTAAGGCGACGTACGCGCCTTCCACGCTGGGAAAGGTCGGTGCGGTGAGCAAGACACCCTCCTGTTCAGGGGACGGTGGTGCGGTGGGTGGTTGGAGCGCCGACGGTCCGGGCGTGAGGGCACCGGGCCGCCGGCGGGTCTCATGCGGTGACCGTGTCCGCGGGGGCGACAGCGGTGTACTCGTCCGCCAGGACCCGGTTGATTGCGCGGTCGACGCGGTCCTTCGCCTCGGACTCCCGGAAGGCACCGAACTCGCGCCAGTACGCGCGGCCGAGCTCGCGTTCCATCAGCCATTTCGCCTGCACCTGCAGCGTGCGATGGTCAAGCAGGCCCGCCCGGAACTCCGAAGAGAGCAGGCTCACCTGCCGGTTGGCTTGTAACGAGGAGTGCGTATTTGCCGCTGGGCGATGTGTCCCGGTCCGGCGCGAACCATGCGGTTCGCAGCTCCTCGTTCGATGCGATCTCGGACAACCATGCCTGGTGCATATCGGTTGCGTGCAGGGCTGGCTTCCTGCGGTGGTATCGCTCGGCTTGCACGATCTGCACGATGCCGACCGCAGCGAGGACGAGGACCGCGCAAGAGGTCTTCGAGACTGTGGGCAAGGCACTCTCCTGGTCTGGAAGGGAAGGGAAGGGAAGAGAAGGGGCGGGCAAGCCGACGGTCCGGGCTAGGGGGAGGCGCCGGACCGCCGGCGGTCTATGCCGTAAGCGCCAGGAGCTTGTCCAGGTTCACGGGCTTGCAGCCGTGGAGGGAGACCACGTCGAGGTGGGCCACCGCCCACAGCAGCTTGAGAGACGTGTACGGCAGGAAGGTCAGTCCTCCGCGCCTGGTGGACGGGCGGGGCGCAAGGGTTGCCGGGTCGTGCAGCATCCCGGCGATGCCCCACGGCTCCGGGCGTTCCACGCGGGCGGCGACAGCACCCTCACGCAGGTGCGGACAGTTCCGCAGTGCCTCCGCGGCGCAGTCCTCATGGATGGGCGGGGAGGCGGTTTGCTCACCTTCGGTGATGGGCCTGCCCTCCCGTTCGGCCAGGAGGTAGAGGTGAGTTCCGTCCGCGCGACCGTAGGTCGCTGCTCCGCAGACCTGACAGAGCTGGCGAACCATGGCCTGCCGCTGGCGCTGCGAGTTGACCCCGGCGAGGATCGGCGTGCCGGCGCCTCGCACCGCACCCATCCGCAACCACAGGATGCCGACGTGTCGGTCGTACAGCCGGTGCTCGTCGACGTACGCGATGCCGCCGCCTCTGTTGAGTGGGCGCCTCTCGAGCCGGGGCTGTTCCCGGATCTCACCGGTCCAGGGCGCGATGTACGGCACCCGCACGCCCTTCCAGGTGAACATGGTCGGGATGGCGGTGCTCATGCGCTCACACCCGCAGGGACGGGCCGGTGCGGGGCAACGATGCGGCCGTCCGGGAGGACCTCGCCGGTGTCGTCGAAGCGGACGACACCGTTGCACAAAAGCACCCAGCCCTGTTCGTCGTGGCGGGCCCCTATGGCGGCCGCATCACGATCGGCCGCGTGCGCGGTGGGGCAGGGGCGTTCGTGCCGACACATGAAGGTTTTCCTTCCGGACGTGCAAGGCGGGTTGGGGGCCTCTTCGGCCGTCCTACGAAGCTGCGGGCGAAAAGCCGGAGGCAGCCGAAGAGAGGGCGTGGGGGTGGCCGGGGGACGTGAGGCCGTAGAAGGCCCGACGCTCGTCATCGTCCGACCACGTGGCTGGGGGGCGGTCGCCCCATTCGACGACGTAGGCGCTGTGAGGGGCGTCATGCCACGTGATGCGCAGATCGGGGAATCCACCGAAGGGCGTCAGGACGTCTCGGACGGCGAGTGCGATGGCAAGGTTGTCGACGCCGAAACATCCGCCGCGCCTGGTCCCGCCCGTTGGCATGGCGAGGAGCGGAATACGGAACACGCGGATGGCGATGCTGGCCGACAGCAGCTCGGGGGCGACGCGGGTGCTGAAGTAGTCGAAGTCGTAGGCCTCGGCCGGCGGCATCACGGTGATGGCTGGCTTCGTTATCGAAGTCAGGAGGGGCACGGGGTTGCCTCCGGCTCGTCGTCGGGCAGAAGGATCTCCAGCAGATCCTCGGCGGCGGAACCCAGTCGTCGGAGGTATCCGAGCGGAGCTCCGGCGGCGTCGGACACCATCGGCTGCGCCTTCACCTGTCGCGCTCGGGCGAGGCGCCGTTCTCGCTCGCGATGGTCGTTGCCGTGCCGCTGCCTCTCGACGGCGTCGACCAGGACGGCGAGGTGGCCGGGCGAGGTGGCGGTGCCCAGGAAACGTTCGATGAGGGCCGGGATTGTCTCCTCGGCCGGGGTGGATTCGTCCCCGACGACGGTCGCGACGTCGTCGAACGCCTTGTCGATGGGAAGGCCTGCGCGGAGCAGCGCGGCGATACGTTGCAGGTCCTCCTCCCGCTGCGTCCAGGACGGTCGGCGCCAGCTCGTGCCGGGTTCGCGAATGGCGATGCGCTCTGTGGCTGTCGCGGCAGGCGGCATGGGGCCGGTTCCTTCGGGGGGTGAGGGAGAAGTCATCGCGCTACCGCCGAAGCGAGGGGGGCGGGCCTGGCGTGCGCGATGAAGCTGAAGTGGTCGGAGAGCCAGCGCAAGGTCTGTTCGTATGGCTCATCCGCGGTCGACACCGCGGACCGGCCTTCGGTCACCACGCCCTGCGCGAAGCCTCCGCGGAGCTGACGGAGGACCTTCGGCCACTCCTCGCGCGTCCACGGCTGCGTGACCGTGGTGGCGTCGACGAAGCGACCGACCACGCGCCACCCACGGTCGTGTGCGTATGTCTCCGCCGCTGCGAGGGCGTGGGCCGGCTCGTCCACCATGGTGTTGGCGTACAGGAGGACCTTGTAGGGGGCTTCCGGGAGCGCGATGGCGGCGTCGAGCGTCGAGCGATAGAGCTGGACGAGACGCGTCTGTCGGTTCGCCGGGATCTTCGACTCTTCGGTGAAGTCCCACCAGGAGTCATTGAGGCGACTGCTCGCAAGGGCTGGCCAGTTGGGGGAGGGGATGCCGTCCAGGTAGGCGGCGAGCCGCTCGGCGAGAGTCTGGGTGGGGGTGGTCATCTGCCCTGCCTCCCGGCCTCCGGCTCGCTGAGGGAAGCGAAGAGTTGTCTGCGGCGACTCCGCTGCAGGGGAAGACGGTGCAGAGTCGGGGCCTCCGGGGACGCGGGGGCCATAGCCGCGTCGGCCAGGGCGAGACGTCGGAAGCGGTCGCTGGCTGTACGGCGAGGGCCGGTCATGACGCGGCCTCCGCCGCCGGGGCCGGGTTGGCCACACAGCGCGGGTAGAGGATCGCGCCGATCTCCTCGTAGAAGGCTTCCATCTGCTCGGCCGTGAGGACGAGCGCCGTGTCTTCGACTCGCTGCGTTCCGCGCATCAGGCTGAGCGGGACGGCGATTCGGCCGGCCTCGGTGTGGTGGAGCGGAGTGCCCTCCGCGCGCTCTACCCGCAGAGTGGGTAGGGACGCGGCGGAGGCCTCATTCGCAGGGTGACCCTTCGTCATGACTCAACAACGTAGGGCCATTTCCCCAGGTCGCCCCTGAATCCAATTCAGGGCTGACTGGGGTTCAGGGTCGGAACGGCTTGTTCAGGGTCAAGCCGCGATGCCCATGTGGGTGGCCACTTTGCGTAGGTCGTCGCGGAACAGAGGGCGCTCACGCTTGAGCAGGTCGGTCACGGCTTCCCTGACCAGTGGTGAGAAGACGATCTCCTCGGGTGACTGCTCCAGCAGCTTGGTGAGCACGTGCACGGTGGCGTAGTCGTCACGCTGGATGCGGTTGCAGTTCATGACCTCGATCAGGTACCGCGTACGACGCTCCAGCGGCAGCTCGGGGTTGATCTCCACCGTGTCCGCCAAGCGCAGGGCTTCGCTCGCGTTGCCCTCTTCGGCGGTCAAGTGCACTTCGTGCATGGCCACGTTGGTGGGGCCGAAGCAGGTATGCCAGTCGTTGCGGTCCGAACCGACGCGCTCGGCCGCGGCCTTCGCTCCACGGTAAAGATCCCAGGCGGCGGGCCCCTTCGTGGCGCGCACCGCGGCGATGGCTGCCTGCAGATGCAGTGCTCCGTACGCGGACCAGTGCGCGGTGTGCGAGTCGTCGTTGGGAGCGCAGTTGGCGATCGTCGCCCGCGCGAGTTCAACGCTGTCGTGGACTTCTCCGGCGGAGGTGAGGACGCAGGAGAGGTTCCAGGCGGCGGCTGCGATGAGGGCAGGGTCGCCGGCGTTGTCGGCGAGCGACAGGCCTCGGTCGGCGGCGATGCGAGCGAGGGTCGGTTCTCCGACGCGGCGAAGCCAGATTTGATGGAGCCCGTACAGGCTGACGAGCTGGCGCAGCGCCACGTGCTCGTCGGGGCCTGATGCGTCGCGCAGGGCCGCATGCCCCTGGCGCAGAAGTACGGGGAGGCGGGCGCCCACGTCCTGGTACCGGCCTTTGGACTGGGTCTCGTACACCTTCCACGTGTCGGAGACGTCCTTCTTGAAGTCGTCGACGGAGACCGAACCGACAGCAGCGGGCAGCAACGACGAGGGCAGCGACAGTGCACTGCGGATCTCGGGGACGTGCTCGTGCTCCGTGTCCAGGCCGGCACCGACCCCAGACAGGAACCCGCCCGTGAGGTCTTCGAGGGAGCAGCGCAGGACCCTTGCCAGGTCGAAGAGCAGGGACAGCTTGTCGATCGGGATCTGCTCGTGCTCTACCTTGTAGACCCAGTTCTCCGAGCGGCCGATCAGCTCACCCAGACCCTTTTGGGCCAGTCCGCGCCGCTCGCGGTAGTACTTGACCCGTTGGCCGATAGTGAATAAATCCCGTGCATGCAACATTATTTGGCCTGTTCTCCGCAGGGGTAGGGCGCTCGAAACCAGCGTAGGCCGGTTGGCCGTCTAGAGGGGGGATACTGGATGTCTCTCCCCCTGCGGGAGGGCCCTCAAAGGTTCCTTGCCGAATACGGCAGGGATCACCCTTACGACGCGCGTCTCGCAAGGAGCCCCTCTTGTCCTCCTCCTACCGCGGCCTGATCCTCGACTTCGGCGGAGTCCTCACCACACGTATGCGGTTGAACGGCCAGGCCTTTGAACGGTCCGAAGGCCTGGAGCCTGGCGCCTACTTCCACGCCCTCAACGAGAACCCCGAGGGCGTGGCCGTGTACTCAAGGCTCGAAGTCGGCGAGGCCACCCAGGAGGACTGGAACCGGGTGATCGGCGGCATCCTCGGCATCGACCCCACCGACCTGATGCGCCGGGCGCTGGCCAACCTCCGCCCCGAGCCGGCGATCGTGGCGGCCGCGGACCGTGCCCGTGCTGCGGGGATCAAGGTGGCGATGCTCTCGAACAGCTTCGGCCTGGAGCCCTACAACCCGTACGAGGCCCTGGGGATGTGGGAGGACGCGTTTGACGCGGTGATCCTCTCCGAGCGGGAAGGCGTCCGGAAGCCGTCGGCGTTCATCTACCAGCGGGCGCTTGACGCTCTGGGGCTGACGGGTCCGGAATGCGTGTTCGTCGACGACCACGCTGAGAACCTGCCGCCGGCCGAAGCACTCGGCATCCGCACCATCCACCACACGACGGACCCGGAGGACACGGCCGCGCAGCTCGACGCCGCGCTGGAGCGTACGGCCGCAGCGTGAGCTACGGCAGCCGCAGGGAGCGCAGCCGCTCGGCGATGGAGAAGGAGTCGAGACGCAGGGCGCGGGTGTCGGCGATCAGCTCACGCCACAACTCGAACTTTGCGTTCACACGCTCGTCGTGCATGGACAGGTAGGCGAGAGCCACGGTGTACCCGTCCAGCTCGTTGCGGGTCGGCAGCGGCCGCAGCATCATGCACTCCTCCAGCTTCACCGCCGCCCGCCAGAACGCGTCAGGGCGGTGCTGGCCGTGGCGGGGCGGGTCGACCTTGTGGCGGGCCGCCAAGCCGACGAACACGGAGTAGTCGTTGACCGTGAGGTCATGCAGCAGTTCTTCCTGACGTTCCAAGAACCACCGGTAGTCGACGTATTACTCGGCAGGCACAGGTCAGGCCGCCCGCGGTGTGTGCGCGACTTGCGCGGGGCCGCCGTACTCGGTGTCGAACGCAGCGACGGTCTCCGGGTCGGAGATCACTCGCCGGAATGTCTCGGCGCCCTTGGCCAGCGCGCGCTCGCGCTGCTTCTCCTCGGCCACCCGGTCGAGGTAGACCTCCAGGGGAAGTCCAGCGTCGTCCGCCAGAGCCTGCAGCGTGGCCACAGTGGTGTCGTCGATTTCGATGCCAGCCATGCATCGAGTATGCCGACTGAGACCGCACCAGGACCAGCGACCGGAAAATAGGGCTCTGACCTGCGCGTTCATGGTCTATCCAACGCGGCCTGGTCCTCGAAGGCCCAGAGCGGCACGGCGTCCAGGGGGTCGTCCTTGCTGGTGTCGATCGTGCCGTCGGGCCGGTTGTAGACGTCGTCAGCGAGGGTGAAGTCCGGCGTCCAGTCGCCGGCGGTGTTGCGGTCGGCGAGCGGGACCAGGGCCTCGGCAATGTCGGTGTTCGGGCCCGCGCGAAGGCTGTGGGAGGTGACCTTGAGCCCGTTGATCAGCGCGACGCCGGCGTTCTCGGCGCGGGCCTTGACCATCTCGTTGACAGCCCGGCCCGTGACGAAGACCCCCTGGGCGGTCGCGTTCTGCCGCCGCTTCAGAATGCCGGTGGCGGCCAGGGCCGGGAAGAGCGGCTTAGCCGGCTAATAGCCAGGCTCGCCGTCCGCGAGATTCTTATCGTGCTGGTTAGGCTATCCGGAGATCAGCGAGCCAGGCCCGCACGCGGGCGACGATCGCAGGTAGGACCGGTCGCGGATGAAGCACCACCGTCCCGTTCCCCTGCGCCTGGTCTTGCTCTTCGCGGTCCACACCCGTACGCAGTCGGTGTCCACGCGGATCTGCTTGACCAGAGCATCCCGTACGGCAGGACGAGCATGACCCGGTCGCGGCGCCCATGGGGGTGCTCTCGTTGATCTTGGCGAGTAACCTTGACTAGGTACTTCAGGGTGAGGTCAGCGGACTGCCCCTTCTCCCCTCCCGCCGGGATGCACTCCTCCAGCCGGTAGTCCTCGATCATCTCGCGGACCAGGGAGGCGTCCGGCCGCTCCCCCTTCGCGTATCAGGAGACGATCCGGGAGCATTAGGCGGCCGTCCGTCTTCCCCCTCTCCACGGCGTGGCCGAAGTACGCGGCGACGTTCGCCGTGGTGGTTGAGGATTGGGCGAGCCGCCCTTCCGTCACGCCCCATTGATTCGAAGCGCGTGCGGTCGCGGTTGACTCGGTTGTGCAGGCGCCGCGCGCGGTGATCCGCCGCTTCAATAGAGGCGGACGGTGAAGTCCTTGGCCGGGCCTGTGCTCTGCCACCTTCAGACACGACCGACACTGATCGACTGATCCGCCCGCGACAGGCGTCAGGCCTTGGCCGCCGACCTCCATGGGAGTGGGGGGCCGCACTTGGGTTTCGCCGCACGTCTCCAGGGGGCCGTGCGGCTCTGCTGTACCTCCGACGCGGTCTCGCAAGTGCACGCTGCCTGGAGCGCCTGTGTAGAGCTTGGCCTGGACGACGGCGCAGAGGTGACCACCGTCCGAGACAATCCGAGCTCGCTCCTCACCGAACAAGGGGTGCTGGACCAGGTGCAATGCACGATGCGGCCCTGCGCGACGCTGCGTGCTGGCAAGCCTGCGGGGCGATGAAGCGGCTTGCCGGCACGCATGCGCTCACCGGGCTGCTCACATGGACGGCAGAGTTCTGCTTCCGGGCAGCGCTCGGTAGCGATCGCTTTTCGCCAGGCAACGGGGCCGGACCGGGGGTCACAACGCGTCGTGTGACATGACAGTGTGGTACTTGCTCAGTTGTGAGAGGCGAGTTGTCAGGAGGAGTGGGGCGTGGCAGCGGGGACGGGTGGGGTGCCTCAGCTGACCCGGGCACATCGGGTCCTCATCGGCATGGTCGTCTTCGGTGCCGTCATCATCGCCGGGATCGGCTTCGCCGGTTCGTACGCGGCGGTGCGGGAACTGGCCCTGCAGAAGGGCTTCGGGAACTTCAGCTACGTCTTCCCGATCGGCATCGACGCGGGCATCTGCGTCCTGCTGGCCCTGGACCTGCTGCTGACCTGGATCCGCATCCCGTTCCCGCTGCTGCGCCAGACCGCGTGGCTGCTGACGGCGGCGACGATCGCGTTCAACGGCGCCGCCGCCTGGCCCGACCCGCTCGGCGTCGGCATGCACGGCGTGATCCCCATCCTGTTCGTGGTGTCCGTCGAGGCCGCCCGGCACGCGATCGGCCGGATCGCCGACATCACCGCCGACAAGCACATGGAGGGCGTCCGCCTCACCCGCTGGCTGCTCTCGCCGGGGCCGACCTTCCTGCTCTGGCGCCGCATGAAGCTGTGGGAGCTGCGCTCCTACGAGCAGGTGATCAAGCTGGAGCAGGAGCGGCTGGTCTACCAGGCCCGGCTGCGCTCCCGCTTCGGGCGCGGCTGGCGCCGCAAGGCCCCGGTGGAGTCCCTGATGCCGCTGCGCCTGGCCCGCTACGGCGTCCCCCTGTCCCAGACCGCCCCGGCGGGCCTCGCCGCCGCCGGCATCGAAGAGCCCTCGGTCGTGTTCACCGCCGAGCGGATCCCTGCCCCCGCTCACCAGCCCGACGACACCATGCCCAGCGCCGCGCCGGACGGTAAGCCGACGCCGGCGGAGGTCGCGCAGGTACGCCCGGCAGGGCATCCGGCAGCGACGCCTGAGGGACTTGCCGGCGCAACGGTCGTCTCGGGGGCAGAGGCCGAACGGTTCGCGGACGCCTACCAGGCGTTCCTTGCACGTTATGAGGTCGAGCCGACCCCCATGCAGTGGGCTTCGTGGCTGCGCGACGTGTACGGCATCACCACCGCGGCAGGAAACCCCCTCGCCGACAACCAGGTACAGCCCCTCCTCCTGGCCCTTCGGCAGCGCTACGCGGTACCGGTCGGCTCTGACGGGTCGGGGCCGGGCGACGAATCCATCGACTGGCACGACTACTTCCACAGCGCCTGGCTCGCCTACGCCGATGAGTACGGCACCTTCCCGGACGCCGAGGCCCTGGCAGCCTTCGTCTACCAGCGGGACGCCATCACCGGGGACGGCGGCCTGCCCATCACCGGCCACGACCTGGTCGACTTCGTCAACCGCTTCCAGCAACAGGGAGCCGCCGGCGGACAGGATGCCGGAGGACCGTCCGACCATTCCGACGGTCAAGACGCGGACGAAGCCACCGTACCGCAGGCGCTCGAGACGTCCGCGGCCGGTGCGCAGGCCGCGAAGGAGAGGCGCAGCCCTCGGGTGGATGCACTCATCGACGACCCGCCGCCGGGACCGGAATCATCACCGGAAAACGCCGTCCTCACCACGGCCGACCGCTACTACCTCGGATGGATGGAGTACCAGGCCGAGCACAATGCCGAGCCCACAGCCGAGGAACTGTCCGCCCACCTCGCACAGCACGGAACCTACGGTCGCGGCGGAAAACCGGTCAGCCCCGCCAACCTGCGCCGCTATTTCCTGCCCGCCCGCGTCTACCACGTCTGGGCCGAACACCGGACGGCCAGTGAGAACCCCGCAGCGGACGCCGTCGCGCAGCATTGCACGGCCCAGGGAATCACCGGTCAGTACAACAAGCCCATCACCACCGCCTACATCAACGAGCATGCCGAGGAATTCGAGCGACGCTGGCAGGCCCTCACCCATCACCACGCCAACGCCCAGCACGGTTGACGCCCCCGGGCTGTTGATCAAAGTGTCTGACGTCTCAGTTACGTTGACTCAGCGTCATCCGGACTCCCCAACCGGAACGGGCCACTCCCCGTTCCGGTTGAGGAGTTCTCGTGTGTCAGGCGGCTGTTCGCCCCGATGGCGCTAACGTCGTGCGCGGCACCGGTGTCTTTGAGCGGTGACACCGTTCGGCCGACCGGGCCTGCTCCTCCGTACGTGTTCCGCACCCAGAACCGACGACGCAAGGGGAACCGATTCCATGACCGTCCCAGCAGCACGCCGCACCATGTCACTGCGTCGCGCCACCGCCCGCACGGCAGCCGTGGCGGCCCTGTCCGCCGCCGCGCTCCTCGGCGGCGGTCTCACGGCCCAGGCCGCCGCACCCGCCCGCACGACGGGAGCGGCCGTGGAGCTTGCGCCGACCGGTGCGCTCGCCACCAAGTGCTACTACAGGGTCAACGCCAGCGGCGGTCTGCTGATCCGCAGCGGTCCCGGCACCGGCTACTCGGTCGTCGGGTCCTACTCCAACGGCGCCACGATCCTCGCGTCGGCGTCCACCACCAACGGCTTCCGCAACGTGGGCACCAACCGCTGGGTCTCCTCGGCGTACACCGTCCGCATCACCAGCTATCCCTGCGAGTGACAGGGACCCGCGCCGAGGACACCGCTCCCCAGCCCTTCAACGGGCCGTCGGCCGCCGGGAGATTCCTGTGGCGGTCGACGGCCTGTCCGCTGCCTCCGACCGGCCTCCGAATTCATCACTGAGCTTCTTCAGCGTTGCAGCTCACGACTGCTTGCGCACTGCCCGCAGCTGGGTTGACCCCACACTTGATTCGGACAGTCCGCAGCTGGCCGCCGGAGCGGCGATCACAGGATCTTGCGGGCATCAACGCCGGCGTCGTTGAGCAGTTCCTTGATGAGCTGTTCGGTCTCCGCCTCCATGGAGCAGTCGAGTTCCCGGTTGACCTGTTGGATGCGGGTGATCGCGGTGTGCAGTCCCTGCCGGTTCCCGGCCGTGTGCTCGAGGCGGCAGAAGTCGCGGTAGAGGAGTTCCGCGGTGTGGTCGACGTCGAGGCCGGTGACGAGGGCCTGGCGGGCGGCGCTGAGGTCCTGGTGAGGACCAGGCTGGGTGCGGTAGGTGGCCACGGTGTGCGCCACGTCGACGATCCGGGTGGTCATCTCCTGCTGGTAGGGCTCGGCCCACGGCAGCGGGGCGCTACCGAACGGCCTGCCACGTACCAGTGAGAGCGCCTTCTCCAGATCGGGCAAGCCGGCGGGACCTGAAGGCAAGGCGCGTTCGACGAGCTGCAGGAAGCGAGTCCAGTCGCAGCGCACGGCCGGGGAGAGACGATAGGGGTCTTCGCCCGTCCTGCGGCGCGGCACGTAGGGGTTGCCCTCGGGATCGTTGCCCAGCGAACGCCGCAGGCCCTGCATCCGAGCGTTGAGGGTGTTCAAGCTCCAGGGGTTAACGGGGTCCATGTCGGAACACAGGACGTCGGAGCCGCGCCCGGGCCGGAAGAACAGCAGCGTGGCCAGCTGCGCGAGCCGGGGACCGTGGCCGGTGCTGGCCACTCCCGTCACCTCGATGGGACCCAGGACCCGGATCTCCGGCGCGTGCAGGTCACGGGCTGCTTCCTCGACCGCTCCCGACTGCGCCGTCGCCGCCGGGTTCGCTGCGTTGGCCGTCTGCCCGGTGCCGGGCTTGTCTGCGACGGTGCCCGGGGAAGGCGTGGTGCGGGCGGCTGGAGTGTCCGTGCATGGGGAGCTTTCCCTCTGTGCCTGGGGGCTCGGTGCGGGTGCGGGTGCGGGCAGCAGGCGCAGGCTGGCCGGATCGGTGGCGGCGGCGAGCAGGGCCGGAAAGACCCCGCTACCTGCCTCTGATTCCTGCGCCCCCGCGTCGACTGGATCCGTAACGGGCCCGGGCGCGGCCGGCTGCTCCTCCTGCCCGATCTGGTTCACGCTGGTGGGTTCTTCCGGGACGTCCTTCCACGCGCCTTCGGCCTGGTGGGCGGGTTGTGCGGCCACCTTCAGCGCGGTGGTGATCTGGAGGTAGGCGGCGTGTGCCAGGCGCTGGACGGTGACCTCTTGGCCGGTGGACTCGAGGGGCTGCGGGGTACTGAGGGAGGCGTTGACGATCTCCGCGTCGGGAAAGTGCGGGGCGGCCATGCTGGCCGGGGCGACCAGGGTGACCGGGATGTCGCCGGCCTTGTCGATGACGTCGGCGAACTCCCAGGCGGTGTCGGCATCCAGGACCGACGCGCACAGCAGCAGGTAGGGCTGGTGGACTGTGTCGGGCAGTTGGTGGGCTTCCAGGAGCCGTTCGGTCAGGTCGCGCAGCGCGTGCGCGGGCTGGCGCATGTGGGCGATCCGCGCGGTCGGCAGCAGCTGAGGCAGATCCTCACCGAAGCCGACGGTGACCACCTCAACGTCGCCCGCCCACGGGCTCATCCCGAACTCCAGGGCGAGCGACGTGCACACCTCCGTGATGTGCACCGGGTTGCCGTCCAGCAGCAGAGCAGAGGCCCGGGCGAGATTGAGCAGCACCAGGTCCCCCTTCTCGGTGCAGCCGATGGTGACCAGGCCCGGGCAGGGAGCCGGCACGTCACGGGCGGCGTCCTCGTCCAGGAGGACGGCATCCGCGTCCAGATCCCACCACCCGTCCTTCCCCGACACGAACGGCGCCGGCGGCTTGTGGGAGAGGTCCTCGGGCAGCACGTGGAGGGTGCGGGCCCCGATCCGCGCAGCACGCACCACCGGCACCCCTGCCTCACCCTCCTGCTGGGCTGCCTGGTCGGCCATGGTCCGCAAGGCCACGTCCAGGCGCGCGGCACCGCCGGGTTCCGCGGCCGCCGTCAACTGCGCCTCGGCCGGGGACGTCTCGGCTGCGATGGCGATCGTCTCGCCGGGCTTGCGGCGGCGCCGCTGCAGCGTGCGGCGCAACGCGAGCGCACCGGTGACGGCGGCGGCCATCAGCGCCCCGGCCCCCAGCACTATCCGCAGGTTCAGCGGACCGTCGGCCCGGGCTGCCGCCGGCGCGGCGGGGTCGGTGGAAGTGGCTGCGGTCTCGGGCGTCTGCGCCGGCGAGGTCGGCGGGGACGGCGTGGGCGGGGGAGCACTGGGGATGGGCTGCGGCGCCTGCGGCGCCTGCGGAGTTGTGGCGGAGGGGGAGCGTTCTGGGCTCGGCTGTTCGGCAGGCGGGCTGCCCGGCGTGGCGGGAGTCGACGGGGTCGCGGGTACCGGGGTGTGCTCTGGTGGGGGTGCCTGCCCGGTGTCCGGCGTCTGTTCGCCCTCGGGAGCCTGAGTGGGCGGGGGAGTGCGCTCCTGGTTGTCGGACTCGCCGGGCTGGGGCGGCGTCTCGACGTTCTGCTGCTCGGGCACGGTGATCTGCTGGCCTGCGTAAATCACATCGGGGTCGGTGACGGGGAGCAGTCCGTCGGGCTGCGGCTTGCCGCGGCTGGCGGCGAACAGGTCGGGCCACTTGTCACTGTCGCCGAGCTCCTCCTCGGCAATCTTCGACAGGTTGTCGCCCTCGTCGACCGTGACCACGTGCACGCTCGCCTTGTCGTCGGCTGCCGAATTGGTGGTCAGCTGGGTGCGGTCGCCGCCCGCGAAAGCGTGGTTCGAGGGCATCTGCAACTGCCAGCCGGCTCGCAGGAAGCTGTTCGACCGGAAGACCGTGCCGTCGGCCATCGCGCGGCCCTCGTTCAAGGCGGCGACCTGGCGCCACCTTTCGCCGTCCCCGAGTTCCTGTTCGGCGATGCTCCACAAGCTCTCGCCCGCCCGGACGGTATACACCGACACGGCCGAGCTCGTCCCGGAGACTGCCTGCACCTGCTGGGAGGACGACGGCTCGGTGGCAGGTTGCTCGCTGACCTGGCCGGGCAGTCGGGCCGCGGTGGCGCTGGTCGCCGCTTGGGCGTCCGAGGCGAGGGCCGAGCTGGTGGGCAGGAGCACCAGGATGCCGCCGATGAGCGCGGCCGCGGCCCGCTGGGAGGCGCCGAACCCGCGCGGTGCCCTCCACGTGCGGCCCCGCAGTTGCGCGACCAGCTCCCGCACCGTGCAGAACGCGAACTGGACCCAGCCCATCCAGCCGACGACGAGCAGCAGCGCCAGGAACGCGGCGCCGGTGTCCTGCCGGTCCAGCAGATGCGCCAGGTCGTCGTGCGTGGCGGCCCAGATGACCGGAGTCGCCCAGGCGAGCAGCAGCGGCAGCCCGACCAGAGCGCCGGCGAGGATGAGCAGGCTCACGATGCCTGTGATCACCCGGGCCGGGGTGCGGCCGGTTGCGGCAGGAGTGTGGGCGTGGCGCATCAGGGGTCTTCCTCTACTCGGGTGCGGTGACGCCGTGCAGGAGCGTGGCGGAGCCGTGGCCGGTGACCGGCATGGACCCGACCCCGACCACCGGCAGGAACCTCGTGGCATAGACATCGCTGGTGTGCACGGTGAGCCTCTTGCCGTCCGCGGAGACGCTCACCGTGCCGGTAGCGCCGACAGACCGGAGATAGGCCTGCGCCGCGGCGACGGCATCCTGCGGCCTGATGATGACGCTCTCGCCGCTAATGGCCGCGGTCGGGTCGATGGCCTGCCCGCCAGCCCGGGCGGCTTCCCCCGCGACATGGTCGGCACGCTCGGTGGCCCGCATCTTGCCGCCCCCGTCGACAGCGACACCGATGATCCCGATCAACGCGACGACACAGACCGCCACGAACACGGTCACACCCCCGCGGTCGTCCCACCTGTGCGCGCGTGCGTTCACCCAGGTCATGGTCATGAGGAACGGCCTCTGAAGGCATCGACAACGGACGTGGCCGTCGAGCTGAGGCTCCTGGCCCCGGGCACGCCGGGCAACAGGAGATCTGCGAGGCTCACGGTGCAGTTCACGGTCACCGTGACCGTGCCGACCTGCCCTACCGGCACGTTCAGTCCGCTGGTGTCGATGGCGACGCTGTTAGACGCGCAGGCAATGCCCTGGTCATCGAGGGATTCGGCGGCCGCCGCCTGGGCTGCGGCCTGGGCGGAGGCGGCCGTGCGGTGAATAGACGCTTCCCGGGCAGCGTCCTCCGCGGCGGCGTCGATCTTCGCACCGGAGGTGACCAGACGGCCGCCCGCGAGCGCCAGGCACACGAACATGATCAGCGGTGGGATGACGATGGCTGCCTCGATGGCGACGCTGCCCTCATCGCCGCCCTGCGTTCCGACCAGACGTCGCATCACCCTGGAGATGGTCATCACGGTACCTAATGGGCCAGGTTCGGGCGGGTGTGGTCGTTGCTGGTCGGGGGTGGTGGGGTGCTGGTCAGGGGTGTGGTCGGGTTTTCGTGATTGGTGAACATTCGTCGGGATGTGGGGTGGTGGGGGTCATGCTGGTGGGGTGAGTGTTGATGTGGGGTTGGGTGGGTTGGGGTGGGTGGATGAGTTTGTGCTGGCGTTGGCGGCTCGTGGTGCGACGGATGGGTGGGTTGGCCGGCAGCGGGGGTGGGTGCTGGGGTTGCTGGCGTTTGCGGGGGTGCCGGTGTGGGGGGTGGGTCCGGGGGATGTGGATGGCTGGCTTGCTGCTGCGCGTGCTGGGGGGACGGGGCCCAGGACGAGGGGGGAGATGGCGCGGGCTGTGCAGCGTTTTTATGTGTTTGTTGAGGTGCGGCATGGGCGGGAGGTGGAGGCGGTGACGGGTGGGCCGGTGGTGCAGCCGGTGGATGAGTTCAATCGGCCGGCGGGTCTTGCCCGGGTGGGGGTGCGTATTCCTCCCTCGCCCGGGGAGGTGGAGTTGTTGTTCGGGGGGTGGCGGGCGAGTCTGCCGGGTCTTGGGGGGAGGGGGTTTTTGGCGGGGGCGCGGGATTATGTGGCGGCGTCGTTGTGGCGGCGGGTGGGGTTGCGGATCAATGAGAGTGTCCAGTTGCGGGTGGGGGACTGGTATCCGCGGGCTGGGGTGTGCGGGATGTTGCATGTGCGGTGCGGGAAGGGTGCGCGGGGCAGTGGGCCCAGGCAGCGTCTGGTGCCGGCGATCGATGGTGTGGACCGGCTGCTGGCGTGGTGGGTGGGGCAGGTGCGGGGGCAGTTCGGTGATGATCTGGATGGTGGGCGGGCGGTGTTGCTGCCCAGCCGGTGCCACAGCGCGGGGGGTGGTGGGCTGCGTGCGGCGTGTGCGGTGACGCTGCGCCAGGGGCTGGCGCGGGCGGTGGGGTGCTGGTTGCCGGGCTGGTCGGGCCGGCTGACGCCGCATCCGCTGCGGCATTTCTGTGCGTCTCATCTCTACCGGCAGGGGATGGGTCTGGAGGCGATCGGGGCGTTGCTGGGGCATTCGTGGATTTCGACGACGGCCCGGTATGTGCATGTGCCTGCGGAGCGGGTCGAGTGGCACTGGCAGCAGGCCAACGCCCGTCTCACCGGGCGCCTGCTGCCCCCTGCACCGCCCGCACCGGCTGCCGGCACCGCGGGCGACGTGGACACCGTGGGCGGGGGGTGGTGAGGTGCGGTGGCAGTTGCGGCTGCGGGCAGCTGAGCGGGGTGTGTTCCGGGCGGTGGAGATGCGGCGGTTGCTGGCGGCGGCGGGTCTGCCGGTCAGTGCGGGCAAGATGTCGGCCCTGTGGTCGGCGACGGTGGCACCGGTGTCGGTGCGGCTGGATGATCTGGAGGTGATCTGCCGGGTCCTGGGCTGCGACGCGGCGGGTCTGCTGGTCCTGGACCCTGTACCCGGCACGCCCGCGCCCGCGCCCGTGGCCGCGGCCGCGCCCCTGCCCGGGCATGGGCCGGTGCCCGGGCAGGTGCCGGTGGTGCCGGTGGCCGGGGAGACCGGTGAGGGGTGGGCCGATCACGCCGGTGGGGTGGGGGTGTGGGGGTGCGGTGAGGGGGCCGGGCGGCCGGCGGGTGGCGTGCGGCCTTCGCTGCCGCCGGTGTGAGGGCGGTGGACGGCTCCATGGCATCGGGCACCGGGCCGCCGTCGCCGGCGGGAGCGGGGGCGGGGGCGGGGGAGCGGGTGCGCCTGTTCGTGCGGCATCGTGGCCGGCCTGCGGTGTGCGGGGGGTGCGGGGTGCGGCCGGTGGCGTACTCGCTGCCGCGGGTCGAGGTCTGTTTCGTGTGTCTGCCCGGTGGCCCGCATACGCCGCCGCCGTGTCTGGTGTGCGGGCGGCAGGGGTTCTTCTACCACCAGGGTCTGTGCACGGCGTGTCATCCCTTCTCGCCCGAGCGCCGCGGATCGTGTCCGGACTGCTTCGCCTGGGGCACGGGCAGGGAGTCGAAGTGGCGGTGCTGGGGCTGTCTGTCCTGGCACCGCAAGTTCTCGAAGTCGGGGCCGGGCGGGCCGTGTGCGTGGTGCCGGCGCACGGTGGCGGTCAATCACGACCGGGTGTGCAGGATGTGCTGGACCCAGCGGTGCCGTATGCGCCGTGCCTCGGGTGACCTGCACCTGTCCTATGCCCGCGCGCTCGAGCGCGGCTGTATCCAGCTGTCCTTGGCCAACACGCGTGCCCAGGAACGCCACCCCCGCCCCCGCGCTGCAGCCCCGGTACCGCCGAGGCCGTTCCCGGTGCCGCACCGTCACCGGCAGCTGACCCTGTTCCCCGCCCCCGAGCGGGTCATGAAGGCCGGCCTGCACGGCCGTTTCCTGCAGCCGCCGGATCCGGTGCTGGCGGGCCGGCTGTGTGAGGAACTCACCGCCTGGGCCCGCGAGCACGGCTGGAGCCCGCGCAAGGCGAGCAAGGCCCGCCACGGTCTGCGGATCGTCCTGGCTTTGCAGGAGACCCCCGGGGCCCGGGTACCGGCGAGCCTGATCGGCCGGCTCACCGACCTCGACCTGCCCGCCAGCCGCGTCCACGCCTTCCTGGCCGCCCACGACTTCACCGAGGACGACCGCACCCCCGCCATCGACCTCTGGTTCACGCGCGTCACCGCCCACCTGCCCCCGCCGGTGATCACCCAGCTCGCCCACTGGCTCCACGTCCGGGTGAGGGGTCACACCTCACCGCCCCGCAGCCTGCCCCGCTCCCCGGTGACCGTGCGCCACCAGCTGCACTTCGCCCTGCCCGTCCTGACCCGCCTCACCACCACCACCGGCACCGGCACCGGCACCGGCACCGGCACCGGGGTCGGCGGCCTCGGCGACGTCACAGCCGCCCAGCTGCACGAGGCCCTGGCCGACTGCCGCCTGAAGGGCACCGACTACGCCCACACCGCCTCCGCTCTGCGCTCGGTCTTCTCCACCCTCCACGCCCACCGGATCACCGGCCGCAACCCGGCCGTCCACCTGACCGTCGGCGTCCACTCCCGCACCGTCCCGCTGCCCGTCGACACCGCCCTGATCCGCGACGCCCTCACCAGCACCGACCCCGTCCGGGCTGCCGTCACCGCCCTGTTCGCCTTCCACGCGCTGCGCGCCGCCGAGATCCGCCGCCTGACCCTCACCGACGCCCAAGACCTCGATACGGGAGTGCTGCACCTGCCCGGGCGCACGATCCGCCTGGCCGCACCCGTCCACGTACGCCTGGACGCCTACCTCGCCCACCGCCACCGGCGCTGGCCGAACACCGCCAACCCGCACCTGTTCGTCACCAGCCGCAGCGCCCCGTACACCACACCCGCCAGCACTGCCTGGCTCCACCGCCAGCAGCCCCTCTCCAGCGACCTGCTGCGCGCCGACCGCATCCTGGACGAGGTCCTCGCCGCCGGCGGCGACGCCCGGATGATCTGCGAGCTGTTCGGGCTGGGTATCGAGGCCGCCGCCCGCTACGCCGCCGCTGACGACCCCGGCCTGCGACGGGGAACGCGGTGACGCTCACCGCCCTTCCCCCCGGGGGCGAGGGCACGGAGCCGGCCGGGGGAGTGCTGGAAGCCGGCCCGGGCTGGTGCCTGCTGCCGTCGGCCGGGGGCGGTCCGGCCTGTCGCCTGCCGCGGGGTGGCCGGTGGGCGGCCTGCGGGGCGGGTGTGCAGGCGGTCGTCGTGGGGCGCCTGTTGTGCTTGGGTAGGCGGTGATCGGGTGTGCTGCCGCTTACCTCCCGCGCGACGCACCGGGCGTGACGGACGCCACATCGGTGAGATTCGGTGAACCGGACGATGATCGTGACTGCGTCATACGACGTAGACGCCGTCCACCCCCTCAGGTCGCACGCAGGGTGACGGGCTGCCCAATCCAGCCCTCAACAGCGGCAGCACGGACGCATGTTCGCATTTCACGGCGATACCGGACGGTAATTACGTAAATCAACTACCCGTCAGGCGACCCCTCTTGTACCGAAGTTGGCACGAGGGTGGCCGCTGGGGGACCGGTGTTGTATGCGGGACCCGGTAAGCTCTTACCCAGCATCTTCTCTCGCGGCGTAACCGTCGATCGGGCGACCCGATCGGGGCCGATCGGCTCCGCGAGTGAGAGGAGGTGTTGCGTATGGAGAACCCGCCCACGGGCGGGGAGCGGAAGAACCGGAAGATCGTCAAGAAGGCGTTCGGCTGGCTGACGCTCCAGGCACTCGGTGCCTGGCTGCGTCATCTGATCGAGAAGTTCTTTTAGACGCCTAAGGCCCCCTGCTGCAACAGAGGGCCTCCCGGGACAGTCGCTCCCAGACGCTAGCCCTGTGCCTCCAACAACGGCGTCTAGACCCGTGGAGGTGCAGGGCTTCTTCTTCTTTAACCAGTGCACGAGGACCGCGGTCCCCAAACCATGCGGCCAACAGCGTCTACCGTCGCGCATTTCCGCCTCAGCATCCACCAGTTCTGCCACTAAAAGATACGGCAACCCTGGTCACGGGCGAAAATGATCGTTGCTGACAACCCGGCCGTGGTCCCCCGATGGTACCCCTAAAATGGTCCCAGAGATGAGGGAGAGCAGGCCGATGACACGGGGACAGAGCCACTTCAGCCCCTCCCGGCTGCGGGCGCACCGCACCAACGCTTTCGGGCGTCCGGACCGGACCTATCTGACAGCGCAGCAGCTGGCACAAGCCGTGGGAGCCACGAAAGCCCAGGTCCTCGCTTACGAGAACGGGCACCGGGTGCCAGACCCCGTACGCGTCCGCGCCCTCGCTGATGCACTCGGCATCCACCCGCCGATGCTCATGGACCACCGCACCATCCAGGACTGGACCCTGGCCGACCACCGCCGCGCCGTGGGCCTGCGCGCCCAGGACGTCGTGGACAAGCTCGGCATCTCCCCCAAGAACTACCGCCGCTTCGAGAACGAAGGCATCGTGCCCAGCCGGCGCCCCCAGTTCATAGACGAAGTCGCCGCAGCCCTGGGCATGTCACGCGAGAGAGTCGAGCGGGCCATAGACCGCACACCGGCCGTCCGCGCCCGCCAAGCCCGCGCCTTCCACCTCGTCGTCGCCATGGCCGACCGCTACATCCCCCAGCCCGGCGCCTGGCGCGGCCCCGCCCCCGACGACCCCGACCTGACCGAACTCGCCGCCTCCTACGGACGCCCCGTCCAGCGCATACGGCGCGTCCTCACCCACGAACTGGGCGAACTGCGCCAAGCCCACGTCCGCGCCCAGCGCGAACGCGTCATCGCCGACTTCGACACCGACCTCGCCCGCCAGGCCAACGCCCGCTATGCCTACGAACGCTGGCAGGACATCTTCGACCGCGACCTGCAGCGCATACCGCGCCGACTGGAACGCTTCCACCGCACCGCCCAGCCCTCCGACGCGTGGCAGCTCCTCGTCGACCTCTACAACATCGACGCCATCACCATCCGCCGCGACGTCGGCAACTGGGCCGTCACCAACCTGCTCACCAACAAACCCGAGACCCTCCCCCCGTACCTGGTCGTGCACGGCCAGGTCGACGACGTCCGCGTCTGCCGCCTGTCCGCCGAAGGCACCACCCACGTCCACAGCTACGCCGGCCTGTACGCAGCCCTCTTCCCCGGCGTCCGCCGCCCCATCCGAGGCACCAACCGCAGCAGCTCCAAGCCCCGCCCCACGCCCGGGCAGGAGACCTTCACCCTGCCCAACCGAACCGAGCGCCTCGCCGTACCCCAGCCCTTCCTGACCACCACCCGCATGGTGGCTGCCGACACGAAGTCCACCCTGCCCATCTCCCTCAGCCCCACCTACGTCCTCACGGTGGGCGCGAGCTCCATGTCGGCCAGCACCTTCGACATCCTCTACCCCGGCGACGAACCGGACTGACGTACAGCGGTTACCGGCACAGCGCACCGCCCTGAGGCCCGTTGTCCGGTGCCGGGCTGAGGCGGCAAGTCCGGACAGGCCCAAACCGCGTGAGACAGCCGGAAGGCCCTCCTGTTCCCGCGGGAGGTGCGCCTTACGGGAGGCGACGCAGGGCGCCGGCGGAGATGGTCGCGACAAGCAGACAGGCGATGTGCACGGCCTGCTCGGCAGCCTCCTGGCTGATGGGTGCACTGGTCGGTCCGCCCTCGTGCCGATCGCGCTGACCGTGCCACAACAGTCCCACCAGAGCCGTGATGGCTTCGATCGAAGCGGGCGCACCGCTTTTGTCCGAGATCACCATCGTGTACTTGTCCGCAGACTGCTGCAGGTGAGCGCGCACCTTGCCCAGAGTGGGAACCTGCTCCCGCGGAAGGAGGAGAGGGCACGCCACATCTTCGACAGCGGCCACTGCATGCCGATAGCCAGCTCCCGGATCCGGATGCCTTCCGTAGACAGCTGCCCACGCCTTCTGAAGCCGCTCCGACGCTGCGGTCCGGCCTGTCTCGCGCGCGGTTTCCGCAGCCTTGACCTGCGCCTCCTTCACCGTGGGGTCTACGCGACGCTGCAGTCCGTCAGCAGCTTCCGAGACCTCCCACGCAGACCCTGCATCGAGGAAGATCTCGTCGAGATCAGCGATCTCGTATTCGTCCAGAGGCTCCACCCCGGCAGCCATGAAGTGCAGGACAGCATCGGTAATGTCCAGCCACCAGTCATCGCTGCGCCGCGCGATAGAGACGGCCGTCTCCCAGCCGGCGGGGTGCTTGGCGATACCGAAGCGCAGCGCGATCCGGCGCCAGATGTTTTCACCCATCGCGGCTCTGGCCCACTCGCTGAGCGCCGCCTCAAGGAAGGGCGGGCAGTCCTCACGCAATGGCTCAGGTATGTCCGCAGCCCCCGGCGCGAGCAGGCGGGAGCTCAGAGGGCGCCAACCATCGCTTCTCATCGTCGAGGGCACTGTGCTTCGAGATGAAGGAACATCACTCATGCAGAAGAAGGTACGCACGCAAAAGCGTCCGCTGTAGCGAGATTCCACCGGCCCGCGTGCGCTGAGTGGGTTCGGGCGGGGCGGGGCCTCAGATTCGGTGCGAAGCAGGTGTACACCCGAATGTCAGCCCTCCTCCGTACTCTGGCCCTCAGCCGTCTGGGCTACGGCCCGTACTGGGCCTTGGATCGCGGGAAGCGGGGCCGTGCAGTGACGTCGATCTACCTCTCCTCCGACAACCCCCGGTGGATGCCGAAGACCGAGGCCGACCTCCAGGCCGCCATCGACGGCGGTCTGTTCGAGGAAAGCCATCACCTCGATCTGAAGAAGGCCCCCAGCGGCAAGAGCGACAACAAAGAGCTCGCACGCGACCTGTCCTCGTTCGCCGTCGACGGCGGCACCCTGATCATCGGAGTGCACGAGAACAAGGAAGCACGCACCTTCGAGCTCGACGCTCAGCCCCTCAACGGTCTGGCAGAGAAAATCGAGCAGGTCGCCCGGTCGATCCCCGATCCGCCCCTGACCGTCCTCACCCAGGAGATCCCCGCCGCGGACGCCGAGGGAGTCGGCTACCTCCTCGTGCACATCCCAGCCAGCCCCGTTGCCCCGCACATGGTCGACAACCGCTACTTCGGCCGCGGCGACAAGACGAAGTACCAGATGGGTGACGCCGAAGTCGTCGCGCTGCATGCCCGCCGCCGCAACATTGAGGCCGACACACTCACCCTGCTGCACAAAGAGATGGACGAAGACCCGCTGCGTCATGTCGGGTCCCAGTCCCACCTCTTCCTGGTTGCCCAGCCCACAGCCGGACGCCGGGACATGTGCCTGTCCATCACCGGCGCCCCCGACTGGAACATGCGCCTCACCACCATGATCCGGCGTATCCAGGCGAGCCAGAACCTGCACCCGGCACTCGCCATCGGCTTCGACCCAAACCTTAGCCACGCCCACCAAGGACACCGGCGTGCCAGGGGCGTGGCACTCAGCTCCCCGAACCTCAAGCCGGACCGCACGCACGCCGCAGACGGCAGCTGGGGCGAGGAGCATGTCCTTGAAATCCAGCTCTTCGAGGACGGCGGGCTGCGCCTGTTCATGACCCGTCTCTCCACCGGCATCGAGCCCCGCCAATACCAGTCCCAGGACGAGGAAGAACAGGTCCTCTTCGACGACGGCGCTGTCCTGCACACCCGATACATGTTGGAGCTGATCCGCCTGGTCTCCGATGAGGTCGGCTATCACGGCAACTGGGCACTAGCCGTCGGGGCTAACCGACTCCGTGGCCGCCGCCGGTACAGCGGCCAGTCGCACTGGCCGAGCAACGACAGGTACAGCGCTGACACCTATGAGGAAAGTACGGAGGCCACCCGGGCGGAGCTGAGTGGCGCACCGGGCACAGTGACCCGCAGGCTGCTGGGACCTCTGCTCCGCTCGCTGGGCTCTGAGCAGCTGTTCGCCGATGCCCTGACCGACGCCGGATGAGCCTTGCGGCCCCACAGAGAGGTGCCGGTGGGACCGGCTGGCAGCCGTAGCCGCCGCCCAGGGATTGTCGCTGCGCGCCTTCCTTATGCGGTTCGCGCAGACGCTGCTGGCGCCGGCCGAGCGGGCACGCGCCGCACTGCATGACTGGAACGGCTACGCCCCCACGACTGCCCGGGAGCGGGACCTCGACCGTGAGCTGGAGAGCCAGCTGGCCCGGGCGACCGCCACCTGAACGACGAGCGGCGCGCGAAGCGGCGGAAGGCCGGCACGCGGTAGCGGCGCTGCCGCCGGTCACCCGCGCCCGACAGACCTGTCGTCCCGCGCAGGCGCCGGATGAGGCCGCCCCCGCGGCTTGTCCGACCTGGCCTGTTCTCCCCTTCCTTGATCACCCGGGGTGCTGATCTTCTGACGCGTTGTCAGTGGCTGCTGTCAGCATGTCCTGGTGTGGGGGAAGTTGTGACGAGGGGGAGGCTTGCATGCCTTGGGTACGGCCGTACGTGCGCTCCGACGGGACAGCGGTCCGCGGGCATTCGCGGTGGGCGCCGGGCGCCCGGCGGGAAACGATGATCTTCAGCGTGGTGGCCCTGGCCGTCGTCGGCCTGGGCAACAGCAACATCTCCACCGGCGACGGGACCACTCCCCGGCCGCAGACCACCGTCCAGTACCCGGTCCGCTTCGAGGACGCCCCCGCCGCGCGGGCACCGCAGCCGCGTCCGCGGCCGACGGTGTCGTACCCGATCCGGTGGGAGCGGTGACCCGCCGGCGGCCGCCCACGCGGCGGCGCACCCGGCGGCCCTCCCGCAGACAGCAGCAGCGCGACGCCCAGCTGCTCCTCTACGCCGCAGCGGCCGCGGCCGGCATCACGCTGGTCGTGACGGTCGTCAACTGGCTCCTCACCCACTGGTGGGTCCTCGCCGCCCTCCTGGTCCTCGCCGTCCTCGCGGGCGCCGGCTGGCTCTACCACCGCCAGCAGCAGGCCCAGTGGGAAGCGGTACGGGCCCAGGACCTGCGCTACGGCCTGTCCCAGCTGGACGCACTGCACTACAGCCACTTCGAGGACGCGGTCCGGGAGCTGATGCACCGCGACGGCTGCCAGGACGCCCGGCGGGTCGGCGGCCGCGGCGACCTCGGCGCCGACGTGAAAGCCACCGACCCGTTCGGGAGGCGCTGGGTGATCCAGTGCAAGCACCGCCGCAACGGCGCCCAGGGCACGCCCGTGGGCACCCCGGACCTCCAGGTCCTCAACGGCACCGCCCGCCAGGTCCACGGTGCCGACATCGCGGTCATCGTCACCAACGGCCGGGTCACCGCTCCGGCGGTGACGTTCGCCCAGCAGCAGCGGCTGCACGTCGTCGACCGCCAGACCCTCGCCGTCTGGGCATCCGGCTCACGGCCCCTGTGGGAGCTCTTGCGGGCGGTACCGCCCCCACGCCGCCCCACCTCGCTGAGCTAAGCCGCCTCCCGTACTCACCGGGCCGCGACAGCCAGAGCTGCAATGCCCGCCCGCACGAGGTTGTCCCGTCCGGGCGGGCTATCAAGCAGCCAGATTCTCTCTGGTCGGGAGCAACAGAATCCGCTCCACCAGGCGAATGAACATCCCAACGTCCCGCACAAGCTCTTGTACCTCTTGTGGGGACGCTGCATCTGAGACGCCTGCCTCGGCGCGAGCCCTTTGCATGGATTTTGATGCGAACAACGCCGCCCAGGAACTGAGCTCAGGAGCGACCTCAGGCAGGACTTCCCAGGCACTGCGAATGCGGCGCCTGCCGGATGTCGCTTCTGGACGGCCCCGCACGGCCAAGACTGCCGCGGCTGTGCGCAACGCCGCCAGGTGCGCGGTAGCGAAACGCTCGTTGGCCGTGCCTGCACGAGCTTCCCGTAGCCCCCTGCGGGCATGGTTCAGCAGCTCCGCGGCCGCAGGCGGGGGTGCCGCCCGGTTGTTTCCGCGACTGGTCATGTGTACACGCGACCACGCGCTGAGCCAGTGCTGAGCCTCCAGCGGGGTGAGACCCAATGCCAGAAGGTAGGTACGGAAGAAGTTTTCCGAAGGCAGCTGAGTGCCACGCAAGACATCCGACAGCGTGCTACGCGCCAGTCGGCACCCCAGGTCACGCCGTGCTCGTCGCTCAAGGTCCCGGAAAGTGGGGTTACCTCGATTGATGCGCAGCAGTCGCATGGCTTCGATCAGGGCTGCCGGCGTCCCGATGAGGTGGGGGTTCAGTCCCGGACGAGCAGCATGGGCGGCTGCTCTCGGAGGACGAGGCTGCTTCTTTTTGATCAGCGAGGCTTCGAACCACAACTTCCTCGCAGGCCGCACGTCCGCCCCGCAGGCATCCAGAAAGCCTGCCACGGTCGCCCACCGAACAGAACTGCTGCCACGCTCTGCCCGACACAGCGAGGGAGCCGAACACCCTGGGCGCCCCTCCAGCCTCGCAGCCAGCGCGCGCAGAGAGAGGCCGGCCAGCTGCCGTTGCTCCCTGAGGTGAGCTCCCAGTACGGCGTAGGCGTCCGGTCCCGACTGCGCAGAACCTCGCTTCCGCAGTGCCCTCTGTACCAAGGAAGGCGGTATCTGGGGCCCCTCATCGAACCTCGGGGCACCCATCAGCGCCCCGATCGGGAAGCAGCGATCAACTCCCGAACGATCCAGATGCCCAGTCCAGCGCCCACTGCAACGACCGTGACGACGCTCTCCAGGGGCATCCCGGACCAGACAAGGCCGGCCACAACCAGAAGCACGGTCATCACGATGAGCGCTGCTGTCAGGGGTACCGCAGTCAGTGCGGAACGGGGGTTACTTGCCGCGCTGCTGGCGGCCTTTCTTGCATGGGGCATGCCGGGCTCCACTTCGGTTCACCACTCGACGAGGCCACCCACATAGATCCCAACTGAGTTCCAGCCCAGTTGAGTTGAGCGACCATCCGCCATGGTTCCGGGCACGTAGGGGCTAAGTCCAACGGGCACAGGAAGCTGTTTCATCCTGTCCGGCCTAAACGGCTGAATCCAGGGCCCTGAAACACGCTGGCCTCGTGTGAAACACGCAGCTCAACGACGAGAAAGCCCCGGACAAGCCCCCAGAGCGGTGCCAGACCAAACGAATGCGTCCGGTCGCCGCTATCCCTACCTTCTGACCCTCGCCATACTCGACCTTGCGGCTTCGCATCTCGAATCAACCGCACGGCCCCCGGTCATCACCACTCGACAAACAGGGGACTTGAAGCAGGAACTGTTCCAGCAGACCTGCTTCGGTGGTTGGGGGCACCGCCCCCAACCACCGACGACGACTCACCAGGAAACTGGTCGCTCCCCGACAGCCACAATGGCGAGATCATCAGCCTCACCGGCCCCGAAGAGGCCTCCGGCGCGAAACCGTGCTGGACGACAGCAGTCGCCAGCCCGACACCGCCATGCCCGTCAAGCACCGGCAACCCTGCACCGCCCTCGCCGACGACATCGCATAACAGCGCATCGACCCGTTCGACGGCACCAAAGTCCTCAGGACACCACGGCACAGCCCGCACAGACGCCCCCTGCGCCACCATCCAGCTCGCCCATCAAACGCCCTTTAGGCGTGGTGGCGGCCCAGGGTGCCACACGGCGGGCCGGGGGCCGTCCGGGAGCGCCCTGCGGGCTCTCCCGGACGCGACGCGCGCCTTCGCTGCGCTCCCTCGCGCTGCGGTCCTGCGCTGCGCGCCGGGCGGACCGCCGGGGCCGGCGCCCTGCGGGCGCACCCGCGGCCCCGGTCGACGGGCGCCGCGCAAGCGCGGTCCCGCCGAGCCCCCGCCCCACCGCGCGGCCTCCTGGTCACCACCACGCCAGAACGAGGACCGAAAGGCGGGCCACCCCTTCATGGACCCGATCACCTGCGCCCACACCCACCCCTACACCGCCCAGCCGGACGGGACGTTCGCCTGCGCCTGCGGCCAGCTCCTGGAGGTCACCGACATCGAGCCGGACACCGGCCGCGTCTGGACGGTCGACAGCGCGGGCGTCCTGGTCCTGCTCGACGATCCGCGCGCAGCCCTGCACGCGCTCCAGGGCGCCGTACGCGATCTGCGGGAGGCCTCGGAGTGCCCGTGCCCGCAAGCCGCCCGCGAGCACGCCACGTCGGCGTTGAGGGGCGCGCTGGGGGTACTGCGCGAAGCGGCAGCCCACGGCATCCGCCCCTGAGACACAAAAGCGGCCGGTGCCCTCAGTCCGCCGAAGCGGGTG
>NZ_JBIDCI010000032.1:0-63139 GCF_043204535.1 Streptomyces sp. NPDC047853 | reverse complement strand
GTCAGGAACAAGATCAGTACGCACCCGGCGACACTGCCGTCCGAGATCACCGAGCGCAAGACCTGCGACTCAACTCATTCTGAAACGATCAGTAAGTAGCGGGGGTCAGAGTGATGTCAATCCGTCGAACTGCATGCGCCCTCACTAGGACGGGCAACAACCGAGTGTCCGGCCGTGGCCCTGAAGGAGATCGGCGTCCGGCCGGCCTGGCGCGAGACCGGCACCGCCCGGCGCATCCACGACGCCCTCCTCGCCAGGTACGACGAGCCGTTCATCACGCTGATGATCAACCCGGCCGCCGGGGACGAAGGGTCCACGCGCTCCGGTCGTGGGGGCACGAGGGCATCGGGTGAAACCAGCCGTCACCGACGCCGCCCGTCCTTACTGTGATAATCCGCGCCATCCGTTGAACGCAGTACGCGGCGGCACTCGGGAGCACGCGGACGCCGGTGCGACCCGACGAGGGCTCGACCGTACGGTCCAGGGTTGGCACAACCTAGCGCTCGAAGTGAGTCGGCGCCCGATCACGATGCCTCCCGGATGGCCGTCCATCCGGACGCGTTGAAATCCGAGTCCCCAGGCGCCACGATCTTGGGCTGCTCGCCCTTCTGCGTACTCTCCAGAGCTCGCTGGGTAGCCGCTCCGGACAGTTTCCAGTCACCGCCCTCCCATACCACCGCGTTCAGAATGCGGCCGTAGCTGATGGACTCCTTCTCCATCTCGCCCGCCTTCAACGCCGTGCGGAAGAGCAGCCACACTGCGATCTCGTTCATCGACTGATGGACGAACTTATAGCCGATCACGGTGCTGCGCATGTAGGCGCCGGAGGGCAGTGGCGCTCCCGCCTTCACGCCCATCTCCTGACGCAGCAACTCGTCGGTCTCGATCGCGGTACGCTCGATCTGATCGGCGTGCTCGTCGCTCTGGTCAGCATGGGTCACATAGGAGTGGTAGATCCGCAGCTGCTCGTCGACCGAGCTCCGGCTGCCGTCGATTGCGGTGGTGTTGGCAACTGCCGCCATCGCCACAGCACCCTCGACAGTGTGCGGGAACCCGACTTCGCTGCCGCGCATGTCCATGCGCTCCCCAGCGGGCAGAGCCGTCCAGCGTTCCGGCTCACTCCAGTCGTCCGGCGGTGTATAGCCCGGCTTCGGGCTGGCGGAGACGGAAGCGGAGGTACTCGCGCCGCCCTTACCCGCCTGCTCCGTGTCGCTGTCGTCGCCACTGGATGACGTGCAGCCCGTCAGGGCGAACACAGCCGCGAGCGCGATGCCCGCGGTCCACCTTCCCGTGGTGTTCCATGTCCTCCTGGTCCGTGACACGGCCGACGCCCCCTGGGGCTCGATGCCGTCAGTGATGGTGGTCAGGCTTCCGGCCGACATGATCGTGGCCACACCGCCCCCGGCTGGCTCGGCACGCAGTAACTTCCCATTGTCCGCCCGCATCTGACCCCGTCTCGATCTTGGACTGTAGGACTGCTGAGGCTAGCGTGCTCGGCCAGCGTCGTTCTTCGACCAGGTCCGAGCGACGGGTCGGAGGCGGCTGATGGTCGGCCGTGCTTGCACCTCGAGCTCAGCCAGGGCCCCATCTGTGATCCCCGCGGGCCGCGCGCACCGTGTTCGGACCTGTCACCACCCCTGTCCGAACAACCGATGGCGTCGGACCGGCGGCTGCGGAGCGTGGCGCGGCCGTCCGCAGTCCGGCGGCCCGATGGGATGCAAGGCGGGTGAAGCCGGGCGGCAGGGTGGCCGCGAGCCGGCCGCCGTGGTGCTCGGCCAGCGTGACGAGGGCCCGCAGAGCGTCCACGTCAGTGGTGGCGAAGCGGGCTTGCTGCCCCGCTCGGGCCCGCTGGGCGTTCGCGGCCTCGGCGCGTTCCGCCAGGATGTGGGCGCTGCGGCCGACTCCTGCAGGCGGCCGACTCCTGCAGGCGGCCGCCGCCTGCAAGGAGGGCCTCTCCCCGGCCGTGCTCGCAGCGCAGCTCCAGCAGGAGAGCGGCTTCTCCCCCACCGCCCAGTCGAAGGATACGAACGGCGACCCCCTCGCCAGCGGCATCGCCCAGTTCATCCCCGGCACCTGGGCGACATGGGGCGTGGACGGCAACGGCGACGGCAAGAAGGACGTGTGGGACCCGGAGGACGCCATCCCGGCCCAGGGACGGATGATGTGCTCCCCGCTGATGAAGGGCAAGGAACACCCGCGGTACAACGACTCACCGAGCGAACTCGCACTCGCCGCGTACAACGCCGGCTGGGGCCGGGTCGACGAGTACAAGGGTGTCCCACCGCCCGAGTTCGCCGACGGCCAGACATACCACTACGTGCGGAACATCCTGAAGACGGCGGCCGGTTTCGCCGCACCGGCCGCCAGCGAGGACGGCACCCTGCCCGCCGGGTACGAGCTGCCCGAGGGAACGCCGCAGACGGTCCGCACCGCCGTGGCCTGGGCGTTGAAACAGCGAGGTGGACAGTACCGGCTGGGCGGTGACTGCACCGACGCGCTGGGCAGGGATCCGGCCCACTGGTCCGACTGCTCCTCCTTGATGCAGCAGGCGTACCGGGCTGCCGGGGTGAGCATCCCCCGCACCACGTACGCGCAGGTCGGCGTCGGCAGGCAGGTCGACATCGACAAGCCCAAGCCGGGGGACCTGGTGTTCAATCCCGGGTCCGACGGCTCGGACGCGCGTCCCGGCCACGTCGGCATGTACATCGGCGACGGCCTGATCATCGAAGCGCCCCGTACCGGGATGAATACCCGTATCGTCACCCACGAAAGCTGGCGCAACAGCACCAGTTGCCTGACCCGCATCACCGAGGGCCGCCGCGTGTAGGACCGCTTTAGATCTGCCGGATTCTCATCGATCTGTCGCCAACTTGTCGTATGCGACAAATCGATGGGAAGCACTCTCAAAGAGCCGTGTCTATGCGTTCTTGTGGCGTTCCGTTCATGGTGCGGGTAGCCGGTCGCTAGGGTCCAGCGCAGGGAGATCAGGTGCCGGTATCGGGGGTGGGCGCGTGCGGGTGCGTGTGTGGGCGGCGGGAATTGTGGCGCTCGCTAGCTTGGGTATTGGGCTGGCGATCCTGCTGTCCCTGGCGGGGAACGCCGCCACGGCTACTTCACGCTGGCCCTGGTTGCTGGATGAACTCCGACAGCACCCGTGGTGGTCTCTCATCATCTTCGGGCCACTGGCTATCGCGGCAGGCGGCATGGCGGCGTGGCTGCAACTGCGTCCACCCGCTGTCCTGAACGATCCCCCGCCGCCCTCACCCGTGGCCATTCCGGACTGGTTCGTCGACCGGGCTCAGGCCCGCACCGCAGCGGCTGCGGTGTGCCGCGGCGGCCGCGCCGTCGGCATCACCACCTCTCTCTGGGGAGCAGGAGGGTTCGGAAAAACCACGCTGGCCGCTGCGGTATGCGCCCGCCGGCGCGTGCGGTGGCGGTTCCGCTCCCGCCTGTTTCCTCTCCGGCCCCGGATCTATATGGTCACGATCGGCCGGGACGTCCGCGGACGTGCGGCTGTGGCCGCCAAGGTCGTCGAGGTCACCCGATTCGTCACCGGCGATACCAGCGAGTTCGACGACCCTGCCCTGGCCGGCGCCCACCTGGGTCGGCTCCTCGACAAGCGCCCCCGCACCCTGCTCGTCCTGGACGACGTATGGGAAGCCGAGCAGCTCGCCCCGTTCCTGACGGGAGGCCGCCGCTGCGTACGGCTGGTCACCACCCGCAACCCCGCACTGTTGCCACCCGGTGCGCAGCACATCCCAGTCGACCAGATGTCCCGGGACCAGGCCAAGGCCGTGCTGACCTGGAATCTGCCACCACTGCCCGAGGCCTTGGTGGACGACCTGCTGAAGGCGACCGGCCGCTGGGCCCTGCTGCTGCGCCTGACCAACCGTCTGATCGCCGAACAGTGCGCCGCCGGCGCCGATCCCACCGCCACCGCCGAGCGGATCCTGCACCGGCTGCGCGACGATGGGCCCGCCGCTGTGGACGTTCCCGCCGCCACCTGGAATTTGGACGACCCGCTCCTGCGCAACCAGGCCGTCAGGGCCTCCATCGAGGCCGCAACCACCCTCCTGCCGCCCGGAGGCCCCGACCGCTTCACCGAACTCGGCATCTTCGCCGAGGACGAGTCCATCCCCATCCCCGTCATCGCCCTGCTCTGGCAGGCAAGCGGCCAGCTAACCGAGGACCAGACCCGCACCCTATGCCGGGACCTGCAACGCCTGTCGCTGTTGACCCTCGACCCCCGCAATGGCGGCACAATCAGCCTTCATGACGTCATCCGCGAGTACCTGCGCAGCAGTCTCGGCACTGCGAACCTGGTCCGTCTTAACGGCCTTCTGATCGACGTCATCGCCGCCACCCTGCCCCCGGCCCAGCCCCTCGCTCCCGCCACGCCTGACCCCGAACGCGCCTGGTGGCAGATGCAGGACGGCTACGTCCGCGACCACCTCATTGACCACATGCTCGCAGCCGGACGCACCACGGCCGCCGAAGCCGTGGCCGGTGACCTGCGATGGGTGGAGACCCGCCTCGCCCAACGGGGTCCTACCGCCCCCTATGTGGACCTCACGCGCATCGACACCCCCCATGCCCGCCCCCTAGCCCGCAGCCTCGCCCAGACTGCCCACCTCCTCACCCCCACCGACCCGCCCCAGGCCCTCACCGGCGTCCTTCATACCCGTCTCGGATCACACCTGCTCTGGCAGGCCCAGGTCACCGCGCGCCGGCGTGACCCCGCCCAACGCCCCTGCCTCACCAACCAATGGCCTTTGCCCGACGCCCCCTCCCCCGCACTGCACCAGACTTTCGCTGGCGGCTCGATGCCTTCAGTGGCGATCGCGCCCGACGGCACTTGGTTCGCCATCGCCAGTCAGGACGGGATCGCTCAGCTCTGGGAGCGAGCCACCGGAACCTGCACCGCAACCCTCACCGGCCACAGCGACATAGTGTGGTCGGTGGCGATCGCCCCGGACGGCACCTGGCTCGCCACCGCCAGCCACGACAGGACGGTGCGGATCTGGGACCGCGCCACCGGAACCTGCACAGCAACCCTCACCGGCCACACCGACCGGGTGAGGTCGGTGGCGATCGCCCCGGACGGCACCTGGCTCGCCACCGCCAGCGACGACAGGACCGTGCAAATCTGGGACCGCGCCACCGGAACCTGCACAGCAACCCTCACCGGCCACACCAACCGAATGCGGTCCGTGGCGATCGCCCCGGACGGCACCTGGCTCGCCACCACCAGCGACGACAGGACCGTGCAAATCTGGGACCGCGCCACCGGAACCTGCACAGCAACTCTCACCGGCCACACCAACCGAGCGTGGTCGGTGGCGATCGCCCCGGACGGCACCTGGCTCGCCACCACCAGCGACGACAGGACGGTGCGGATCTGGGACCGCGCCACCGAAACCTGCACAGCAACCCTCACCGGCCACACCGGCTGGGTGCTGTCGGTGGCGATCGCGCCGGACGGCACCTGGCTCGCCACCAGCGACGGATACGGGACGGTGCGGATCTGGGACCGCGCCACCGAAACCTGCACCGCAACCCTCACTGGCCACACCGGCCGCGTGTGGTCGGTGGCGATCGCGCCGGACGGCACCTGGCTCGCCACCGCCGGTCATGACGGGACCGCACGGATCTGGGACCGGATTTCCGCTGCTCACACTTCCTCACTCACCGGCCACAGCGACTCGGTGGAGTCGGTGGCCATCGCGCCGGACGGCACCTGGCTTACCACCAGCAACCACGACGGGACCGTGCGGATCTGGGACCGCGCCACCGGAACCTGCACCGCAACCCTCACCGGCCACAGCGACTCGGTGGAGTCGGTGGCGATCGCCCCGGACGGCACCTGGCTCGCCACCACCAGCGACAACGGGACGGTGTGGATCTGGGACCGCGCCACCAGAACCTGCACCGCAACCCTCACCGGCCACACCGGCTCGGTGCGCTCGGTGGCCATCGCGCCGGACGGCACCTGGCTCGCCACCGCCAGCTCCAGGACGGTGCGGATCTGGGACCGCGCCACCAGAACCTGTACAGCAACCCTCACCGGCCACACCGACCGGGTGAGGTCGGTGGCGATCGCCCCGGACGGCACCTGGCTCGCCACCACCAGCAACGACAGGACGGTGCGGGTCTGGGACCGCGCCACCAAAACCTGCACCGCAACCCTCGCCGGCCACACTGAATTGGTGAGGTCGGTGGCGATCGCCCCGGACGGCACCTGGCTCGCCACCGCCAGCCACGACGGGACGGTGCGGATCTGGGACCGCGCCACCGCGACCTGTACAGCAACCCTCACCGGCCACACCAGCGAAGTACTGTCGGTGGCGATCGCCCCGGACGGCGCCTGGTTCGCCAGCACCAGCGACGACAAGACGGTGCGGATCTGGGCAGTTCCGGATCACCGCACCGTGGCCATAGCGCGCTCCGAAGCAATGCTGCGCACGTGTTCCTGGGGGCCTGCTGGCGAACTCGCGGTTGGGGGCTACAGAGGTCTGTTCCTCTTCCTCCTCCTCACCTGAAGCGCGGCGTCGGCGCAAGTCCCCTGCCGCCGCAGCCCCGTTCACGGTCGGTGCGGCGCTGGTACCCAATCGCGCAGAAGCGGGGCCGTGCACCACGTCGCCAGGAACGGTGAGCGGTCCTGGCAGTCTCTGAGATCGCCAGGACCGCCCGGTCTCGATGGAGAACCGAACACGCTGATGAGAAAAGCACGCGGACAGATTAATGAGGAACCGTGACGAACGCCCAGCTCACGAGCGTCCGGCCGGACAAGAAGGTTGAGAACCTACACCGCGTGGTGGACTGGTGACCCGCGTTCCACAGCAGGAGATTGCGACCATGTCCGAGCCGATCTACCGCCCCTGGGGGACGGTGACGCCGGAGTTCTGGGACACGCCCGCGCCCGGCGTCGCGCCAGCCACGACCGGCATTGCTCCCGAGGCGTTGCGGGCGCGGCTCGTCAAGATCACCGAGATCGCCCGGACCTGGCACCTCCCGGACGCCGCGGTCCTCGCCGCCCAGCTCGACCAGGACGTCACCGCCGAGTACGGCGAGTGGCACCTGCACGCGATCCAGGTCCGCGAAGTGCGCGGATACCTCGCGGCCCTGGCCGGAGACCATGCGTCGGGCCTGCCCTGGTACCTGCACGCCACACAGCTGCGCGTCACCATCCAGGGCCCCGGGCACCCCGACGTCGAGGCGGCCACCCTCCGCGCCTACGGACTGTGGCGGGCCATGCCGTCGCAGGCCGACCGACAACGACTGGGCCCTGACCTGCTGACGATCGCCGGCGACATCCACGGCCCCGACTCCCGGATCGTGCGCCGCATCCGGGAACGGCTGTACACCCTCGCTCTGCCCTCCGGAGCGACGCCCGCACAGTGATGAGCACCCCTACGGGGCGGAGGAACAGACCGGCGCCGTCAGGGCCTGTGCGCAGGTCGGCGTCCTCGGGTGTGGCTCCTGGGCTCCACAACGGGGAGCGGATGACAAGGCGGGCACACACGCGGGCGGCCTCGTCCCCGCTCCGGGGGACGGCGGCAGAGGCATCCCGGCCCCGGCCGCCGCGCCCTCGCTACGTTCTCCAGCACCGCCGGCCCGGCCCGCTGCCGCCCATGGACCGCCGGGCGGCGCGCACGGCAGAGGGCCCTGCGGACTCCAAGTTCCCGGCTCGGGATCTCCGGTTTGTTCGGCGGCCTCCGGAACAGCACACATGGCCTCGTCGACCTCCCGAGACATAGGGGCGTCGCGACCGGCCCACCTGGGGATGCGGCGGCCGAGGTGAGCGTCGAAGGTGGGTCACATGGTGATCGTCGTGCTGCGCGAGCTACGCAAGAAGCTTTCCGAAGACTTCGGCCCGGGCGATCCGGTCTCGGAGATCGAGGCGGTTCACGCGGCGCCGACCGACCCCGCCACCCCCGGCGGCGTGGACGAACGGACATTCTGTGGCAAGCCGACCCTGGACATAGAGCGGGCGAACTACCAGCCCTCGGAACCGGGCGCATCGTGGTCACCGCCCAACATGAAACGTTGGGAGTGCTCCGACTGCGCCGACGCACTCCGTTCGCTGTAGTCCCCCAAGGTGTCACAGGCGATCTCGACGAGCGGGGCGTTCTTCAGGCGATCGATGTCGTCCATGTAGCGGGCAAGGACACGGGAACCGTCGCGTCGGCGGCGATCATGTGGTCGAGCGCTCAGCGACGCCGAAAACGATGGGCCCCGGCAGCATCTTGATGCTGCCGGGGCCCATCGTTTTTCGCAGAGGCCTGGAGATCCCGAGATCTTTGGCGAGAGCAAGGACTCCCAGACCTTCCATCACCCGTCGGGTAAGCAGCGCGCATGAGCTGTCCCAACGCGCGTCTTCAGAACGTCCCCACTGTCGGGGCGCCGTCACCAGTAATAGGCGGTGAGATCCGCGAACCGTGCAGTGGATCACGGATCTGATTCGAGTGAACCATGTCACCTTCAGCCGAGGTCATTTCGGGGCGTATCAGCTGCTCGCGCTCTGGTTCAATGCTGGCAAAACTCAACAAGGGCCAAGCAGGGCCCGCCACTTCACGAGGTCTTTGGCGAGAGCAGTGGGGTGTGCGCGGCTTCCGTCGCCCGAGGGGAGGGTCACCGACGCCGCACGAGCGGCTCGGTTTCCCTTCCCCTCTTCGGCTGGCCCCCGAACGAAGGGGGGACCTTCATGGGTCTTTCTTCTGTGTGCGCGCGCATCCAGGGGATGCGCCGGCGCCTTGTCCGCGGCGTGCGCCGCATGCCGCCCCTGCTGCGCCGCTGGGTACGGGCGGTCGACCTCTGGGTGCAGGACCACCACGTCAGGGTCGTCACCGGCATGTTCGTCCTGTTGATCGCGGGTGCCGTGACGCTGCTGTGGATGGACTGGAACACCGTGGTCGGGTTGGCGACGGATCTCGCGCCCGTCCTCACGATCGTTTCGCTGATCGCCAGCGCGTTCCTGGGTGTCATCAAGTGGTTCCGGGAGCGCCGGGCCAAGCGGCTGGCCCTTCGGGACGCCGGCTCTGCCACCGTGCCGCACGCGCGCGGCGGAGGGCACGGCGGGCCGACGAGTCCTTCCGGCAGCGAGCGTGGAGGGCATAACCATGACCGGGCCTGACACCTCCATGCCATCGGTCCACTACGCCTCCCTCATGGTTGACGACGAGAACCATCCACGGGAGGTCGGGAGCACCTACCGGGTCGGGCACCGTCCTGCCGAGCCCCTTGCCGGGGTTGCTTTCGCGTCCGTGCCCTTGGATGTCGACAGCGTCGATGGCGGCCCGGCCGACCAGCAGTACGGCAATGTCGACGGCATTCCATTCGAATGGGTCAAGGACCTGCCCGTCATGGACTTCGACGAGTTCCATGCCGAGCACCGGGCGCGGCTCGTCGCGCTCGTCCGCAAGGTCCTGCGGGAGTGTTGGTACGACGTCAGCATCGACCCCGAGGACGTTGTGCAGGACACCATGGAGATGGCCGTCCGCAACTGGCCACGCATCGGTCGGATGATGCACCCGGACCGGTACTTGCGAAGGGTGGCTGCCAAGCGCGCGCTGCGCGCGATGGAGAAGTCCGCCCGGGAGGTGTCGACGTCGACCGAAGGGTTCTTGACGATGTTCGAGGGGTCCCTCACCTCGGGCGCAGAGCGAAGCCCTGAACAGATGGTCGCGGCGGATCTCGTGCGGGACGTCCTCATATCTCTGCCCCACCGGCAGGCACAGGTACTCCTGCTCACCGCGGACGGTTGGAGTGACTCTGAAATCGGGAAGAGCCTCGGTATCTCTGCCGGCACCGTACGGTCCCACCGCCGTCATGTGAGGAAGGTCTTCACTCAGAGGCTGCCTATCAGCCGTTGGTGGGGGCTCGTGGGCGTCATCGACTGAAGTCTGGAAGTCGAAGAGGGCCGCCGGGTACCGAGTCCGGCGGTCCTCTTCTGCTGTACGAGCACACCCGCAGGATGGTCCCGAAAAATCCAAAGACCCTCGCCGGCTACCTTGTGCTCTGCCTTCTGGCCGGCGTGATCTGTGGGGGTGCGACGGCGGCCTGCTGGTGCTGTACGGCTCGCTTCGCCTGTTCCTGTTGGACGGTACGGCGTCCGGTCATCTCCCGAGCGTGCAGATCGGGGAACTTCTCGGCGATTGTGACACGCAGGGATTGCTCGGCGCGCGCGTGGGCGGCCTGGGCTCGGTGGCTGGCGGCGAAGGTCCGGAACTCCCTGGCCTGGCGGGTCGCGCGGCTGACGTCGTCACGGTCGCACTTGTTCATGCTGTGGCCGTGCCGGGAGGCCGTGGAGCGCAACTCCAGGAACCACTCGGCGGCCCTGTCCGCTGGTCGGGAGTGGGCCGGCCCGCCGCGCCGAGCGAGTGGGTGATCGGGCTGTCCCGGACGGGCTCCCACGCCGCGTCCAGCGCCTGCCGGGCGTCGCGCCGGGAGTCGGCCGCAAGATCGAGGTACGCGGTGCGCTCTGCGGTCAGGCGCTGGATCAGCTCACGGTGTTCCTTCAGCGAGGTGCCCGCCAGGCGCAGCGCGAGGCGGCTCCTGCCCTCGCCCTCGGCGAGCTTGGCGAGCCGGCGGGTGCGTTCCTCGGCGTGGCCGGCGGCCTCTGCGGCGGTCCTCTCGATGCTCCCGCGCGGTGGCGAGGTGGGTCTCCGCCTGGTCGAGGATCTGTCCGGCCTCGGCGGCGAACCGCTGCCCACGGGTGGGCCGGCCCGTGGCCTGCTCCAGGTCGAGGCTGGCGGCGAGTTCACGGGCAGCGGTCTCCGCCTTGGTGGCTTCGGCCTCGGCGTCGACGGCGAGCCGGTCCCCCTCGGCGATCCGGCGGTTCAATTCCTGCGGAGAGAGCGTGCCGTGGATGCGGGTCCGCCAGGACGGCACCGCGCCCTCCTCCGCGTCGGCCTTCAAGCGGGCGAGGAGCTCCTTGGCCCTCTCTTTCGCCAGCCGGGCCTGTACCTGGAGCCAGGCTTCGTCCTCGGCCCGGCGGTGGGAGAGGTTCACCGACTGCGCGCGGGCGGCCTTGGCCATGCTCGTCCGCCGGAGCCTGCGTTCGGACTCGGCGCGTGCCTCTTCGGCGGACAGCTCGCGCCGCCGGGGCAGCGGCGCGGGCGCCGGCGGCACGCGCAGGAGGTCGGAGACCAGGCTGTCCGGCCGGGACTGGCCCAGGAAGCGGGGGAACGCGTTGATGGCGCGTTCCAGGCGCTCCTTCTCGCTGCGGGCCTCGCCGAGGCGCGCCCGGGTCCGCTCGTCCTCCAGGACGGCCGGCGGCAGCCACAGGTGGTTCTGGCGCCGGGCCCGGGAGGTGCCGGGATAGGCGGCGAAGGCGTTCGCGCCGTGCCCGTACATTAGGGACGTGTCGCACGTCAGGCCCTGGCTTGCGGCGATCGTCATGGCGTAACCCAGTGACAGGGCCCCGCCGGTGACGCTCTGCGCCGACACCCAGCCGGACTCCTCGCGGTAGCCGCCGGGCGCCTTGGCGTCCTTGGCCCGCCAGGCGATCTCGACTCGGTGCCGGTCGTCCAGCCCGGTTAGGACGGCCCGGTAGCCGTTGAGCATGTCCGGACCCGCGCCGCGGCGAGAGCGGTAGTCGTTCTCCCTGACACGGACGACGTCGCCCACGGCGAGGGTGAGCGTGTCGCCGCCGGGCAGGACGTAGGTGTGCTCGGCGCCGAGTTCGCCGGCCTCGCGGCGGATCGCCCGCGCGCCGAGGTTGAGCGCGTCGACGTCGCGGTTGCGGGCGGCGAGCACCACCATGCTGGCGATGGCGTCGTGCGGGTCGGCCCACTCCAGCAGACGCAGTTCGTCCCAGGCCATGAGGATCTGGGAGCGGGCCTCGTCGGCGGTCTCGGCGGGATGGACGCGCCCGCCCTCGGCGAGCATTCGCAGCGCCAGCTCGTGGTTGCCGGTGCGCCACACATCCAGGGCGGCCCGTTCGGCGGCGTCCTCCTGGCGGCGGTTCTCGGTGAGAGTGAGCCCGTGCACCAGTCGGTGGGTCTCCTTGAACCAGCCGCCGGGACCGATCGCCTGAAGCTGGAGGTGGTCGCCGATGCCGACGACCTTCGTGCCGGTCCGGGCGGCCTCGCCCATCAGCACGGCCGCAGCTCGGTCATCGACCATCGTCGCCTCGTCCACGACCAGGACGTCGACGCCGCGCAGGCCGTTGCCGTTCTCGATCTCGCCGAGCCAGGCCGCCACGGTCCTGGCGGGGATGCCGGAGGCTTCGTGCAGCTGCTTGGCGGCGACCGCGGCGAGGGTCGCGCCGGCGTACGTCGTGCCGGTCGCGTCCCAGCCGATCCTGCACGCCTCCATCAGCGTGGACTCGCCCGCCCCGGCGACGCCGACCAGGACGTCGATGCCGTGCCCGGCGTTGAGCACCCGACTCACCGCGGCCTGCTGCTCGGCGGCCAGCTCGAACCCCCGCGGCCACCTGGAAGACATCGATGGCGGCGGCAGCCTGGTCGATCGTGAGCTGCGCGGTGCGGGTGTCGAAGCGTTCCCGCGCCTGGACGCGCACGGACTCCTCGGCGTCGAGGATGTCTTGCGTGGTGTAGCGGGCGGTCGAGGACATGACGGTGGAGCCGAGGGTGGGCAAGCGCACCGCGTAGCCGGTGACGTCCACGACGTCTCGACAGCCCAGCATTTCCTGTGCGGCGTGTCCCGGGCATGGAGCCAGCCGCGGGCTACTCCGCGTTCGCCGAACTCAGCACCCCACGGGAGGGCATCCTGCCGCTCGGAACGCGACCTCATGCGCACCGCGTCCCATGCCGTAGGAGTCGGTATCGCTCCTCGGACACGGGACCCGCGGTGTTTGGGGCTCTCAATCGACGATGCCATGGACATAGAACAGCGGCGCGACGCACCGCTCAGTGCTCCCTCACCGGACGGACGGCCAACCTCCCTTCACGCGATGCCCTCATCACTCCACAAGCCGCCCCAACAGGGACGTCTCGAACGGCTCAGCCTGACGTGCGGCTACCGGCGGGAACAGGTGAAGTGATGCCTGTCCCTGTCCTCCAGCATCTGGAGAAAGATCATGATGGGTATACGTAGGACTGCCGCGGCCACCGCCCTGGCTGCTGCTGCTGTGCTGGCCGGATCCGGCGTAGCCGCGGCGGGAGACGGCTCCGACGGTGACAGCGTCCAGCAGGTACTGGATGCACAGTGCAACGACTTCACGACCCAGGTAGGTGTGGTCAACGTCAACCAGGGTCCTGTCTGCGTCGACTTCGACGACGACAACGCCGGCACTCAGGAGGCGCTCGGCGGGGACAGCTACGACAACAACACCACCGCCTACTGCAACTCCTTCGTGAACCAGTACGGCGTGATCAACGTCAACCAAGGCCCGGTCTGCATCGACTTCTGAAGTAGCGCCGCGCGGACCGAATCCGAACAGCGAATCTCCCTTCCCGCCGAAAGGCGAAGCCGCTGCGCGTGGATACTCCGGTCGCGTAAAGGGAACACACGAAGTGCGTGAGCATCCGACCTGGCCCGGCTTCGCAGTCAAATGGTTCTCCCGACTGCTCCGACCGCGCCAGGCCGGGTGAGGTCGTTCCAAGTGCACCAATTGGTCGAGCCGTTACGGCACGCCCGCGGCGCAGCGATGCACGCAGCTGCCCTGGGCGCACGAGCAGGAGCCGATCCTCTACGGCGCGTCGGTCGCGTTTGTTTCTCGACCTGGCTAGCAGTGCTACTGTGACGCCCCCGCTGGGCAGGGGCCTCCACTCGCATTCAGCCTCTGCCCCGACCGCTCCCCCTCGGTCGCCCGTGAGCGGGCTGGCGGTGCGTACGAACCGCTCCCAGCTGATACGCAGCGCCCCCTCGCCTGCACCGGCGCCCGACGTGTGCCCCTCCCCAGAGCCGCTCCCCCAGCCACCGCGTGCGGACTATCGTGCCCTCTCACCGCAGACGTCCGGCACGTACGACCAAGTCCGGGTCCGTCACGCATGCAGCATCAGCGGTGGCCACGAGTACGATGCCGGACCCGCCAGGAGTTCGTGGACGGTCGAAGTACGTGTCAGCTGGCCCGAAGACCGACCGCCAGCGTCAGTTCAAGGACCCGGTGTGGCGATGCGAGATCCGGAAACAGCTCCCGCAGCTGCGACATCCGGTACCGGACGGTCTGGGGATGGACGAACAACGCCGCCGCCACCTCGTCCCGCCTGCCCTGGTGCAGCAGCCACGCCCGCAACGTCTCCTCCAGCCGCCGTGCGGTCGCCACGGGCAAGGTCCTGAGCGGGGCGAGGGCTCGGGCACGCAGGTCTGCGAACGCGTCCACATCGGCGGTCAGCACCAGCTCGGACAGGTGATCCTCGGTGTCGCGAATATCAGAGGAGAGAGAGCGGGCGCGTACGGCTCGTCCGTACGAAGCGGACGCACGGGTCCATGGGCGGGCCGGGCCGACCACGGCCGTGTGGTCGGTCAGCTGCCGCAAGAGATGTGATCGGTCGGCATCGGGCACGAGCAGCACACCGGTGGCGTCCGGCAGATCGTCGAGGACGAGGGTGCTCGGGTCGAGCGCGCGGTAGGCAGGCCGGGCCTGGGCGGCGGGCAGCAAGACCGCCGTCAGCGAATCCGGAGGCTGCCATCCGGCCCGTTGAGCAGAGGCCAGCAGCACGTCCGGACTCGCGCCGGCGAGGAGATCGCGGGCCAGGTGTTCCAGGTGGCGCTCGTGGGCCCTGCCCCGGGCCGCCAGTTCGTCGGCGTGGCCCGCAGCGCTCGCGGCGGAGAGCTCGTCGATGTAGGCGAAGGTCAGCTCGGCGAACTTGGCGACCTCGGCGGCGGGCAGACCTGCGGACACGGCGCCTGCGGCCAGGCGTCGCCAGGCCACGCGGGCGCCGACGCGGTAGGCGCTGAGCAGGGCGTCCATCGAACGGCCGTCGCGCACCTCGCCGCGGCCCAGCTCGTAGGCTGCATCGCCGGCGTCGCCGCCTGTGGCGTTCCCGCTCGCGAGGTCCAGGTAGTGCCCCAGGGCGGTGCGGACGGCCCGGCGGATGGTGGCGCCCATATGGCCCGACAGGGCGTTGGCGTAGGAGGGGACTTCGTCGATGATCGCCTGAACGACCTCGTCGGCGGTGGTCTTCAGCGCGGCCCGCAGTGCGGTGACCGTCGTCTCATTCAGGGCCAGTTCGCTGGCCCTCCGGATTGCATGGCTCACGTCTTTGTTCCCTGCGAACAATTCCACCCACCAGATTCACGTCCTGCGGTCAGGACTTTACGCCCTGAGGCGCAGCAAGCTGGAGCCATGACGAGTGCAGCCCTCCGCAGCAGGGCGTGGAAATTGCTGGAGATGGTCACAACGCCGCTGCTGCCGTCGGACTACCTCGACCTGCTCAGCCCACTGCGTGCGGGCGCAGACCTGCGTGGGCGCATCGAGGCCGTGCACCCCGAGACGGGTGACGCCGCGACCATCGTGATCAGGCCGGGACGGGGCTGGCGCGGCCACACAGCCGGTCAGTACGTGCGGATCGGGGTCGATGTCGACGGGGTGCGCCTGTGGCGTGCCTACTCCATCACCTCGCCGACGAACCGCCAGGACGGCCGCGTCACGATCACCGTGAAGGCTATCCCGGACGGCAAGGTCAGCAACCACCTGGTCCGCAGGGCGAAACCGGGCACGCTGATCGAGCTCGACCAGGCGACCGGTGACTTCGTGCTGCCGCAGGCCAAGCCCGCCAAGGTGCTCTACCTGACGGCCGGCAGCGGCATCACACCCGTGATGGGTATGCTGCGCGACACCGAGCCCGACGACGTCGTCATGGTCCACTGCGCGCCACAGCCGCAAGACGTGATCTTCCGCAACGAACTGCACAACCTGGTCGCGGACAAGAAGCTGCGGCTCACCGAGGTGCACACCGCCAGGGACGGCATGCTCGACATCGCCCGTCTCGACGAACTCGTGCCCGACTGGGCCGAGCGCGAGACCTGGGCCTGTGGGCCCGCGGGCCTGCTCGACGCCGCCGAAGAGCACTGGAGCACACACGGCCTCCAGGACCGTCTACACACCGAGCGGTTCCGCCCCAGCATCGTCGTCGCCGGTGATGGCGGCGAGGTCACGTTCAGCGCCACCGGCAAGACCGTCGACGCGGACGGCGCCACGCCGTTGCTCGACATCGGCGAAGGGGCGGGCGTGCTCATGCCCTCCGGGTGCCGCATGGGCATCTGCTTTGGCTGCGTCACGCCGCTCAAGGCGGGCGCCGTCCGCGACCTACGCACCGGCGAGATCACCGAGGCCGAGCCAGGCGTCCTCATCCAGACCTGCGTGTCCGCCGCCGCGGGCCCCTGCGACATCGAACGGTAGGAGAACCTTGACCGCTATCGACCCCACCGCCCACCTGACTGCGCAGCAGATCGAGGAGCTGGGCCGCGAGCTGGACGCGATCCGCGACGAGGTGATTGCCAGCCGAGGCGAAAAGGACGCCGCCTACATCCGTAAGGTCATCGCCGCCCAGCGCAAGCTGGAGCTGGTCAGCAGGGGCGTGCTGCTGTTCTCGATATTCCCGCCCGCGTGGCTGCTCGGCACCGCCGGTCTGTCCGTGGCGAAGATCATGGATAACATGGAGATCGGCCACAACATCCTGCACGGCCAGTGGGACTGGATGCGGGACCCGAAGATCCACTCCTCCACCTGGGAGTGGGACCACGTCTCGCCAGCCGACCAGTGGAAGCACTCGCACAACGAGCTACACCACACGTACACCAACGTGATCGGCAAGGACAACGACCTCGGCTACGGCATCATGCGCGTCGACGAGGACCAGACGTGGCACCCGTTCCACCTAGGCCAGCCGCTGTGGAACTTCCTCAACGCCTGCTTCTTCGAGTACGGCATCGCAGCGTACGACCTGGAGCTCGGCAAGAACCTGAACAAGCGCCGCCGCAAGGACCCGGAGTTCCGCGCGCGGGCCAAGGCCGTGGGCCGCAAGATCCGCAAGCAGGTGCTCAAGGACTACCTGATCCACCCGCTGCTGTCGGGCCCGTCGTTCCTCCCCACGCTCGCCGCCACGTTCACCGCGAACCTGGTCCGCAACATCTGGTCCCACTCGGTAATCATGTGCGGACACTTCCCGGAGGGCGTACAGGTCTTCGAGCGCCGGTCGATCAAGGACGAGACGCGCGGCCAGTGGTACCTGCGCCAGATGATGGGCTCGGCGAACATCAGCGGCAGCAAGGCCATGCACTTCATGACCGGCAACCTGTCGCACCAGATCGAGCACCACCTGTTCCCCGACCTGCCGAGCAACCGGTACGCCGACGTCGCGGTGAAGGTGCGCGCCCTGTTCGAGAAGTACGAGCTGGAGTACGTCACAGGGCCGCTGCCCAAGCAGGTGTTCTCCGCGTGGCGCAAGGTCTTCCGGCTCTCGCTGCCGAACAAGAAGCCCGAGGTCGGAACGCCGGATCGCGAGCAGGAGCTCGTCGCCGCCTGATTGTTACAAGCGCCTGGCTCACGAACCCGAGGTCAGGCGCCCTTGTCCGCAGGCTCCAGAATCGCCACGCACTCCACGTGATACGTCATCGGACGTCACAGGGTGTGTGGACGGGAGGAGGATCTGCGGCAGGTCAGCTGCGGGATGCCCGGCGCAGCGCTCGTCACCGGGCCGCCCGGGCCAACCCGGTGGGCCGGTGACGAGGCTGGACATCCGACCGACTCGTCGCCGGGTTTCACCTCGTGCACTTCGGCGTCCGCCCCGGACACCTGCCCGGGTGTTGCTCAGGCGTCGATGATGATGGGGATGATGAGGGGCTTGCGGCGGTGGGTGCGGAACGCCCAGTTCGCCACGGCGCGGGCGACGAGTTGTTCGAGTTGGCGCGCGTCCCCGACGCCTTCCTCGGCCGCGGTGGCCAGGGTCTTCTCGATGACGGGGATGACCGGCTCGAAGGTGGTGTCGTCGTGGACGAAGCCCCGGGCGAGGAAGTCGGGGGCTTCGGCGAGGGCGCCGGTGTCTGCGTCGACGATCGCCACCACCGTGACGACGCCTTCGGCGGCGAGGGTGAGGCGGTCCTTGAGGGACGCTTCGGTGGCGCCGCCGACTTCCATGCCGTCCACGTAGACGTTGCCGGCGGGGACCTTGCCGGTGATGGACGCGCGCCCGTCGACCAGGTCGACGACGACGCCGTCCTCGGCGATGACGACCCGGTCGGGGTCGACACCGGTGCGGATGGCGAGGTCGGCGTTGGCCCGCAGGTGGCGCCATTCGCCATGCACGGGCATGACATTGCGGGGCTTGACGATGTTGTAGCAGTAGACGAGTTCGCCGGCGCTGGCATGCCCGGAGACGTGCACCTTGGCGTTGCCCTTGTGGACCACGTGGGCACCCCACCGGGTGAGTCCGTTGATCACCCGGTAGATGGCGTTCTCGTTGCCGGGGATGAGGGAGCTGGCGAGCAGGACGGTGTCGTCCTTGCCGATGCGGATCATGTGGTCCCGGTTGGCCATCCGTGACAGCGCGGCCATCGGTTCACCCTGGGAGCCGGTGCACACCAGAGCGATCTTGTGATCCGGGAGCTTCTCCAGCTCCTTCGTGCTCACGACCAGACCGGAGGGGACCTTCAGATAGCCCAGGTCCCGGGCGATGCCCATGTTGCGGACCATCGACCGGCCGACGAAGGCGACCTTGCGGCCGTGCTGGTGGGCGGCGTCCAGGACCTGCTGGATGCGGTGCACATGGCTGGCGAAACTGGAGACGATGACCCGGCGCGGCGCGGTGCGCATCACCTGCTCGATCGCCGGGTTCAACTCCCGCTCGGAGGTGGTGAAGCCGGGTACTTCGGCGTTGGTGGAGTCGGTGAGGAACAGGTCCACACCCTCCTCTCCGAGGCGGGCGAAGGCACGTAGATCGGTGATGCGGTCGTCGAGAGGGAACTGGTCCATCTTGAAGTCGCCGGTGTGCAGCACCATCCCGGCCCGGGTCCGGATCGCGACCGCGAGGCTGTCCGGGATGGAGTGGTTGACCGCCACGAACTCGCAGTCGAAGGGCCCGAAGCCACGCCGGTCCCCCTCCCGCACCCGCACCGAGCGCGGCCGGATGCCGTGCTCCTTGAGCTTGGCCTCCAGGAACGCCAGCGTCAGCTTGGAGCCGACGACCGGGATGTCCCTCCGCTCGCGCAGCAGGTACGGCACGCCGCCGATGTGGTCCTCATGACCGTGGGTGAGGACCACCGCCACGACGTCGTCCAGCCGGTCCCGGAACGAGGTGAAGTCCGGCAGGATCACGTCCACGCCGGGCTGGGTCTCCTCGGGGAACAGCACCCCGCAGTCGACGATGAGCAGCTTGCCCGCGTGCTCGAACACGGTCATGTTGCGGCCGATCTCACCCAGGCCGCCCAGGGCGATAACCCGCAGCCCTCCTTCGGAAAGGGGAGGGGCGGCTTTCAGTTCGGGGTGTGGATGACTCATACCCTGACGGTACCCGGAGAGCGGGACAGGATGATCCATTACCTCCTCCTGACAGGGTCGGGCCGCGATGGTGTGGTCTCGGGTGGGCACGAGCGTCCCGTCCACGATCAGTACGGTGCCCTTGTCGAAAGACCTGCGGGGCCAGAGCGCGATCACCGGCCCGAGATGGCCGATGATCCGGCCCACGGCTGACAACGACACACCGAGGAGCAGGGCGAGCTGCCGCATCGTCAAGTTCGTTCGCCAATAGGCCGCGACCAGCAGCGTCCGGTCCTCCAGAGCCAGGCTCCACGGCCGCCCTCTACCGACGGCGTCCGCACCCTCGCGCCGCAGAACCGTCACCAGCTTCCCGAAGGAACGCAGGCTCAGCCCGGTGAACGGGGCTATCCAGGACGGCAGCGATGCCGTAATCACACCAGTCACAACTGGATCACCCCGGTTGCCGCTGCCGCCCCATGCCCTCGATTCTGCGTGAGGGGGTTGGTCCTCTCCGAGATGTGAAGGCTTCGGCACCGAACGCCTGGCGCACCGATGAGTTTCCTGCACTGCGTAGGTCTTATCGGCAGCAACGCACACCACAGTGGTACGGCCCCTACGTGAAGCGGAGAGATAAACATGGCAACAGCGCGAGGGCAGTCGCCCGGAGCCGAGGCCCGCGTCGTCTCCGCCGACGGCACCGAGATCGCATTCGAGCAGTCGGGCCGCGGTCCGGCCGTCGTCCTGGTTGCCTCGGCACTGGCAGACCGCTCGGACACGACCAAACTTGCGGCTCTCCTCGCCCAGCACTTCACTGTGCTCAACTACGACCGGCGCGGGCGGGGTGCCAGCGGTGACGCCCATGCTTACGCCCCCGACCGTGAGGTTGAAGACATCGCCGCGTTGGTCGAACACGCCGGCGGTTCGGCGTCGCTGTTCGGCTCGTCCTCCGGAGCGGTCCTCGCCCTGCGCGCGGCCGCGGCCGGAGTCAACGTCGACCGCCTGGCTCTGTATGAGCCGCCGTTCGTGGTCGCCGAAGGAGACGACGGACCGCCCAAGGATCTCGCGCAGCAGATCACCGTGATGCTCGCGGAAGGCCGGCACAGTGACGCGGTCAAGTACTTCATGACGAGGGTGCAGGGCATGCCCGGCATCGCCGTGTTCTTCATGAAGCTCATGCCGAAGATGTGGGCAAACCTCACCAAGCTGGCCGGCACTCTGCCCTATGACATCGCGGTCATGGGCGATACCCAGCAAGGCAAGCCGCTCGATGCCGAGGAGTGGAAAGGGGTGGCCGTACCCACCCGAGTGTTGACCGGTGGCAAGAGTGCGGCCGCGTTCCAGCGCGCCGCCCTCGCCGTCACCCAGATCCTGCCGCAGGCCGACCACCGCACTCTGCCCGGACTCAACCATGGCGCCGTCGCCATGGCCCCGCGAAAAATCGCCCCGCAGATCATCGAGTTCATCAAGGGATGAGTTTGTCGTTCGAGCGGTTCGGCGGCGCTTGGCACCTCTCTTCTGGCACTCGGAGCGGAGCACGCCCCATCCCCAACTGACCGCCGAACCCCGAACGACCACTGAGCCTTTTCCAACCTCAGGTTGAGGCGTGGTGAAGGACGACGACGGCCTTCACCACGTCCGTGATCTGGGTTGTGCTGCAGCGGAGCTTCCGGAGGAGGCGCCAGCCCTTGAGGGTGGCCATGGCGCGTTCGCCGAGGCAGCGGATCTTGGCGTGAGTGCTGTTGTGGCGACGCTTCCATCGCTTGAGGCGACGGCCGCGAAAGGGCACCCGGACAGGTCCACCGGCTCCTTGGTACGCCCTGTCCGCCCAGCATTTGAGGTCCGCATCGGCGAGGGCTTCGATGAGCCCGTGGTGGCGTGCGGCGGTCAGGTCGTGCGTTGATCCGGGCAGAGCCGGCGACGCCCAGAGCAGCCGCCCGGACGGTCGGTGAGGACCTGGACGTTCATGCCGTGGCGTTTGTGTTTCCCGGAGTAGTACGGGGTGTCGGCGGCGATCCGGTCGATCGGCAGCAGGGTGCCGTCCAGGATCACGAATGCCTTCATCCGGATCGTCGTCATCGCCTTGGCCAGGGACGGGGCGAGGGCGGCCAGTACGTCGACGGCCTCGCGTATGTAGCGGAAGGCGGTCGCGATCCCGATACCGAATCCGGCGGCGAGCTGGGCGTAGGCGTCGCCGCACCGCAGGTGGGCCAGGGCGAGCAGGGCCTGGCGCCCTGATGTCAGTCGTCGCCACCGCGTTCCGATCTCCTGCCGCCGGAAGGTGAGTTGTCCAGCCAGATACCGCAGGGTTTGACTGGACAGGTCGATCGACGACGGATAGACAAGCACGCGAAGCTCCTGGGCAGCACGGTGGATCTTGGTCGTGACACCGTCTACCAGGAGCTTCGCCGTTGCACAGGAACGTCCAACTCGTGGCTGGTACGACCAGGTTGGGAAAGGCTCAGTGGCTCATGGCTCTAGGAGGAAAATGAACACTGCGACGTCCGGAATCGGATTCGACAATCCAGTAGCTACTTGGGCCCTAGGAGGTTTCGTACTAGTGACTACCATCCTCCTGGCCTACTGGAGTTACAAGAGAGAAAAGAAATAGCGGCCCAAAGTGCCCGCCTGAGTTCAATTTGAACGTTGGGCGGGCGTCTTTGCTGCCTACGTCACGAGGAGTGGTACCGACATGGGCTGCCGGCGAATGGGGGGCGCAAGAGTGGGCGCGTACGCCGACGCGACAGGCCTGTAGGAGATGGGCAACGGCCACTACGACCCCGTCCTCGGCCGCTTCACCCTGCCCCGACCCGTCGGGACAGGAAGAGAACCTCTACCTCTACCTCTACGCGGGCGGTGACCCCATTCCACTGCGTCGACCCGAGCGGTCTGGACGCCCTGCTGGGACGGCGGCCAGTGGGCCAGCACCGCAGGGTCGGCGTCTCGGTCGCAGGGACGTTCCCGGACGGTCCGCTCGGCATCGGCTTGGCGGCCGCCTCGGTGGTCCTCGGCGTCCATCGTAGGTAGGACCGGAATCGGTCTTACCGTTGGGCACACCGCGCTCGAGGTAGGGGGCGGGGTCGGGATCTCGTGCAGTTTCCCTAACAAGTCATCTCATTTGGTTCAGCGGGTGGTGCCGGAGGCGCCGTCGCGGCCGCAGGGTGGCGGCCGGCGTCGTCACGGCGACCGTGAGGTGTTGGCCGCGATTGTGTTCGTTGCGACGTCGGGCTGCACGTGGCAGCAGCTGCCGACGGCCTCTTTCGGCCCGTCCGGCGCGACGGCTCACCGCCGCTTCACCGAATGGACGAAGGCCCGGGTGTGGGCCAAGCTCCACCGCCTGGTCCTCGATGAGCTCGGCTCCCGCGGCGACCTGGACTGGTCGCGGTGCGCGATCGACTCGGTCAACATGCGGGCTCTGAAAGACATCTCAGGGGGCTAACAAGTCAAGCGTCGCCGCGGTAGTCGGCTTCCATGAGGCGAACTCGTCGTCCCCTTACGATTCCGGCTCGCCCTGTAAGACGGGTGTTTCGAACGTCCCGAACAACTGGCTGCATGACTGGCCTGTGCTCTTGGCCGCAGGCAGCTGATCAGGCTTCAGGCGTAGCGCGCGAAGAGCGCCTGGAGGTATCCCTCCAGGCGCCTGGTCAGCAGGGTGGGGGTCAGATCGGCACGGCCCACCTCGCGCCATGGGACGGCGACCTTCTCCGCGTCCGGAGCGAAGGCCAAGGCGTCCAGTAGACGCCAGTAGAGATGAGAAGCGTGATCCTCAGCCAGCGTCCCTCCCGCCGCAACATAGAGGTCGGAGAACTGCATGCCCGTGGAAACCCCGTGCAGCAGGGCAAGGGCTGTCGAGCAATGGGCCACGTCCAGGTCGGCCGGTCCCCACGAGGTCTCTACCCATCGACGAGGCCGCTGATCTGCAACCCGTCGCCCTCGCCGGTAAAGAGGACATTGCCGGGATGGAAGTCCCGGTGCAGGAAGCAGGCCCGGTAGTCCGGGGGCTCGCGGCGGATCACGTCCACGGCCCGTTGCCACAGCTCAGGCCGCTCGGTGTCTTCGGGCGGGCTAAGTGAGCGTTTGATTCTCGGTTGTCTGTTTCATTTGGTTTAGCTGTCCCGCCAGTTGTGGGTGGTTTCGTGGGTGAGGCGGCGGGTCATGAGGTTGATGGCGGCGAGTTGGATCATGGCTGCCGATCGGTGGGGGTGGGTTTCGTAGTCGCGGGCCAGGCGGCGGTGGTGCATGAGCCAGCCGAGGGTGCGTTCGACGACCCAGCGGCGGGGCTGGACGTGGAAGCCGCGGGTGGCGGGGTCGCGTTGGACGATCTCGAGGTCGATGCCGAGGTGGGCGGCGTGTTCGACGGCTTTGGTCTTGTAGCCGTTGTCGGCCCAGGCTTTGGTGACGGTGGGATGGTGTGCGGCGATGTCGGCGAGGAGCTGGGTGCCGGCGGCGGAGTCGTGGACGCTGGCGGCGGTGACGGTGACGGCCAGGAGGAGGCCGAGGGTGTCGGTGACGATGTGCCGTTTGCGGCCGATGATCTTCTTGGCCGGGTCGACGCCTTGGCTGGTCAGTGGGACGGTGGCGGAGGTCTTGATGCTCTGGCTGTCGATCAGGCAGGCGCTGGGTTCGCTCGAGCGGCCTTCGGCCTGGCGGACTTTGCCGCGTAACAGGCCGGTGAGCTGGTCGAAGATGCCGTCGGCTTCCCAGCGGGCGAAGTAGCCGTAGACGGTCTGGTGGGGCGGGAAGTCATGGGGCAGGTAGCGCCAGGGGATCCCGGTGCGGTCGACGTAGAGGATGGCGTTCATCAGGGCGCGCAGGTCGTGGGTTGGCTTGCGGATGCCGTTGCGGGCCTGGCGCCAGGCTTCGAGGGTGGGGCGGATGAGTTCCCAGCGGGCGTCGGACAGGTCGCTGGGATAGGGCCGTGAGGACTGCATGCTGTCTGCGTACGCGGCGGCAGCTGGCCTGTGCAGGGCGTGTGCGGGGGTGCCGGGTGCACCGGAGCGTGAGTTCTCAACTCGGTGCGAACCGGTGGGTTTATGAATGAGACAGGAGCTCTTGCCAGGAACCCGGCGCATTGCCGTTCTGCTGATTGCCGCAGAAGCGGCGTTTCCGACGAATCACTCCGTTGAGTGCTCGATCCAACTCACGAAATTCATCATGAACCGTCCAATACTAGAATCAAACGCTCACTAAAGAGGAGTTCGAATGGACAGCCTGGCCTTCACGCCGATCAACGATTCTATGCCGGCGACTATCATCCTGGGAGTCGTCGCAGTGGTCGGAATCGCCGTGGGAGCCATGTTCCGCCAACGGCGTGAAGCAAAGAAGAAGGGTGAGAGGTAGAGACTCTCGGACGGCACGACGCAGCCCAGGTGACGGCGAAAGCGCGTCGCCCCGAGTGGGGCGACGCGCTTTCGCCGTGTGGCGTTCATGCCCTGGCGTCCGGTGCGGCCAGGGGGAACTAGGGCGTGTCTGACAAATGATCACCTGGCTGGTTCTCTGAGCCAGAGGATCAGGGAGGCCAGGATGATTCCGGCTCGGTAGCGGTCGGCGAGTTTGTCGAAGCGGGTCGCGATCGCGCGGAACTGCTTGAGGCGGGCAAAGCATCGTTCGACCATGTTGCGATCGCGATAGATCTCTTTGTCGAAGGCAGGCGGGCGGCCTCCCAGGCGTCCACGCCGTCGGCGGTTGGCCGCCTGGTCGCGGCGCTCGGGGATCGCCACCGTCGCCGTCACGGGCCGTGCCGAGGGCCGTTGACGGCGGCCGGATCCGGTGGTCACCTCCGTGAGACCTCGTACGCCTCACGGATGCTCGAGGGAACCCGCCCGCGGTCGTTCACGACCATGCCGTGGGCGCGGGCCCAGCGGCGTACCGCCTCGTCCTCCGGCCGGGGCTCATCGCGCTTGAGGGGCCGCGCGGGCGCGCCGGGGCCGCTCCAGTCCCCGGTGGAGACTCCCTCCAGCAGGTCCGCCGCCTGATGAAAGAACGCGGACAGCGAGGCGTACACCCCTTCCTCCGGCGCGCACGCCTCGGCCCACGTTCCGATCGTCCCCTCGGCCGTGTCCAGGAACGTCCCGTAGAGGCCGTCGCGCTCGGCGGCAATCGGCAGCCACTCATGGCGCCAGAGCGGGCAGTCGGGGTCTTCGGACGGTTCCATCCGCTCCATGTCCAGCTGGTGGAGGTAAACCCGCTGAATGTCCTCCAGGCCGAGCAGGAGGTGCCCACCGGGAACGGGCACGTCGCACCCCCGTTCCACCAGGGTTTCCCGGGGATCGGTGCGCTCGTCTGCGTCCACGTCGTTCGCCAGGAGCCACTGCCACAGATCCGCCGGCAGTTCCAGCCCCATGCGCTGTTCGGCCCGCCTGATGGCCTCCGGGCTTCCGGGACCGCCGAGGGCGGCGAAGACCCCGGGGTCGTTCCGCTCGAGCCATGTGGCCACCCGGGCCCATGCCTCCCGTACGTCTCCTGCCTCACGCATCGGAGTCCCCTTCGGGTGCGACGGCCGTTGAACACACATGGGAGAACCGTAGGCGTGGCCACTGACAAGAACGCTCGACCCGGGGATCCCAGGGTCCGTCCGATAATTGATCTTGTGGCAGGTCGAGGCGAGTTGACGGACGCGGTGTGGGAGCGGATAGAGCCCCTGTTGCCGCACGTGGACGGGCGTAGCCGTCCGTGGCGTGATCACCGGCAGGTGGTCAACGGCGTGCTGTGGCGGCTGCGGACCGGGGCTCCGTGGCGCGATCTCCCGGAGCGGTACGGGCCGTGGCAGACCGTTTACGAGCAATTCGCCCGCTGGGAGGCGGACGGCACGTGGACGACGCTGCTGGAAACACGTCTGGGTCCGCGACGACTCGGTAGGCCAAGTCGAGTGGACCGTCGCCGTCGACTCCACGATCAACCGGGCCCACCAGCACGCAGCCGGCGCCCGCAAAAAGGGGCCACAGACGGGGACGAACTGGAAGATCCGGGCCGCTCTCAGACGCGCCAGGCCCTGGCCTACTCCAGCCGGGCAGTCCGCCACCTGCTGCGGCGCCGGGGCATTGCCGCCACGATCCCCGAGCACCGCGACCAGGCGGCCAACCGCCGACGGCGTGGACGCCTGGGAGGCCGCCCGCCTGCCTTCGACAAAGAGATCTATCGCGATCGCAACATGGTCGAACGATGCTTTGCCCGCCTCAAGCAGTTCCGCGCGATCGCGACCCGCTTCGACAAACTCGCCGACCGCTACCGAGCCGGAATCATCCTGGCCTCCCTGATCCTCTGGCTCAGAGAACCAGCCAGGTGATCATTTGTCAGACACGCCTTAGGAGCTACGGTCCCACCCGGCTCTTCTGAAGGTGTACCAGCCTTCCCTACTCCCCCACCCGCGGGAACGGTCCCCCGCACGGTCTGGGCAGAGCGAAGCCTCTCCCCCGTCCCCGGCACCGGCGTAAGCAACCCCGGCTTCGGTTCCGTCGACCCCGCCCGCCCCCGCGCACCTCCAGCGACCCATGACCGATCAGCAATCGCGCCTCCTCAAGACCCTCACCGGCACGGTCCCACCCGACACGCCGAGCCGAATTCCCCTCCCGCGCGATAGGCCAAGGTCACCCGCACCGCACCCAGTTGACGCGCCCCGCCAAGCGCCGGAGAGCCCGACTTGATCTTGGACCCGGGGATAAGGTGCGGCTTCACGAGACTGCCCTCGGAGGTGCGCGCCTGGTGGCCGACAGCTTTGTTCACCTGCACAATCACACCGAATACTCGATGCTCGACGGCGCTCAGAAGCTGAAACCGATGTTCACCGAAGTGGACCGCCAGGGCATGCCGGCCGTGGCCATGAGCGACCACGGCAACATGTTCGGGGCCTACGAGTTCCAGCAGGTGGCCAAGGGCTTCGGCTCGGTCAAGCCGATCATCGGGATCGAGGCGTACGTGGCCCCCTCCTCGCGCCGGAACCGGCGGCAGGAGTTCTGGGGGCCCGGCGGCCAGCGCGCCATGTCGGACGACGGCGAGGGTTCGAAGGACGTCAGCGGCGGTGGCCGCTTCACTCACATGACCATGTGGGCGACGGGGGCACAGGGCCTGCGGAACCTCTTCCACCTGTCCACCGAGGCGTCGTACTCGGGGCAGTTCCCGGCGGGCAAGCCCCGCATGGACATGGAACTGATCGCCGAGCGTGCCGAGGGCGTCATCGCGACGACCGGATGTCCGTCCGGCGCCGTCCAGACGCGGCTGCGCCTGAACCAGTACGACGAGGCCAGGCAGGTCGCCTCCGCCTACCAGGACGTCTTCGGCAAGGAGAACTACTTCCTGGAGCTGATGGACCACGGCCTGTCCATCGAGCGGGATGTACGAGAAGGACTGCTCCGCCTGGCCAAGGAGCTGAACATCCCGCTCCTGGCCACCAACGACGCGCACTACGTCCACGAGAGCCAGGCCGACGCGCACGACAACCTGCTGTGCATCGGCGTGGGCAAGAACAAGGCCGACGAGAAGCGGCTCCGGTTCAGCGGCAGTGGCTACTACCTGAAGACCGCGGCCGAGATGCGGGCCCTGTTCGCGGAGCTCCCCGAGGCCTGCGACAACACGCTCCTGATCGCCGAGCGGGTCGGGTCGTACGACGAGGTCTTCGACAACGTCGACGAGATGCCTCAGTTCCCCGACGTGCCCGACGGGGAGACCCAGGAGTCCTGGCTGCGCAAGGAGGTCCTGGGCGGCCTCGCCATGCGCTACGGCGATCCCGTCCCGGCCGAGGTCCTGGAGCGCTTCGAGACCGAGATGTCGGTCATCGGCCCCATGGGCTTCAGCTCCTACTTCCTCGTGGTCGCCGACATCTGCAAGTACGCCCGTGACAACGGCGTGCCCGTCGGACCCGGCCGCGGGTCGGCCACCGGCTCCATCGTCGCCTACGCGACCCGCATCACCGAGCTGTGTCCCCTGGAGCACGGCCTGCTCTTCGAACGGTTCCTCAACCCCGAGCGGATCAACCCGCCCGACGTCGACCTCGACTTCGACGACCGTCAGCGCGACAAGATGGTCCGGTACGTCACCGAGAAGTACGGCGACGAGTACACCGCCATGGTGAACACGTTCGGCAAGATCAAGGCCAAGAACGCGATCAAGGACTCGTCCCGGATCCTCGGCTACCCCTTCAGCCACGGGGAACGCATCACCAAGGCGCTGCCGCCGGACATCATGGGCAAGTCGATCCCGCTCGACGGGATCTTCGACCCCGCCCACCCGCGCTACGGCGAGGCCGGCGAGATCCGGGCGATGTACGAGAACGAGCCGGACGTCAAGACGGTCATCGACACCGCCAAGGGCGTCGAGGGCCTGACCCGCGGCACCGGTGTGCACGCGGCCGCCGTCATCCTGTCCAAGACCCGGCTCACCGACCGCATCCCGCTGCACATGCGCGCCTCCGACGGCGTGAAGATCACCGGCTTCGACTACCCCAGTTGCGAGAACATGGGGCTGGTCAAGATGGACTTCCTGGGCCTGCGGAACCTGGGCGTCATCGACCACGCCATCGAGAACATCCGGGAGAACCGCGGCGTCCGACTCGCCACCGTCGACCCGATGGACGGTGGCACCACCGGCACCGTCGTCATCCCTCTCGACGACAGGAAGACCTACGAGCTCCTCGGCCGCGGCGACACCTTCGGCGTCTTCCAGCTCGACGGCGGCGGCATGCGCGCGCTGCTCAAGCTGATGGAACCGACCCGCTTCGAGGACATCGCCGCCGCCCTCGCCCTGTACCGGCCCGGCCCCATGGCCGCCAACGCGCACACGAACTACGCCCTGCGGCAGAACGGCAAGCAGGAGCCCGACCCGATCCACCCGGAGCTCAGGGAAGTCCTCGACCCGATCCTGGGCTCGACCCACCACCTGCTCATCTTCCAGGAGCAGATCATGGCCATCGCCCGGACCCTGGCCGGCTACACGCTCGGCGGCGCCGACATGCTGCGCCGCGCGATGGGCAAGAAGAAGCCCGAGGTCCTGGCCGCCGAGTGGCAGAAGTTCCACGACGGGATGAAGGCCAACGACTACTCGGAGGAGGCCATCAAGGCCATCTGGGACGTGATGCTCCCCTTCTCCGGTTACGCCTTCAACAAGTCCCACACCGCTGGCTACGGCCTCGTCTCCTACTGGACCGCGTACCTCAAGGCCAACTACCCGGCCGAGTACATGGCGGCACTGCTGACGTCCGTCGGCGACGACAAGGACAAAGCCGGCATCTACCTCGCCGACGCCCGCAAGCTCGGCGTCACCATCCTGCCTCCGGACGTCAACGAGTCCGTCGCCGAGTTCACAGCCGTCGGCGACGACGTGCGCTTCGGCCTTCGCTCCGTCCGCAACGTCGGCGACAACGTCATCGACACGGTCATCACGGCCCGGAAGGCGAAGGGGAAGTTCACCGGCTTCGCCGACTTCCTCGACAAGGCCGACCTGCCAGCCCTCAACAAGCGGGCCGTCGAATCACTCATCAAGGCCGGCGCCTTCGACTCGCTCGGTCACACCCGCAGGGGACTGTGCGCCGTGCACGAGACGGCCATCGACGCGGTCGTACCGCTGAAGAAGGCCGCGGCCTACGGCCAGGACGACCTGTTCTCCGGACTGGGCGCCGGCAGCGACGACGGCGAGTCCGGCTTCGGCCTCGACGTGAGGATCGACGACAGCGAATGGCCGCGCAAGCAACTCCTCTCCACCGAGCGCGAGATGCTCGGCATGTACGTCTCCGCCCACCCCCTGGACGGCACCGAGCACATCCTCGCAGCCCACCGGGACACCACCATCCCCGACCTGCTGGCCTCCGGCCGGACCGAGGGAACGGTGCGGCTGGCCGGGCTCATCACCAGCGTCCAGAACAAGGTGACCAAGCAGGGCAACGCCTGGGCGATCGTGAACCTCGCCGACCGTGACGGCACGATCGAGGTCCTCTTCTTCCCTGCCGTCTACCAGCTGGTCCTGAGCGCCCTGGTGGAGGACAGCGTGATCTCCGTCCAAGGGCGCATCAACGACCGGGACGGCTCCCTCAGCATCTTCGGGCAGGAGCTCCAGGTCCTCGACGTGACAGCCGCCGAGCGCAGCGGAGCAGCACCGGTCCAGCTGGAGTTCCCCTACCACCGCGTCAACGAGCGGATGGTCGGCGAACTCAAGCGGATCATCGGCGCCCACCCCGGGGAGAACCCCGTCCACCTCTTCGTACGCGGCCCGCAGAAGACCACGGTCTACCTGCTCGGGGCGATGGTGAACGCGGCCACGATCGCCTCCGACATCAAGGGCTCCTTCGGCCAGGACACCTGGCACGGTGTGGCATGACCGACGGTGACGAGATCGCCGTCCAAGTCGGCCCGCTACCGCCATGTTCCCGTTGCGGAGGCGCGGCACTGCTCCGTGTCCGGTTCGGTCATGTGTGGCCGAACATCGCCGGGCACTCCGTCGAGGGGTTCCGGGAAGCGGACCTGTGCCCGGCATGCGACAGCGGCGAGACGCCGGCGGACGCCCTATTGGCCCTCTTGGCCCTCTTGGCCGTCGCCGAGAAGATCCCCCTCACACACATCGCCGAATTCGGCTGCCATGTGGCCGCCTGGGTCGAGTCGGTTCGACGGCTAAGCGTCGACATGGTCCGTCTGCGAAGTGAGGAACGCGCTCACCGGCACACCGGCGAGCCGCCCTGACACCGAGCGTCCGCCGTCATGGGCATGTCCGGCGGTACGCGGCCCCGTCAGGGACGTAACGGTGCCATTCCTGTTCGGTCAGGGACCGGCCCGCGAGGGTGCAGGCCCGGCCTGTGAGAGTGGCGAGGTCGCGGAAGGCGCGGGTGTCCCACAGCCGTACGGTCAGATCGGAACTGCTGGTGACGAGGGTGTCCCCGTCCGGGGAGAAGAAGGCCGAGTTCACGACACCGGTATGGCCGGTGTAGAGGGCCAACTGCCGGTGGGTCTCGATGTCCCAGAGGCGTATCGCGCGGTCGTCGCCGACCGTTGCCAGGGACTTGCCGTCCGGGCTGACGACGGCCGACCAGACCACTCCGGTGTGGCCCGTGAGGTTGGCGAGGCGACGGTGGGTGTGCGCGTCCCACAGCATGACCGCCCCGTCCCGACCACTGCTGACGAGGGTCTTCCCGTCCGGGATGAAGGAGACCGACTGAGCCATGTCGGTGTGCCCCGCGAGTGTCACGGTGAGGCGGCGCCGACCGATGTCCCACAGCCTCAGCTTCCCGTCCCCGCTCGCCATGGCCAGAGTGCTGCCGTCCGGGCTGAAGGTGACGGAGTGGATGCTCTTGCTGACCGCGTCGAGAGTGTCGAGGCGACGGTGGGTCCGGACGTCCACCAGGTGTACCGACGAAGACTGGAAGCCGCCGGTCACGAGGGTCCTGCCGTCCGGGCTGAAGACCGTCCAGCCGGCCCCGGCGGCGACGGACGCCAGCTGCCTATGGCTCCGTACGCTCCACAGACGGGTCGTTCCGTCGATGGAACTGCTGGTCGCCAGGGTTTGGGCGTCCGGGCTGAAGATGACGGAATGCACAGGCCTGTCGTGGCCGTCGAGGGTGGCGAGGCGACGGTGGGTGCGCGCGTCCCACAGCATGACCAGCGAACTGTCATGGCTGCTCGCGGCGACATACTTGCCGTCCGGGCTGAACTGTACCGAGCTCACCTTGCTGCTCTGCCCGGTCAGTCGGCCCAGCGTGTGCCGCGTACGGGCGTCGTACAGTCCCACGGATCCGCTGTTGTCGCCGACCGCCAGCACCTTCCCGTCCGGGCTGTATACGGCTTGCGGGCTCGACACCACGATCTGGGGTACCGAACCGTCCGACGTGGCGATGGTGGCGCGCGGCCGTCCGGCCCGCATGCCCCACAGCCGGACCGTGGCATCCGCGGACCCGCCGGCCAGCGTCGCGCCGTCCGGGCTGAACGCGAGTACGTTCACCAACCCGGTATGACTGTTCAGCACGACCAGGGCCGTGCGCTCCCGCACGTCCCACAGACGTACGGAGCGGTCCTGGCCTCCGCTCGCCAGGGTCTGGCCGTCCGGACTGAAGGCTAGGGCGAACACGGTGTTGCTGTGTCCGGTGAGAGTGGCCAGCGAACGGTGACCGCGCACGTCCCACAGGCGCGTCGTGGCGTCACTCGCCCCCGTGGCCAGCGTCGCGCCGTCCGGGCTGAACGCCAGCGAGGTCACCTGCCCCGTATGGCCCTGCAGCCCGGCGGTGCGGCGCTTCTCCGGTACGTCGCACAGCTGCACCGCGGCCTTCTCCCGGTCGCTGGAGAGGAAGTTGGAGAGGGCGACGGCAAGGGTGCTGCCGTCCGGGCTGAACGCGAGGCGAGAGGGAACGGCGGTGTCATCGCTGTCGGCGACCTGAAGTGCGGCGACCCTCTGATGAGTACGGGCGTCCCAGAGCAGAACCGTGCCCCGCCGGCCGCTGGTGGCGATCATGTCTCCGTCCGGGCTGAAGACCGCCGGGCTCCCACCCGGCGCCGGACAGGGCGCCGGTCTGCTTTCGCGTGTGGGCGTCCACAGCCGTACCTCCGGGCTGGTGACGAGAGTGTTGCCGTCGGGGGCTGAACACTGCCGTCTTCACCTGACCGCTGAGGCCGTCGAGTGAAGCCGGCTGCCGGCGCCCCGCCACGTCCCACAGTCGCGCCGTGCCGTCGTCTCCACCGCTCACGAGGGTCTTGCCGTCCGGGGCTCGCGGGCTGTTCGGGCTGCGGCTGTTAGAGGTCGAACTCAAGGTGCTCGATGTCGGTGAAGCGCACCTCTTCCAGGGAGCCGGCGCGGCGGCCGCTGTCCTGAAAGTACACCTCCTTGAGCGCTTCGGCGGCGATCTCCTTTAGGCGGGCGTCGGTGGCGCCGGCCTCCTGGGCGTCGAAAAGGCGGGCGGCGTAGACCGGGGGCAGGGCGACGGTCAGGTGCCGGGTGCGGTCCTGGTCCGTCGACCCGATCGGCGCGGTGTAGCCGAGGCGGGCGCGGGTGTCGATGACGATGCCGCCCGTGCTGGCCGCCTTCGCCTTGGCCTTCGCGCGGATCTGTGGCTGCCACCGCTTCTTCACCTCGCGCTCCAGGCGGGCGGCAAGGTCCGGGCGGGGCTTTTTGATCTGGTCCTTCACGTACCGTTCGACGGTGCGCTGGGAGATTCGCAGCATCTGGGCGACCGCCTTCGTGCCCTTGAGCTGCTTGACCAGGTACCGCATCTGCGCGGGCGCACTCTTGGGTGCCGGGCGTGTGAACGCCTTCTGGACCGCGGCGTCCAGGCCGTCCCCGAACAGGCTCATGGTCACCTACTCCTACTCTCCGTTGTCGGCGTCGGTGACGGTGCCGTCCTTGATGTACCGGGCGAGGTTGAGTTCCGGGGCGTTGAACCGCTCCCGGACTTCCTCGCCCCACAGGACGGTCTGGGTGCCTTCGTGCTTGACCAGGCCGGGGTTGATGCCCAGCTTGAAGCCACCGGGCAGCGGCTTGCCGTCCCGGTAGGGCAGGAAGTCCAGCGGCGAGGGCCCGCCGGCCGCGTAGACGACGCAGTCGGACAGGACCGCTACCGGGTACTGCCCGGTGAACGCCGCGTGCTTGATGATCTTGCGGTGCAGGTTGATCCGGGTGCGGGAGATGACCGCCGCGCGGATGTCCGGCCGCCACGTGGGCCGGGCCAGGGCGCGCCACGGCTGCCCGGGTTTCCAGCCCTCGCCACGGGGCCGCTCGCGGAGCTTGCCCAGGCCACCCTTGACCGTGGCCTTGATCGCCGAGGCGACGACCGCCAGCTCGGGGTCACGCTCCTTGTAGTCGTCCATCGCCGCGAGGAAGTCCGCCGGGGTGAGGTCGGCGTCAACGCCGAGGTCGGCCATCGTGGCGAGGTAAGCGTCCCGGAGCCGCTGGTACCAGCCGTCCAGGTAACGGCCATGGTCGTACCGGACCCACGCCTCCAGCGGACGCACCTCGTAGCCGAGTTCCGCCGCGTACGCGACGGTGGGCGTCGCGTACCAGGCCGGGCCGGTCGGGCGCTCTCCTTTCGGGGTGAACGGAGACGGCAGCAGCGAGCCGTCCAGCTCCACCCACTCCTTGCCGACCTTCACGCGGGACAGGTCGATGTGGGAGAGGTCGACCAGCCACGAGCCGGGCAGCTTCGGGTCGAATGCGGGGGCCTTGACGTGCGTCGCCTCGCCCAGGCCGACGTTCAGACCGTTGGCGCCGGCGGCGAAGGCCATGTTGACGTCGATGCCGACCAGGTGACGCAGAGTGCACTCGGCATCGGTCATCGGCCGTGCCCAGTCGTACGCCTCCTCGAACAGCTTCTCCGCCGGACCCCGCACATGGAAGCGGGGCAGGTCCTTGAGAACCGGGTGGCCGTCGGGGACCTCGCACGGCGGCCAGTTCATCGGGTCGATGGCGTCCTTGCCCAGCGAGCCGGGGTTGTGCTCGGAGTGCCGCTTGCCGTCGGCGTCCGGCTCGGAGGCCCGGGTCGGCGGGTGCAGGGCGGTCATCAGCTCCAGGCCGGTCACTGCGGTGGAACCGCGCGGCGTCATCACCCGCGAGGCGTACGCGCCGAGCACGCGGGCGAGTTCGGCCGGCGGGAGCTGCCCAGCCTCGCCCCAGTGCCGCGTGTCTAGCGCGTTCCACGACGGGATGCACAGCTGCACGCAGGCCCGCTCCGAACCGTGTGCTGGCCGGTAGATCCGCGCCCACGGTCCGAAGCCGCGCTTGGTCAGCTTCCACTCCGCGCGCGCGAGCTGCTTGACGACCTTATGGCCCTCCGGCAGGCGCCCAGCGTGCTTCTCTTCCTCAGTAAGCGCGACGGGCAGGCCGTAGCGCTCCAGTGCGGCTTCAGTGAGCACGAGCAGCGGGTCGGCGTCCTTACCCGGCCCGGACAGTCGCGGCTGACCGAGCTTGGCCTCGCCCAGGGCCCAGTCGACCAGGGCCGGGATGCTCTTGGCGGGCACGTCCAGGACCAGGCCGCCGGTGACATACGCCAGCGCCTGCCCGTCTTCGACATCGACAACTGCCAGCGGCCCGTTCTCGAACCGCGGATCGGCGGAGCTCGCCGGGGCGCCGGCCAGGGCCGCCCTTTTCGCACCCGGGCGTCGCGGCGCCGACGGCGTCCTGGTCGTGCGCGCCGGGCGGGGCGCGGCCGGAGCAGCGGTGACAGAGGCAGGGGGCTGGGTGTTCTCGGTTGGAGTCATGGCCGCGGCCTCGGACGGCTTTGCCGTGGACAGAGTCCGTACTTCCGCCGGGTCGGCGAGGCCCGCCGGGCGGGGCGCTTCGACGATCTCTTCGGCCGCAGCGTCCCGAACCTCTGGCATTTCACCTGCCGGATCGGGTGTGCCGGTGAACGTGGCGGGCACCGGGGCCGCCGTCCTTTCCGGTGCTGCGGGTGCGGGGTAGAGCTCCGCGAGCTGCCGCAGCAGCCGGGCGTATGCCTCGCGCTCCAGGCCACGCGGCTCGACCGGCTTCTTCGCCGACTCCCAGCCGGACACCGTGGCCCGACGCACATTCAGCGCGCCGGCGACTTCGTCCAGCGTCAGGCCGTGCGCGACGCGCAGCCGCTTGCGCTCCTCTGCCGGCGGCAGCGGAGAACGGGACGCTACCAGCGCGTCGACCGCATCGAACAACTCGGACATGGAGAACCTCCCGAGCATCACCCTACTCCACGGAACGAACAATTAGCGTGCTTTTCACGTACACTTAGCGTACGGATTGCGGCCTCGGACGAAGTGGCGCGCCAGCACCTCCGGCCGGACCTGCTCTCTCGCAGTGAAGGTTGAGCGTTGTCATCGAAGGTCGGTGACCGCTAGGTTTTCTCACCGAAAGGTTGAGTGATCGTTAGGGCTGGTTGTCTACGGTGGGGGAACCGGTACGCGCGTACGGCGATCCCGTGCTCAGCGCCCGTGATGGGAGACTCTGATGGGCCCGTTCGATGTGCCGTTGGATGACGAACGAACCCAGCTCGATGCGTTCGTCCAGGAGTATCGGGACGCCCTCGAGGTAACCCTCGTCGGCCTCACTGAGGAGCAGACCCGCCGCCGGCTCGTCCCGTCGGCGACAACGTTGCTCGGCTTGCTCAAGCACGTCACGTGGATGCAACGGGTGTGGTTCGAGGAGTGTGTCGGCGGCACATCACGTCAGGAGCTCGGCATGGTTCAGAGCCCGGACGAGTCCTTCCGGCTTGCCGAGGACGACACCGTCGCCTCCGTCACGGCGGCCCACCGGAAGGCTTGCGCGACGGCCCGGATGGTGGTCTCCGACCTGCCGCTGGACACCATCGTGACCGGCCACCGTGCCGGGCCGCGCACGCTGCGCTGGGTGTACTTGCAAGTCCTACGCGAGCTTGCCCACCACTGCGGGCACGCTGACATCTTGCGCGAGCAGCTACTCGCCGCCGACTGAGTTCTGAGACTGGACACCTGCGTAAGGAGGAGCGGCTCCCTCGGCAGTCACAAACGATGATGCCCAGGAGTAGTCACTCAACCTTGAAGGTCGGGGCAGCCTGGCGGCGACGCTGAAGACGGGCCTGCTCAACCGGAGCCTGGCGCGCCGTCCAAAACGACGTCTGGCTCAGGGAACGCCCGGCGCGCCAGCTCTCGCATCGCGGCGGTCTGCCGCTGCACCGCCTCAGCGATGGCCGGGTCAGCGAGGGACGGCCGGACGGCCTGGCGCTCCATCGGCACGGTGGGTGTATCTGGTTGAGGAAGCGGGTCGGCGGCCGCCGTGGCGGAGCCGGCCTTCGCGGGCAGGGGCGCCAGGACATGGACGGCGCGGACGTTCGCATTCTGGTAAGGGTTCTCCATCCCTTCGCGGAATGGTGCATCCTCCGCGACGCCGGTCCGACCGAGGCAGCTATACGTCCGGCGCCGCCTCCGTCGACCGCATGGAGATTCGCGCCGCCATAGAGTTCATTGCCTGGCTCGAGACGGAAGACCTCGATCTCGACTCGCTGAACCAGGGCGATCTCGACCTTTGCATGACATCCCACCGAACCCGGCGCATCGGGGCGTTCATCCGGTGGACCGTCGCCCGCCGCCTCACCGGGAAGCTCACCGCCGTCCCCCAGCACAGCGGCCTGCCGACCAGATTCCTCAGCAGCGAAGAACACCACGAACAGCTACGACGATGCCTCAACGACGACGAACTACCGCTCGAAGTCCGCATCGCTGGAGCCCTGACCAGGCTCTACGGACTGCCCACCGTCCGCATCCTGCAGCTCACGACAGACCGGTTCCACCATGAGGATGACGACGCCTACCTCACCATCGACCAGAACCCCGTTCTCCTGCCGCCCAAGCTGGCCCGACTCATCGAACAACAGGCCACCCGTCCCATCGGCCACGTCTCGATCATCGAACAGCCGACAGGAGACCATCCGAAGTACTTGCTGCCTGGGCGCCCACCCAGCCGGCCACGATCTCCTGACGGACTCCACTCCCTCATGCGCCAGCACGGCCTTCCTGGCCCCAGCGCACGCAACACCGCCATGATCGAGGCAGTCGCCGAACCTCCCCCCGATCGTCGCGAGCGACCCTTTCGGCATCCATCCTCAGACCGCACACAGATGGGCTCAGTTCGCACAGGACAGCTGGACGGACTATCTCGCCGCCCGCGCCGCCACAGAGGAGTGAATCTTCGCATTGGCCTGTGACCGGCCAGCTTGATGGCTTGATCACGAGGTGGTCGTTGGTCCGACTCACTACGCTGAGCGCCTTCGCGCCTCGGGAGGTTCGGTTGGTACGGCGGAGCACGCTCGGGCAGGACTTCCGGCGGTTGTGGGGCGCCTATGCGGTCAGCGCAGCGGGCAGTGCCGTGGGCATGGGGGCGTTGCCGCTGATTGCCCTTCTGGTGCTGGATTCCTCGGCGTTCCAGGTCTCGGTGCTCGCTGCGTTGGCTACGGTGGCCAGCGCGCTGATCGCTCTGCCGCTCGGTGTGCGAATCGAGCACCAGTACAAACGGCCGGTCATGATCACCGCCGATCTGGTCCGCTGCGTGCTGCTGGTCAGCATTCCTGTCGCCATGGCTTTCGACAGGCTCACCTTCACCCAGCTGTGTGTCGTCGGCGTTCTCCAGACGGCTGCGTCTGTCGCCTTCGACGCGGCCAGTGGAGCACATCTGAAAGCACTCGTCCTGCCCGAGCACCGCCTTCGTGCCAACAGCCTGTTTGAGACGACCAACTGGATCAGCGTCAGTGCCGGCCCGCCCGTCGGAGGGCTTCTGATCGGGGCACTGGGCGCGGCGGCCACGATGGTGGTCGACGCGCTGTCCTTCCACGGATCGGCTGTGGGGATCCGTCGCATCCGGCAGCCCGAATCCGCGCCACCGGCACGCGCCGCCACCGCTCACCTGGGCCGGGACATCGCGGCCGGTTGGCAGTACCTCCTGCGCCACCCAGGACTACGGCCGCTGTTTTTCAACGCGCTGCTCTTCGGCGGATCCGTCATGATGGCCTCCCCGCTGATGGCCGTCCTCATGCTGGATGACCTCGGTCTGGCGCCGTGGCAGTACGGACTCGCTCTGGGACTGCCGTGCCTGGGCGGTGTGCTGGGTTCGCGCCTGACTCCGCTCCTCACCCGGCGATTTGGACAGCGTCGCGTTCTGCTGGTGTCCGGTGTGGCACGCACGCTGTGGACGATCCTGCTGCCGCTGACGCCCTCCGGTGCCCTCGGCCTGTTTGTCATCGTGGCCGCCGACTTCGGCCTGCTCTTCTCCGCCGGGGTCTTCAACCCGTCGTTCACCACCTACCGCATGGCGGCCACACCGGACGCCTTCATGTCCCGAGTCGGCACCTCCTGGTCAGTGGGCGCGAAGACGTGCCAGGCCGCATTTGTGATCGCCGGTGGCCTCATCGCCGCCGTCGCAGGCGTACGTGGCGCCCTGCTCATCGCCGGCGTGCTGTGCATGGCGAGCGCGCTGCTTCTGCCATGGCGAAAGGCACGCTCGTCCAACGGGCATGTTCCGTCGCCTACGACAGAAGCGGCTCCGTCCCCGGCCACGGACAGTCCGGCCGCGTAGCGGCTTCCTGGGCTGCAGGGACGAGACTTCGTCAGCCCGGTCAGGCGTCCGCGCCTTCGGTGCCGACCTACGGGGTCACAAGCCCCACGGCCGAAAACCGCCCGGGCCTTCGACACCCGCCGGCCTCCAACCAGTTCGAGGTGCCCTCGGTCAGTCGGAGTTCGCCCTCGGGGTCCAGCCATGCGGTCCGATGAATCAGCCCTCTGGAACGTCCGGCTTGGTGGGCAAGAACCGACACATGGATCGAATAGTGCAGGGTCGGAACACCGCCTCTTCGCCAGTAAAACGCGCTCAATTCGGGTATGGAGTGTGCCTGCTCTGGCGCTGGAACCGGCGGCTGAAGTCGGACATGACAGCGGCGATGGGCGCGTTACGGGCGAGGATGTCCGCGGTCGCGTCTGGGACTCCTGTGGGGCACTGGCCGTCGGCATAGGCCCGTGCCAGGGCGTAGCGGCCATCCTGGTCCTGTTTCGAGAATCCGTGCAGAGCCGTGACGAGCCAGTTGACCAGGTACGTGGCGGTGTAGGAGCGGTCGTAGGTGTGATGCTGGTCGAAGAATTCGACCTCTTCCGGCGACAGGTCGAAGCCGGACGACATGGCGAGGCCGTAGTCCGCGAAGTAGAGACGCTGGCCGTCGGTGAGGATGTTCTCGAAGTGGGCGTCGAAGTGCAGGAGCCCGCGACTGTTCATGAACGAGGTGCCGGCCTCCAGCGCTCTCTCCACCATGGTGGAGGCCCGGTCGGTGCTCTCGTCTCCTGCCGCTACCTGGGCACCGAGCCACTGGTGCAGGTTCTGCGGAATGTACTCCAGGAACAGCGCGACGCTCGCCGAGGAGTTCTGGAGGGCGTGGATCCGCTTGCGCACCTGCGGCGCGTCGCCCCAGTAGGCGACGGCTCGTTCGACGTCAGCCAGTTCTTCCGGCAGCGGCGTTGAGTCCGGCAGTACCCGCCAGTGGTACATCAGGGGAAAGCCCTCGTGTTCTGCCGCGAGCACCCAGCTCGTGGTCATGGTGTGCACCGCGAGCTCGCGCCAGACTCCGAAGCCCGGGCCTCCGATGGCACCGATGCCGTAGTGGCAGAAGACCGGCAGATCGAACAGGTTCGCCGTGGACCGGACATGCTCAGGTTTCCGCTCCAAGTCGGTGAGGGGCACCCGCTTCACGAAGACCGGCGTGCCGACGACGTCCACCAGGGCCGACGTCCCGCCGATGCCAGCGCCGACCGGCAGCGCCGTGCTCAGGAACCCGTGCAAGGCGTGATCGCTGTACGCAGCCAGAGATGCGGACACCGCCCGATGGACGGCCAGGCGCGCACCGTGCGACATGTCTCGACACTCCACTGCGGCCTCCCCTGGGTACCGACCTCGACTCTGCACCCATACCGATAGTGCAGCGCAAGAACACTGAGCGTTTTCAGCGTTGTCTCTCCAGGGTGAGGACGGCAGCGGAGATGGCGGTCATGCGGTTGGGGCTGCAGCGCGACCGGCGGAAAATGCGCCAGGACTTGAGCCGCGCGACGCTTCGTTCGACCGGTGCCCGTGCCGCTGACAGGGCCCGGTTGATCGTCCGCTGGGTCGGGCTGAGGTCCTGGTGCGGAAGTCGTCTGATCGGCGTGGTCACCCAAGGACCGGCGCCGATGTAGGCGCGGTCGGCGAGGACGGGCACTCCTTGGCATTCGCAGATCCGGATGATGCGGTGGGTGCGAGCCGCGGTCAGGTCATGAGTGCGGCCGGGCAGCGCAGGCGAGATCCACAGCAAGTTGCCCGCGGGATCGGCGACGACCTGCACGTTCACGCCGTGGCGGCGGTGCTTCTGCGAGAAATCGGCCCGGCTGTCGCCGACCCGGTCGCACTCGGCGAGCGTGCCGTCGAGCAGGACGTGCTCGGGATCGGTCTCCCGCAGGACTCGCAGCAGGCCGGGAGCCCGGCGGGCGAGGTGGCCGACGACGGCGGTGACGTAGGCGTGGGCGGTGCCGACGGATATGCCGAAGCCCGCGGCGATCTGCGTGAGCGGGTCGTGCCGACGCAGGTAGATCAAGGCGACGAGAGCACGCTGGTGCGGTGGGAGCTTGCAGCGGCGGTCACCCTCACGGGTGACGACGAGCATGGTTACCCACTCGACCAAGGCGTGCGGCAGGTCGAGTGAGGCAGGATGGGGAACCAACGAGGCTCCTGCGCTGCTGAGTTGAGACATCGAACACCTCTCTCAACGGCACAGGAGCCTCGTGCGTTGCGGGCCGCTGGCCGGTCACCCGATCAGTGGCCACTCTGAAAGAGCTCACTGCCTCTTCACCAGTAAAGCGTCTGTGACGGAAAGGTCTCCAGCACAGTTTGCCGGGCGGCAGCCGATCCCCCGTCCTTCAGCACGATCAATCGGATGGTGCAGTTCTCCGAAGCGCGGATCGTCTCCCCAGCCCAACGCAGTCCGTCGTCGTCGATCTCCACCTGGACGATGTCGCCGCTGGCGACCCCGCGTACGAACCATGGGGTGTTGTCCAGTCTCGCTGTCCCGTCACCCAGGTCCACCGCCCAGAGGCTCTCAACACTCGCTGGGGGCCAACCGTCCTCGTCCACCTCCATTTGGAAGTGGATTTTCACATGATCATCGCTGATGTTCGTCACCGCGCCATCATCCTCATCTGTCCCGTCCGTCGAAAGCGGCATTGGATGCGGTGACGGGAGGGTTTGCCGCAGGCGAGCGCAAGGCGAAGCCACCCAGGTGGCGCCTCATCAGAGGCCGCGCATTTAGAAGGGAGGGTCGTTGGGGCCACGTTCGGCCTGAATGGCCGCGTCGCGCCGCCGGCTGGCCGCATGTTGTTCGGCGAGGGAGGGCATTCCGGCGACGGCTTCGGTGGCGCGGCCATGCCGGATGAGCAGTTCGGCCACTTCCGATGGCCGCAGTTCGGTATCCGCCCGCAGCAGCATGAGAGCTTCCTCAAGGCGCCCCATATCTTCCATGATCCATGCCTTGCTGACCGTCAGGCCGTACGTGTCCGGTGGCAGCGTCTCAGCGTAGGCGAGGGCCTCCTCGTGCCGACCGGCCTCACCCAGCAGCCATATCCGGTTCGAGCTGAACCAGGATGAATGCTCCTCGACGAACTCAGCACTGCGTTCGTCGAGGAGCGCCAGGGCGTCGTCCGGCCGTCCGGCTTCGTGTAGCAGGTGGATGATGCCTTCGAAGAGGCAGGCGTCGTGGTAGTCGAACGTCGGGCGACCCACCTCGACGGCTTCCTCGATCCGACCTTGGCGGCCCAGCAGTTCGATCAGAGGCCAGCGGAACCGGTCCGGATACTCGGCGGTCGCGATGAAACGCCGCAGCGCGGCCTCGGCCACATCTGCCTGTCCGTCGTCTTCGAGCGCCCGCGTGTAGTACGCGAGCGTCTCACCCGCACGCTCACCGGTGCCCAGTACGCGCAGTTCTTCCAGGCGCCCGTGGCGCCGCAGGAGCTCGGCGTAGGCGATCAGTGTGTTCTGGACCAAGAAATGCCCGGCTGCGATGTCTGCCCCAAGCATCCGTACGGCCTCGTCGGCCCGGCCCGCGCGCTCCAGGACCTGGGCTTGGAGATCTTGCGCGTTGCTGGGGTGGAAGCTCCATCGCTCCTCACCACGGGCGCTGCGGGCCCGCTCAGCGCGGGGCGCGATCAGCTCCAGGACCTGTTCGTCACGGCCCTGGCCCACTGTCAGCTCGACGAGGGTGGACAGAATCCACTCCCTGTCCAGATGCGGCGTGAGTACGATGATCGCCTCGTTTAGCCTGCCCGCCTTGGCCAGCAGTTCTGCGAAGTCGTGGCACACCCACTCCGAGGCAAGGCCTTCCTCGTCCGGGCGTACGGCGTCCAGCGCCTGCTGCACCCTCCCCGCCTCGAGCAAGACCTCGGCCTTCTCCCAGCGCGCCCGGTTCCATCCAGCCTCGATGAACGGCTCCAGCACGCTCAGGGCCCGCTCGACCTCGCCCGCCCGGGACAGCTCGCGAGCCGCCGCCTGGGCGCAGAACCACTCCCCCCGCTCCGATGCGGCCTGAACCAGCAGCTCCACCTCCCCCTGCTCCACGAGCATGGTGACCAGGCGAGGAGATATTCCGCCGAGTGTCCGTGACTGCCATTCAAGATCGTCAATGTTCACGGGCCTGAGCGTACGGGCGACTACTGACAGGCTTCATCGACCAGCTGCCGGAACCCACTCGTTCTATGCCGGAAACACAGGCTGGCGGACGGGTTCCCCGTCAGACTCCTGCCAGATTCCGCGAACCCGCGCGCTTCGCGCCCCGGAGGTCAGGAGCCCGTCGCTCGGATCGAATGCCGCGGCGGGAAGCGGTGGGCGTGGCTGTACCGGATCGACCTGGCGAAGCCGAAGATCCCGATGACCCTCGCGAAGGAAGCCGCGCTCGACAAGGCGATGGAAGCCCGCCAGACGTGCGGCACCTGCCGCCGGCGCTACTTCCACTGCATCCCCTTGAAGACCTTGGGTTCGTGCTTTCTCCGAACTACTAGGGGCGTCCCGTACTTGGCTACGGGGAGATGATGAGGCTCGTTGAATTTCCCCACCTGATCCCGAGCTGGAACGGCCGATGCTACGGCCGCTCGGTCGCCACCGGCAGGTTGTGCCATGCATGTCCGCAGGCGCCTTTGCAGTACCTCTCGCGGCGGCGAGTGTCCGCAACCGCGAACACGGAAACAAGCACGCGAAACGCCTTGACGTGTTCGGCGGAGGGCAGGCCCGCGAACCCGTAGCGGGGCGGGTCCATGCAGATCATGACCGAGGGGTTAGCCGTGGGCTTCACCCCAGACCGCGCCACCCCCGCACGGCCGTCCGCAGCTGTGATGTGCGCCTGCATCGCATAGCCAGCGACTTCCCGTAGAACCATCTGCTGGCGTATCGGGGCAAGGTCGGAGAACCACCTCACACCAGCGTCCAACGTGCGGAGCCCCTGAGCGATCTCGTTGACGACCCGCTCGGTCTCGCGCCGGAAGGTGCGGCCGGCGGCGCTGCTCGGTTCAGTCATCGCTAGATGATTTCACGGCGCTGATTCCAGGCAAGGGCCGGCACCAGCACCCGACACAGCAGGGGCGACCCTCGGCCACCGTTGCCTCCGACCATCAAGCAGGGAGCGAAAAGCAGCACTGGCCGATGTCACAGCTCCTCATCAGTCACGCAGGCTCCGGCGAGGTGGCCGCCGCAGTGGTGCGAGCAGCGATCTCCCGGAAGGTAGGAATTCCCAGGTCGACAGACTCCCGCTTCCGGGAGATCTGGGCGTCGAGTTGGGCTAGCTTCTCCTCGGCGTGGGTCAGGCTGCTCTGCAGCCCTTCGATCTCGCCGAGCCAGCCTTCCCTCTCGGCTTCCATGATGCGTGTGAGGAGGTTGTCGCGGATTTCGACAAGCCGGGGACGTTCTGTCGCGTGGACGATCAGAGCGGGGCATCGGACACAAGCTTATCCGAACTAGCCCAGACGGCCGGATCGCAGACGAGTTGCTCAAAGTAGTGGGCGCTAATCTCGGTGCCCGGGAGAGTTCAAGCGTGTCGCGCCGCGAACTCCGGCCTGGTCGACCTTCATCCCCCGTCCCGGGGCAGGGAGAATGCAGCACATGGATGACGCGTTCACACTCCTTCGGCAGGCCGTCGACCTGCTGCCTGAGGATGCAGTAGCCGAGAACGGCCAGACGGTCGGGGATGTGCGTGAGGACATCGGGCGCCAGGAGTGGGAGGTGGTGCTCGGTGTGCTCATCGAGATCGGGGATGTCCACCCGGTGTCCGTGGATTTCTGGGAGCTCCTCGCCGAGGCTGCTCGGCAGATGCTGCTCGACCGCAGCCGCCGTTGGTGCGAGTGGCGGGTTTGGGAAGTCCGGCACGGCACCGTGCGAGCCACCCTGAGCCTGGTGGGTGCGGAGGAGGGCCGACGCCGGACTGCCTTTTCCGGAGACGGACAGCTCCGGCCGATGTGGGACATCGGCAACCGCACCACCGACGGGGAGCGAGAACTGAACATCGCCCGGCTGTGGGTGGAGTATGCGCAGGAGCTCGGCCCAGGAGAGACCGCCGACGTTCGGCTGGCTCCTTTGAGCCCTGAGCAGTGGAGGCATCTGAAGTGCGGTGATGTGATCACCATGCACGAAGCCCGACCTGTTGCTGGCACGGCCACCGTGATCGAGGTCCTGCCACCGCGCGCCTGAACTTATCTCGTGGTCACCGATGCGCGGTCGGGCATGGCCTCTCCGGACCACGGGTTGGTTGCCCGAGTTTCAGCGCTCAGTGCTCTGCCCGGAGCGGATAGTGCGCACGGCGAGAATAGGATCAGGAACTGGGACGAGGGCCCTGGTGGCAGCGTCCACAAGTCGAGATGGTGCGGGTCCGGTCTGCAGGGCAGTCACGTATTCGATGACTTCGCCGGGCCACCGCGGTCTGGCGGATCTCGTCGTGCAACTCGTCCACGGCGGTCCGGGTGACCATCTTCCGGATACGGCTGCGGTAGTCGACCTCCCAGGCGCCGGTGACGTAGGAGACCGGTCCGATTTGGTGCAGACCTCCGTCGACGAGGTCGACCAGGTAGGGTCCGTTGCCACCCAGCATGTGGCTCAAGTCCCCGGTGCGCAGGTACTCCGCGCTCTGGTAGTAGACGATCCAGACGAGTTCGTGTTCCTCGGTCCCGGACACCACCAGCTGTCCTGAGTATCGGCGGTCCAGGTCTTCCTGGGCCGCCCGGACGGCCAACTCACGGTCGATCATGCCTGGCAGCATCTCGCACGCTGCCGCACGTGGACAGCGGTTTTCGCTGCGCTCGTCCGGCGGGCACCGCCCGCAGCCTGGTCATCCTTGAAAACTGTCTGAGTTCAGCTGGGTGGGACCAGTACTGTTCCAGCGTGATGAAGCCGGATGGGATGAAGTTGGGGATCGAAGCAGCGCGCCTTCTCGCTCTTGCGGACTGCTGCGCGATAGCTCCGGGGCTGAGCGAGATCGAGCTCCAGCGCATTGAGCAGGAGTACGGCTTCGAGTTTGCCGACGACCACCGGGCCTTCCTGGCGTCGGGTCTACCGGTCAGCCAGCCGCCCGAAGAGGGGGACACGTGGGAGAACCCGTGGCCGGACTGGCGCCACGGCGACCCCCAAGGGCTCCGAGAGCGACTTGAGTGGCCCGTGGAGGGCATCGCCCTGTCAGTCCGACGCGGCTACTGGCATCCGACCTGGGGGCAACGGCCGGAGGATGCCGACGAGGCCCTTCAGCAAGCCCAGGGGCTGCTTGCCCGGGTCCCCAAGCTCGTCCCCGTCTACGGGCATCGGTTCTTGCCTGCCGGCCACGGCTCCCACGGCCACCCCGTTCTCTCAGTGTGGGGCACCGACATCATCTGTTACGGCACTGACCTGGTCAACTACGTCAACCACGAGTTCGACGATTTCGACGCCCACACCCCAGACGATTGGCGACCGCGGGCGACCGTCTCGTTCTGGCAGGACTTCCTGCCTAAAACTTGATCGCCCGGCGGCATCCGTCTGGATCGCGCGATCGACTCACAATGGGCCTGCCGAGGTCGGTGGGGCTTCGGGCTCTGTGGTGCTTCGTCCGGCGGTCCGGCGGAAGTCGGGCATGCCCAGGTGGATGGTGGACGGCTGGGCCGCACGCTCGCGCATGGCCTCCAGCTTCTGCGCTGCGGCGGCCATGGTGGTCTCGATGGCGGCCACCTCGCCGAGCCACCCCTGCTCCCTGGCCTCTTGGAGCCGGTCGACGAGGTTGGCGTGGATCTCCTGGAGGCGTGGCATCTGGGCCGGGTCCACGAGCAGTAGGGGACATCTGACGCAGGCTTCTCTGAACTATCGGTAGCGGGTGCGGATTACGTCTCGTCGGAGCCGATTGCGGCGTTCAGCGCGCGCAGGGCGTCGTCGTATTGACGACGGTCGAACTGGAACGGACCGAATGCCGTGTACTCGCGGGTCTTGCGATGGGGTTGCTCAAAGGAGTCCCAGATCACGGAGTCGGTCGTCGGGGTGATGCGGGCCATGAGGGGCCAGCATCCCCATTCGCCGCATTCACAACCGAGAACGGGTGTTTTCGGCCCCATCGCGTTGGTGGACCGTCCGAGGAAGTGATTCTGCATCGGGCCGAACCGGAAGAACTCCGGAATCAGACCGCCGTAGGCGTCGCCTGCGGGCTCCATCCCAGCGGCGATCTCGAACCCGTCTATCAGCTCGGTGAGTGGTGCTCCGTCGATGCGGGGGACGATCACGAGCGGGCCGCCGTCCCCACGGTGCTGGCAGTCGAACCGGATGTCATTGCTGGTCATCCAGTGATTGTGTCAGTGAAGCCATTTCTTCCACCTGGGTAATTTGAGCTGGGGCTATGCGTGGCATGCCGAGGTCGATCGCCGTACCGCCGGAAGCTCGTCGGTCCATGTGAGCGAGCTTGTCTTCGGCGCCGGCCAGGCTGACCCTGAACCCTTCGACCTCCCCGAGCCAGCCCTCGCGCTCGGCCTCGGCGATGCGGGCGCGGAATATGACCCGTATCACCGATCTCGGCATCCCCAAGATCAGAAAACCCTGATGATCACGCGAGATGCGGCCCGCCCATGGCAGCAGGCCGCATCTCGTCTCCATACCTGAAGAACTGACGAAATGCTTGGAGTTCAACGTGTACGTTCCCCACTGCGGCGGGTTGCCCGCTCAACTCCTCATTAGCGCGTCACGGATCGGATCGCCGTGTGCCTCGTCAGAGTCCGCAACCTCCTCCCTCTGATCAACCAACCACTTACCGTTCTGCTGGACGAGACGAAGGACGTATTTTTGGACTCCGGAGTCATCAGGCCACGTGTAGGTGTACTCGACCATCACGCCTGTCCCGGCCGGGTGGTCGCCGAAGGGCGGGACAGCTTTCGAACCGGTTGCTTTGACTGGACCGAGCTGGGCGCGTTCCGGTCCGCTATCCGTGGGCGTCTGTCTCGGCGGGACAGTCGAACCGTCAGCCCTCACCAACGGCGGTGAATCAGACTCCTCGGTCACCGAGGCGGTTGGCTCCGCAGCGTCGACGTGGAAGCCAGCGACGCACTGCTGGATCGTGCCGTCGCGATACCGATCTGTTCGCATTTGGCAGACCCGTTGCCAATCCTGGTCGTTATCCGCCTCTTGGTAGGTCTTGGCGAACTTTAGGACAGAGGCGATGGTGTCTGTTCCCCCACCGTCCTTCGTCTCCGTCCCCTTATCCCCGCCAACGTTCGACGAGCATCCCGCGACGATGATCGCTAATGCTGCAGTTGCCGCCACCCTGACTGCGTGCCTCATGTCGTACCCCAGCTCCATATGCGAGTCCGTACGTAGCTGTTGATCCTATTCACGACGCACCCGAGCATCATCGTGTGGCCCAGGACGCTGAAAACCCGACTTGCCCGTCGCGAGACCCCGCCGCACGCCAGAGACCGATCCCCGCGCAGTCCGGGAAAACCACTTCAAGGCCGTGAACGACACCATGGGCCACGCCGCCGACGACGCTGTCCTGGCCATGACCGCCGCCCGGCTCACCGCGTGGGCGGGCCCGCGCGCAGCTGTGGGCAGGCTCGGTGGCGACGAGTTCGCCGTCGTCCTCGAACTGCCCGCCGCCCGCCGCGAACAGCGCCTCGCGCAGCTGATCCGCATGTTGCACACGCCGGTCGTCCTGGACGACGGCCGCACCGTCGACGTCGCCGCCTCGGTCGGCGCCGCAACGCCGGACGCGATCGGGACCTGCGACCTGCGTTGCAGAGGGCCGCCGACGCCGCTCTGTACGACGGCAAGCATACCGGCCACGCGACCGTCGCCACGGTCGCGCACGTCACGGTGCCGTCCGTCAACGGACGCCGGTCCGGCCGCCCGGGTACGGCCATGTGGGGGCGGGCCGCATGTGCACCGTGTCTCTGCCAACGGGCGACTGGAGCCGCGGCATCAGCGTCCAGCAGCCGCACGCCACCTGCATCCTGACCGGTGCCAAGGGCATCGAGAACCGCCCCTGACTCTGGAGTTGGCGCGGCTGGATGCTCCTGCACGCGGACCAGCGGATCGACCGGCCCGCCCTGCGCGTCCCGCTGATCGCCCGCACGATCCGCGGCCGCGAGCTGACCACCGGAGCCGTGATCGGCATCGCGTGCCTGGTCGACTGCCACCAGGACCCCGCGGGCTCCGAGCCCTGTACGCCGTGCGCAGGCCGGCGCCTGGCACCTGGTCTTTCAGGACGTCCAGGAGCTGCCGGTGCCCGCCGCCGGGCAGCTCGATGCCCACCCAGCCTCAGCGCACCGTCCTGGAGCGGTTCCCGGCGGGAAGCCCCCGTGGCTCCTGGCCAGCGGAGGAGTACGCCGCCGCCCAGCGCGCCCAGGGCACCATCACCCGCGTCGTGATGGACCTGTCCAGCGACCAGTTCCTCGTGATCACCGACACCACCGCCCAGTAGCACCACCCCGGGAGAGCCGCGCCCCGTCCTTCCCGGCCGGGCGCGGCTCTCCGTGCCCCGCCCCTCACCACCAAACAGGAGGCTCTCCCTTGCGCCCGATCCGTCTGACCTCGTTCGGCTACCTGCACCTGCCCACCAGCCCGGACGGCTCCCCCGTCCCGCCCGCCGCCGACCGGACCGAAGACGTCCGCGACCGGCTCCGCGACCCGGCCGCCGCCCGCGACATCCTCGACCTCGACGGCCTCAACCCCCGTGTCCAGGACGTCGTCCTGAACACCCCCGGCGCTCGCGAGCTGCTCGCCAACCTCTCCGACTACGCCGACTTGCCCGCCGGCCCCAGCCACATCGCCATCGGCTGTGTCGGCGGTCTCTAGCCACAAGCAACTGTTGCTGGGATTTCAGTGACTGTGGGTGGCTGTACGTTTACTCGTTGATGATCGATGAACTTGAGGTGGAAGCCGGTCCGTTGGCGCGGTGGCAGGTGCATTGGTGCGATCCGCGGCGGAAGGTGCCGTGGTACGCGGCCGATCCGGTGCTGGCGGACCTGCCGACGCTGGCCGAGTGAGCGCACGCGCACGGCACTCAGAGGGGACAGCCGGTGCTGCTGCGGGCCGACGGATGGTCGGTGCCGGAGGTCAACGGGTTCTTCGCCTCGGCGCGGATGCGTAACGCGAGCGCGGGCACGCGAAGGAAGTACGCCTTCGCGGTAGCCGTCTGGCTGGGGTTCCTTGATGCTACAGGCCGGGCCTGGCACGACGCCGACGAAGAGGATGTCGCCGGGTTCAAGTTCTGGCGGATGACCGACGAGGCGGATGTCGGCGCGTGGCCGGCGGGACGGTGCTGGACGACCTGATCGCGATCAGCGCGTTCTACAGCTGGGCCGGGTTTCGGTTCGGAGTTAGCGATCCGGTGGCCCGGCGGCAAAATCCGGGTCCTGACCCGCGCACGGTGACGGAGTCGTTCGAGGCCGGGCCGCACCTGGTGCGCGGCAGGGACGTGAAGTGGCTGGACCCGGCCGGTTACGCCCGCTCGGTCGATGTCGGGCTGCGCGGACTGGACCTGTGTGGCCAGGAGATCGGCGGGTGGCGCGGGCGCAACAGCCAGCGTGACTGCGCGTTCGCCGACGGGCTCTACGGCACCGGACTGCGGCTGAGTGAGCGGGCCAGCGTCCTGCGTCTGGAGCTGCCCGCCGATGACGAGACCCGCACCTACTCCACCTGCCGGTTGTCGGCGGCCTGCGCCAAGGGTGGACGCGGGCGCCGGTTCTGGATGCCGCGCAGCGTGCTGGCCGACGTACTGGCCTACGAGGAGGGCGAACGCGCTGCGGCGGTCCGCCGCGCTCAGCGCGCCGCCCGCTACGACCATCTGGCGGGGCTGTTGTTGGTCGAGCGCAAGACCCGTAACCGGCGGCTGGAGATGCGCGACAGGGGCGATCGCCGGGTGGCCGCGTCGCTGGACTCGCTGGATCCCGGCGCCCGCAGGAATCTGTTCCGCCAGGCCGCCGCCGGGCTGGAGCCGCTGGCGGTCTGGCTGAACGAGGACGGCATGCCGCGCGAGGCGCACGGCTGGCAGCACACCTTCGACACCAGCAACGAGCGGGTCGCCCGCGCGGGACTGACCTCGTTGGAGGCGAACGCGCACATGTTGCGGCACTCGTTCGCGCTGCGCTGGTACTCGGTGGGCCGGCTGCTCTACGAGCGGCAGGTCGCGCACCTGAACGCTGAGGAGGTACGCGTTCCGCGGCCAGTTCGGCGACACCTGGTATCTGGTTAAGACGTTGCTGGGGCACGTCGACGTGACCACGACGATGGATATCTACCTGGAGCCCTTCCGCGACCTGGACGTCTCGCTGCTGATCGAGCACGCTCACGGGGTTGCGTTGTCGGCAAACAGCACCCAGCGGAGCCCCGTCCGGAGCCTCCCCACCAGCCACCTATGAAGCGCGGGGCGCAGCGCCTGGCCGCGGTCGGCGCCGGCTCACCACTGGGTGATGAGCGGTGTGTCCGGTCCGTGCTGGCGCCAGGCCTCGGTGAGGCGGACGAGGCAGGCGGGGGCGGCGATGCCGCGCACGGTTGCGATCTTGCCGCCTGTGATGTCGAACGTCACGGCGCCCACGACCTTGCCGTCGGGCACGAAAAGGATGGCGGGGGCGCCGTTGACGAGCGCGTAGTGGACAGCGGAGATTCCGCCGGCAAGCCGCTGTTTCGCGGGCGTGGATTTGAAGCCGGCCCGTGCGATGGCGGCGATGCGCTGCGGAGTGTCGTACCGCAGCAGCTTCTCGGTCAGGCCGGCACCGTCGGAGATCGCGGTCGCGTCGTCGGTGAGCAGCGCCACTAGGCGTTCGGTGCGGCCCGAGGTGGCAGCGGCGAGGAATTCCTCGACGATCCTGCGGGCGGATGCCGGGTCGACTTCGCCACCGCCGCGACGCGCGGCGGTGATGCGGTGCCGGGCCCGGTGGAGGTGCTGCTGGCTTGCGGAATCGGTGATGTCGAGGATCTCGGCGATTTCGGCGTGGTTGTGGGAGAACGCTTCGCGCAGGACGTAGACGGCCCGCTCCAGCGGTGACAGACGCTCCATGAGAGTCAGCACGGCCAGGGAGACCGATTCACGCTGCTCGAATGTGTCGGCCGGGCCGAGCATCGGGTCGCCGTCGAGGAGCGGTTCAGGCAGCCAGGCACCGACGGTGCGTTCGCGGCGGGCCTGCGCCGAGCGGAGCCGGTCGAGGCACAGGTTGGTGACGACCTTGGTCAGCCATGCTTCCGGCACCTTGATCCGCTGCCGGTCGGCAGCCTGCCAGTGCAAGAACGCATCCTGCACGGCGTCTTCCGCGTCGGCGGCGGAGCCAAGCAGCCGGTACGCCAGCGAGGCCAGCCGGTTCCGGCTGGCCTCGAACCGGCTGGTGTCGAAGCGATCACTGGCGGTGCTGTCCACGCGGAACACCCTAACTGGACGGCTGCGCTACCACGTTGTCGGCGGACTCGGCGGACTCGGCGGCCAGGCGGCGTTCGCGCCTGGGCAGACCGCTGGCCATGCAAAGCGCGACACCGAATCCGAGCCAGGTCATGCCCGGCGGCAGCAGCTGGCCGAGCGTGCCGGACCAACCCGGCAGCATCTCGGGTGCGGTCGAGGCGCCTGACAGGGGGTTGCCGATGAGCATCATGGTGACGGCGCCGAGACCGAAGCCGGCGTACCCGAACTGTGACTCCAGCCCGATGATGGTCAGGGATGCGGCGGCGATGGCCAGGGCGATCGCGCCGGTGCTGACCAGGTAGGAATCGTCCAGTGAGCCGAGCCAGAACTGCAGGATCGCTGCCACCGCCAGGCCTCCGTTGATCGCGAAGATGAGTGCCCCGGCGACCTGGCGGACGATGCCGCGGACGAGCCTGGTCAGTAGCAGCGCGGCGAGCAGGCCGCCCATGACCAGGGGCAGGGCTCCGGCGGTCAGGCCGGCGCCGCGGGGGTCGTCGGCCGGCAGGGCGACGATGTCGCGGACAGGGGACGTCTTGCTGGGGCCCTGCGCCTGACCGAGCCCCACCGCGACGCCCTGAAGGGTTGGGGCGACCCCTGCGCCGGCGGCCGAGGCTGTGATGACCTGCGGAGCGCCGGAGCTGACGTCTATCGCCCCGTACACCTCCCGGTCGCGGATCAACCGTTCGGCGGATGAGGTGTCGGCGACCTCGGTGATCGCGAAGCAGCCCGGCAGGCGTTGGTCGAGCGCGGCGCTGACCTGCTTGACCGCGGCGGGCGGCCCGGCGACGGCGATCGGCACGTCGTGCACATGCGACCGCACCGACGGCCAGGCGAAGGCGGTGAGCAGCACACTGATGAGTGCCGTGAGCAGGACGACTGTCCTGGCCACCGTCGGCCAGGACGACGGCAGTGTGTCGGTTGGTGCCCGCGAACACGGCGGTGTCGATGCCGCGCAGGGCGGTGGGGTCGACTACGTGTGGGGCCGGAGTATCCATGCGTCCTCCTCGGACAGAGAGATCTCTTTGCCTGGTGACGGGGACGGGCTGGTTGCACACCCCGGGTCAGCAGCGGCTCCAGCCGGTTGCTGTTCCGGCCTCGCAGGTGGGCGGCCGGTATCTGGCCCAGTGCCGGGGTGCTCAGGCGCGCACAGGATGGGGCGGCGGTGATCCACCCCTGACCTCGAAGCGCAGTGGCAGTGCTGCCCACGGTGGCTACGCGGCCGCCTTCTCGGCTGACGCATCCGGTACGGCGGCCAGGTGGCGCTTGCGCTTGGGCAGGCCGAAGGTCGGGTGCGAGGTGGTCCACAGCGACATCTTGAGGATGCCCGCCTTGATCCGCGCGGCCTTCCTGCCGCCCACGTACTTGGGCTTCGCCCGTGCTTCGGCGTCGACCATCTGCAGGATCCCGTCCCGCCGCCCGAGGCTGATGTGGTTGCCGTGGTACTCCAGCTTGGCATTAGGGATCTTGCGGCCGGTCAGGCGTCCCACGATCGCGGCCGTGGCCTGCATGCCGGTATAGCCGGCCGAAGCACAGGACATCGGCAGAGGTCGGCCATTGTCGCCGATGGCGTAGGCGCTGTCGCCCACGGCGTAGACGTTCGGGTGCGAGACCGACTGCATGGTGCGATCGACGACGATCCGACCGTTCTCGGTGACCTCCAGCCCGCTGGCGGCAGCGATGGGGGTGACCGCGAACCCGGCCGTCCACACGGTCGCGTCCGACGCCAGGGCGGTGCCGTCGGCGCACAGCACCCGCGCCGCTTCGACGGCTTCGGCCTCGGTGTGCTCCAGGACGGTGATGCCCAGCCGGTCACAGGCCTGGCGCAGATGGCTGCGGGCTCCGGCGGAGAGTGAGGCGCCCAGCTCGCCGCGGGCGATGAGTGTCACTGACAGGCCGGGCCGGGATTCGGCGATCTCGGTGGCGGTCTCGATGCCGGTCAGCCCGTCGCCGACGACCAGCACACTCCCGCCTTCGCCCCGCTTGGCCAGGTTGTCCAGGCGCTCGCGCAGGCGCAGTGCCGCCGGACGACTGGTGACGTGGAAGGCGTGTTCGGCCACGCCGGGGACGCCTTGGTCGGCGACGCGGCTGCCGAGCGCGTAGAGGAGGGTGTCGTAGGCGAGCTCGCCGCCGCCGTCGGCATCAGCCACGGCGACGACCTGCCGCTCGGGGGCGACGGCGGTGACACGGGCCAGGCGCAGCCGTATCCCCGTGCCCGCGAAGACGTCGGCGAGCTGTGGAGCCTCGATCTCCTGGCCGGCCGCGAGCTGGTGCAGCCGCAGCCGCTGGACGAAGTCCGGCTCGGCGTTGACCACGGTGATCTCGGTGCCTGCCGGGGACAGCCGACGGGCCAGGGTCCCGGCCACGTAGGCTCCGGCATAGCCGGCGCCGAGAACGACGATGCGGTGCTTCATTTGCTGCTCCTGTCGGTTCGCTAGCTTTGTCGGTGACTTGAGCGGGACAGCGCCCCGATTCCTGACAGGAACGACATGTGACATGGATCACAGAGGGGCAGGAGTGCCGCCAACCGATGCTCGCAACGTCGAGGCGGCGCACATGGCGCTGCACGGTCTGCGGGCCGACGGCGGCGAGGAGGCCAACGGTGTGGATGCCGTAGTCGTGCAGGGCCTCGACCGGCAGCCCCAGCCAATCGGCCGCCTGGCCGGGGGCGACGGTCAGGACATCGCCAGGCGGGTCGACCTGCGCGGAGGCGGTGGCGGCGACGGTGACCGTCGGGCCGATGCCGACCCGCACGTCGATGCCGAGCCGGGTCAGGGTCCGCACCCGCAGGATCTCACCCAGCCGGTGCGTCTGGGGGCCGTGGTAGCGCAGGGCGCCCCTGAGCTCGACCAGGGCCGCAGTCGGCGGCAGCGCCCTGCACCATCGGCGACAGGTCCGCAGCAGCTCCAGCACCTACCGATAGATGTCCTCCCGGATACGGTCGGGGCAGCGCACATGCATCACCGCCGGCACCCCCTCACGGGAATTCGAACACGTGAGGTGGCGGCCGATGGAGCTAGAGTCAAAAATGTGCTCGATGATCTGCCCGACGACGAGCGTCTCCAGATGCTCCGCATCTGGCACGCTATGTGGGTGCAGCGCATCGACACCAAGCTCGCAGCCCGTCGGCAGCGATGGGCCGAGGAGGAGTACGGGCGCCGCAACCGCCCCGCGCCCCCGGAATGCCTCGTCGAGCTGGGTACCGGCACCCGCCACCCGCCGGGACAGGTCCACGCCGGGAACTGCTACACGGTGGGCCAGCGGCGCCGCGCGGTCGACCGTGATGAGGCACGGCGCCTGCTCGCCGCGGGCCTGAGGGCGTGCGGACACTGCCAGCCGGACGTCGAACTGGACGTCATCGGCTGACCCTGTGCGCCAGGTGCGTGCTACCGGACGAAGGTGACCTTGACCGGCTCGTTCGGGCAGTCCGTCATGCCGTCCGTGAGCGCCTGTCGCTCGGCGTCGTCGACGCTGAGCTGCCAGCGCAGTTTCACCGCCACCCAGTGAGCGAGGTAGGTGCAGCGGTAGCCCGGGTGCGGCCGGAGCCAGGTGGCCGGGTCCTGGTCGGCCTTGGACCGGTTCGAGCGGGCCGCCGCGATCAGCGCGCGGTCGTTACCGAGGTCGTTGGCGTACTCCTCGCGCTCCTTCACCGTCCACTGACCGGCGCCGGAATCCCAGACCTCGGCGAGCGGAACCATGTGGCCGATGTCCAGGCCGCCAAGAATCTCCGAGGTCGAGGTCTATACGGAGAGGGGCCCGGCGGACCATACTCCCCATGTACGCCCCGGAGAACCGGGTAAGTATCTGTCGGAAGGCCTCATGAGAATCACCATTGAAGGCGCGAGTAAGGAGTTCGAGCGGAAGCTGCTCGACATCCTCACCGAGCACCGTCACGAACTGGCGGTCACCGCGGACACCGAGTGGACGGTCGAACGCGCCGAACGCTACCTCCGCTCGCTCCCCGCCGGCGCCCGCCGCTTCGCCGAAGTGGTTGTGGTCGACGGCGACGGTTACGCCGATGCCGACACACTCCGCAGCGTCGTCGGCAAGCTCAACGGGCCGACGGTCGCCCTGTCCCGTGCCATCCCGCGCGGAGTGCGCGAGGGATGGTGGCCGGAGGGCACCACAGCGCCCATCACCGTGGTGTACGACCCCGAGAACCCCTCGTGGCAGAAGGCCAAGGGATACGAGATGACCGGGGAGAACGTACCGGTCTTCCGGGCCGCCATCGCCCGCATGGCCATCGCCAAAGGCGCCGCCGAGTCCCTGGGCCTCCCTCCCGGCGGCACCGGCAAGACGTCCATGTCCTTCACGCCCGACACGTCGACGCTGGAGGGGCTACACCCTCGTTGATCTGGACGGCGGTTCGCTCCCGGCCGACGACGACCAGGACGAGGAAACGACATGACCTTATCGCCCGACGCGCTGACCACGGCGGACACGCCATGGCAGCGCCTCACCGAGCACCAGCCCGCCGTGGCCGCCGCGCTCGCCATGCAGGTGCGGGCGCTGCCCGAGAGTTGGTCTCAGCGCGTCCTTGGCGTGGCCCGGCCGCACGCCGCGCTGGAGCTGCCTCCCACCGGCGACGTCCGCCTGACAGTCCTGCTGTCAAGTACGACCAGAGTCCCGAACCTCAGCCGCCGAAAGCCCCCTACAGCGATACGTGCAGACTCCCGAGTCGGCGCGCGTATGCCTCCGTACCCCAGCCGGCCTCCACCACGCTGTGTAACTACTGACTGGGTGGTCAAGCCGCGGCAATACGAGGGCCGTGACACCGGCCGCCAGGCCAAAGTGCCAAATTCCAGCACTTGAGGTGAACCGGGAGCGGGTTCGGTGGGATGGCATCCTGCCGCCATGCGCGAACGACTCCTGACCTTCACACCGGCGTGCACGCGTGCCCCTCCACACCCGAGCCTGGCGAGCAGTCTGGCCCTCCCCTGCTCGGCTTGGTGCACTACCACTCCCCCGTTGCTGCTGACCGCCAGTCAGCACCCGCCAGTGTGGCCTCCAAGCTCCACAACGATGAGTGGATGCAAGGCGATCACACAGGCGGGCGGGACCGTTCCCGTCTCGAGGAACAGCGGCAGCGGAATCCCGCCCGTGGACCGCCGGGCGGGAGCACGACGGCGAGCCCTGCAGACCCAAGCTCCCGACTTGAGGCCTCGGGTCTGTTCGCGACCTCCGGGCAGATGGCACGGCAGGCTCGACGACACCCGAGGCATCGGGGCATCGCGACCGGCCCTCCCGGGATGCGGCAGCCGACCTCAGCGCCGAAGGTGGGTCACATGGCGATCGTCGTGCTGCGCGAGCTACGTATGAAGCCGTCCGAGGACTTCGGCCCGGGCGATCCGGTCTCAGAGATCGAGGCAGTACACGCGGCGCCAGTCGACCCCCACACTCCCGGCGGCGTAGACGACCGGACTTTCTGTGGTAAGCCGACCCTGGACATGGAGCGCGTGAACTACCAGTCTGCGGAGCCGGGCGCACCGTGGTCACCGCCCAATATGAAGCGTTGGGAGTGCTCCGACTGTGCCGACATACTCCGTTCGCTGTAGTCCTCCGAGGCGGTCGATGTCCTCTCATCCTGTCCATGCGGCGGATCATCCTTAACGTTCCTCGTCGGCCACCCCGCGGCTCATGATCCACCGAGAGCAACACGGCCGCGCAGCAAGAGCCCAGAGCCCTGACCCCTGGGTCGTCATAGACCTGTGCACCGATCAGTTCCTCGTAGGGCCTCTCATCGACGAGCGAGCCCACTTACGCGGCAACACTGTTGGCTCAGGCGCGTAGGGCGCTAACAGGAGTGTGCGCGGGTTGTGGAGGGCCGGCTACGGGCTCAGCTATTACCGCGTAATAGCTGAGCCCTCCCCCGTTGGCCCTTCGCGGCTCCGCCATGGGCCTGCGACCTTCGGGACCAGCATTCGCGATCACCCGACCTGCAGGTCTACGAGGAGAACGACTCGATCACCTCGACGTCGCAGCGGGCACCCGATGGCCGGAGTCGCCCTCCGCCTTTATCAACACCGGTTTACCCAACCGTCGTCCAACCGCCCGGAGAACACGCCAAGCCGATCCTGGCCTTGCAACTCCCGCATACCGACGCCGACGTTGACTTCGCCGTCGGCATGGAAACACAAGATCGCCAACACATTGTCCGTCGATCAGACCCGCAGATCCGGGCACTCGACATTCGCCGGGCGAGACAGCACGGCCGACGCCAGGGGTACCGGAAGCATCATCTCTCCCTCAGAGCACTGGCACTTCCAACCCTTCTCAGCGACGACGCCCACCAGTCCTCCACCGAGGCATCCGGGACACGCACCTACGGCAACGACGCCCCCCAGTCCGGGGCATAGAAGCACTTCACGTCATCCCACAGCAGGCCAGTCCCCCCGCGATGTTGCCCTCCCCCGGCTTCAACGCAGACCTGTTTCCCTTGACAAGAATCAGGGGCACTCCCCCAGCATAATCCGGGGTGGTGCCACCGAGTCCCGGATGCTTCGAGGAACCGCCGATCAGGAGCGTGAGCTCCGGGTCGCCGGTTTCGCTAGACAGAAGAGTGCTCGGTGCCGCGGTGCGGTGTGGCAGCCCGATGCCCTGACCAGCCCAAGGATTGCTTGATGTAGAGGCCTACGGGTGATCGATACAGGCGGTATCGCCGTCACTTCTCGGCCTAGAACTCGGCAAGGCCAGCACCACGCCTACGCCATCATCTCGCCAGGAAGAAGGCGTTCGACAAGCGCTCGCCCAACACCGAGCCCAGCACACGAGCTGTTAACCAAGTGAACCGATGCATGGAACGGTGCTGGCTACGGTCGTTCAGGTCGCCTCATTCGACGCCCTGCCTTTGGTAGTCGCCCGCGACTCGACTGCCGAGCCGTCTATCCGCGCGGCCGACGATGCCGCACATCGCCGACCCCTACCCGGGCGAGGCCAACACGGATGCGAAGGACACGTTCATGGTCGTCGACGTGACTCGCGCGAATGGCACACACTCTGAGGACATTCGACACAGAGGAGGAGACGATCGCCGACCTGGACGTGACACCGGGTCCGACGACGACCTGGCCGGCGAGCTCACCCGGACCGCTAACCGGCCGCACAACCCCTGACCCATGTCCACCGCCCGCTGCGACGCCTTCCTGGGACCGCGAATGCAGCGCCTTGGCCACCCTCACCCCGCTCGAACGGGCGGAACGCCGGCCCCGATCCGCACGACTGGCCGACGGTGCCTGAACATCCTTGACGCGCGAATGAACACCCGGGGCACACGCCGGCTCCCCCGCGGGCACCTCGATCAGGCGCGTCAGGCGTCCCGCTTCACGACAAGCCGATACAGGACAGCCGATGCTTTGCAGGGCCACGGCTTCCGCCAGAACATCGGACGCGGCGCGCTTCGCACGTTCCTGCCCTTCCTGCCGGGCGAAGGGCTCCATGCACCCGATCGTCCTGGGTTCTTCCTTGCTATCGACACCCGCTGCTCAGTCCGTCCGCTTGGTCCCCCGCTCGGCGTGCCCGACCGCTACTGCAGGTGGGGACCTCTCGGGCCATGACACGCACCCTTACGTGGCATCAGCATTGCCACTGAAGCGTGGAGCGCCAGGTAGGGGGGCGAAGCATGCGGTCATGGAGTGCGGTGTCGGGCTCAGCTATTACCGCGTAATAGCTGAGCCCCTCCCCCACCTCGGGGGCACGAACTATTACCGCGTAATAGGCAACTGACGGCGCTACTCCCCCGCCTGCTGTCGTTTCTAACGTGTCGATGCCTCCAACGATCATCGACGTTAGTAAGGTGTCCCCATGAGCTCACCAACCACCTCGAACGACCGCGAGAAGGTCGTCTCCAAGCTGCCGGGCTGGCTCCGGCAGAACCTCAAGGTCAGAGCCGCACAGCACGGGCTCGAGATTCAGACTGCCGTCGAGCAAGGCATCAGAGACTGGTGCAGCCTGGCCTCTGCCACAGCAGCCGTCGACACCGCAGGCGCCGACTCCTTCTCCACCTTCCTCCCGCCAGGCCAGTGGGAAGAGTTCCGCCAAGTCGTCGCGGACCGCCGCGTCTCCCTGATCCAGGGACTTGCCCAGTCCATTCAGCTCTGGCTTGACACCAACCCGGCACCCGACGTCGAGCGTCCCGAGGTCACCCGGCGGATCATCGTCTGCAACCAGAAGGGCGGTGTGGGCAAGACGGCGATCACCGCCGGTCTCGGCGAAGCCCTCGCCGAAGACCCCAACGCTTTGCACGCCGTGCAGATCGCCAAGGCACTAGCCAAGGCCCTCCGAGCCAGTGACACCCAGCCCGAGGACCAGCAAGCCGTCGATCCACTTGAGATCGAGAACCTGCCCGGTCTCGGACTGCGTGTGCTCCTCGTGGACTTCGACCCCCAGTGCCACCTGACCAACCAGCTCGGCGCCAGCCCGCTGCCCATGAACGGTGACAGCCTCACCAACCACATGGCCGGCGACCCGAAGGGCGACCTCCGCGACCTCATCGTCTCCATCGACGACGAGCACTTCAACAGCCGGCTCCACCTCCTGCCGGCCTGCAACGACGCCTTCCTCCTCGACGTACGCCTGTCCGCGGTACGCGCCAGGGAAGCAGCCCTCGAGCGGGCACTTGCACCTCTCGAGCCCGACTACGACGTCATCCTCGTCGACTGCCCGCCCAGCCTCGGCCTCAGCATGGACGCCGCCTCCTACTACGGCCGCCGCCGGGACGGAGAACGGCCCGGTCAGTCCGGAGCCCTCATCGTCGTCCAGGCCGAGGACAGTTCCGCAGACGCCTACGACCTCCTCACCACACAAATCGACGACCTCCGCGGAGACCTCCAGATCGACGTCGACTACCTCGGCATCGTCGTCAACCTCTACGACTCCCGCCGCGGCTACATCGCCACGTCCTCACTCCAGGGATGGGTCGACATAAAGGATCCCCGAGTCATCGGACTCATCGGAGATCTCAAGGAACAGAAAGAAGCAGTCCGCATGAAGCAGCCGCTGCTGTCCTACGCACCGAAGTCCCAGCAGGCCATCGGTATGCGCGCGCTGGCCAGGGAGATCGCATGAGCAAGGCCGATCAGCTCGGCGCAGGCCGGTTCGGTGGGGGAGCGCGCCCGGTCAGCGCCCGCCGGCAGGCCGTTGCCGCCGCCACCGGTGTACCCACCGACGGCATCGCCCCGCCCACCGAGCTCTCACCGGACCGCATCAGCCTCAACCCCGACAACCCGCGCTCCAGCCTCGGTGACCTCACCGACCTGGCAGGCAGCCTCAAAACCCACGGCCAGAAGCAAGCGATCACGGTCATGAACCGCGACGCCTACATCAAGGCCAACCCCGAACGCGAAGCGGATCTCGAAAGTGACGCCACCTACGTCGTCATCGATGGCAGTAGCCGCCTCGCCGCCGCCCGCGAAGCCGGCCTCGCCACCATCAAGGTCATGGTCAGTGACGACGAAGGCAGCACCTCCGAGGAACTCCTCGAGTCCGCACTCGTCGCCAACATCCACCGCCAAGACCTCGAGGAATTCGACGAAGCCCGCGCTCTGCAGAGGCTCCTCGCCATCCACGGCAGCCAGACCGCTCTGGCCAAACGCCTCCACCGCTCCCAGGGATGGGTGTCCCAGCGACTCGCCCTGCTCAACCTCACTCCCGAACTCCAGGCCAGGATCCACCAGGAACCGATCAACCTCCTGCGCGCAGTGGGGAACAAGCCGGCCGAGGAGCAAGAGGCCGCCCTGCAAGCGCTGAAGGAGCAGCGCGCGCAGAGGGAGGCCGAGCACAAGCGGCGTCTCAGCGGTAGGGCAGGGGAGACCGGTGAGGCCGGGCAGCGCGGGGGAGTGGAGTCCGATAGCGCCGAGCAGCACGAGGAAGCGGACAAGGCCGACGGCTATTACCGCGTAATAGAGGGTGCCGGATCCAAGGACGTTCAGCCGGTCCCCGAGCCGGAGCCGGACCGCCCGCTGCCGCAGGTGGTGCCGGAGCCGCGGGCCGACAAGCCCGCACCCCCTCGGGTGAGTAAGGAGGGGGCCAAGGACAGCGCACGGAGAGTTCCGTATGACGAGCCGGGAAGCCTCGCCATGCTCCTGGACAAGAAGGTCGAGAACGACGACAACTTCTTCGCGCTCCTGCGCATCCTGGGCAAGAAGGCAGCCATCCGTGATCCACAGCGTCTGGCTGAGTTGCTGAGCGAACTCGCCCAGCACGTCCCCGCACCAGCCGAGTGACTCGGACGACGGCACCACTGGCCTGGCCCGGCTCGCGTGGCATCGCAGCCGGGCCTGCGGCCGGCGGGGGAGTGGTGTGAAGCTTCTGCTCGGATGGCTCCGCGACTAAAAGGTCGTTTCAGAAAGGCGGGTCGTCCGCGCAGCCCTCGGCATGCACCTGCATGTCCATGTCTTGCTGGAAGGGAGTTATGTCTTCCCCCC
>NZ_JBIDCI010000031.1:0-63672 GCF_043204535.1 Streptomyces sp. NPDC047853 | reverse complement strand
AATCCACACCGAACCCGGAAGGCCCTCACCCGTTCAAGATCCCTCAGCCGAGACCTGGCTCACCTGTCCACAACCTCCCCGGACAGAACAACTAGGTGGCCTTCCGGGCCTTCCGGGGTGTCTTCTTGGCTGCTGTCTTCTTGGCTGCTGTCTTCTTGGCGGTCCGCTTGGGACGCATCGCGTGCACGTCCGCGGGCTCGCCGTTGTCGCCGCGAGAGGCTTGGGCTTCGACCGACTCCTGCAGCGCTGCCATCAAGTCCCACGAGCTGCCCCGGCTCCTCGGCAGCCTCCGGAGGCGCCGGCGGCTCCCGGTGCTCGCGCTTCGCCTCGATCAGCTTGGCGACCACCTCCGTGTACCTGTCGCGGAACTCGGCACTGTCCAGGTCGTCGCGGGCCACGAGGGCAATCAGTGCGAGGGCACCGTCATCTCCTCGTCGGACAGCTCCACCGGCGGCGGCAGCTCGGACGGGTCGCGGATGTCGTCCGGCCAGCGCATCGCGTGCAGCACCATCGCTTCGCCGCGGACCCGCAGCAGGCCGAGACGCTCCCGGTCCGACCACGCGTACCGGGCCACGGCCACCCGCGACGACCTAGCCAGGGCCTGGCGCAGCAGCGTGTACGGCTTGCCCGCCACCTGGCCGTACGGCGAGGTAGTAGCCCTCGGCGATACGCAGCGGGTCGATCGATCCCCAACGGCATGAAAGCCCCGTTCTCGATCGCCTTCGCCGTCGGCAGCGGCAGGTATAAGCGAGGAAAGGCCAGGCGGAAAGGCCTCCCGCCAAGGACTGGTCCCCCAGTACTCCAGCCGTAGATCGTTATATGCCCTGGTCTTGGGGTTGGTCTGCCGCTGGCGGAAACTCAGATGATCTGAGCCCACCATCCGGTTAGGGTCGGGCGGTGCCCCAGCTGAAGCGGCTGCATGCTGGCCATGCCCCGGTGGTCCTGGCCTTCGAGCTGGAGAACCGCGCCTACTTCGCTGCCTCGGTCCCCGACCGCGGCGACGACTTCTTCGACAAGTTCACCGACCGGTACGGCGCCCTGCTGGCCGAGCAGGAGGCCGGTACCTGCGCCTTCTACCTGCTCGTTGCCAAGGACGGCTCGGTTCTGGGCCGGTTCAACCTGTACGACCTCGAGAACGGCACTGCTGAGCTCGGTTACCGGGTCGCGCAGCACGTCGCCGGACGCGGCGTGGCGACGGAGACCGTCCGGGAGCTGTGCCGGCTGGCGGTGGCGCGGCACGGGCTGCGCACCCTGCGGGCGGGCACCTCCCGCGAGAATGTCGCGTCCCAGAGGGTGCTGATCAAGGCTGGGTTTGTCCTGGTCGATCCGGCCGACCTCGGTGGTAAGTCAGACCCCTGGTACCAGCGCGACTTGGTACTGCAGCGGTAGACCGTGATCTTGCTGGTGGACCGGTTGCGGGAAGGCTGCGGCCACCGCTGATCATCGGCGTGTGAAGACAAACGATCGTGCGGTGGCCGGGTCACAGCGCAGACCCTGCCCGCTGGCAGGAGGCGTCGAGGTCCTGATGGGCCGGATAGCGGGCCGGTTCGCGCGGGTGGAGCCCCGGCGCCTGGTGAGAGACGTGGTGCTGGGGCTGCTGTCGGACATGCCGCGCAAGAACTCCTGATCGGCGGACTGCGCTGGAGCGTGATCAGTCTGGGGGGCGAGAAGGAAAGCGGCAGCAAGGCCACCCACACGGTGACGGTGAAGCTGACGCCGCACCGGCCCGGCGGTGGTGACATCGACGTCAGCGACGAGGAGTAGTCCCTCCAGGCACGCGCCGGGTCGATGGCAGAGAAGCTGGGGGGGCGGCTCGTAGGCACAGGAGCAGGGGTCGCCATGGGGACCGCGTTCGGTGTTTCGCTGGGGGCCGTGTCACTGCTCGCGGTGATCCTTGTGGCAAACGCCTGGACCCGCTACGCCGTGCTGCTGCTGTGCGCGCGGCGGATCCTGCCCTGGAGGCTCGGGACATTCCTCAACCGATGAAGGGACGTCATGACTCTGCGGACACTGCCTGATGCGATGCCGCCGACGGCCGTGGTGCCACCCTGCGCGCTAGCTGGACTCTGGGCCGTGCGGCACGGTCAGAGCACGGCCAACGTCGCATTCGCCGCGGCTGAGGAGTCCGGCTCCACGGTGCCGGTGCCCGGCCGGGACCGGGACGTGCCGCTGTCCGGCCTGGGCACCGCGCAAGCGGTCGCATTGGGCAACTGGCTGGCCGGACATGCGCCGGAGGCCGGGCCGGACCTGGTGGTGTGCTCCCCCTATGCGCGCGCACTCCAGACGTGGGAGGGGATGGCGGCCCGCGCGGCCGGGCTCGGCGGGCCGCGTCCGGACCTGCTGGTCGACGAGCGGCTGCGGGACCGGGAGATGGGCGTCTTCGAGCTGCATCCCCCGGCCGCGCTGCGGGTTCGGGCACCTCAAGAGGCGGCCCGGCGGGAGCTGATGGGCGAATGGTGCTACCGCCCGCCAGGCGGGGAGGCCTTCACCGACGTCGCGGTACGCGTCGGCCAGTTCGTCCACGACCTGGGGCGGGCTGTGCCCGGGCGGCGTGTCCTGGTCGTCGCGCACGACGGGGTGGTCATCGCCCTGCGCTATGTACTCGCCGGGATCGGCGCCGTCCCGCCCGAGGAACTGCCGCCCGTCCCGAACGCCTCGGTGTCGCACTGGAACGGCGACGGCCACCGGCTGCGTCTGGCCGCCTGGGGCGACACCGCTCACCTGGCCTCGCTGGACGACATGGAAGGAATGACGCACGTATGAACGACCGCTCCCCCACCGACCCGGTCCTCGCCCACGTCGAGCCGGGACCCGGCGGCCTGTACGGGGACCAGCCCTACGAAGCGGCTCTCGCCGACCTGCAGTCGGCCCTGGCGGAGGTCTCCGCCGCGCTGCGCGAGGCTGACGGCACCCGTGCCGAGCAGCTCACCCGCTACCAGCGAGACCTCGGCCGTGCCCAGCTCCGGCTGCGCCCGGACGACACCGACGCCCCGGAGCGCGCTCACGCGCTGTCGCGGACGGTGCGCCGCTACCTCGCCGGCGGGGCCGCGTGAGCCCGACCACCGAGAGACAGCTGCCGCCAGAGGAGGACCCGCGCATCTTCCGCGAGCAGATCGCGTCCGTCTACCCGGACGGCAGCACCCCGCAGCGTGCCCCGGCCGCCGTGATCGTGGCGGGGCAGAGCGGGGTGAGGCCGACCTCGCGGACGCTCTGCACCGTCTCGTCGAGGTTGCGCAGGTGGTTGTGCGGGTTGTCGGGGTTGTCGCTGATGAGGGTGACCGGCAGCTCCGTGATGGCCGCCGTGGTCGACTCCTCTCCCGCGATGGTCTTGTCGATGAGGTTGGGTCGGGAGGACCGGGCGCCGCGGGCTGCGCCGAACGCGGGTGCCGATCCCAGGGTGTCGGCCTTGTTCATCGGGTGGCTCCCCTCGCTACCTGCCGCATGGCCTCCGCCTGATCGCTGTGAGGCGCAGAACTCAGCAGCGGCATCCGCTTGCGGACCGCTTCCCGCTGCTCCTTGAGGTCGCCGATGACGGCGAGGACCTTCGGGTCGCCGAGCGACTTCCAGTTCTCCAGGGAGGAGGTGGCGACGTAACCGCGGCGGGAGTCGTAGAGGTTGACGACGAGGCCGAGGTAGTCGATCTCCTGGGAGAGGTCTTCGCGGAGGTCCTCGATCTGCTGGGCGAGCATGCCGTACGCGGTGGCGGAGGAGTCCTCGGCGAGTACGAGGATGACGACCCCGGAGCCGCCGGCGGCTTCGCCGCGGCGCCTGCGCCCGTAGTAGAGAGCGGCGTCCATCGCGATGCCGAGGCTGGGCGGGCGGGCGGGCGATGATCACGTCGTAGTCCGCCTCCCTCACCGAAGGGAGGGGTGTCGTACAGAGCCTCCGGGGGTACCTGCGTCCGGCGGCGGCACACCAGCGTGGCCCGTGCGCACCTCGATGCAGTGGGAGAGGGAATGGGACTTCGTGAGTCGGCTCGGGTCGTGGTCTCCCGGTGCTCCGCCGAGGTACTGAGCGGCCGATACCGTCTGGACGGCCTCATCGGGTCGGGCGGTGCCGCAGACGTCCATCGGGGTTTCGATCTGCGGTTGAGGCGGCCGGTGGCGGTCAAGGTCTTCCGTCCTGACACCGGCTTCGACATCGAGGACGCCTCGCACGACGAAGCGGTGATCCTCGCCCAGTTGCACCACCCTGCACTGGTCACCGCCTACGACGCGGGCAGGCACAACGGACGTCTCTTCCTGATCATGCAACTGATCGAGGGCGACACGCTGAAGAACCGCATCGCCCAAGGACCACTGTCCCCCGCGGCGACAGCCGCAGTCGGCGTCGATCTCGCCCACGCACTGGCTCACGCACACGAAGCGGGAATCGTCCACCGAGACGTCAAACCGTCCAACATCCTTCTGGATGCCTCGCACCGCCCGTACCTCACCGACTTCGGCATCTCCCGCATGTTGGACGCCACCACCCGCACCGCCAGTGGCACGCTCATCGGCACCGCCGCCTACCTCTCCCCCGAGCAGGTCCTCGGCCAGCCCGTCGGCCGACCCGCCGACGTGTACGCCCTCGGCCTGGTCCTCCTCGAATGTCTCACGGGCAGACTCGAGTACGGCGGCGGTCCCCTTGAAGCCGCGATCGCACGACTGCACCGCCGGCCTGTCCTGCCTCCATGCCTTCCGGAACAACTGGCGGGACTGCTGCGGAAGATGACGGCCCTGGACGATGAAGCCCGCCCGACGGCCGACGAATGCGCCCGCGCACTCACGGAACTCGCCGACCCGGCACGACGTGCAGCCGGTCCGTCATCGCCTGTCAAGAGCCTCGTCCCCCACCACGAAGCATCGTGGACTGCCGACCGCACGCGCCCAAAACCGCCGACTGCCAGGGCCCCAGCCACCCACCGCACCGTGCCCGCCCGACGCCGCACCCTGGTGGCGGGTGCGACCGTCACCATCGCCGCTGTCATGGCCACCGCCCTCACCTTCACCGACGACTCCGCATCACAAGGGAACGACCAGAGCGCCACCGAGATCACCAGCTCTCCTACCGGAGAGACGGACGCTCCTCACACCGCGCAACAGAAGGAGGAGGCCGTCCCCTCTGCCACCACAGCGCCACCTTCTGACCGCAGCACGTCTGCGGGTGCCCTCCCCGATGACAGGCCCGGACGTCGCGTTCCCTCGGATTACACATTCAGCATCGGCTCAACCACACACGACTCCGCAGCCCGGACAGCAGAGGCCACACCGGGCGACACGAGCGCATCTCCCGCGACCACGTGGAACGGCAAGACGGACGAAACACCGAAGCGCCCACCCGGCCTCGCCAAGAAGACCGAAGAGGCCCGCGACAAGGGCTCGCAGCAGAGCAACAAGTCGCCGGGCAGGAAACACTGAAATGCTTCTGCAGAGTAAGACTCAGCCTGTCGGTGACGGCGGCGTAGTGGGACAGGTCGATCACGACCCGGTTCGCAACGCCCGATTCAGGTCGACCGCGAAGTCTTTCGGCTTCCGCCTGGCCTAACGGCCAAGGATCGGGTCCGGGACCTGCCCCGGCCCCTGCGGGGCACGCAGATCCGCGACATCACCGTCTCGAAGGCGGGTGCATCACCGGCCTGGCCCGCGGTGACGGTCAAAAGCGAGGGGCCGCGCGCGGCCGTCAGCGGCCAGGTGGACCTTGGTGCTCAGCCCGCCGCGGAAGCGTCCGAGCGCGCTTGCTGCCGTCGTGGCTGACGACGGCGCCGGCCTTCTGCTTGCAGTCCTCGCACAGGCGCGGGTGGGTCTCGCGTGGGGCGTCCCACCCGGCGGGCTCGATGGCCTTGCACCGTTCGTCGGTGAACCGGGTGCCGCGGTCGGCGCACACGGGACGGCGGCCTCCCGCTCGGCCCTGTGCTGTGCGGCGATGCGGCGCAGCTCCTCCTTGTGCGCCCGCTGCCCTTGGGCCCCGGGCCCAGCGCCGCACGAACGGGTCGGTGGCTCCTTCAGTCGGCGCCGAGGGTGCCGCGGCCGCCGACCCGCTGGGCGTCTTGGCAGCCGTCGCGGTGCATCAGCTCGCGGACCGTTTCCTCGAATTGGGAGTGGTGCAGTGCGTGCAGCTGTGGCAAGGCGTAGTGCAGGCCCTGGGCCCGTGCCACTTCCCACTGGGCCCGCTGCTGGCGGTGGCAGAGCCAGTCGGCGCCCGCAAGGACGGCGGCAGCGAACGCAGCCGACAGCACGCCATGAACGAGGCCCGCGCCCAGTATGAGCGCGAGCACGGCCAGGACCATGATCCGGACGGCGCGGGAGCACCAACTCCGCAGATCACTCTCTGACTTCCCCCGCAGCTGCGCCCTGCCGCGTCTGCTCCCCTTGGTGCGCCGCCCCCGTACGGCACCGCAGCGCGGAGGCCCCGGCCGACGCGCCACAGGACCAAGACGACCCCGATCCTCCGGCCGCACGCTCACCCCCACCCCGTTCCCTTCTCCTTCTTCTTCCAGTCCGGGGCCAGCGCAGGGGGTGCGCAGAGGGGATGTCGGGCTCCCGACCACGCGACTGCGTGCGTGGTGACCTGCGTCTTTAAGTTGTGGGTACAGCCAGGGTGAAAACAGCTATGAGCGCGGTGTTGTCGCATCGGACCGTGGTCGGGCCCTGTTGGGGCGGGGGATGTCGCGATGGCGTGACGGGCGGTGTCGGGGCTGCCCGAAGGGTTTCCGCGGCGGTGTGCAGGCGGGGGTCGCCTTCGTAGGGGATGGGCTTTGCGGGGGGGCGGTTTCGGAGCCTGGCGGGCGTGCCCGCCAACGCAGCACCGTGCTGTTCGCGATGCTCCGCGACGGCACCTTCTACGAACCCCGCGTCCCCCAGGCGACGGCTGCATGAACCGGCGAACAGGCGGGTCGATTCAGCTCAATGCCTTGTGTCGTCTGTCCACTTGGAGATCTCCACGGCACCTCGCCGGACAGCTTCTTCCTGGTCCTTCGCGAGCTGTCCGCAGGCCGCTGCGACGTCCGGCACACCGTCCGGTCCCACGAGCGCGTCATGCACGCCGGTCTGCAGCCAGTCAGCGTGGTCGCCGTCAGCCTCGGCAACCGCGAGGGCGATGAGCCTCACGGCGGCCACCGTCCCCACCCGGGTCAGGGCCTCTGCCGTCTGCCGGGTCACCGCCGTGTCCTCGACGTCCAGCAGCAGTCCCACCAGCACTTCCGCAGCCTGAGGAACATCAGCGAAGGGAGCAAGGTCATGCCCAGCACGAACACGTTGCGCCCACGAAGGCGACGACGCCTCAGCCAAGGCCGCCTCTATTCCGCTCCTCATCTATGGCACGACCAGACAGTCTCATGCCCCACGAAGGAGATCGCATCTCGAATGCCGAAGCTGGCCACACGCTTGACGAAGAACACAGAGGCACCCCCCGCTTGTTGCGCCTCATCGGATCGTGATCACGCGTCAACGCCTTGAGCGGTTAGAGTCCGGACACGACACGATGAAGGGGAAATCCGTGGCCAAGATCAACGTCAGTCTCGACGCCGAGCTGGTGGTGGAAGTGATGGTTCTTGCTGGCGTCGGATCGCCCCAGGACGCCGTCGAGCTGGTCGTCCGCGACTACATCGCCCGTGGTCATCGCACGGAGGCACGCACGGAGTTCAAGGACCAGAACCTGCACGAGGTAGAGGTCAAACCGCAGGAACCACAGGGTTGATCATTCGCTGCGTCCAGCCGCCAAGGCCAGGAGCAGTCAGCCTGCGGCGTCGTTGCGGCACCAACTCCATGTCACTGATCGAGGCATGGTGAGGGGGAGACGGCCCTCGCTCAACAGCCGAGCCGGGCCGGCGTCTCTCGGTCACTTCCGCCAGGCGGGTACGGGCAGCAGCCGGCAAAGCCCCTGAAAGGAGAGGCAGTCAGGCGGCAGGCCCACCGACCCCTGAGACGGCGCGCCGTCCCTCGCCGGGTGGCACGCCGGATGATGCGTCGGCCTCCGGATACGAGTACGGCGGTGGGCACCGCGGACCCGGCGGCCGGGACGGCGCCGGCAGTGCCCTACCGGTGCCTCCGGGCCGGGGTACGGGCGTTGGCCGTGTGGGGGTGCCGGTGCAGCGGGAGCAGGGCGCCGTGATCGATGCCACTGCGTGGCGGGGCTTCGGTGGGAGGTGTTCGTATCGGGGTGTGCTTCGGCTCAGCGAGGTGGGGCGTCGCGGGGGTGGCACCGCGCGCAGGAGTTCCCCCATGGCCAGGGCGGCGGCCGTGCGGGCGTCGAGGCGCGGGGCAGCGGGGCGCGCTGTCTCAGTGCCGGGCCGGTGCGTCAGAGCCGGTCCGAGGAGTCTGCTGTGGGCCGGTTCGGCGCGGGTCGGCGGGCCCGGCCGGTGAGCAGGCTCGCGCACCGGCCGGTTTCCTCGGGCCGCGCTCCTGCGTACGGCGGCCGGAGGGTGAAGCCCGGAGATGACGTGAGGCCCCGCTCGCGCCTCGGGTTCAGTTGCCTCCGGGCTCCTGCGCGTTGCGCCAGATCTGCAGGTCGATGGTGACGTAGGAGCCGGGGTCGTTCTTGCTCGACTTGCCGCGGTAGGTGGCCACCGCCACATGGCCCGCGTCGCTGAGGACGCAGATCTGCGATCCCTGGGTGAGCTGGGTGAGGTCGATCTTCTCGGTGTAGCGCGTCTCCGTGCGGCAGGTCTCCAGGGAGCCTTTCTGTGCGTTGTTCAGCACGACGAGCTTCCCGTTGTCGGTGCCGATCGACGACTCGTCCAGGAAGTTGACGACGCTGAAGTAGAGATCACCGCCGCCGTACGCCGCGTCCTCGCTCTCCACCGGCCGCGGCGGGTTGTCGGCGAGCATGAGCTGGTAGCCGTCCGTCAGGTCGATGCCGGTGTACGAGACGGGCCGCGGGTCCTTCCTCTGCTGTCCCGCGCCCGGGCTCCCGTCGCCGCCCGCAGGGCTGCTGCTGCCGGCGGGGGCGTTGGCCCCGTTGTTCTCGTCCTTGCCGCCCCCGTCCGACAGCAGGGAGCCGATGACTCCCAGGACGACCAGTGTGCCCACGACCGCCGCGGCCACGATCAGCCCCGTCCGCTTGGGCTTCTGGCGCGCCGGCGGCCCGGCGGGATGGTGGGTGACGGGCGGTGGCGTGTGGTGCCCGGGGTAGCCGGGGGCAGGGGTGTGGTGCCCGGGGTAGCCGGGGGCGGGGGTGTGGTGCCCGGGGTAGTGGGGGGCCGGGGTGTGGTGGCCCGGCGCGGGCTGTCCCGGGTGTCCGGGGGGCGGCACCGGGCCCACGGCGCCCGGCGCGGGGGGTGTGGCGAACCCGGTCGGCGCGTACGGGTCCACCGTGCCCGGCGGCGGCTGCGGCGGTGAGACCTGGGTCGGCGTCGGAGTGACGGAGGGCTGCGGCGGCGGGGTCCTGGCCGGTTCGGGCAGGCGGAGCCGCTCGGTGATCGATCCGGCGACCGTCCGCGGCAGCCAGTCCTCGCCCTGGCGCAGTGCGGTGGGCGACAGTTCGTGGCACAGCTCGATGATCTCGGTAAGGCTCGGCCGGCCGTCCGGGTCGCGGCTGAGGCAGCGGGACACCAGCGGCAGCAGCTCCCCCGGCAGCCGGCTGAGGTCGGGGTCCTCGTGGACGATCCGGTAGAGCACCGCGTGCGAGGAGCCTTCACCGTAAGCGGGCGAGCCGATCGCGGCGAAGGCCGCGATCTGTCCCAGGGCGAAGATGTCGGTGGCGGGGGTGACCGTGCCGGCCGACGCCTGCTCGGGCGCCATGAACGCCGGGGTGCCCACGCTGACGCCGGTGCCGGTCAGCGCGGTCGTGTCGGCCGCGCGGGCGATTCCGAAGTCGATCACGCGAGGGCCGTCGGAGGCCAGGAGGACGTTGGCGGGCTTCAGGTCACGGTGCACGATCCCCGCGCCGTGGATCACGTGGAGCGCCTCGGCCACCCCGACCGTCAGCAGCAGCACGCTGCGCAGCGGCAGCCCTCCGTGCTGGGCGACGGCGTGCGCGAGGGAGGGGCCCGGCACGTAGGCGGTGGCGAGCCAGGGCTGAACTCCGTCGGTGTCGAAATCGATGACCGGCGCCGTGTACAGACCTTGCACCCGCTGGGCGGCTTGGACCTCCTGCTTGAACCGCCGCCGGAACTCGGGCTCCTCGCTGAGCTCGGACCGGATCACCTTGAGTGCGATGGGCCGGCCGCCCGGCGTGTAGGAGAGGTAGACCTTGCCCATGCCTCCCGTGCCGAGGACGGCCGCCAGGCGGTAGCCGCCCACCACAGCCGGGTCGCCCTCCTGGAGTGGCTTGAAGAGGTCGGCGGAAGGTGTGCTGCTCATGATGAACCATCCCCTGTTTGCGGCAGTCCGGCCCCCGCCGAAGCCGCGAAGCCAAAGGGGAGCGTACCGACTGCCCCTCGGCGTCCCCGCCACGTCACGCAACGGTTCCGCTACGAAACCGCCGCACCCGCCGCAACGCCGGTGCCTCGCGCGCCTGCCGGGGTCCCCCGGGCCGGTTCAGGAGGGCGAGGGCGTCGCCGGTCGCCGCTCGACGGCCGGGCCGGGCCGGTGTCTTGCCGGTTACTTCCGCCAGGCGGGCACGGGCGGCAGCGGACCGGGCGGGTCGACCGTCAGGGTCCTCCCGTCGGTGCGGCCGGTCAGCCAGCCCAGGAGGTGTGCGGCCGGCCCCGACACCTGGGGACCGGCTCGGTCACCGATCGGGCGTGGTACCCGGTCCTCGTCGGCGAGCAGCACCAGGGCCGGGGCGTCGCTGCGGTCGTGGAGTGCCGCCGCGGCGGTGGCGAGTTCCCGTTGCACGAAGGGCGCGGGCCAGTGCGCCGGTTCGTGGCCGGTGGCCAGGTCGGTGTGGTGCACCTCCACCTCGCGCAGCATGCTGCTGACGGCGCCGCGCACGGGGCGCAGTCCCGCGCCGAGCCAGCGCACGGGGACGTCCCAGGCGTCCTGCGGGTGGCTGTGGGCGGCCGTCAGGAAGCGGTGCAGCGCGCTGTGCAGGTCCTGGGCCAGGACGGCGGCCGGGCGTCCCGCACCCTCCTCGATCTCGCTCTCGCGCTCGGCCTCGTCGCGGTACTGCGGCAGGTCGGCGCCGGTACGGGCCGCTGTGAGCAGCCGGGTGCGGGAGTCGGCGCTGCGGGCGAGGTGGGTGAGTACGTGTCCGCGGCTCCAGCCGGGCAGCCGTGAGGGGGCCCGTACCTGGTCGTCCGTCAGGGCGGCCGCGGAGGCGAGCAACCGTTCCGCGGATCTGCGCAGCACCGGCAGCAGGATGGTGGGCAGTTGGGGCTCGTTGCGCGTCATGGGTGCCTCCTACCCGTGTCGGCGGGTTGCCCGGCCGGCTTTGCGGGCGGCTGCTTCTTACCGACCCGTGACGTGCGGGGCGCTGCACCTGGTGCGGTCCGTGAGCGGGCGCAGCGTGGACGGATGCGTGTACTGGTCACCGGCAGTGCCGGGTTCATCGGGTCCCCTGTCGTGGATGTGCTGCGGGAGCCCGGGCACGAGTCCGTCGGCTACGACGTCCGAGCGGACCCGGGTGCCGATGTGCGCGATCCGGTGGCCGTGGCGCGTGCGCCGGCCGGGGTGGACGGCGTGTGTCACCAGGTGCGCCCCCGTCCGTGGCTGACGGCGCAGGCGATACTGGCTCGCCTGCTCAACCACGCCCTGGCGACCGGCTGGTGAGCGCGGGGAGGGCGGCCGCACAGCGATCCGGCGCCGGCTGGTGCTCTCGGGGGCGGGGCTCGACGGCCTCCTGGGCGCCGGTCTCTCGGCACCGTGGCTGCGCAGGGGGGAGCTGCCGGAGCGGATGCGGCGGCCTTGGAGGGCGCCTCGTCGAGCCTGTAGGACGGGGTGCGGGCCGGGCCTGCGCGGTCCCGGCCGCTTCCGGGCCGGGCACGGCGTGGTGGTGCCGTCAGCGCCGCAGGCGCAGGGCGGAGAGGAGGAAGAAGATCCCGCCGAGGAAGGCGTATCCGGCCAGGGCGGTCAGCGAGGCGTCGTCCTGTGCGGCCTGGGCGATGAAGGAGGCCCCGGCCAGGGTGGAGATGCCGCCGCTGGCGATCATCGGCCACTGTCCTTTCATGCCGCGCCGCAGGACGCCGACGGCCAGCTGGACGAGACCGGCGGTGACGGCCCAGGCGCCCCACAGGCGCAGCACGGCCGGGATGCCGGAGGAGACGGCCACGGCCAGTCCCGCGGCGGTCAGGGTGCTGAGGGCGATGTTCGCGTACAGGGCGCGGACCGGTCCGCGGGCGGCCCGCCCGGACCGCACGTCGACGATCGCGCAGGCCACGTCGAAGAGCGGATAGGCGATCAGCAGCGCCTTGGTGAGGGGCCCCAGGGTGTCGGCGGCCGTCCACAGCAGGCCGGCCCATACGGCGGCGAACGCGAAGCGCAGGAGGTACAGGCGCCGCAGCGTCACGGCGGCGCCCGCCGCGGGGGCGGGGGCGGCGAGGGTGGTGTCCATGAGGATGCCTTTCGGGAAGGAGCGGCACGTTCGCCGCCGCCGGAGTGGGACCAGCCCTCGACGAGGGAGAACGTTCGGTCTCTTTTCATCTAAGGCCGTCCGCGGCCGACCGTCAAGACCGAACGTTCTCCCTCAGGCGGCTGGTACGGTGGACGCCATGAGTGCGAGCACCGGGGGCGCAAGGACGTCCGAGGCGCGGTCACGACTGCTCGGCACGGCGACCCGCATCTTCTACGCCGAGGGCATCCATTCCGTCGGCGTGGACCGGATCGTCGAGGAGGCCCATGTCACCCGGGCCACCCTGTACCGGCACTTCAAGGGCAAGGAAGAGCTCGTCCTCGCCTACCTCCAGCAGGCCGACCAGGGCATCCGGGGCCAGATCGAGGCGGTGCGCGCCCAAGGGCTGCCGGCCCGCGACACGGTCCTGGCCGTCAGCCGGACGATCACGCAGGGCATCCGGTCCCCCGGCTTTCGCGGGTGCGCCTTCCTGAACGCGGCAGCCGAGTACCCCGACCCGGCGCACCCGGTCCACCAGGCCGTACTGGCGCACCGGACGTGGTTCCTGGAGACCGCCGTGGACTTGCTCGCCCAGGCCGGCTGCGTGCCCGCGGACGAGGCGGGCCGGCACTTCGTCATGCTCCGAGACGGCGCCATGGCCGCCGGGTGCCTCTTCGACCCCGCGCTCATCTCCGACACGTTCCTGCACGGCGTGGAAGGCATCCTGCCCTCCAGGTGAGCGCCCTCCAGGTGAGAACACCCCTTCCTCGTGCCGCCCCAGGGCGAGCACGGGCCGGATCCCCGAGGGCGGTGAGCGTGTCCGGGTGGTCCGGGCCCCATGTCGCCTCCCGCTGGGCGAAGACGCAACGGCGCAGCCGCTCCGCGTCCTCCGGCCGTCCACGATCCTGTGACAGGGAGGCGAGAGCGGTCTCAGCCGCCGCGAGGGTGCCCGGGCGGGCCCCGGGTCCGTCCTGCGCTCCGCCACGACCCAGCGGAAGACTTCCTCGGCTTCGTCGAACTCGCCTTCCTGGCGGAGCTGCTCGCCCGGCTCGAACGAGAACCGTACGACCTCCGGATGAGCGGGCCGTGCCCGGTCGCGAGATGTCCCAGCTTGATGCGCGTCGTCCCGGACGGTGTCGCGGAGAGCTTCATATTCATCACCGGGATGCCGTCCAGGTGAAAGGCTGCCCGGCGGCACCAGGACATGGACGGAGAGCTGGCGGGATGGGTTTCGAGGGCGAAGTCTGGCGACTGATGCGGCAGGAGGAACCAGTCGGCGAGATCGTGATCGACGAGGCCGACTTTCCATGGCTGAACGGTCACTTCGTTCCGACGCCGACGTTCGCAGAGGTGAAGCCGTGGTTCGACGAGTCGCTGGCTCTGCTGGAGGCGAAGGAGTACGAGCGGTTCGACGACTCCTACGACCGGATCGCGGACACCTTGTCGCTGGTGGGCCCGTCAGGGCCGGTCGCGGAGTTTCTTCTGCACATCAGGAGCGGTCGTGCTTGGTTCAGGTGGAGCGACGAACCATTCGATGATGTCTGAGCCCGCCAGGCATGGGGAATTGCGTGACCACGGCCCCTGGGGAGCAACGCTGTCGTCGGACGTGGCGATCGCGTCGATCACCTATCAGTGATCACGCCCCAGACAACGACAGCCCTCTCCGCCGCCACCGGCGCCGTGCCGGTGGCAGCCGCCACCGGGCCGGGCGCCCAAGGACCTCACCCTCCGGCAGGATCTGCGCCCGGCGCCGATGGGACCCGGTGCTCCTGGAACGGACGGCCGCCCATCTGATCGGCAACGCCGTCCGGCACGACCGCCCCGAGGCCCGTGCCGCGGTGCCCACCGGACGCACCGTCCAGGCGGCGTACCCGCGGGTGGTCAACGCCGGCGACGGCCCGCTCTCTGAGCAGTCACTTGCTTGGGAGTACCGCGCCTGCTCCCCGCCCGTGGACGGACCGGTGCCCGGCCGGCAGTACCGGTGCCGGCGTCTCCGTACCGGTACGACCTGCCGGTACAACCTTCGCGGCCCGTCCCGAGTCTGAGATGCCGCGATGAGGTGAGGGCCTGCCCCCTCCCCCGAGCCACCCGGCCACGACCGGGCACCGGGATGGCATACGATCCGCATGCCCCATGTAAAGATCCAGTAAGAGGATGTACACGTCATGACTGCCCGTGCTCCCTACCGTTCCCTTCGCGGTATATCCGCCGTTGCCGCCCTGCTCGCGATCGGCGCGGTGGGATGCTCGGACGTCACCGACGCCGTCGACAGCGCCAAGGACGGTGCGAAGAAGGTGGCCCGCCAGCGCTCGGTGTTCTCGCTGGACACCGGTGACTGCTACAACCCGTCCGGCAAGGCCGAGGGGACGGCGTACACCGTCGAGATCGTGCCCTGCGACGAGGCGCACGCAGGCCAGGTCGTGGGCGAGTTCTCGATCGACAAAGGCAAGAAGTACCCCGGCGACGACGGGGTCTCGGCGATCGCGGACACCCGCTGCCCGGTCGAGGCGCAGAAGTACGCCCCTGACACCTGGGCGCTCCCCAAGGGCGCCGAGCTCTTCTACTACACCCCGACCGCCGAGAGCTGGGCGACGGGCGACCGTTCGGTGAGCTGCACCTACACCGCCTCGAAGGGCGCGCTGAACGGCACGCTGGACACCGCGAAGTCCCTCAAGCCCGAACAGCTCACGTACCTCAAGGGTTCGAACGCGGTCTACGAGGCCCTGTGGGCGAACCAGTCCGAGAAGGACACCGTCGAGGCCGACCTGCCCGGTTACAAGGCGCAGGCCAAGGCCGTCGCGGCCGCTCTCCAGGACCACGTCGAGGGCCTCAACGGCATCGACGGCGCCGAGGTCGGCACGCTCCGTTCGACGCTGGCGAAGGCGGCCGGCGACTGGAAGAAGGCCGCGGACGCCGCCGACGCCGACATGTTCTACGCCGCCTACGACCCGGCGTTCACCGGCATCGACCCGAACAAGTCGGTCGCCGCCCGCAAGGAGTTGGGCCTGGCCACCACCGTCCCGGCCGACGAGGCCGAGGTCTGGGCGGGCTGACACCTGTGAGGTCCGGGCACCGGTCGGCCGGTGCCCGGACCCGCCTGACGGGGACGGGCCGGGACCGGGCCGGCTCTTGGGGAGAGCCTCCTTCCGGACGGCTGCGGTGCGCCGCCCTTGTACGCAGACGGTGCACGCGGTCGTCGACGAGGCGCCGGAAGGGAGGCGCCTTCGGCTCAGGGTCCCCGCCCATGGGTGTGACGGAGCACGGCCGTTGGCGGGGGGCGGACCGAACGGTCGCCCCCCCCGGGCGCGTGTGCCGTGGGGGTCAGCTCGCTCGCTGCTCCTTGACCAGCTTCTTCGCGCGGTCGCGACGGGATGGGGCCGGCACGTCCACCGTCACGCCGGCGCCCTCGCCGGGCGTGGCCTCGGCCCGCCGCGGCCGATCGGGGAGGGCGCGGACCGACGCGTCGTCGGGGCCGCGGTCGATGTAGAACAGCGATTCGTCCGCCGGGTCGTCGTCACCGTCCCCGCGCACCACGCCCTCGCAGTCGGCGAGGATGTCGCGGACCGTCAGCACCTGGAGCGGGAAGAGGGGGTTCCCTTTCTAGGGTGAGTAGATGATCAGCGCCGTGGTCGGCACGAACGTGGCCAGGGCGCTGAGCCACCAGTAGGTCCGTGAGGTGAGCGAACTCCGTCGGGCCAGGGCGCGGTTCACGGACAGCCACAGCAGGACGTACGGGACGACGACGACGGCCGCGATCGGCAGCCAGAGGACCATGGGGTCGTTGTCCGTCGCCTCGGGACCGCTCGTCCAGCTCGCCGCGAGGAACCACAGTATCCAGATCGGTATGACCCCGGGGACGCCCAGGAGGACGTTCGCCCCCAGAGCCGCCTGCCACCGCCTGGTCATCGGTGCAGCCCTCCTTCGTTCGCCGCGTCGCTAGGCGCGCGACAGCGCGTTGTACTGCTCCAGGACGTGGTAGAGGCCCATCAGCTCTCGTCCGTACTGCTCGGCGTCCGGGCCGGTGCCGTTGTACCGGCCGAGGACGGCCTCCGTGACGTGGACGTTGCCGCTCAGGTCCGGCCGGTCGATGCCGAGCAGTTCCGAGTTCCGGAGCAAGGCGTACGCGACCGTGCGGACGTTGTACTCCTCGTCGTCGTGGAGCTTGTCCCAGACGGCCCGGAGGTCGGACCGGGAATCGTAGTCCAGGGGTTCACCATTGCGCCGCCTGCCTCGGGGACGCCGACCGACTCCAGGTAGGCCTGCACGTCCTGGAGCATGACGCTGCGGTACGCGGCCGTGATCTGCCGGCCGCGTGTGGCGCCGGCCGTGTCCTGGATGCCGTCGGGGCGGGGGGCCTTCCGCCGTGCCGGGCCGTCCTTGGAGCGGGGGCCGGTGCGGTGTCCCGTGCGCCGGGGCACCGCACCGGGTGGGTTCAGCCGGCGGGGCTCAGCACTCGGGTACGCCGTCGATCCAGTTGGAGGCGTTGTCGATGTAGTAGCTCGACATGTAGCCGCGCTCGCCGTGGGTCGGCATGACCCACAGCCAGTACGGGTTGCCGCCCACGGACTCGATGCCGTACGTCTGGCAGTACACGTAGACCGCCTCGGGGGCGCTGACCTGGTTGACGATGCGGAAGCAGTTGACCGTGCCCGGCCGGAGCTGGCATGCCTCGCCGCCGGTGCGGAGGTTGACGCCCGACGCCCACACGCCGTACCAGCCGACGCCGTGTCCGTCGGCGTGCGCGGTGCCCGCCGCGCCCGTGAGGGTGCCGGTGGCGGCGAGGACGGTCGCGCCGATGACGGTGGCGGCACGCGTGCGCAGGCCGGAGGCGATGCGCCCGGCGAGGCTCGTCCTGCTCGTCGCCTTCGCCGCCGCCGCCGTCGTCGTCTGCGTCGTCTGCTTCGTTGGCTTCGTTGGCTTCGTGGAAAGGGAGGTCATGGGTTCCTCTGTCCTGTCTGGGGCGCGGTCGCCGGGACCGCGAACGGGGTGGTGGAGCAGGCAGTGCGCGCGGGGCGGGCGGGTCAGTACCAGCCGGTGCAGGCGATCGTTCCGCCCTTGCCGTTGGTGCCGCAGGCGCGCATCACCAGGCCGTTGTCGTTCCACTGGGTGGTGTACGCGTCGCCGCCGGAGGTGACGGTGGTGTAGCCGAGCATCGGCTCCCACGTCTCGCCGCCGTCGCTGCTGCGGTCGACCCAGATCTCGTCGCCGACCGTGCCGCCGATGATGCGGCCCCAGGCGCACGCGGTCGTGCCGTTGTAGCGCAGCTCGACGGTGCGGCCCCACACGGTGGCCGACTTGGCAGTCCAGGCGCCCGTGGAGTTCGGCTCGGTGCCGTCGCCGCAGGACGTGTTCGAGTCGGCGCCGTCCAGCGTGCCCCCGATGGCCGCGTACTGCCCGCAGGACGGTACGCCCGGCGTGATCGCGGGGCCTTGCAGGAACAGGTTGCTCACCCAGCTGCGGTAGTCCGGCAGGTAGGTCCAGACGTTGTTGACCATGCCGTCGACGGTGACCCGCTCGCCGACCCGCTGGCACAGCGCCCGGACGGCGACGGAGATGCCGTTGCCGTTCTGCCACTTGACCGGGCTGCCGGTGTGGGAGTTCTCGCGCAGGTTGGGCTGGCCCCACGTCTTCACGTGCTGGCCGAGCCCGTCGTACTCCCAGACCGGGAACACGCCGTTGGTGTGCGGCCGGAACGCGCCCTGGTAGCGGTCCCAGCGGGCGTCGGCGACCCGGACGACGTCACCGGAGTTGGGGGCCTCGACGACCTTGCCGTCGCCGAGGTAGAGCGCGACGTGCGTGATGCTCGTACCGAAGTAGAGGATGTCGCCGGGCAGCAGCGGGGCCTCGCCCTGTTCCTTGGTGAACTTCGTGTGCGCGTAGCCCGGGTTCTGCCAGGTGGACTGCGTGGTGCGCTCGCTGACGATGTCCTGCCGGGTCGCCTTGTACCAGGCCCAGCGCACCAGTCCGATGCAGTCGAAGCTCCAGAGCTTGGGGTCCCCGTACGAGCGTGGGTCGGTCGGATCGATCATGCCCTGGCTGGGGCCGGGCAGGCCCTGGGCGTGGCCGCCGCCCCAGGCGTAACTCCAGCCCACGTAGCGGCAGGCGACCTCCACCGCGTCCTCGGCGGTGGCGCTCGCCCCCGCCTTCAGCGGGGCGCAGGCGTCGGCGGCCCGGCCGGCGGCGGGGGTGGTGGCGGGGGTGGTGGTCCGGCCGGCGGCGGGGGTGGTGGCGGCCCTGGTCTCGGGGGCCGCGGTGCCGGCCGCGGGGGCAGCCGCCGGTGTCGCCGTGGCGGCGGTCGCCGTCGTGGCCGGCAGGCCCAGACAGGCCGCCGCCATGACCGCGGCGAGCAGCAGTCTCAACGGGCGCCCGCGGTCCAGGGGTCTTCGGCCACGGTCACCGCGCTCACTTGGTCTCATCTCGTTTCCCCGGTTTCTCATCGTGTGTCGGCGTGCCCGGGCGTGCGTCGTGGCGGCCCGGACGGGCCCAGCAAAGCGCCGCCGGGCCAGAGCTTTGTCCCGCTGGACAATCCGTGGACAATTGGCGGACAAAAGTCGGCCGTCCGGGGCCGGGCACAGTCGGGGGACTTCGTCATGGGCAGGCACGAACAGCCTCTCGACCCGAGAGGCGGGCCGCTCGCGCTCTTCGCTCGGGACCTGCGCGGGCTGCGGCGCGCCGCCGGTTCGCCGTCGTACCAGCGTCTTGCCGCACGGACCCATTTCGCCGCCTCGACGCTGGCCGCGGCGGCGGGCGGCAAGCGGCTGCCGAGCGCCGCGGTCCTCGCCGCCTATGTGGCGGCGTGCGGCGGTGACGTGGCGACGTGGGAGACGCGCCGCCGGGCCCTGTCCGCGGAACTCGCCCAACGCTCGGAGCTGTCGGAGCTGTCGGAGGTCGCGGAAGCCGCCCGACTCGCGGAGCTGTCGGAGGTCGCTGAAACCGCGGAAGCCACGGGGCCGTCCGCGGCCGCGTCGGTGTCCGGCGCACCGGCGCAGCTCCCGCCTCCCCGCAGCTTGGCGCAGGGCCCGTCCGAGGCGGGTCCCGCGCGGGACGCGCCCGCGGTGGTGTTCGCGGGCCGGCGGCACCTCCTGCGCCGCGCCGTCGGCATCACGGGAGCCGCGCTGCTGCTCGTGACCACGGGGGCCGCGTCCGCGCCCCGGGGCGACGCCGAAACCCGGGCGCTCGACTCGTGGTTCGCCCGCGATGCCGCCATCCCCGCCCGCTACCGGCGCGCGATCGTGGCGGCGGGCACCGCCTGCGCGGCGCCGCAGGTCTCGCCCGCCCTCGTCGCGGCGATGCTGAAGACCGAGAGCGACTTCGATCCGCAGCTGAGCGATCCCGCCGCGGACGAGTACGGCATCGCCCGCTGGACCCCCCGCGTGCTGCGGTACTACCTCCCGGAAGGCCGGCAGGACCGCGTCCCCCGGCCCCCGCTCGACGCGGAGACGTCCATCGCGGCCCTCGGCCGGATGCTGTGCACGCTGGCACCGCAGCTGGAGGGCGTCGCCGGGGACCCCGCCCTCAACCTCGCCGCGGCCTACCGCACCGCGACCTGGGTGGTGCAGAAGGAGAACGGCATCCCGGACCGCATCCGTCCCTACACCGACCGGGTCCGCTCCCACCTCCTGCGGTACGCGCCCGAGCACGGCGTGTGCCTGCCGTACGCCACGGCGGAGAGTTCCTACCCGGCCCCCTGCGGGAGGGCGGTGGCGGGCTCTCCCGCCGCATGACCTCACAAGCCGGGACCCCGGCGCCCGGCCGCGGGCGACGGCGGGCGGTCCGGCGGTCCGCTCCTCCCCCTTTAGGCTGCTGTCCGGGGCCGGACCTGCGGCCGGGCGGGGATCAGGGGGACGACAGTTAGATGAACGGCACCACCGAGGTGTTCCAGCCTCTCCAGGCGGGCGACCCTCCCGTCGTGGCCGGCTACCGGCTCGCGGCCCGGCTCGGCGCGGGGGGCATGGGCCGGGTGTACCTGTCGCACACCCAGGGCGGCCGGCCGGTGGCGGTCAAGGTGGTGCGCCCGGAACTCGCCGACGACCCGGCCTTCCGGCGGCGTTTTCGCCGGGAGGTGGAGGCCGCCCGCCGGGTCAGGGGCGCCTACACCGCGGAACTCGTCGACGCCGACGCCGACGGCCTGCCCCCCTGGCTCGCCACGCTGTACGTGCCCGGGCCGTCCCTGACGGCGGCCGTCGCCCGGCGTGGCCCGCTGCCGGTGCCCGCGGTGCTGTGGCTGATGGCCGGCGTGGCCGAGGCGCTGTCCGCGATTCACGAGGTGGGGGTGGTGCACCGGGACCTCAAGCCGTCCAACGTGCTGCTGGCCGCCGACGGACCGCGGGTGATCGACTTCGGTATCTCGGTCGCCGCCGACCTCTCCTCGCACACCGCCACCGGCTCCACGGTCGGCACGCCCCACTTCATGGCGCCCGAGCAGGCGACCGCCGGTGAGATATCCCCGGCGACCGACGTCTTCGCCCTGGCCCAGACGGCGGCCTTCGCGGCGCTGGGCGAACCGTTGTACGGGGAGGGCACGGCGCCGGTGGTGCTGTACCGGATCGTGCACGAGGAACCCGACCTGTCCCGGCTGCCGGAGGCGTTGCGTCCGCTGTTCGCCCGGTGCCTGGCGCCCGACCCGCGGGAGCGGGCCACACCGGCGGAGGTCGTCCGGTGGTGCCGGGAGCAGCTGGGAGCGGACGCCGACGCGGGCGCCGGGCCGGCCGTCTGGCGTGAGGTCACCGGCCCCCAGGCGAGTGTCCCGGAGCCGGTGCGTACGCCGGTGGATCCTCCGACGGCGGCCTCCACGCTCGCGCTCGGGCCGGCCCGGCGGCGGGCGCCACTGGGGCGGCGCACCGCGCTGATCACGGGCGCGGCCGTGGTGGCGGGCGCTCTGCTGGCGGGGCTGACGTGGTTCACCAGCGACGGGTTCGGCCTCGGCGAGCGGGCCGCGAGCTCCCCCGCGTCGGCTCCCGCGCCGACGCGGTCCGCGGCGTCGCCGTCGCGTACCCCGCAGGCGGCCGGCGGCTCCCCTCGGGCGTCGCAGCCAGCCCCGGACGCCTCGGGTCCCCCCGGGGTGTCCCCCATGTGGCTGCGCCGGACGAACTCCCTGAGCCTGAACGAACCGAGGCTCCCCGATGACCGGACGGGCGACATCCGCCTGGACTGCGAGGACGACGTCGACTGCGCGCTGCGAAGCGACACCAGCCGGTTCGTGCAGCTGTTCAACGGCAAGGCCGCCTCCGCCGAGACCTGCCGCCACCTCCTGAGCGGTGCCACCGGCCCCGAGTACCGCACCTGGTCCCTCGCGGCGGCCGACGAGGGCACCCGGATCTGCGTCGGGAACGACTCGGGCGACATCGCGGCGCTCACGATCCAGGTCAAGCAGACGGCCCTGCGCGAGGAGGCCTTCCTGCAACTGGGCATGACCGTCTGGGGGAAGGCGGCCTGAGGCCTGCGGGGGCGTCACCCGCAGGCCGTCGGTTGCAGGCCGGGGGCCGGATTCCGGGTCAGCTCTGCTGCCGGCCCTGCTTCATCACCTCGGCCGTCATGTCGGCCACCTGGCCGGCCGGGGGTGCCTGGGCCTCGACCTCGGTGCCGAAGTCGGAGTAGTTCATCACCATGGTCATCTTGATCTGCTGCGGTGCGGCGCTGTTCTGCGCCTTGGCGCCGGCGGAGGGCGCGCCCTTGATGCTCATGTCGAGCTGCTGGCGTCGCAGCCGTCCGTCGCCGTCGAGCCAGACCTGCATCGGCAGCGTCGGGCCGACCTGTTGGCGCAGCTGGTCGCCGCCCGGCAGCTCGGCGACGTCCACCGACACCTTGTAGTGGGTGGTGTCGGCGCCGTCGATCTTCTCCTGGCCGACCTTGGTGACGTCCTGGTCGGTGATGGCCTTGGCGTAGCGGGCCGACTGGGCCGGGTCACCGATCTGCCCGGCGTTCACGCCCAGTGCCTGCGCGGCCTTCTTCAGGTCGATCTTCATCCAGGTCTTGCCGCCCTGGGCCTTCTGCCCCGGCACCTTCTGGTAGAGGACCTGGTCGACCACGCGCTGCTCGATGCTCTTGCCCTGGGCGGTCACGGTCATGACGCTGTCGCCCTCTTCGAAGTCGAGCGCGCCCTTGCCGTCGGTCGTGATCGACTCCTCGGGCGCGGAGAGCTTCATGTTGATCGTCATTTTGGCCGTCTCCGCCTCGGCCGTCCTGTCGTAGGCGGCCCGCACCTGCGTGGTGCCCTGCTCCTGCGCCCCCGCGTCGCCGCTCGCGCTCGCGCTCGCGCTTCCGCTCGATGCCGTACCGGCCTTCTGCGACTTCGGCTCCTCGTCACCGCCGCAGCCCGTCAGTACGGCACTCGCCATGACGGCGGCCACGCCGATCGCGCTGGCCTTCATCCCCCTGCTCGGCATGTGAACTCCCCATCTCCTCAACGGCTTGCGGCCACTGCGGCCCCGCGGCTTTCTGCCGTCCCGAATGCCCCGGGGCGGGCGGAACACACGCTGGCCGGTGCGGAGTTGGCGCGGTGCGTCGTCCGCCGTGCCGGTGCGGGCGGGCGGGTTCAGCCGCCGTGCGGGGGCCGGCCGCCGGGCGCGGGCCGGGGGGCGAAGGGCCCGTGCAGGGCTGCCCATTGCAGGAGCAGGAGGGTCTTTCCGTCGGTGATGCGTCCGTCGGCGGTCATGGCGAGGGCCTCGGTGAAGGGGAGTTCGAGGACCTCGATGTCCTCGCCCTCCTCCGCCACTCCCCCGCCCGCGGCGATCCGGTCGGCCGGGGTGTAGGGGGCGGCGAAGAAGTGGAGGCGTTCGGTGACGGAGCCCGGGCTCATGTAGGCGTCGAGGACGTGGGTGAGCGGGCCGAGTCGGACGCCGAGTTCCTCGGCGCTCTCGCGGCGGATCGCGGTGGCCGGGTCGTCCTCGTCGAGCAGTCCGGCCGCCGCCTCGACGAGCATGCCGTCATGGTGGCCGTTGACGTAGGCGGGGTAGCGGAACTGGCGGGTGAGCAGGACGTGGCCGCGTTCGGTGTCGTAGGGCAGGACGACGGCGCCGTTGCCGCGGTCGTAGGTCTCGCGCTGCTGGGTCTCCCAGCGTCCGTCGCGGCGCCGGTAGTCGAAGGTGGTGCGGCGCAGGACGTGCCAGCCCTGGGAGGTGAGTTCGACGTCGCGGATCCGGACGCCGGGGTTGCGGTCGAGGCCGCGTCCGGCGAGGTGCAGGCCGGTGCGCCCGCGGTGGTCGGGGGTGTCGGTGCCCGGGAGGCTGTTCACGCGCTCTCCTGCGGGGTGCGGCGGGGAAGGCCGGCGACGTCGTGGTGGACGGGCAGGCCGCGCCTGCGTGCGGTGGCGACGTCCTGGCCGGCGCCGGCGGATGCGCCCGGCAGGCGCAGCACGGCGTCGCAGTGGGTGAGCAGCCGGTCGGCGGCCGGGTGGAGGACCTGGTCGGCGAGGGGGTCGGTGGGGCCGGCGCCGGCGGAACGCAGGACGGGCAGGGCGAGCCGCTCGCCGATCACGGGGAGGTGGCCGGCCGCGACGACGGGCCGGGCGGCGGCTTCCAGGCGGGCGGGGTCGGCGGCCATGGCCTGCGGGTCGCCGTCGGTGCCGGAACGGCAGGGGCCGGCGGTCAGGATGAGCAGGGGTTTGTCGTCCATGACCGCTAAGATACATGCAGAACCGTGCAACATCTGGAAGGAACGTGAATGCTGGCTGCTGAGCGACGCGATCACCTGCTCGGGCTGCTCGCCCGGACGGGCAAGATCGTGGCCAAGGACGTCGCCGCCGACCTGGGCATTTCCGAGGACAGTGTGCGGCGCGACCTGCGCGACCTCGCCGCGGAGGGGCTGTGCCAGAGGGTGTACGGCGGCGCCCTGCCCGCGTCCCCGGCGGTGGTGGGCTACGACGCCCGCCAGGCGGTGGCCCCGGACGGCAAGCGGAAGGTCGCCGCGGTGGCCGCCGCGCTGGTACGGCCGGGCAGTTCGCTGATCCTCGACGGCGGCACCACCGCCCTCGCGGTGGCGCGGGCGCTGCCGAAGGAGCTCACCTGCACGGTGATCACCCACAGCCCGACGATCGCCACGGCCCTGATCGACCACCCGGGGGCGGAGCTGTTCCTGCTCGGCGGGCGCGTCTTCAAGCACTCGGCGGTCACCTGCGGTGCCGCCGCGGTCGAGGCCGCGCAGAACGTCTCCGCCGAGCTGTGCCTGCTCGGCGTCACCGGTGTGCACCCCGAGGCGGGGCTGACCACCGCGGACGCCGACGAGGCGGCGATGAAGCGCGCCCTGGCCGCGCGGGCCGCGGACACCTACATCCTCGCCTCCCGCGAGAAGATCGGAACCGCCTCGCCCTACCGCGTCCTGCCGTGGGAGAAGGTCACCGGTCTGATCACCGACGCCGATCCCCACGACCCGGTCGTCGGGCAGCTCGGTGCGCTCGGCGTCCAGCTCCTCGAAGCCGCATGAGGAGACAGCCCGGGACCAGCCGGCCGGAACGGGAGCACCCCCTGGTCCGCGAGGTCTTCCCGGAGCTGGTCGCCGAGCTGACCGCCCTTCTGGAGGACGAGGGGGAGGGCGAGCTGGCGCTCTGCGCGAGGGACCTGCGGCTGGTCGAGGAGTGCGGCTGCGGCGACGGCTTCTGCCAGAGCATCCGCACGGCGGACCTTCCGCGGGGGCAGCCCTACGGGCCGGGCCACCGGTGCGTACCTCTGTGCCCCCCGGCGGGCATGCTGATCCTGGACGTCGTGGACGGCCGGATCGTGTACGTCGAGATACTCGACCGGCCGCCCCTGCACCGCCGCGCGCAGCGAGCCGGGCGGGAGGGTCCGCCGGCGGCGTAGGCGTGGACGGCACAGGGCGTGCCCGGCGCAGGGCCTGGACGGCGCAGGGCGTGCCCGGCGGCCGGACGCGACGGGGTGGAACTCCTGCGCAACGCTGGCAAAGGCCCTACGCTGCCCCGCATGCCGATCCCCGTGCCGCTCAGCGGCGAACTGCGTGCCGTGTTCGGCTCGCCCACGCAGGCCGTACTCCTGGACAGCAGTCCGCGCTCCCGGGTGTGGCGGGTCGGACTGGAGGGCGGCAGCCGGGTGATCGTCAAGCAGATTACCGAGGGGGGCACGAGCGGGCCCGACGGGGACGCGCGCTACGCGCGGGAGGTCGCCGCGCTGCGGCTCGCCGCGCGGGCGACCCGGCCGGCCGTCGCGCCCGCACTCCTGGCGACGGACGCGGCATCCCGCGTGATGCTCCTGGAACACCTGGACGACCTCGGCGCGGCCGATGACTGGATGCCCGGCTACGCCGAGGCCCTGGCCCGGCTGCACGCGCTCACCGGGCCGGCCGATGCGGGGACGCTGCCCGCCTGGTCCGGGCCGGCCGCCGCCGACGCGGAGTCCTTCCTCGCGCTCGCCGCCGCCCTCGACGTCCCCGTCCCGCCCCGGGTGCCGGACGAACTGGCCGGCCTCATCGAGCGGCTCGACCCGGCGTCCCACCATGCGCTGCTGCACGGCGACCCCTGCCCGGGCAACGACCTGCGCACCGCCGCCGGCGTCCGCTTCGTCGACTTCGAGCAGGCGTCGCTGGGCAACGGCCTGGTCGAGCTCGCCTACCTGCGCATCGGCTTCCCGACCTGCTGGTGCGCCCTGTCGGTCGCCGCCGCGCCGCTCGCGGAGGCCGAGGCCGTCTACCGGGCCACCTGGCGCGGCCTCACCGGCCGGGAGGTTCCCGGCGACCTCGCCGACGCCTGCGCCGGCTGGCTGATCCGTGGCGACGCGCTCGTCGAACGCGCCCACCGCGAGACCGTCGACCACCTCGCACGCGTGCCCGCGGAGGACTTCCGGTGGGGTGATGTCTCCGCCCGCGAACGCCTCGTCCACCGGCTCGGCGTGGTCGCCGACCTGACCCGCGGGCACGACCGCCTGCACGCCCTCGGGCAGCTCAGCTCGGCGCTGGCCGTACGCCTGCTGCACCGGTGGCCGGCCCTGCGCCCGCTGCCCGCGCACAGCACACGGCCCTGGTCCTGACCGCCCCGCTGCGGCGGCCCGGCTCGCGGGCTGCCGCGGCGGCGCGGGCGCGCGATCCTGGGTCCGCGGGAACCGGCGGCCGGCCGGCGGATGCCGAGAGCGTGCCGCCGGCTCCGTCCCGGGGACGGTGGCGGCCGCCACCGGGCCGTACGAGGAAGAGGGAGCAAGCAGCATGGCGATTCAGCGGATGGACAACGTCGGCATCGTCGTCGGGGACCTGGAGGCCGCCGTCGCGTTCTTCGTGGAACTGGGCATGGAGCTGGAGGGCCGGGCGGAGGTCGAGGGCCTCTTCGCCGACCGGTGCACCGGACTCGACGGCGTCCACTGCGACATCGCGATGCTCCGGACCCCGGACGGTCACAGCCGGCTCGAGCTGGCGAAGTACCGCAGCCCCGCGGCGACCGGCGCCGGGCCCCGCAACCCGCCGCACAACGTCCTGGGCACGCACCGGGTCATGTTCGCCGTCGACGACATCGAGGACACCCTCGCCCGCCTGCGCCCCCACGGCGCCGAACTCGTCGGCGACATCGCCCGGTTCGAGGACAGCTACGCGCTCTGCTACCTCCGCGGCCCCGAGGGGATCATCGTCGGACTGGCCGAGCAGCTGCGCTGAGGGGATGGCGCTGTACGCCTTCGGCCCCGTGCCGGACGCTCGGGGCGATCCTTCGGGGACGACCCCCTCACGAGGGATGTGAAGGCGGCGTGTTGACAGTGCGGGGATGGCGTGCCGGAGGGTCGGTTATGGTTCAGCCGTCAACATGTGAACGAGAGGGGGCGTCTGTGAACACGCCTAGTCAACCGCCGCAGCAGTACGGGCAGCAGGCGTACGGGCAGCCGCCGCAACCGCAGTACGGGCAGCAGGGGTACCCCCACCCGCCGCAGCCCTACGCGCCGCAGCCGATCATCATCAACAACAACGTGTCGGCGGCCGCTTCGGCGTCGGCCGCGGCGTTCGCCGGCGGGTACGGCCGCAGAAAGCGCCAGTCCTTCTGGGCGCACTTCTGGCTGTTCCTGTTCACTGCGGGCCTGGGCAACATCGCCTACGCCTGGTACGTGAGCGACTGGAACAAGAAGCGCGGCCTGTAGCCCGGCCGCGGCGGGAAGGGCCGTGCCGCACAGGCGCGGCCGGGGCGGCGGAACGGGGGCGGCCCGGGGCCCGGTCGATGGGCTCGGGCGGCTTCTCACGGTGACGCGGCAGGGGTGTTTCACGCGGTTTCGCCGGGCCGGTGGACGCGGTAGCGCAGGTGGGTGACATCCCGGGCCTCCAGCCGTCGCACGAGGTCGAGTTCGGTGGGGTGGCCGCCCAGGTGGTCGAAGAGCCGTCGGCCTTCGCCCAGGAGGACCGGGACCAGGTGGATCTCCATCTCGTCCAGCTGCCCGGCACGCAGAAGCGCCTGGGCCGCGCCCGCCCCGTGGAGCATGACCGGCCGGTCCCCCGCGGCCGCGCGGGCCTGCCGGGCGCAGTCCTGGACGTCGGTGACGAAACGCGCGTGGCCCGGTGGCACGTCCCCCTCGTCGACGTGGTGGGTGAGGACCAGGACCGGCACACCGTCGTGGTGGTCGCCCTGCCAGCGCCCGGCGAGTTCGAAGGTCCGCCGGCCGCAGACCACCGCGCCGGTCGCCCGGGCCTCGCGGTAGACCTGACCGCTCGGACCGTCGGACTCCCGGTCGTCGAGCCAGTTGAAGAGCCGCCCGCCGCCGCGTCCGAGTTCCTGGCCCGGCCGGTCGTCGGGGCCGGCGACGAAGCCGTCGAGCGACATCGACATGTACAGCCGGATCGGGGTGTCCATCGTGGTCTCCCTCGCTTCGCCGACCGGTTCGGGCGTGTCATCGGGTAGACCTCGGGCGGCCGGCGAACTCATCGGTGCGCCGGGGCGGCGGTGGTCTCAGCCGGTGCGTACTTCGGTGTTCTGGCCCGCGTGCAGCAGCCACCTCCCGTCGTCCTGCCTGGTCATGACGTACAGCGGGCTGCCTTCGGTGTCGCCCTGCGCCGAGTGGTAGACCTGGCGGACCTTGACGGCCGCCACGTCGGCCCGCAGGAACCGGATGTGCGCCGCCTCGTAGGTGACCTCCCCGTCCCAGGTCGCGGCGGGCAGCACGGCGCGGGTGAACCCGGCGATCGCGTCGAAGCCGATGAGGACCTTGCCGTGGGCGGTCGTCCACAGGGCGTCGGGGTGGAACAGGGCGAGGAATCCTTCCACGTCCTTGGCACGCTGAGCGCGCTCGACGGTGGCCACGACCTGTTCGATGGCTGTGATGTCCGCGGGGTCGGTGTTCATACCGACCAGCCTGCGACCTCAGGCGGACTTGAGGTCAAGAGCCGGCTCCGGGGGCGGGGGTGAGTGTGTCCCGGCCGGTGCCGGAGGCCGGCGGGCGCGGGCCCGCGGCTGTCGGTGGCGCGCGCCATACTCGTGCCGCGGCGCCGCCCGGGTGCCGCGGCACGAGGGGAGCGACATGGCTGGGGTACTGGTCTTCCACCACGGACACGGGCTGACCGCCGGCGTCCTGGAGTTCGCCGACCGGCTGCGGCAGGCCGGACACACCGTCCACACCCCGGACCTGTTCGAGGGGCAGGTGTTCGACAGCCTCCAGGAGGGTGTCGCTCACGTCGAGAAGACCGGGTTCGGCACGTTCGTCGCGCGGGGGACCGCCGCCGCCGAGGGGCTGCCCACGGAACTCGTCTGCCTCGGGTTCTCGCTCGGGGTCCTGCCGGCGCAGAAGCTGGCCCAGACCCGCCCGGGCGCCCAGGGCGCGGTGCTGCTCGAGGCGTGCCTGCCCGTCGCGGAATTCGGCGGTGCCTGGCCCCGGGGCGTCCCCGTCCAGGTCCACGGCATGGACGAAGACCCGTTCTTCTCCGGTGAGGGAGACGTGGACGCGGCCCGTGCGCTCGTGGGGACGGCCGCGGATGCCGAGCTGTTCCTCTACCGCGGCGACCGGCATCTGTTCACCGACGCCAGCCTGCCGTCGTACGACGAAGACGCGGCAGCGCTGGTCACCCGCCGGGTGCTCGATCTCCTCGGCCGTACCGCACAGCCGGCAAAGGCCGGCTGACGCGTCCTTCGTCCCTGCCCGGCGGACGGAGGGGCGGGCCGGGTCAGGCGGCGTGTGCGGGCTGGGGCAGGTCGACCGTTACGTGGGGGGCGAGGGCGCGCAGGAAGTCGGGGGCGTCGAAGATCTCGCCGGCGGAGGTGACGCCGACGGCCTTGACGCGGCCGGTCAGGACGCGGTCGAGGGCTTCGACGACGAGGGGCGCGGTGACGGCGTAGATGTCCTGGCCGGTGGCCGTGGCCCGGCGCCGGGTGTCGCCGGAGCGGACGACGACGTCGACGAGGAAGGTCTGGGCGGAGCGTCCGCTCTCGTCGGCGGCGGTCGGGGCCGGTGTGTCGGGGGCGGCGACGTCGCGGACGGCCTCGGCACTCATGTAGGTGGTCACGTCGGGGATGGCCAGGTGCTGGGGGACGGTCACGACGTCCGCCATGGTGAACTCCGCGATGACGGGGCGGCGTCCCAGCGGATCGGGGAAGTCCCACTGGGCCGTGGGCGCGGCGTCGGTGCGCTGCTCCCACTGTCCGCCGCGGTAGCGCAGGCGGACGTCGCCGCGCCGTTCGCGGGAGACGGCGCCCGAGAGCCGGGTGCCGGCGGTGGGGTGCCAGTCGCTGAGCGCGTAGGCGATGTGGGCCTCGTCGGCCGTGGTCCACTCGCCCATCGCCGCGGTGGCCAGCAGGTCGCCGAGGCCGCCGAAGAAAGCCATGGCCGGGACGATCACCGCCGAGGCGTCCCGGGCCCGCTCGCGGAAGCGCGTAGGTGTCGAGGTTGGCCTCGATCTCGGCGGCCACGTCCAGGTAGGGGATGCCGGCGCGCAGCGAGGCCTCGATCACCGGGCCGGTGGTCGAGGCGAAGGGGCCGGCGCAGTTGATGACCGCCGCCGTGCCGGCCAGGGCACGGTCCAGCGAGGCCGGGTCGTCCACCGACGCGACCCGGGCCTGCAGCCCGTGCGCGTCGGCCAGTTCGTCCAGCGCCCGCCGGTCGCGTCCGCAGAGCACCGGGACGAATCCGCGCGCGGTGAGTTCCGCGACCACGAACCGTCCGGTGTGACCGTACGCGCCGAACACCGTCACCAGCCGGCCTGACTCCATGAGACTGCTCCCGTGATCTCGCTCGTCCGCTGCGGCGGTGGTCCGCCGGCGGTCCGACCCCCACATCCTGTGTCGTGGGCGGGCCACCGCACGAGCGTCGGAAACGACGTGCCGCATACACTTTCAGACATGCATCGCGTCGCGCTGGCCGTCACCGAGGGCATGCTCCACTACGAACTGTCCGTGGCGGTGGAGGTGTTCGGGTCCGACCTGACCCATGTCGTGGACCCCTGGTACGAGTTCGTCCTGTGCGGGCCCGGGCCGGTGCGTGTCGGCCGCTTCCTGCTCGAGCCCGACCAGGGGCTCGAGGGTCTCGCGCGGGCCGACACGGTGGTGGTGCCCGGGTGGGCCGACACCGGCCGCGAACCCCCGGCGGAACTGGCCCACGCGGTGCGCGCGGCCCACGCGGCGGGGGCGCGGGTGGCGTCGCTGTGCACGGGCGCCTTCGTCCTGGGCGCCGCCGGCCTGCTCGACGGCAGGCGCGCCACCACGCACTGGGCCCACACCGGGGAGCTGGCCCGGCGCTACCCGGCCGCCACCGTGGATCCGGACGTCCTGTACGTCGACAACGGTGACGTGCTCACCTCGGCGGGCAAGGCCGCCGCCATGGACCTGTGCCTGCACCTGGTGCGTCTCGACCACGGCTCGGCCGGCGCCAACAGGATCGCCCGTCGTCTGGTCACCGCACCGCACCGGGACGGCGGCCAGGCGCAGTTCATCGCCACGCCCGTTCCCGAGCCGGGCGGCAGCCACCCCCTCGGGGAACTCCTCCCCTGGGTTCTGCAACGCCTCGACCAGCCCCTCACCGTGGAGGATCTGGCCCGGCGGGCGGGGCTGAGCTCACGTCATCTGGCGCGGCATTTCAGGCACCTCACCGGCACCACGCCGCTGCAGTGGCTCCACGCCCAGCGTGTCCGCCGCGCGCAGGAGTTGCTGGAGACGACCGACGCCACCGTCGACACCGTCGCCGAGGCCGCCGGGATGGGCACCGCGACCACGTTGCGCCGCCATTTCCAGCGCACCGTCGGTGTTCCGCCCGACGTCTACCGCCGCACCTTCCGTCCCTGAGGGAACAGCTTTCGGGGACAGGAACCGGAAGGGGCGGGCCGCTTCGGGTGCGGCCCCGTGCGCGCTTCGGGTGCGGCCCCGTGCGCCCGGTCAGGGCCGGCGCGTGCCGCCGTGCGCCTCCTGCGGCGTGCCGGGGTCCAGGCGGGCGGCGTCCAGGGCGGGGTCCAGGCCGGCGGCGAGGGACAGCAGCCGCAGCGGCTGCGGGCCCAGCCCGCACACCGTCGTCGTGCGCAGCGGGCCGCCCGGCGGGGCGGGGTCGAAGAGGAGGTGGAGACCGGCGACATCCATGAACGTGGCCCCGCCCATGTCCCACAGCAGATCGGTCACACCTGCCGGGAGTGCGGCGGTGGCCGCCCGCAGCGGGGGCAGGGTGTCGTAGTCGATCACTCCGCGCGGGCTGATCCGGGCGCGGGTGCCGTCGATCGTGGTGGTGATGTCCATGCGGGACGCGCCCCCTTCCGGGGGTTGGTGAGCCCAACGGCGGAACGTCCCTCAGTGACGGGGCGGGCCGGCGATGGCGGGATCCGGGTGCCCGGAGTGGGGGCGACTCCCGAAAGCCCAAAGGTCGGCGCCCACGGGGTGCCGACCGGTCTCGCGTCCCTCCACCGTCGCACACTCCACCGCGAGGGGCCAGGTGCCCCGGGCCGGTGTTCTTCGGGGTGGCGGCGGTTGCCTTCCCGGGGCGGACGGGCCCCCGGGAAGGCCCTGAGGGGGCCGGTGGCTCGCGGAGGGCGTCCTGACCTGCCGCTCGGTGCGGGCGGTGGGGGGTGTCCGGCGCCCGGGCGGGAGGGGCCGGGCGTGCCGGTGCGCCGGCGGTTTGTGGAGCAACCGGGTTCAGTGCCCGTGGGCGTGGTGAAGAAACCCGGGAATCAGGTCGTGTGTTCTATCGGGTGGCGGGCGCGCGGAGCGGCGGAGGTCGATCACCGCCCGGTGCGGTCCCCGGCCCGGTGCGCGGTGGTGTCCGGGTCGAGGGGCGCTGGAGGAACGGTCGGGGGGCGGGGCGGGGGGCCGCGGGGGCGGGGCATGCTGGCGGGGCCGGTGGCGGCCCAGAAGTTTTCTCCGGGCGCCGGTCACATCTTCGGTTTCCCGGTCGTCAGTGCGGTGAAGGCATCGCGGCCGTTCGCTACCGGCCGCTTATGAAACTGGTGGAGGAACCCATGACTGCTCGTATGCCCAACCCCGCGATCGTCGCTGGTCCCGAGGTCATCCCGGCCCTGCTGGGCGTGGCCGGTGCGGTGAAGAACACCGGGGTGCCGGAGGCCACGATCAACCTGATCTACCTGCGTGCCAGCCAGATCAACGGCTCCAGCTGGAACGTGCACAAGCACGCCGGTGACCTGAAGGCGGCCGGTGAGAGCGACGAGCGGATCCACACCGTCGCGGCCTGGCGCGAGACGCCGTTCTTCACCCCCGAGGAGCGTGCGGCGCTGGCGCTCGCCGAGGCGGCGACGCGGCTGAGCGACCGTGAGGACGCGGTGTCGGACGAGGTGTGGGCCGAGGCCGCCAAGTACTTCAGTGAGCAGCAGCTCGCCGGGATCCTGCTGGCCACGGGTCTGAGCAACCTGTGGCACCGGCTGATCCCCACCACCCGCCAGGCCGCGGGGCCGATCGCCGGCTGACCACCGGCGCGGGCCGGGGCGGGGCGGACGCACACGGCGTCCGCCCCGCCCCGCTGTTCGTTGCCTGCGGGGCCTTTTCTACGGGGTGGCGGGGCGGGCCAGGGAGCGGTCCACCAGGGCCGCTGCCGCTCCGGTGTAGGCGGCCGGGTCCAGGAGGCCGGCCAGTTCCGCGGGGGTGAGCACGCCCTTGAGCGCGGGGTGTTCGCCGAGCACGTCGGCCAGCGGGCGGCCGGTTTCGGCCGCCTGCCGGGAGGCCTGGGTCAGCAGCTGTGCCGCCTCGCTCCGGCCCAGGCGGGGGGTGAGGGCCGCACTGACGCGTTCGGAGACGATCAGCCCGCCGGTCGCCTGGAGGTTGGCGCGCATCCGGTCGGGGTGGACGACCAGTCCCCGGGCCAGTGCCACGGCCGTCTCGGCGGCGCCGCCGCTCAGGCGCAGCGCCTCGCGCAGGGGCTGCCACTCGGCGTGCCACAGGCCGGCGGAGCGTTCGTCCTCGGCGGGCATGCAGTGGGCCAGGACCGAGGCGAGGGCGGGTACCTGGAGGGCGGCCGAGCGGATGAGGGTGGCCAGGACGGGGTTGCGTTTGTGCGGCATGGCCGAGGAGGCGCCGCGGCCGGCCGGGCCGGGTTCGGCGACCTCGCCGATCTCGGTGCGGGTCAGCACCTGCACGTCGGCGGCGATCTTGCCCAGTGCGCCGGCGGTGTGGGTGAGGGCCGCGCCCAGGTCGGCGACGGGGGTGCGCAGCGCGTGCCAGGGCAGGGCGGGCGCGCGCAGGCCGGTCTCGTCGGCGTAGGCGGCGCCCAGGTCCTCGATCAGGGTGCGGGGGGTGGTGTGGGGGCCGGCGTGCTGGAGGTAGCCGGCGAGGGTGCCGGCCGCGCCGCCCAGGGAGACGGGCAGGCTGTGGGCGGTGCGGGTGAGGCGCTGGGCGGCGTCCAGGACCAGTTCGCGCCAGCCGGCCGCCTTCAGGCCGAAGGTGGTGGGGACGGCGTGCAGGGTCAGGGTGCGGCCGGCCATGGCGGTGTCGCGGTGGCGGGCGGCCAGGCGGGCCAGGGCGTCGGCGACGGTGTGCAGGTCGGCGGCGGTCAGGTGCAGGGCGCGGGAGGCGACGAGCATGGCGGCGGTGTCCAGGACGTCCTGGCTCGTGGAGCCGCGGTGGACGTACTCGGCGGCCTGCGGTGAGCGGGCGGCGACGGCCCGGGTGAGGGCCTTGACGAGGCCGACGACGGGGTTGGCGGTCTCGCGGGAGGCCAGGGCCAGTTCGCGCACGTCGAAGTCGGCGGCCCGGGCGCAGTCGGTGATGGTGCGGGCCGCGGTCGCAGGGACGGTGCCGCACCGGGCCTGGGCGCGGGCCAGGGCGGCCTCGGCGTCGAGCATCGCCTGGAGCCAGGCGGTGTCGGCGACGGCCGCCTCGACGCGGGTGCCGGCCCGCACCGGGGAGAGCAGGCCGGTGTCCCCCGGGCAGGCGGTGTCGGCGGGGCCGGGCCGGTCGTGGCTCATGAGGCCTTCCTCGCCGGCGGGGTGGCGGTGGCGGCGGGGGGTGTGAGCGGCGCCGGGGCGGGCAGTGCGGCCGGCCGGGGCAGGGCGAGGACGGCGGCCGCGATGGCGTCGGAGTCCTCCAGGGTCACCGAGCCGACGCCGGGCCGGATGCCGGCCGCGGTCACCCAGTGGACGGACTCGGTGGGCACGCCGTAGGCGAAGCGCCGGGGGTGGGCGGTGCCGGCGGCGTCGATCAGGTGGTAGGGGCGGGGGGTGACGGCCAGGCCGCCGGTCTCGTAGTCCTCGCCGTCCGCGCCGGGCACGCGGTGGGTGCGGCACTGGCCGGTGTGCAGCAGTTGGTTCATCAGCGGGTCGGCGGTGCGCCGCAGGTCGATCTCGGGCAGCCGGGACTCGATCAGCGTGGTGGCGTGCACGCGCACCCCGGGGATGTCGCCGGTGCCCGTGAAGCGGGGGCCGCCGGGGGCGTCGGGGTCGGCCTGCACGCGCAGGCCGGGCCCGGTGACCTCCAGGACGCCCGCGTCGATGAGGGCGGCCATCTCCTCGATGCGCGAGGCGGGCGGGCCGATGGAGAGGTAGGCGTTGAGCGGGGTGTACCAGCGGTCGAGTTCGTCGCGGTGCGAGGACGCGTCGAGGCCGGCGTGGTCGACGGCGAGCCGGATCTCGTTGCGCAGGTCGCGCAGGACGTCCAGGGCGGCCTTGCGGGGGCCGCTGACGTTGCCCAGGCGGGCCTGGCGGACGTCGTCGTCGAGGTGGGCGCGCAGCCAGGTGCGGAAGGCGGTGGCATCGCCGAAGGTGCGCTGCCCGTAGGGGCGGGAGACCCAGGACCAGTCCCAGCGCTCCTGCGCCGGCACGGCGTGCTCGTCCAGGAGGCGGTCCTGCCCGGCGCCGGGCGGGGTGTGCAGGTAGCGGGCGGCGAACGCGGCGACGCGGGCGCCGTCCAGGCCGCGGGCGGCCAGGAGGGTCTCGTAGTAGACGCTCTCGACCTCCCGGGAGATCAGGGGCCACAGGTCGGCGGTGAAGCGGACGGGGCGGGGCCGGCCGCCGGGGGCGCGCAGGGCGAGGGCGTGCTCGGCGGTGAGCAGGCGGGGGAAGTAGCGGCCGTGGGCGCCCTTCTCGTTCTCGCCGCGTGCGTGGTAGGGCACGCCGCGCCGCGAGCCGGCGTACAGGCGTGGTTCGCGGCCCGAGGGCTGGTAGGTGAGCCGGCCGCCGGTGCGGGTGAAGGTGCCGCCGCGGCCGTGGGTGAACAGGGCCATGTAGTCGAAGAAGTTCAGGCCCAGTCCGCGCAGCAGGACCGTCTCGCCGGGGGCGATGCCCTCCAGGTCGGTGTCGGCGGGGTTGGCGGGGGCGAGGTAGGTCAGGCCGTGCCGGTCGGCGAAGGCGGCGAGCCGCTGTTCGGTGGCGGTGGGCCGGGCCGGTACGTGGCCCTGGGCCAGGACGACCGCGGACAGGCCGGTCAGCCGGGTGCCGTCCTCCAGCAGGACGCTCTGGGCGGCGTGGGGGCCGGGGGCGTCCTGGCCCAGGGCGACGGCCCGCGCGGGGTGCACGCGGACGGTGACGTGGGCCGGGGCGTCGGCGGTGACCTGACGGAAGACCCACATCAGGTAGTGGCCGTACAGGGCGCGGGTGGGGTAGTCGTCGGGTCCCAGGGCGCGCGCCTCGGCCAGCGCTCCGGAGTCGGCGGCGAGTTCGGGGCCGGTGGCCAGGGCGCCGGCGCCGACGGCTCTGGCCCACTGGTGGAGGCTGGGGCCTTCCTCCAGGGGGCCTTCGGCCTGGACGCTGGCGTCGGTGAAGACCGTGACCTGGGAGGCGACGGTGTTCATCAGCAGCTGCCGGGACTGGGCGGGCCGCCAGACCCGGCCGGAGCCGGGGGGCGAGGGGTCGGCCACGTGGATGGTGACGCGGTCCCAGCGCGGGTTCTTGCGTTCGTGGGCGCACAGCCGTTCCAGTACGGACAGGCCGCGCGGTCCGGCGCCCACGATGCACAGGCCGGCGTGGGTGCCGCCCGTCAGGGCCCCGGGCCGGGCGGCCGGTGCCCCTGGGCCGGCGGCGTCGGGGTGCGGGAGCGGGAGCGGGAATCCGGCGGGCCGGCCCGGCCCGTCGTCAGGTGAACGGTCCACAGCGCCTCCTTGTCCGCGCCACCGTCGGCCGCCGCGCTCAACCACCGCTCGGTCCCTGCTGGAGGCCGGGGCCGCACGGCGCGCGTCAGGGGCGGGGCGGTCACATCGGTGCCCTCTCGTGCGTCAAGGTGGTGAGGAACCGATCGGGAGGAGACCTGGCGTGGACGAGCAGGAATGGCTGGCCGAGCAGTTCGAGGGCGCCCGCGGGCATCTGCGGGCGGTCGCGTACCGCATGCTGGGCTCCCTGACCGAGGCGGACGACGCGGTGCAGGAGGCGTGGCTGCGCCTGAACCGCGCCTACGACAGTGACATCCAGAACCTGCGGGGCTGGCTGACCACGGTGGTGGGCCGGGTGTGCCTGGACATGCTGAAGTCGCGGCGGGTCCGCCGGGAGGACTCCTTCGACTCGGTGGTCCACGTGCCGGACTACGTCCACGAGGAGGAGGGCGATCCGGAGCAGCGTGCGCTGCTGGCGGACTCGGTGGGGCTGGCCCTGCTGGTGGTGCTGGAGGCGCTGGACCCGGCGGAGCGGCTGGCGTTCGTGCTGCACGACATGTTCGGGGTCCCCTTCGACGAGATCGCGCCGATCGTGGAGCGGAGCCCGGCGGCGGCCCGGCAGCTGGCCAGCCGCGCGCGGCGCCGGGTGCGGGGCGGGTCCGCGGTGCCGGACCCGGATCTGGCCAAGCGGCGTGAGGTGGTGGAGGCGTTCTTGTCCGCCGCGCGCGGGGGTGACTTCGAGGCGCTGCTGAACGTGCTGGACCCCGGGGTGGTGGCCCGCTCCGACGGCCGGCTGGGGGCGCGGGGGGCTGCGGCGGTGGCGTCGACGGCGGCGGCGTTCGCGCGGATCGCGGAGGTGGCGCAGCTGGCGCTGATCAACGGTTCGCCCGGTGTGATCGCCGCACATGCCGGGGAGGGGTTCCGGGCGATGACGTTCGACGTGAGCGAGGGCTGCATCACCGAGATCGACGTCATCACCGACCCGGGGCGGCTGCTGACCCTGGACCTGGCGCTGCTGGAGGGCTGAGGAGGGACGGCGCTGCGGCGCCGCTGCGGGGACGGGGCCATCGGCTCTGTCCCCGTTCCTGTTCCCTTTCGTACCGGTTTTGGATCTCGGCCCCAGCCAGATTCGAGTCACGTGCCGTCTAATCGCCCGCGCAGCGGTGCTCTGCCCCGTCCGCAGAGCACGTTCCCCTGGGCGAGGAGGCTTTGGCGTGGCACACGACGAGATGACGGGTGGTGCTTTTCCGCCCACGGCGGCGGGACCCGGCGGGCCGGCCGCGGCCCCGGTGCCGGCTGCGTCCGGTGCGCCGCAGGAGGTGGCGGGGCGGGCCCGTTCGGCGCGGCTGGACTCCCTGACGGGGCTGCGGTTCGGTGCGGCGCTGCTGGTGTTCTTCAACCACGTCGGCCTGCCCTTCCCTCATCTGCGGCTGCTGGAGTCGGACTCGGCGGCGATGAACCTGTTCGACGTGACCGGCAACGCGGGCGCGCTGGGCGTGACGTTCTTCTTCGTGCTGAGCGGTTTTGTGCTGACGTGGTCGGCGCGCGAGCGGGACACCGCCGGGCGGTTCATGCGCCGCCGGCTGGTGAAGATCTACCCGAACTACGTGATCACCTGGGCGCTGGCGATGGTGCTGTTCGCGTCGGTGTACACCACCACGGGGACGGCGATCGCCAACCTGTTCATGGTGCACGTGTGGGTGCCGGACTTCGACGTGTTCTCCAGCGTGAACCAGCCGAGCTGGTCGCTGGGGTGCGAGGCGTTCTTCTACGCGTGCTTCCCGCTGCTGCACTCCTGGTTCACGCGGATCCGCGCCGAGCACCTGACGTACTGGATCGCGGCGGTGACGGCGGGCATCATCGCCACCCCGTGGGCGGCGTACGTGTTCATCGCGGACAAGCCCTACTTCCCCGGTGCCTCGCTGGGGGCGACGGTCTCCGCCGAGCAGTACTGGTTCGCCTACAACCTGCCGGTGACGCGGGTGCTGGACTTCGCGCTGGGCATGCTGGTCGCGCAGGCGGTGATCCGCGGGCGCTGGTTCAACATCGGCATGGTGTGGTCGGGTGTGCTGCTGGCCGGCAGCTACGTGCTCTGCTCGCACGTGCCGTTCCTGTACTCGCAGCGTTCGGTGACCATCATCCCGATCGTGCTGCTGATCGCGGCCGCCGCGACGGCCGACATCCGGGGCACCAGGAGCTGGTTCAGGGGCCGGACGATGCTGTGGCTGGGCGAGATCTCGTTCGCGTTCTACCTGGTCCACTTCATCGTGCTGACCTACCTGCGCAAGGAGCTGGAGGGGACCTTCTCCATCGCCGAGACCACCGGGCTGGTGGCGCTGGGGCTGGTGGTCAGCGTGCTGGCGTCCTGGGCCCTGTACGCGCTGGTGGAGCGGCCGATCACCCGGCGGTTCTCCTCCTCGCGGCGTGCCCGGCGTGCGGTGGCGTCCTGAGGGCGCCCGCCGCCCGCACGGGGCGGCCCGGCACCCGCGCGGGGGTACCGGGCCGCCGGTGCGGCGTTCACCAGGCCTGGCCGGCCACTTGACGGGTGGTGGCGTTGAGCCGGTTGAAGAAGTTGGCCACGGCGCTCATCATCACGAGCGCGGCCAGGCCCTGCTCGTCGTAGTGGCGGGCCGCCTCCTGCCAGACGGCGTCGGGGACGGGGTCCGTGCGGTCGGCCAGGCGGGTGGAGTGCTCCGCGAGGGCCAGCGCGGCGCGTTCGGCGTCGGTGAAGAACGGCGCCTCCCGCCAGGCCGCCACGGTGGCCAGGCGGTCGTCGCTCTCGCCGGCCTTGCGGGCGCTGCGGGTGGCGGCGTCGACGCAGGCGCTGCAGCCGTTGATCTGGCTGACGCGCAGGTGGACGAGTTCCAGCGTGGACTGGGGGACGCCGCCCTGCCGGGTCGCCTTCATCAGGGCGCCGACGGCCTCCATGGCGCCGGGGAGGACACCGGCGGGGTTGCTCATCCGTGCTTCCATGATCGGGATCTGCTTTCGGTGAGTGCGGACGGGGTACGGGGCGGGCCGCGGGCGGCCGCGCCGGGCTCAGGCGGGTGCCTCGTCGTGGCGGACGAGGGGCCAGTCGACGCGGACGCGTGCGGTCCTGCCGAGGTAGGTGGTGAGGGTGTTCAGGGCGAGGTGGGCGACGATCTCGGTGATCTGCCCGCCGCTGAGGCCGCTGCGGCGGGCCGCGGCCAGTTCGGTGTCGCTCACCTCGCCCTGACGGCGTATCAGGGACCGGGTGAGGGCCAGGGCCGCCCCGGTGAGGGGGTCCTCGGCCTCGCCGCGGCGGGCGCGGTGGGCCTGGTGGTGGCTGAGTCCGGCCACGCGGGTGCCGGTGTAGGTGTGCCAGGACAGGCCGTAGTCGCAGGCGTTCTCCTGCGCGACCAGCAGCGCGATGCTCTCCTGGACGGCCGCGGGCAGCGTTCCCGCGGCCAGTGCGTGCCGCAGGCCGAGGAATCCCCCCAGGGCCGCGGGGCTGTTGGCCATCGCCTTGGCGAGGTTGGGGGTCAGGCCCAGCGTGTGCTGGACCGCTTGCAGCAGGGCCGCCGCCTCGCCGGTGGCGTTCTCCGGCTGGATGAGGGGAAGTCCGCTCACGGTGCGGGCCTCGCTTCCTTGGGGTTGAGCCGCGCGTGGTGCGGTGGCCCGCCCGGCGGCGGGCCCGGGCACTCACCAGGGCAGCGGGCCCTCGTGCTGGAAGAACCGGGCGTTGGGGCCGTCGGCGTCCAGCGTCGCCAGGTGCACGGCGATGCGGGCGCCCTCGGCGGCGGTGATGAAGCCCATGCCGTTGTTGATGTCGGTGGCGCAGTAGCCGGGGTCGCAGGCGTTGACCTTGATCGGGGTGCCCCACAGTTCCTTGGCGTAGGTCACGGTGATCATGTTGAGGGCGGCCTTGGAGGAGTTGTACGGCATGTTGTTCAGCGGCCACAGCGGGCTGTCCTCGACCATCACGCGGGTCATGGAGGCCAGTTCGCTGGACTGGTTGACGATGCGGGCGGCCGGCGCGCGGCGCAGCAGCGGCAGCATCGCGTTGGTCACCGTGACGACGCCGAACACGTTGGTCTCGTAGATCCGGCGCAGCGTCTCGGTGGTGGTGGCGCTGGGCAGGCCCAGCGGCGGCGGGACGGTGACGCCGGCGTTGTTGACCAGGATGTCCAGCCGGCCGTACTCCGTCTCGATGAAGCGGGCGGCGTCCTGGACGCTGTCCGGGTCGGTCACGTCGAGCTGCACGTGGGGCTGGGCGAGCTGCTCGCCCGCTTCCTTGCCGCGCTGTTCGTCGCGTGCGCCGATGACGGTGGTGATGCCCCGTTCGCCGAGCTGGCGCGCGATCTCGAAACCGATTCCCTTGTTTGCTCCCGTGATGAGAGCGATCTTGTCGGTCATTCCTGCCTCTCCACTTCAGCATCCGGAAGGTGGCCTTCGGGTCTTCTGCCAGCGTGGACGAGCCCGTTCATAGGTAGGCGATGCATTCGCTATAGGTGCCGGCAGGTGCACTTGGCCGGTTTCAGAATGAACATGGCCGGTTTCAGAAAGGGACTGCGGCAGTCATGACGGTGCGTTTTTCGATCCTGGGTCCGGTGGAGGTGTCGGTGGCGGGGCGGCCCCTGCCGGGGACGGCGCCCCGCCACCGGGGGGTGCTGGCCCTGCTGCTGCTGAACGCCCGGACCGTGCTCGGCGCGGAGCAGATCATCGACGCGATGTGGGGGCCGGCCCCGCCGGCGACGGCGCGGGCGCAGATCCACGCGGCCGTCGCGGCCCTGCGGCGGGTGCTGCGCACCGCGGACGCGGAGCATCTGCTGCAGACCCGGCCGGGCGGGTACGTGATCGCGCTGGAGGCCGGGCAGCTGGACTGGGAGGAGTTCACCGACCGGCTGCGCGAGGTGGCCGATACGGACGACCCGGCCCGCTCGGCGGCCCGGATCCGGCAGGCGCTGTCGCTGTGGCGGGGGAGGCCGCTGGCGGACGTGCGGGCCGACTACGCCGACAGCGCGCGGGTGCGTCTGCAGGAGCGGCAGCTGACCGCCCACGAGCAGCTGGCCGAACTGGAGCTGTCGCTGGGCCGGCACGAGCAGGTCGCCGACGAGCTGGCCGCGCTGGTGGCCGCGCATCCGCTGCGGGAGCGGCTGGCGGGGCGGCTGATGCTGGCCCTGCACCGCTCGGGCCGCCAGGCCGACGCCCTGGCCGTCGCCCGCGGGCTGCGCCGCGCGCTGAGCGAGCAGCAGGGCCTGGACCCCGGGCGGGCGTTCGTCGCGCTGGAGCGGGCCGTGCTGCACGACGACCCCGCGCTGGCGGCGCCGGCCCCGGACCCGGCGCCGCCCCCCGCACCCGCACCCGCACCCGGGCCGGCGCCGGCGGCCGGGCGGGCGGGGCGGGCACGGCAGGCGAACTTCCTGCCCTACGACTCGCCGGACTTCTCCGGGCGCGCCGCGGAACTGGCGCAGCTGCTGGAGGGCCGGCACGGCCCGGAGGGGGCGGTGACGGTGTCGGTGATCGACGGCATGGCGGGCATCGGCAAGACCGCCCTGGCCGTGCACGCCGGCCACCGGCTCGCCGAGCGCTACCCCGACGGGCGGCTCTTCGTCGACCTCCAGGCGCACACCGCCGGCCGGACGCCCATGGACGCGGGCAGCGCCCTGGGGGTGCTGCTGCGCCAGCTCGGGGTGCCGGCCGAGCGCATCCCAGCGTCGGCGGCGGAACGGGCCGGGCTGTGGCGGGCGGAGCTGTCGGGCAGGCGGGTGCTGGTGGTGCTGGACAACGCGGCCGGCACCGACCAGGTGCGGCCGTTCCTGCCGGGGGCGACCCGCAGTCTGCTGCTGGTCACCAGCCGGCGGCGGCTGACGGGCCTGGACGGGGCGGCGTGCCTGTCGCTGGACCCGCTGCCGGCGGCGGACGCCCTGGAGCTGTTCACCCGGATCGTGGGCCGGCGGGTGGACGACGAGCCGCTGGCCGCGCTGGACATCCTGCACCTGTGCGGGTTCCTGCCGCTCGCGGTGCGCATCGCCGCCGCCCGATTACGCCACCGGCCGCGGTGGAGCGCGGCGCACCTGGCCGACCGGCTGCGCGACCAGCGCCACCGGCTGGCGGAACTGTCCACCACCGAGCGGGGGGTGGCCGCCGCGTTCGCCATGTCCTACCAGCAGCTGGACGCCGAGCAGCGGCGCATGTTCCGGCTGCTGGGGCTGTATCCGGGGCCCGACGCGGGCGGCCGGGCGGCGGCGGCGCTGGCGGGGGTGGCGCCCGAGCGGGCCGAGCGCCTGCTGGAGGAGCTGCTGGACGCGCACATGCTGCGCCAGCACGAGGCCGGCCGCTACACCTTCCACGACCTGCTGCGCCGCTACGCGCACACCCTGGCCGAGGAGGAGGAGAGCCCCGCCGCGCGGCGGGAGGCGCTGGACCGGCTCTTCGGGCACTGCGTGGCGGGCGCCTCGCAGGCCGCCGCGCTGCTCTTCCCCCAGAGCCCGGGCCGCAGCGTCCACTCCCCCGCCGTCGCCCCCGACGAGCCGGCACCCGACGCGGCGCCGGTGGTGCTGCGCGACGCGCAGGAGGCGGAGGCGTGGCTGGACGCCGAGCGGCTCTCCCTGGTCGCGGCCGGCGCCTACATGGCCGCCCACGGCTGGCCCGCGCACACCGCCCGGCTGGCCTCGGCCCTGCACCGCTACCTGTACGACCGGGCCTTCCACGCCGACGCGCTGGCGCTGGGCGAGCAGGCGCTGCAGGCCAGCGCGCTCAGCGGCGACCACACCGCGCAGGGCCGGTTCCTGACGGACCTGGCGTGGCTGTACTGGCGCCGGGGCTGCGACGAGCGGGCGGCCCGGCACGCGGCGCGGGCGGTGCGGCTGGCCCGGCGCACCGGTGACCGGCTGGGCGAGGCGCGGGCGCGGGACTGTCTGGGCCATCTGTTCCTGCGCGGCCACGACCAGGAGCAGGCCCGGTACTGCTTCATGGCGGCCCTGCGGCTCTTCCGCGCCGTCGGCGACCGGCACGGCGAGGCCCGCGGCCAGGTGGGGCTCGGCCTGGTCCAGGAGCGCCTGGGCTGTTACGAGGCGGCCCGCATCCACCACCACCGGGCGCTGGAGCTGTACCGGGAGCTGGGTGACCTGGGCGGGGAGGCGGTGGCGCTGGTGGGTCTGGGGTCGGTGCACGGGCGGCAGGGGCGTCCCGGGCAGGCGCACGGTCTGGCGCTGCGGGCGCTGCGGGTGCAGCGGGCGCTGGGCAACCGGGGGCACGAGGCGGAGGCGCTGAACGCGCTGGGCGAGGCGGCGCTGGCGCTGGGCGCGCCCCGGCAGGCGGCGCAGCAGCACGAGGCGGCGCTCGCGCTCGCCAGCGAGGTGGGTTTCCGGCCCGAGCAGGCGCGGGCCTTCCAGGGGCTGGCGCGGGCCCATGACGCGCTGGGCCGTCCCGATCTCGCCCGCGGGTATGCGCGGCGGGCGCTGTCGCTGTCGGCGGCCCGCACGGCGGCGGGGGCCGGGCGGGCGCCGTCGGCGGCCGTCGGCGGGGCCGGGTGAGCTTCCCGGGACCGGTGGCCCCCGGCCGGGCTCGACCCCTGGTCCAGCGGGCTGCGATGCACTGTGTGCCCGGCCCTGAACGGGCCGGCTTTTTCGAGGGAGAGGGACGGCCGCACGATGACGCGACCCGTGGTGGCGGTGACCGCCGACGCGACGACAGTGAACTGGAACATCTGGGGCGACGTGGCGGTCTCGCTGCTGCCGCAGCCGTATCTGGACAAGGTGGCCCGCGCCGGCGGCGCCCCGGTGCTGCTGCCTCCGATCGTGGAGGCGGTCGAGGCGGTGATGGAGCGGGCGGACGCGCTGCTGATGAGCGGCGGCGCGGACATCGATCCGGCGCTGTACGGGGCCGAGCGGGAGAAGTTCACCTTCCCGCCGCACCAGGCGCGGGACGCGGCGGAGCTGGCCGCGCTGGCGGTGGCCGAGCGGCGCGGCATCCCGGTCCTGGCGGTGTGCCGGGGCCTGCAGCTGATCTCCGTCTCCCGGGGCGGCACGCTCGACCAGCACCTGCCCGAGCACTCCCCCGCCGTGCCGGGCCGCTACGAGCCGCGCACCATCCGGGTCAAGCCCGACTCCGTGCTGGGCGGGGCGATGGGAACCTCACCGACCGTGTACTGCCACCACCACCAGGGCATCGACCGGCTCGGGGCCGGGCTGGTGGCCACCGCCTGGTCGGACGACGGGATCATCGAGGGGGCGGAGGCCGAGGACCCCTCGGCGCCGTTCCTGGCGGGTCTGCAGGCGCACGGTGAACTCGGCGAGGACACCGTGCCGTTGTTCGAGGCGTTCATCGCGGCGGCCAAGGCCGGCCCCCGCACCTGACCGGTCCCCCTCCCCCCTCGGACGAGGGGGGAGGCACGAAATGGCTGCGGCCCGCGGCCCGCATGTGCGGGGCCGCGGGCCGCAGCCATTTCGTGCCGGTCGGCCGGGGGGCCGGTCCCAGTGAGCCACCGCACCGCACCGGCGGTGCGGGGGATGTGACCGTCGGACGGTGCGGTGGCGGCACCGGATGGGACCCGACCCCTCATCTGTCTGACGATGCGCGGCCCGCGGGTGTGACCGGAACGGCGAAACCGGCGGGAGAACCGTGCGCGCCCGGGCCTCAGACGCGGGCCGCGCCGACGGCCTGCGGCCGGCCGGCCGGATCCGCCGCCGTGCCGAACCAGCGCCCGAGCGCCTGGTCGAGCAGGTCCGCGCCGTCCGGGGCGGCCCAGGCCACGTGCCCGTCGGGGCGCAGCAGCACCGCGGCCGGGCGGTCGGGGCCGGCGGGCTCGGCCCAGTCGGCCTCGACCGTGCGCACCCGCTGCCCGTGTCCGGCGGCGGCCCGGCGCAGGTGGGCGGCGTCGGCGGCCGCGCCGGTCACCAGCAGCACGCCGCGGGCGGGGTAGAGCAGTTCGGCCACCGTGGTGCGGGTGCCGTCCGCGTGCAGCAGTTCGTGGCCGGGGGCCAGGCGCAGGCCCAGCAGCGGGTGGCTGCCGGGGCCCATGTCGTAGCGGATGTCGATGCCGGAGACGATGCCGGCCAGGTGGCGGGCCGCCTCGGGCAGGGCCACCAGTTCGCGCATGACGGCGCGCAGCGGCTCCATCTCGTCGCCGGTGAGGTAGAGGCGGGTCTGGGCGCGGGTGTTGCGCATCAGCTTCTGGCCGACCGGGTGGCGTTCGCTCTCGAAGGTGTCCAGGAGGCCCTCGGGTGCCCAGCCGTTGATGGCGGCGGCCAGCTTCCAGCCGAGGTTGGCGGCGTCCTGGACGCCGACGCTCATGCCCTGTGCGCCGGCCGGCATGTGGATGTGGGTGGCGTCGCCGGCGAGGAAGATCCGGCCGCTGCGGTAGTGCTCGGCCTGGCGGGTGGTGTCGGTGAAGGAGCTGATCCAGCGGACCTCCGCGTGGTGCAGCGACTCGCCGGTCATGCGCTGCCAGGCATCGGCGATGTCGCCGAACCTCAGGGCGCTCTTGTCCTCCGGCGGGCGCAGGCTCTCGTCGTGGATGACGATCCGGTCCACGCCGTTCTCCAGGTTGAACGCCATCACCATGCCGCCGGGCACCTTCTCCCCGATGGGCCGCTGGCGCACCCCCGCGCCGACCAGGTCGGCCATGTACATGCCGCGGGTGGCGCCCCAGCCGGGGAAGTCGATGCCCGCGAGGGTCCGCACGAGGCTGCGGGCGCCGTCGCAGCCGACCAGGTACTGGGCGCTGTCCTCGCCGTGGCCGTCCGGGCCCTCGTACTCGACGACGACGCCGTCGGGTGTCTGGCGGTAGCCGGTCACCTCGTGGCGGCGGTGTACGGGGACGCCCAGTTCCTTCAGCCAGTCCTCGAGGATCTCCTCGGTGCGGAACTGGGGGACGCCGCGGACGCTGAAGTGGTTGTCGTCCAGCTTGCCGAAGTCGATGCGTACGCCGCCGAAGTGGCCCTGGGCCCATTCGACGTCGCCGAAGCGGCGCAGCAGGCCGCGCTGCTCGAACACCTCGGCCGCCCGCCGGGTGAAGCCGACGCCGCGCGACTCCCCGCTGGGGCCGGGCAGCTTGTCGTAGACAGCGACGTCCACTCCGCCCAGCCGCAGTTCACCGGCGAGCATGAGCCCGACCGGGCCGGCGCCGACGACTATCGCGCCCTTTGCCATTTCGTACTCCTCATGCAGATGGATGTGTCCGGCGGGTGCCGTCAGCCGAAGAAGTCGCGCAGGGCCCCGGCGATGACGTCGGGTTCCTCCTCGGGCAGGTAGTGCACCGACTTCGAGGCGCGCACCATGCGCACGTCGGTGGCCTGCCCGGTCAGCTTGCGTTCCAGGTCCTCGTAGGTGTAGTTGCCGCCGATGCCCAGGACGGGCATGGTCAGCGTGGGGTAGCCGGCCAGGTCGGTGATGTCCTGGTGGCAGGCCTGGTACCAGCGGGTGCCGGCCCGCACGGCCTGCGGGCTGTCGTAGCGGTGCGCGAAGATGTCGCGGTCCCGGTCTGTGACCAGGCTCTGGTCGGCCAGGGAGTGGGCGTACAGCCAGTCGATGACGTGCCGCATGCGGCCGTGCATCAGCTGTTCGGGCAGCTGCTGGAGCTGGTTGACCGCCCACCACCACAGGGCTGTTTGGGTGCCCGGCCGGTACAGGATCCGCATCTCGTACTCGCTCTGGTCGGGGTGCGGGGTGTCCAGCAGCGCGACCTTGCGGGTGGCCTCGGGGTGGTTGGCGGCGAAGGCGAAGGCCACCATGGAGCCGATGTCGTGTCCGGCGATGTTGACCTGCCGGTGGCCCAGCTTGCGTACCAGGGCGTGCAGGTCGGCGGCCATGGTCTTCTTGTCGTAGCCGCCGGCGGGCTTGTCCGAGCCGCCCATGCCGCGCAGGTCGACGGCGATGACGCGGTAGCGGCGGGCGAGCTGGGGCATGACCTTGCGGTAGGCCCACCAGGTCTGCGGCCAGCCGGGCACCAGCAGCAGGGGCTCGCCGTGGCCGCCGCTGACGTAGTGCAGGCGCACGCCGCCCACGGTCGCATGCCGGCTGGTGAAGCCGCCGGGCAGCGAGCGGGCCAGTTCCCGGTCGGAGGGCACGGGGGCGGGGTGCGGGCCGGGGTGGGCGGGGGTGCCGGTGACGGCCAGGGCCGTCGCGCCCGTGCCCAGGGCGAGGATCTTTCGTCGGTTCAGCGTCATCTGCCCATGTCCTCGTGGGTTCGTGGCCGGGGTGGTCCGCGTCAGGGACGGAAGGCGTCGGCGTGCTGGGCCGCCCACTCGGTGAAGGGGCGGGCCGGGTGGCCGGTGAGCTGCTCGACGTGGTCGGTCAGCGCGACCGGCTCGGTGCTGGCCGCCCACAGCTCCAGCAGGGCGTCGGCGATGTCGTCGGGCATGAAGCCGGGCTTGTTGGCCCGCCACACCTGCGGCTCGATCCGCTCGACGGGGATGTCCCGGCCCGCGGCGGCGGCGATGATGCCCACGTGCTCGGCGAAGGTGAGGGACTGCGGGCCGGTGAGGTGGTAGGACCGGCCGCGCAGTGCGGGGTCGGTGAGGACCGCGCAGGCCGCCTCGGCGATGTCGCGCTCGTTGACCGGGTCGGCGTGGCTGTCGGGGTAGGGCAGGCCCACCGCGCCGCGCGCCTTGAGCGAGAAGGCCCAGGGCAGCGCATTGGAGGCCAGGGCGCCGCAGTTCAGGGGGGTGGAGGTGAGCGGGGAGGCGGCCAGGGCCTGTTCGACGGCGAGGTGGGGGGCGGCGATGGGGTCGTCGGCGGCACCGGGGCGCAGCACGGCGTCCGCCGACATGATCACGACGTGTTCAACGCCGGCCGCACAAGCCTGCTCGACGAAGGCGTCGACCGCGGCCGGCTCGCAGTACAGGAAGACGGAGTCGACCCCGTCGAGGGCGGGGGCGAAGTCGGCGGGGGTGTCGAGCGCGAGGCGTACGGTCTCGGTGCCGGCCGGCGGTGACAGCTTCTCGGGGTTGCTGGAGGCGGCGCGCACGGCGACACCCCGCTCGCGCAGGATCTGCACGAGCAGGGAGCCGACCTTGCCTCGGCTGCCGGTGACGAGGACGGTCATGACGGGGGCCTTTCCGGGGTCGGGGGGCGGGGGGCGGCCGTGCGGTGCGCCACCACGGCCGCAGCCGCGGCGACGGCTGCGGTTGCGGTTGCGGCGACGGCTGCGGCTGTGGCCGCGGTGGCGGTCGCGTCCGGCGGCAGGGGCAGGCCGGGGGCGAGCCGGCGGGGCGGCCCCGGGGCTGCGGGCCGGTGCCGGCTCACGCGGTGGCCGCGCCGAACCAGCGGGTGAGGGCGTCGTGCAGCTCGCCGCCGTCGGGGTCGGTCCACACGACGTGGCCGTCGGGGCGCACCAGCACCGCCTCGGGCCCGCCGTCCTCGCCCCAGGTGCCGGTGACGACGTCGACGCGGTCGGACCAGCCGGCGGCGGTCTTCTCGGCGGTGGCCGGCTCGCCGGTGCTGATGAGCACGCCGCGTGCGCCGTGCAGCAGTTCGGCGACGCGGGTGCGTTCGCCGCCGGCGCGGACCAGTTCGGTTTGCGGGGGCAGGCGCAGGCCCAGCAGCGGGTGCTCGCCCGCTGCGACGTCGTAGCGGATGTGCAGGCCGCTGACCTGGCCGGCCAGGTAGCGGGCGGCGTCGGGCAGCCGTACGAGTTCCCGCAGGACGGCGCGCAGCGGCTCCCCCTCGGGGCCGCTGAGGTAGAGCAGCGACTGGGCGTGGACGTTGCGCAGCAACTGCTCGCCCAGCGGGTGCCGTTCGCCGTGGTAGGTGTCCAGCAGGCCCTCGGGGGCCCAGCCGTTGATCGTGGCGGCGAGCTTCCAGCCGAGGTTCACGGCGTCCTGGATTCCGACGCTCACGCCCTGCGCGCCCAGCGGGGCGTGGTCGTGGGCGGAGTCGCCGGCCAGCAGGATCCGGCCGCTGCGGTAGCGCTCGGCCAGGCCGGTGGCGTTGGTGAGGGCGGTCATCCAGCGGGTGGTGCCGTGGTGGATGGACTCGCCGGTCAGGCGCTGCCAGGCGTCGGCGACCTCGGCGAAGGTCAGGGTGCCCTCGCCGTGGTGGGGGCGCACGCCCGGCTCGTGGATGACGATCCGGTCGTAGCCGTCGCCCAGGCCCACCGACAGGACCATGCCGCCGCCCTCGATGCGCTCGCCGATGGGCCGCGGGCGGATGTCGGCGCCGGTCACGTCGGCGAGGTACATGCCGCGGGTCGCCGCGTCGCCGGTGAAGGGGATGCCGGCCAGGCGGCGCACGGTGCTGCGGGCGCCGTCGCAGCCGATCAGGTACTGGGCGCTGTCCTCGCCGGGGCCCTGGGGGCCGTCGTAGTGCACCAGGACGCCGTCGTCGGTCTCCTGGAAGCCGGTGACCTCGCGGCCGCGGTGCACGGGCACGCCGAGGCGCTGAACCCAGTCGCCGAGCAGCTGCTCGGTGCGGGACTGGGGCAGGCCCATCACGCCGAAGTGGCTCTCCTCCAGCAGGGTGAAGTCGATGCGGACGCCGCCGTAGTGGCCGTGCTGGCCCCAGCGGAAGTCGCCCAGTTCGGTGAGCAGTCCGCGCTGGTCGAGGACCTCGGCGGTGCGGCTGGTGAAGCCCAGGCCGCGTGATTCCCCGCTGGGGGCGGGCAGTTTGTCGTAGACCACCACGTCCACGCCGCCGAGCCGCAGCTCGCCGGCGAGCATCAGGCCGACCGGCCCGGCGCCGACGACTATCGCGCCCTTTGCCATGACGTACTCCTCACGCAGATCGTTTGGGGACCGCTCCCGTGTGCGCGGCGGCAGCCAGGCACCAGCAAAGACCTCGTCGATCGAGCGGCGCTTCAGGCGGAGTGCAGGGCGTCTCAAAGGGCGGCCTGCCGCCCTGTGGGGGGCCCTGCCGGGCGGGGCGGGGCGGGGGCGCCGGCAGGGGTGTGACCTGGGCGGACGGCGGTGCGGGGCCCTGCCGGGGCGGGTGGCGCGAGGTCCCGGGGGCGGCGTGACGGCCGGGGGCTGAAGGTGCCACCGGTGCGGGGGGGCCGCTGCGGGGCGGGGCGCTCGCCGGGCGGGCGGGGCCGCCGCGGGCGCGGCGGTGCGGGGCCCTGCCGGGGCGGGTGGCGCGAGGTCCCGGGGGCGGCGTGACGGCCGGGGGCTGAAGGTGCCACCGGTGCGGGGGGGCCGCTGCGGGGCGGGGCGCTCGCCGGGCGGGCGGGGCCGCCGCGGGCGGGCGGCTGCCGGGGCCGTGCGGGTGCGGTCCGGGAAGTGCCGGGGCCGGCTTGGGGCCTTCAGGTGGGGGCGGCGGGAGTGCGGGGGTCTCGGCGCGGCGCGTGAGGGCCCGGGAGGGGTGCGGGGCCCGGTCTCAGGGCGGGGGCGGACGGCGCCGTGCCGGGGGTGCGGTGCGCCATGGCGGTCACGGGGGGGGCGGTGACGCCGTACGGGGTGCTCGGGGTGGTGTCGGGGCGCGGAACGGCCCCGCCGGTTCGGGGGATGGCCGGCGGGGCCGTGTCTGGGGGCCGGTGCGGCCCGGGGGTGGGTTACTTGTCGGCGTCGGCCTTGACCAGGGCGGGGCCCTCGCCGGCCTCGGCCGTCGGGTTGGAGCTCATGGACTGCTTGCCGCGCGGCATCATGAAGGTGACCACCAGCAGCGCGACCGTGCCGAGCAGGGCGCCCGAGAGGAACGCGTCGTGGTTGGCGGCCTCGTGGACCTTGGTGACCAGGCCGGGGTCGCCGCCGGTCGCGGCCATCTCGGAGCTCATGCCGCTGTAGGCGATGGTCGCCACGACGGCCAGGCCGAGCGCGCCGCCGGCTTCCTGGCTGGTGTTGATCAGGCCGGCGCCGACGCCGGCGTCCTCGTCGGTGACTCCGACGAACGCGGCGATCTGCAGGGTCACGAAGACCATGCCGCAGCCGAGGCCGAGCAGGATGAACGGGGCCAGCAGGTCGACCGCGTAGCTGCCGTCGGCCGGGGCCCGCCACATCAGCAGCAGACCGGCGACCGTGAGCGTGAGGCCCAGCATCACGACCGGGCGGGCCGCCATCTTGGTGACCAGGGCGGAGGCGATGCCGGCGCCGGCCGCGACGGAGAACGCGAGCGGCACGTAGGCGAAGCCCGCCTTGAGGGGCGAGTAGCCGAACGCCTGCTGCATGAAGAGGCTGGCGAAGAAGAACAGCGAGCCGAAGGTGCCGAAGACCAGCACGGCGGAGATGTTGGCGACGCGCATGGTCTTCAGGCGGAAGATGCGCAGCGGCATCATCGGGGAGGCGACCTTGGCCTCGATGACGACGAAGGCCGTCAGCAGGGCGGCGACGCCGACCAGCGAGCCGATGGTGCGGAAGGTGTCCCAGCCGACGGTGGTGGCCTCACCCAGGGTGAAGATCAGCAGCAGCAGGCCGGCGGTGAGGGTGACCGCGCCCAGGGTGTCGAACTTGCCGCGGGTCTCGGCCTTGCTCTCGGGCAGGATGCGCGGCGCCAGCGCGGCGGCGGCCAGGCCGATCGGCACGTTGATCCAGAAGATCCACTCCCAGCCCCAGGTGTCGGCGAGGACGCCGCCGAGGATCACGCCGACGATGGAGGCGATGCCGGACAGGGAGCCCCACACGCCCAGTGCCTTGTTGCGCTCGGGGCCCTCGGCGAAGGTGTTGGTCAGGATCGCCAGGGCGGCGGGGGTGATCAGTGCCGCACCGAAGCCCTGGACGGCGCGCGAGACGATGAGCATCGTGCCGCTGTCGGCGAGGCCGGAGGTGAGCGAGGCCAGGGCGAAGATGAGGAAGCCGACCTGGATGAGCCGGCGGCGGCCGAAGGTGTCCGCCAGGCGTCCGCCCAGCAGCAGGAAGCCGCCCAGGACGGTCGCGTAGGCCGTGACGATGTAGTTCAGGCTGACCTCGGACATGCCGAGGCCTTCCTGGATGGAGGGCAGGGCGAGGTTCACGATCGACACGTCGGTGAAGACCATGAACTGGCCCATGCAGACGAATGCCAGGATCAGTCCGGGGCTGAGGCCCGCCCCTGGTGCTGACCGGGCCGTGGTGGCGTCGGAGGCAGCCATCGATTAACTCCTCAAGAAGGTGCAGGATCGGGTCATCGAACGCGGTTCCACCCGCCAGAGCGGTGCTGGTGGGAGCCGCTGGGACAGCCGCCGGAGGAGGTTCCGGCGGCCGGAGTGGGCGTCCGTCGGTGCTTTGACGAACGGGGACCGGTGGATGTGACCGGTCAGCTGGAAATTCCTGCGGGCCCACCCCGCAGTCCCTGGGCGCTGTCCTCGTAGCGGCTGGTCATCTGGGGTTGGGCGGCACGCAGCTGCGGCGGGAAGTTCTCGATGAGCAGGTCCCGGCCGCGGGCCGGCTCGGGGTCGTCGAGCAGCCCGAACAGGAAGTGCACGCCGAAGCGGGGCGATCCCTGGATGAACGCCTCGCGCAGCCGGTCGATGTCGTCCTCGGGGACCTGCGGGAACAGGTCCTCCACCACGGCCTCCTCGGCGCTCAGGTGGGTGTCGAGGACCTCGTGGACCTGCCGGGCGGCCTCGGCGCCCGCGCGGGCGCCGTCCGTCCCTGCGCTGTCCCACCCGGCCGCGCCGGCCGCCGCGAGGTCGTCGATGGCCCGCTGAAGGGCGTTCAGCCTCCCGTCGAGGACCACGTGGTCGTCCGAGAGCTCCTTGAGCTGTGCGTGGGCTTCGGGGTACAGCCCCTGGAGCACGGGCCAGAACAGGTCGTCCTCCGCCTTGTGGTGGGCGTGGGTGAAGGCGAGCAGCCACCTGCCGGCGTCGGCCAGGGTCGCGGTGTCGACGCGGTGGCCGTCGGCGAGGCGCTCGTAGGCGTCCACGACCAGGCGGGTGCCGCGTCGCAGCACCGCGTGGATCGCGACGAACTCCTCGTACATGCGGGCGCCCGGGCTCTGCACCGGATCGCTCATGGAAACTCCCGTTTCGCAGGGGCAGGCCATGGCCGGCACGGAATTCCGGTTCGGTTCCGTGGGCCGCGGCCAGTACACCGGAGCGCGGACGAAGTGGCCTTGAGGAATGCTGGAGAGCGCGGGAGGGCGGCTTCCGCCGTCTCCGTCAGCGGCTGCCGTCCGGTTGCGGGCGGGCGGGCCGTGCGGGGCCCGGTGCCGCCCGGCGCAGGGCGACCTCGCGCACCAGCAGTGCGGCGGCGCACACGGCGGCGGCGGCGACCGCGCTGACCAGGAACGCGGTGTGGGTGCCGGCGGCGGTGGCGTGGCGGTAGGCCTCGTACAGGGCGGGTTCGAGGCGCTCGAGGCTGGCCGCGTCCAGCTGGGCGTTGTCCAGGGCGGGGCGGCCGGGGGCGCGCTCGGCCATCACCTGCTGCACCTCGCGGTTGAACAGGGTGCCCATGAGCGCGACGCCCAGGCAGCTGCCCAGGGTGCGGAAGAGGGTGATCGCCGCGGACGCGGCGCCCAGGTCGCGGTTGTCGACGCTGTTCTGGGCGACGACGGTGACGATCTGGGTGAGGAAGCCCAGGCCGGCGCCGAGCACCGCCATGTACAGGGCGGCGGTGGGCCGGGAGGTGGTGGTGTCCATGCGCGACAGCAGCCAGGTGCCGGCGGTCAGCAGGGCGCCGCCGGCCACCGGGAACATCTTGTAGCGGCCGCTGACGGTGGCGGTGCGGCCGGCCGCCAGCGAGGTGGCGATCATCGCGGCCAGCATCGGCAGGAGCAGCAGTCCGGAGTTGGTCGCCGAGGCGCCCTGGACGGCCTGCTGGTACAGCGGCAGGTAGAGCAGGGCGCCGAAGAGCACGAAGCCGGTCAGGAAGCCGATGACGGACATCAGGGTGAAGTTGCGGACGCGGAACATGTGCGGCGGCATGATCGGGTGCTCGGTGTGGCGCTGGCGGTGCACGAAGGCCCACAGGGACGCGCCGGCGGTGGCGGCGAGGGCGAGGGTGGGGGCGGAGTCCCAGGCGTGGCGGGTGCCGCCCCAGGTGGTGAGGAGGACGGCCGCGGTGATGCCGGTCATCAGCAGGGCGGCGCCCAGGTGATCCACGCGGGCGGTGGAGCGGCGTTCGGGCAGCCGCAGCAGCAGCCAGATCATGGCCAGGGCGAGCAGGCCCAGGGGCAGGTTGAGGTAGAAGGCCCAGCGCCAGCCGGCGTGGTCGGTGACGGCGCCGCCGGCCAGGGGGCCGCCGATCATCGCGATCGCCATGGCCGCGGAGATCATGCCCTGGTAGCGGCCGCGTTCGCGGGGCGGGACGAGTTCGGCCACGGTCGCCATGACACCGGCCACCAGGCCGCCGGCGCCCAGTCCCTGCAGGGCGCGGAAGCCGATGAGCTGGCCCATGCTCTGGGCGGCGCCGCTGAGTGCGGAGCCGGCGAGGAAGACGGCGATCGCGGTGAGCAGGGTGCCCTTGCGGCCGCGGGTGTCGCCCAGGCGGCCCCACAGGGGGGTGGAGGCGGCGGTGGCCAGGGTGTAGGCGGTGACCACCCAGGAGACGTGTTCCAGGCCGCCGAGTTCGGCGGTGACGGTGGGCACGGCGGTGGCGACGATCATGTTGTCCAGCTGGGAGAGCATCATCGCGAGCATCAGCGGGACGAGCAGGACGCGCACCGAGCGGGGGTGCGGCAGGCGGCGGGCGGCCGCGGCGGGGGTTTCGTCGAAGGTGGTCACCGTGTCCCCCGGCCCGGGCAGGTGCGGGCGGGTGCGGTGGTTATCCGGCGCCCAGTTTGAATCCGACGCCGCGGACGGTGACGATCCAGCCGCTGCCGCCGAGTTTGCCGCGCAGGCTGCTGACGTGGGTGTCGACGGTGCGCTGGGACCAGGAGTCGCCCCAGACCTGTCTGAGGAGCTGTTTGCGCGGGATGACGGTGTCGGGGTGCGAGGCGAGCAGACACAGCAGATCGAACTCCTTGCGGGTCAGCGGTATCCCGCTGCCGTCCACGGTGACCTCGCGGGAGTTGACGTCGATGTGCAGGCGTCCGCGGCGGATGTGCCGGCGGGCGGCCGGCTGCCAGTGGGCGCGGCGCATGACGGCCTCGATGCGGGCCATCAGTTCACGCAGCCCGTAGGGCTTGGTCACGTAGTCGTCGGCGCCGGCCTGGAGGCCCAGGACGCAGTCCAGTTCGGACTGGCGGGCGGTGACGATGACGACGGGCACCCGGCTGACGGCGCGGATGGCGCGGCACACCTCCAGCCCGTCCAGGTCGGGCAGTTCGAGGGCCAGCAGGACCAGGTCGGCGTCGGCGTGGGCCTGCAGGGCCTGGCCGCCGCACTGCACGGCGAGGGGTTCGTGGCCGTAGCGGCGCAGCTGGGTCACCAGGGAGTCGGCGGGGTCGACGTCGGCGTCCACGACGAGGATGCGGCGGCCGCCGGGGGCCGGGGGTGGCGCGCCGTCCTGGGCCAGCCGGATCAGCTGCGCCGCGGGTGTCCGCAGGTCCGGCATCGTCGGTAGCGACATCTGGCTCATGCCTCCCCCAAAGGTCATGCACGTCCGTGGGCGGGGTGCCAGGGACCGGCCCCCGAGAGGTCCGGTCCCTGTCGTACACCCCACCTGGACGCTACAAACCGGTGGTCGAGCCCCGGTACAGGCTGGGGCCGAAAAGCGTGGAGGGGCGGGCGGGGTGCCGGGTGGCCGTCACGGGTTGAGGACCCAGGCGGAGTTGTGCCGGGTGAAGCCGATGTGGGGGTAGTAGTCGGTGGCGGCGGGCGCCGACAGCAGCACGATCTTGGCTGTGGGGGCTTCCTTGCGGGTGGCGTCGATCAGGGCGCGGCCGATGCCGGAGCGCTGGAGGCGGCCGGTGACGGCGATGTCGGACAGGTAGGTGACGTAGGAGAAGTCGGAGACGCTGCGGGCGATGCCCAGCAGGGTGCCGTCGGTGTCGCGGGCGACGAGGACGAGGTTGGCGCCGGCGAGCATGGCGGCCATGCGGTCGCGGTCCTCGACGGGCCGGCGCTCCCCCAGTCCGGACGAGCGGTAGAGGGCGAGCACCTCGTCCAGGTCCAGGTCCTTGCCTTCGGTCCGCTCAGTCGTCCAGTTCACGGAGGGTCTCCAATCGGGTGCGGATCACGTCGTGCCGGGTGAGGAAGCGCTCGGGTTCGAGGCTTCCGGGATCGATGCCCTGGCGGGCCAGGCCGGCGGTGAAGTGCTCGCCGGTGGTGAGGGTGTGGGTGGCGGCGGCCTGCACCGACCGGTAGGCGTGTTCGCGTTCCACGCCGCGGGTGAGCAGGTCGGCCAGGATGCGGGAGCTGTGGACGAGGCCGTCGGTGGTGTCGATGTGGGCGCGCATCCGGTCGCCGTGCACGGTGAGGGAGTCGACGAGGTCGGTGGCCGCGACCGTCTGGAAGTGTCCCACGGACAGGCTGTCGGGCAGGATGACGCGTTCCACGGACTGGTGGGCGAGGTCGCGTTCGTGCCACAGGGCGACGTTCTCCAGGGCGGTGTCGGCGTAGCCGCGCAGCAGCCGGGCCAGTCCGCACAGCCGTTCGCTGGTGGTGGGGTTGCGTTTGTGGGGCATGGCGCTGGAGCCCTGGTAGGCGCCGGTGCGGTGTTCTTCGACCTCGCGGACCTCGGTGCGCTGCAGCAGGCGCATCTCGAGGGCGATCTGTTCGATGCAGGCGCCGAGCGCGGCGACGGCCTGCATGAGCTGGGCGTGCCGGTCGCGGGCGACGACCTGGCTGGGTACGGGTTCCACGCCCAGGCCCAGGCTGTCGCAGACGTGGCGTTCGACGGCGGGGTCGATGAGGGCGTAGGTGCCCACGGAGCCGGAGACGGTGCCGACGGCGACGGCTTCGCGGGCGGCGGTGAGCCGGGCCAGGGAGCGGTGGACGGCGAAGGCGTGGACGCCGAGTTTGTGGCCGAAGGTGGTGGGTTCGGCGTGGACGCCGTGGGTGCGGCCCACCATGGCGGTGTCCCAGTGTTCCAGGGCCCGGGTGACCAGGGTGGTGCGCAGGCGGCGGGCGGCGGCCAGCAGCAGGTCGGTGGCGCGGGCCAGGGTGTGGCCCAGGGCGGTGTCGACGAGGTCGTAGCTGGTCATGCCGTGGTGGACCCAGCGGGCGGAGTCCTCGGGGATGTCCTCGCAGTAGGCGGCGAGGAAGGACAGGACCTCGTGGTCGCGTTCCTTCTCGATCTCGGCGACGCGTGCGGCCAGCGGTACCCGGGCGCGGCGCATGTCCTCAACAGCCCGCTCGGGTACCAGGCCCAGGCGGGCCTGGGCCTGGGAGGCGAGGATCTCGACCTTGACCCAGGTCGCGTAGCGGGACTGGTCCGCGAAGAGGTCGGCCATCTCGGGCAGCGTGTAGCGAGGGATCATCGGGTGGCCTTCGTCGAGGGAGGGGTGGACGGGAGCCGCACGGGGGCCGGGCGCCGGGCGGGTGCCGGGCGCCGGGCGGGCGTCGGGCGGCCGGGGGGTCAGTAGGCGCCGAAGTACTCACGCTGTTCCCAGTCGGTGACCTGGCCGGGGTCGGGGGTGTGGGCGTCGCTCCAGGCGGTGAAGCGGCTCAGTTCGCTCTCCTTGAGCTTGGTCATGCAGGCGGCCAGGGGCGCTCCCAGGACCTGGCCGGCGCGGCCGGCGCGGAAGGCGTCCAGGGCCTCGGCCAGCGACTGGGGCACGGTCTGCGGCTGGGCCGGGCCGCCGGCCTCGTCCTGCCCGCCGGGGGCGGTGGGCGCCTGGGGGGCGGCGGGCTGGGCCTGCAGGCCTTCGAGGCCGGCGAAGAGCTGGGCGGCGATGTTCAGGTAGGGGTTGGCGCAGGGTTCGCCCATGCGGTTCTCGATGTGGGCGCCGGCGCCGCTGCCCACCACGCGCAGCATGGCGGTGCGGTCCTCGAAGCTCCAGCCCAGGCGGGTGGGGGCCAGGGCGTGTTCGGCGGCCAGGCGCCGGTAGCCGTTGACGGTGGGCACGGACAGCAGGAACAGTTCGCGGGCCCAGCTCAGCAGCCCTTCGGCGTAGGACTTCCCGCTGGGTGACAGGCCGCCGGACAGGCCCTCGGCGCTGAAGACGTTGCGGCCGGTGGTGGTGTCCACGACCGACTGGTTCAGGTGCCAGCCGCTGGGGTCGGCGGCGTCCAGCAGGGGCTGGGACATGAAGGAGGCGTGGTGGCCGCGGCGGGCGCAGTACCGCTTGGTGACGGTGCGGAACAGCAGCATCGCGTCGGCGGTGTCCAGGGCGGACATGGGGCTGAAGGTGGTCTCGACCTGGCCGGGGCCCGACTCGTGCTCCATCGACCGCAGCGGCAGCCCGAGCTTTTGCAGGTACAGGCCGAGCGGGCCGGTGATGGGGGCGACGGTGTCGTAGGCGGCGTCGAGGTTGAACTGGTAGCCGGCGTTGACCGCGGCCACGCGCGGTGCCCGGCCCTGGAGTCCGAAGCCGTTGCCCTGGTTGCCGGGCTCGTCGTCCAGGCGGCGGGTGAGGTACCACTCGACCTCCAGGCCCAGGACGGGCTGCAGGTCCAGTGCGGTGTAGCGCTGAAGGACGCGGCGCAGCACGGCCCGGGAGGACAGCGGGTGGGGGGTGCCGTCGCGCAGGTACTCGTCGCCCAGGACCCAGGCGGTGCGCGGGCCGCGGCCGGGCAGAACCTGGAAGGTGACGGGGTCGGGCACGAGGACGAAGTTGCCGGCGCCGGAGATCTCGTCGACGCCGATGCCGTGCTCGCCCAGGAAGTCGACGGCGACGGCGTGTCCGGTGTCGAACAGGAACGGGCCGGGGCTGAAGTTCATGCCGTTGCGCAGCACGGTGCGGAAGGCGTCGGTGGTGAGGGTCTTGGAGCGGGCCAGACCGTGCGGGTCGCCGAAGACGAGGCGGACGAAGTCGACGTCGTCCAGGGCGGCTTCGACGCGTTCGGCGGCGGCGAGGCGCTCCTCGTCCCACAGTTGGTGGTCGGTGACGAAGGACGGGCGCCCGACGCTGCCGTCGCTGACGGGCGTGGACCATGACCGGGCATACATGGTTCAGGACGTCCTTTCGCCGGTGGAGGCGGTGGTGGCGGTGGTGGCGGTGGTGGCGGGAACGAGGTGGGCCGTGGGCGGCTGCGGAAGCGGTGCGAGCATCGCCTCCAGGCGGCGGGCCACGGTCAGGACGAGGTCGTCGGCGCCGACCGGGCCGACGAGTTGCACCCCGGCCGGCAGTCCGGCCGAGGTGAGTCCGGCGGGCAGGGACGCGGCGGGCTGGCCGGTCATGTTGTACGGGTAGGAGGCGGGCGCCCACGCCAGCCACAGCAGGTCGCGGGCGTCGGCGGCCCAGTGGGGGCCGATGGCGGTGGCGTCGAAGGGTTCGACGGGCACGGTGGCCATGGCGAGCAGGTCGTAGTTGTCCATGACCGAGCGCAGGGTGGCGCGCAGGTTCTGGCGGATCTCCTCGGCCTGGATCACGGCGACGCCGCTGAGGGTGCGTCCGTGGCGCACGACGTGCAGGCGGCCGGGGTCGATGAGGGCCTCGTCCTGGGGGCGGGTGCCGGCGGCCTCGTTGGCGGCGAGGATGTCGACGACGGCCGGGTAGAGGTTGTTGCAGCGCACCTCGACCTCGTCGACGTGGTGGCCCTCTTCCAGGAGCACCTCGCGGGCGGTGTCGGTGACGCGGCGTATCTCCGGGTCGGTGCCCTCGTACTCGATCCAGCCGATGCGCAGGGAGCGCATGTCGCGCGGGGAGTCCAGCGAGCCGAGCCCGGAGTCGGGGTCGGTGGGGTGGGGGCCGGCGATGACCTGGCCCAGCAGCGCGGCGTCGGCGACGGAGCCGGCCAGGGGCCCCTGGTGGGCGAGGCGGTCGGCGCCGTTGGGGTAGTAGGGCACGCGGCCGTAGGAGGGCTTGTAGCCGACGACGCCGCAGAACGCGGCGGGGATGCGGATCGATCCGGAGCCGTCGGTGCCCAGCGCGCCCTCGCACAGGCCGGCGGCGACGGCGGCGGCGGCCCCGCCGCTGGAGCCGCCGGCGGTCAGCCGCGGGTCGTAGGGGTTGCGGGTGGGCGGGGCGACACGGCCCACGGTGGAGGCGCTCCAGCCGAACTCGGAGGTGCTGGTCTTGCCGACGACGATCGCGCCGGCCGCGCGCAGCCTCGCCACCGCCGGGGCGTCCTGCGCGGGCCGGGTGTTGGGCAGCAGGGAGCCGCGCGTGGTGGGCAGGTCGCGGGTCTGCAGCAGGTCCTTGACGGAGACCGTCACTCCCAGCAGCGGCATGTCCCACCAGGCCTCGCGGCCGCGTTCGCGGATCAGGGCGTCCGCGTGCTCGGCGGCCCTGAGCGCCTCCTCGCCGGCGACGGCCACGTACGCGTCCAGGTGGTCGCGTTCGCGGACGGCCGCCAGCACGTCCTGGACGTGTTCGACGGCGGTGAGCTCCCGGCGGGACAGCAGTTCCTTGGTCCGGCGGATGCCGCGGGCGGTCATCGCTCACTCCTTCTGCTCCTGTGCTGCCGCGGGGCATTCAGGGGCGCTGCGGACGGTGCTCGTCGAGGAGGGGGCCGGTGCCCGGCGGGGCGGGGGAAGGACCCGCCGGGCGGCCCGTGGGGCGCGACCGTTCAGGACGCGCGGCTGGCGGGGGTGTCCTGGCCGGTGACGGCCGACCAGTGCCACGGGGAGTCGAACGCGGTGATCTCCGGTCCCGCTCCGGCCGCGGCCAACTCCGCGGCCAGGCCCGTGGCCCGGCCGGTGAACGCCGACACCCGGTGCGCGGCGAGCAGGTCCTGCTCGTCGAAGGGGTCGCCGTCGCAGCGCAGCAGCCGCAGGTCGACGAAGCCGTTGAAGCGCCGCCCGTCGACCACGACGGACTGCGGGGAGCGGATGGAGAACCGCACGTGGTTGTTGACGTGCCCGTGGTGGTGCTGGTCGGAGTAGAAGGCGACGTCCGGGATGGTGGGCGGCACGAAGTGGTCGCGGTCGATCACCTCGGGGCCCTTGGGCAGGTTCCCGGCGATGAAGTGCCAGGAGTTGTACTGCATGCGCGAGGACATCGCCCAGGCGGCGTCGGCCAGGGCGGCGGTGGAGCCGCCGAAGTGCCGGGCGGCGGAGGGGTGGGGCACCACACAGCAGAAGAAGCGGGTGATCTCCCAGTCGCAGATCTCCGCCCACCGCTGCTCGCGCAGCGCGCTGATCAGGTCGGGCAGGGACCGCATGCCCCGGCTCATCGCGAAGTCGGCGTCGAAGGCGTCGGTGGCGGCCGCCGCCGACTCGAAGACCAAAGACTCCAGGCCGGTGCCGAAGCCGCCGTGCGGGGCGCTGAGCCAGGTAGGGTCGGCGGCCAGGGCCCGGCCCAGGTCCTGAAGGGTGTCACCGGCCAGCGGCAGCCGGGCGGTCAGCCGGGCCACCACCGCCTCCTCACGCGAGCGGGCGCCGTCGGCGTAGGGCCGCGCCACCTTCTCGATCTTGTGCATGAGGGCGCCGTGGATCTCGCGGTAGAGCTGCGCGCCGGTGGCGACCTCCGCGCGGTGGGCGCGCAGGTTCCGGGCCAGCTCGTCGAGGTCGGCGACCTGGGCGGTGGGGGCGGGCGGCACCTGCTCGCGGCCCAGCGCGGCGTTGTAGCCGACCCGGATGCGTTCCAGCATGTGGGCGAGGTGGTCGACGGTGAGCTGGGTGCCGTTGGCCTCCTCGACACGGCCGGGGCCGGCCGAGCGCACCAGGAGGGTCAGCCCGACCAGCAGCTGCACGTCGTGGTCGGACCACAGCTCCAGCGGCAGTCCCTGGAGGCTGCTGAGGGAGCAGTCGGGGTGGCCCGGCCACAGCGTCTTGCCGGTGAGGGTGTTGTGGTCGCGGAAGTTCGTGTACTGCCGGCCCTGCTGGTAGAGGACGAACGGCGCGGTGCGCAGCGCCGCCTCCTTGGCCTGCTCCAGCAGCGTCTCGCGGCCCTGCTCGCCCTGTGCCTCCAGCCAGGCGCGGCAGTCGGCGACGGTCTCGGCGACGCGGGCCTCGGCCCGTTGCAGGTACTCCCGGTAGGCGTCCAGGTCGGCCTGCGTCCAGGGCACGCGGCGCACCCCGCCGACCAGCTGGTCGGCCTTCAGCGGCGCCTGCGAGGGCACGCGCAGCACGACCCGCCCGCTGGTGGCCAGGGCGATCTCGCCCCAGAAGACCGGCTCCCCCGCGCCCGGCGCGTGCGGGGCGGCGGTGGCGGTCTCCTGGGCGCGCCACGTCAGGCCGCACAGGACGGCCAGCGCCGCCTCCTCAGGGGCGCTGAGCGCACGCAGCTGGACGTCGGCCGGTACGTGGCCGTCCAGGGTGAGCAGCACCTCGGTGAACGAGCGCAGGTCGTCGGCTTGTTCGGCGCGCTGCCAGGCCCGCTTGAGCAGGCCCGGGAAGCCGGCGTCGGCCTCACGGACCCGGTCGGGCTTGAGCGTGGCGCCCGCGACCAGGCCCAGCCGGCTGGGCCGGCGGCTGACCCGCTTCCTGGCGTTGGCGGCGCGGCGGGATTCCCCCCGCTCGGGCAAGGCACTCATCATGCACCCTTTGCGGTGAGCTCGATGTGGTTCCACATGGCGTCGTCGGTCGGCGTCCAGTCCTCGTCCACGTAGATGCAGTCCACGGGGCACTCCAGCACGCAGGCCGGGCAGCCCGAGCACAGCTCGGGGATGATCACTACGTCCAGGCCGCGGTCGAAGATGGCACCGAACTCCGCGGGGCAGCTGCGCAGGCACGTGTCGCACGTGATGCACTCGGACTTCTCGATGCGCCGCGGCGGCTTCTTCCAGGCGTCCGAGCGGTCGCGCTGGGCGATCCGCTCGGCGCGACCGGACAGCGCGGCCGGCGAAGCGATTTTTTTCATGAGCTCGGACCCCTTTGGGTGAGTCTTCTGGCCACAACCGGGATGCTCAGATGCTCGTGCGGCCCTCTCGACCGGCCCCTGAGCGCTGATGGGAACCGGGTCGAGCCCGCCCGGTGGGCGGCTTCCCGCCAGGAGCGAGTCCGGCGAGCCGGAGCAGGAGTTGTTTGACGTCGGTGGCTTCGATGCGGTCGCCGAGGGCGCGGGGGGTGGAGCAGATGAGGAGCGGGCCTTCGTCGTCGCTTGCGGGGAGGCGGCCGTGGCT
>NZ_JBIDCI010000030.1:0-66419 GCF_043204535.1 Streptomyces sp. NPDC047853 | reverse complement strand
AACTGGCCACCCGCTACAAGGCCGGACTCCACCTCGCGGCACTCATCCTCTGGCTCCGCGAACCCACCCAAGATCGTTTGTCAGACAGTGCCTAGCGGACCCGCTTGCTCTCCGCCGGTCCGAGGTACGTCTCCGGCAGGCCGCCCGTGTCGATCAGCAGCCGCTGTACGACCACCGTGGGATCCACCGCCCAGAACGTGAGGCGGTGGGTGCCTGGACCCGCGAGCCGATGACGCGTCGCCGTGCGGTTGATGTTGTCGGAGGTGTTGCGCGCCCACTGCATGTTCATGGTCATGTCGTCGGAGCCCGTCGCGGCGACGATGTCGACCGTCCGGGGCGGTGCGTCGTCGAAGGACACCGCGTAGCGCAGGGCGCCGCCCGTCGCCAGGGCCGGGTTGCGGGGGGACACCTCCGCCCAGACCGTGACCTCCCCGTCCGGCCCTGCGGTCAGCAGCGTCACCTCGTACTCCAGGCGGGCGGACGTGGCCCGCCCCGGGACCTGCGCCGGCGCCGTGACCGGCCACAGGGTCATGCCCGACGTCGTACGGCCGATGCCGTCCAGGCGGCGCCAGGTGCCCACCGCGCGGTCGTGGTGTTCGGCGTCGACCGCCACGTAGCCGCCCGCTTCGACGAAGCCCCGCAGGCCTCGTCGGGCCGGCACGCGGGCCGTGCAGGTCACGGTCACCGAGGCGCCCGCGCCGGTGACCGTGAGGGTGGCCCGGGCCGCGTCCCGTGGGACGCGCGTGAAGTCGACTCGGGCCTCCAGCCGCACCTGCTGCCGCACGCGGCCCCGGGGCCGGTCCACCGTGAGCCAGGGAGCGGAGGTCTCCACCCGGTAGTCGAAGGGGACACTGCCCCGGTTGAAGATCTCCACGTACTGCTGCGGGCGGGTCTGGTACGGACTGAACTCGGGCAGTTCCGCCTGCCTGCCGCCTGCCCCGCCCGGCCACCACAGGCCCGCGTCCTCCGCCCCGTCCACGCACACGCCCAAGGCGGCCACTGCGGGCACCTCGATGCGCCGCACCGCCGGGAACAGCACGTCCGGCAGGGCCACGTTGTCCTTCTCCGGCTGCTGCCAGGGGGCGTTGGGACCGTAGCGGTCCACGTCGCCGTAACCGATGTGCGGCTGAGTCTGGAAACCCGCCCACTTCCCCCGCGCCACACGCGAGTTGAAGTGGTCGGCCAGGGCGAGGTCCTGGGCCAGTCCGTCCTCCGCCCGACGGGCCTGGTCGTTGGTCGCCGCCCGGCCCTGGGCGGCGTAGAGGAGGTTGGTGAACTCCGCCCTGCGCAGGGCGTACAGGTTGGCGGTGGCCGCGACCTCGTAGCCGACCAGCTCGAACCATGCGTCCTGGAGCCGTGCGGGCAGGCTCCGCGCCACGCGGTCCGCCCTCTTCGCCAGGTCCTGCCACTCGTGGGTGACCCGTTCGAGCTCCCGGTGGGCGAAGTAGTAGGGCGTCTGCCGGTCGTCGTACACGACCTCGCCGTCGCGCACGGTGATACGCCGGTTGAGCAACTCCGGCTTGCGGCGGGCCTGGAGGCGGCCGTACGCCGAGAGGATCCCGGCCACCGTCTCGGCGGCACCCTCGCCGAAGTTCTGGCGGGCGTAGCGCCGCTCCCACTCCCGCAGCCGCTCCTGCGGCCAGCGCTCCGGGTCCCAGGCGTAGGTGAGGAAGAACTCCGTGGGCAGCTCGTTGCCCTTGAGGTCACCGACGTTGACCACCCACAGGCCGTGGTTCCCGTAGGCATGCGCCTGGTGGAGCTGGTCCCAGGTGTTGGTGAGGTTGGCGGTGTCGACCCACTTGTAGTTGCGGCCGACGCCTACGTAGTCGAAGTGGTAGTAGAGACCGTAGCCGCCACTGCGGGCCGGCGCGGCGGGGTCGGGATGCTTGCGGACGTTGCCCCAGTTGTCGTCGGTGAGGACGACCGTGACGTCGTCGGGAGCGCGCAGTCCGCGGTCCCAGTAACGCTGGACCTCCTTGTAGAGGGCCCACACCTGAGGGGTTTCCTCGGCCGGCCGTCCGGTCACCGCCTCGATGATGCGGCGCTGCTCCGCGATGATCTCCCGCATCAGCTCGATGCCGTCGCCGTCGGGGAGGCTGGTGTCACCGTTGCCGCGCATGCCGAGGGTGACCACTCCCTCGAAGCCTTGGTCGACCATGCGCTGCACACCGGCCCGCCAGTACTTCTTGATCGCCTCGGCGTTGCGCACGTACGACCACTCGCCGGTGCCGCCGTAGGGGTCGTGGCCCTCGGTGACGATCGCGCCGGAGGCGTCGCGCACGGCGGGGGTGGCGTGCCGGTTCCACTCCTCGATACCGCGCATCATCGGCGCCTCGTGGGAGGTGCCCATGACGATGCCGTACTCCGCGGCGCGCCGGTGGTTGTCGGGGTCGTCCTCGGCGAAGGCCCGACCCCAGACCGCCGGCCAGAGGTAGTTGGCCTTGAGGCGGAGCAGAAGTTCGAAGACCTTGGTGTAGAAGTCGGCGGTGAAGCCGCCCGGGTAGCCCTCGGCCTTGCCGGGGCCGAAGTAGGCGGGCGCCCAGGTGCCGAGCGCCGGGTTCTCGTCGTTGATGAACACCCCCCGGTACTTCACGGTCGGGGTGCCCTGCGTGTGGCGGCCCGGGAGGATCCAGACGCGGTCGCGGCGGACCGGCGGCACGTCGTCCCACCAGTACCAGGGGGAGACACCCATGCCGTACGAGACGTCATAGGCGCCGAAGATCGTGCCGCGCGGGTCGCTGCCCGCGATGACCAGGGCCTGCTCGACCCCGGGCATCGGGTGGCCCACCACCGTCTGCAACGAGGTCTCCCAACGGCCGCGCACACCCGTGACGTCCAACTTCCCGGAGGTCACCAGGGAGTCCACGAGCCGGCTGCGGCCGAGGGTGCCGACCAGCACGGCGAAGCGGGCGACCGTGGTGCCGGGGCGCACCCCGGTGACGCGCGCGATGTCGGCACGCAGGTCCGCTGCCGCCCGCACGACTCCCGGGTGGTCGTCGTCGCTCACCAGGACCGGGGCGCCGACCAGGGGGAATGCACCCGGGTGCGGGCGGTGGGCGGCGAAGGAGACGTACGCCCCCGGGTCCGTCGTCCGCAGGCCGGACCCATCCCCGTCACCCGCCGCCGCCGCGGACGGCACCGGCAGCGCGACGGCCGACGACACCGCGGGCACCGCGGCCAGCCCGGCCCCGAGGACAGCCCTGCGACTGACGTGCGCAGACATGACACACCCCTCTCACCTCTGATTTGACAAGCGCCATGACAAATAGTGGGGGCGGTGACTACCGGGGAACAGGGGGCGAACAGTCCGAATAGTTTCGACCGCCCTGACGGCTCCGTGGGGTTGATGCGCGACTTGTCGGGACGACGGATCGGCCATCGCACCGCCTACCGCCTACCGCCTGCCTGCCGCCGTGAGATGACGGGCCCAGCGGGGGAGGCAAGGCGGCCGGCGTCAGAGAGGCCCGTGACAGTGCCCGTTCGAGGCTCCGGTGCACGAGGAGGCGACCGGCTTCCTGACCCTGTGTCGGGTCGATGCAGCGGACGGAGAAGTCGTTGAGGCAACAGTCACCTTCGTGCTGGTGTCAGACGCCGATGGCGGGGCCTCCCGTTTTCGGCCCTCTCCGAGGGGCCAGGAGGCAAGGGGCGAGTGCGGGGTAGGCGGGTAGGTATGGATGGCACACGACTTCGACAGGACGAGCAGAGTTCACAGGAAACCCGGGCCCGGGGGACGATGCGGATCTGGCGGTGGGCCAGGTGGGCGGCCCTGGTCCTCACGGCCGGCTGGGCGGTGAACTGGATCGCCCATCTCGTCCAGGGCGAGCAGGGCTGGGACCTCTGGTGGCCTCTGGTCAGTACCGTCATCTGGACCGCGCTGACCGTGTACGGCTTCAGGACCTACCGCCGGATCAGGACGAGGACTCTGCCGGCTCTTACCGGCCGCCCGTCTGTCTGACCCTCTCAGCTGGCGGCCCGTAGGCGCCCGGCACGGCAGGCACGCTGCCGACGTGCTCACCCTCTGCTCGGTCTACCGGCCCCAGCCGCCGCGGCGGCGGAGGGAGGAGGCGCTGATGAAGCTCGGCCGGAGGGTCCTCATCCCGCACCAGTTGCCGATGGGTGGACCCCTGCGTCCAGCCCGGCGTGCCGCGGTCGTCGACGCTCCCCCTCCACCGCTCATCCGCCCGCCGCGCAGTCGCAGAGGGAGAGTTACGGAAGGTTGATCTCGGCGTACTCCTCGACGGACGGCCCGTGAATCCGAACCGCCTCACCGTTCTGCGCTGATCACATCCACCGGTCGGCTTCGCAACGTGTGCACTGCACCGGTACGTGTCCGTTCGCCACGTCGCCTTCGTCGTCTCTTCCGGAGGCGAGGGCCACCGCGGCTGCTGCCTCGGGCAGGTCGTCACCACCGCCTATGACGCGTGCTCCTCACCGGCGCCGAACTTCGGCGGTCCGATGCCTATCGCGCGACAGCGCGCAGGTGTACGTTCTCGGGCCGATGGGTTTTGGGAGCGCTCCCATCCGACTGTGTCCGCTTCGTACGAGGAGGAACGCATTGAAACGCATCTTGGCCCTACTGGCGACCTGTGCGACGGCCGTCGGCCTCACCACGCTCGCCGGGCCTTCGGCGCAGGCTGCCACCGGCTGCAGGGTCGACTACACGATCACCAGTCAGTGGCAGGGCGGCTTCCAGGCAGGCGTGAAGATCACGAACCTCGGAGACCCCACCAGCGGGTGGAACCTCCAGTTCGCCATGCCGGATGACGGGCAGAAGGTCGTCCAGGGCTGGAACGCGACCTGGTCGCAGTCCGGCTCCACGGTCAGCGCCGCCGGCACCGGCTGGAACAGCACGCTGCCGACCGGCGCTTCGGCCGAACTGGGATTCGTGGGATCTTTCACGGGGTCCAACCCGAAGCCCGCTTCCTTCACGCTCAACGGCGTCACCTGCACAGGGTCCGTCACCGATCCGCCGACGGACCCCCCGACCGACCCACCCGCGACCGGCACGCCGGTGGCCACGAACGGCCAACTGCGCGTCTGCGGCGTGAACCTGTGCAACCAGTACAACCGCCCCGTGCAGCTGCGCGGCATGAGCACGCACGGCATCCAGTGGTTCGCCAAGTGCTACAACGGCGCCTCCCTGGACGCCCTCGCCGAGGACTGGAAGTCGGACCTGTTCCGCGTCGCCATGTACGTGCAGGAGCAGGGCTACGAGACCGACCCCGCAGGCTTCACCAGCCGGGTGAACGGCCTGGTCGACATGGCCGAGGCCCGCGGCATGTACGCGGTGATCGACTTCCACACGTTGACGCCGGGTGACCCGAACTACAACCTCGACCGTGCGAAGACGTTCTTCGCGTCCGTGGCCGCCCGCAACGCGGACAAGAAGAACGTCATCTACGAGATCGCCAACGAGCCCAACGGTGTGAGCTGGACGGCCATCAAGAACTACGCCGAGCAGGTCATTCCGGTCATCCGGGCCGCCGACCCGGACGCCGTCATCATCGTCGGTACCCGCGGCTGGTCCTCGCTGGGTGTCTCGGACGGGTCCAACGAGAGCGAGGTGGTCAACAACCCCGTGAACGCGACCAACATCATGTACGCGTTCCACTTCTACGCCGCGAGTCACAAGGACAACTACCGCGCGGCAGTGAGCCGAGCCGCCTCGCGACTGCCCCTGTTCGTGTCCGAGTTCGGAACGGTGAGCGCGACCGGCGGTGGTGCGATGGACCGGGCGAGCAGCATCGCGTGGCTGGACCTCCTCGACCAGTTGAAGATCAGCTACGCGAACTGGACGTACTCCGACGCCAATGAGGGCAGCGCGGCGTTCAAGCCGGGCACCTGCAACGGCAGCGACTACAGCAGCAGTGGTGTGCTGACCGAGTCCGGGGCGCTGATCAAGAGCCGCATCAGCACCGCTGACAACTTCCCGACCGGCTGATCCCCGACAGGGCTCCGGGTGCGCCCGCAGCCCTGTCGTTGTCTGGGAGCGCTCCCGGCGTCAGCGGAAACTTTGGGCTTCCGGCCGTCACCAGGCAGCCCAGCCGTCGATCGCCGGGAGTCCTTTCCGGCGGTGCGATGGAAGTGTCGGCGAAGCGGTGGCGGTGCCCATCCGACCATCCCCATGACGGGGAAGGGCGGCCCGGTGTCGCACGGGCGATGGCCCGGTCGGCCGCCGCCCCGCGAACGTGTGCTCCATCCGCCCCATGCTCCGCGGCGCGGCGCGGCGCAGCTCCGGCACGGAAGCGGTCCACTGCCCACTGGTTCGTTCCGGCCGACTCAACCGGTCATACTGGTCCAAAGAGGACCAAATGCCCGGGCGAGTTCGCGGAGGCGCAGCGGATGCAGCACCACGCAAGGAACGGTGCCGACCACACGGGAGACGCCGAGCAGGAGCCGGACACGTACGACGACGTGGAGCCGTACGACGACGAGGTCGAGGAGCCGCTCGACGAGGACGAAGGCGAGGACGAAGCCGAGGAGGACGAGGAGGAGGCGGCCGCGGTCCGGAAGGGCGGTGCGCCGGACGAGCGGAGTCCCGACGTCTTCCTGGACGTCCCCCAGCTCAAGGTCGACGAGATCGATCTCGACGTGGAGGATCTGCGCGCCCGCGTCTCCCTCCAGGCGGAGGTGCTCGACCTGCTCAAACTGAACGTGGGCGCCGACGTCGCGCTCGGCAAGGTCCATCTCGGCATCTCGGGGGTGGAGGCACAGGCCCAGCTGAGGGTTCGGTTGGACAACGTCGCACTGATCATCAACCGGGTCCTGACCACGCTCGACCGCAATCCGCAGATCCTGGAGGAGCTGGCCCGCGGTGCCGCATCCGCCGTACGGGACGTCGGAGAGGGCGCGGGATCGGCCGTTCAGGACGTCGGAGAGGGCGCCGGCTCCGCGGTCGAGGACGCCGGCAGCGGCCTGGGGCAGGCCGCCGGGGCTGTCGGACAAGGTGTGGGGGAGGCGATCGAGGACGTCGGCGGGAGCGCGGGCGAAGCCGTCGGAGAGGCGGGCAGGGCAGCGGGCCGGGCCGTGGACGACGTCGGCGACGCGACCGGGGAGGCCGGCCGGGCCGTCGGGCGGACGGCTGACCAGGCCGGCAGCAGTGCCGGGCGCACCGCACAACGCACCGACGAGGCGGTCGACCCAGGCGGCAGGAGCGTAGCCGACGCGGCGTCCGGGAGTGGGGAGAAGGTGCGCAGAGCGACCTCTCGGGCGGGTGCGACCGCCGGGGCATCGGGCCGGACGGCAGCGCGGCGGACGGCCGGGCGGACCGGCGAGGGCTCCGCGAGCGGCGGCTCCGCCGTGCGGCGGCGCCGTACCAAGGACAACGAGCCGGACGCCCCGCGACCCACGGGGCGCCGCCGCGCCGAGAAACGCGACGAGCCGCCGTGAAGGGACTCGCCGCCGCGCCCGGCTGCCGAAGCCTCCACCGGAGACTCCGGACCCGACGTCTCCTTCGACGCGGTCGTGAGCGGCGACCGCCTCCGCTTCGAGGAGGCGCCGCGCACCCGGGTCTCCTTCCCCGGCACCGGAGCGCGCGAGTCGGTGTCCCACAGTGCGCGGACCAACCTGCCCCGAAGGGTGAACCCCGGGTCCGAGTACCAGGACGTGACCGTGGGCTACCACCTCGGCAGCCGTCTGACCGGGGAGCCGGAGAACGGACGGGCACGGCCGCCCGGACAGGCACCATAGGTCGGCCGACTGGTACCGGGCGGAAAGGTTGCGAGCAGAGGTGCAGTCCCTCGTCGCCGTCGCTCGGGCCCCGGGCTGCGTACGCGTAGTTGCCGGGGCGCACCCACCGTGCCTGTGCTCGACCAGCTCCCCGACCAGTGTGGTGGCGTGTGCACCGGGCCCGGAGACCGACCGTAGCGGCCTGGACGCCGAGCGAGTCGGCAGGGCGGCGTGCCGGTGCCGGTGCCGGTGCCGGTGCCGGTGCCGGTGCCGGTGTCGCTGTCGAGGGCGAACGGCCATAGCTGTTTCTCCCGCGGGAACGGTCTCTTGACCTGGAGCGCGCTCCAGATTCGAGGATGGGCGGCATGAAGAGCACTGACCCTCAGATCGTCCTCGGAACAATGGACTTCGGCACCCGCGTCGACCCCGATCGGGCCTTCGCGATCCTTGATACCTTCGTCGCCGGCGGTGGTGTCTGGCTCGACACCGCGAACTGCTACTCCTTCTGGGCCGATCCCAGCGGCGTCGGCGGGGCCAGTGAGCGCCTCATCGGCGCGTGGCTCCGGGCCCGTCCGGGCGTGCGCGACTCGGTGCGGATCGCGACGAAGGTCCGGCAGAACCCGCTCGTTCCGCACTCCTGGCCGGAAAGCGCCGAAGGACTCTCGGCCCGTGCCGTCCACGTCGGTGTGCAGGAGAGCCTGGGACGCCTGGGAGTCGACCACGTCGATCTGCTCTGGGCCCATGCCGAGGACCGCACCGTGCCGCTGGAGGAGACGGTCGGCGCCTTCGGTGAACTGGTCGCGAAGGGAGTGGCCCGGCGGGTCGGAGCGGCGAACCACGCCGCCTGGCGCGTCGAGCGCGCCCGGTCACTCGCGCGGGAGCAGCGCGTGGAACCGTGGACGGCCCTGCAACTGCGCCACTCACTCGTCCAACCGCGCCCGCTCACTCCCCTCGCTGAGGCCGGCCACCGCATGCTCGCCGCCGAGGACCTGGACCTCGCGCGCTCGGAAGGGCTCGCCGTGTGGTCGTACACCTCGTTGATGTGGGGTTCCTACGAGCGCGCGGACAAGCCACTTCCGCGAACCTATGATCACCCTGGGACCACCCGGGTGCTCGCGGTGCTGGACGACATCGCCGACGAGCTCTCGACCACGAGGAACCAGGTCGTGCTGGCATGGCTGATGCGGCAGGGAATCGATCCCCTCGTCGGCGTGAGCAGGGTGGAGCAGATCGAGCAGGCACTCGCCGCACGCCGCGTGCGACTCAGCGACGAGCACCTGGCGCGCTTCGTCGAAGCACGTTAGGGACAAGGACCCAAGGAGCCCCATGACCGCCCTGGCCCCAGCAGCGGCCGCCGACCGCACCGGCGTCTCCATCGACACGCTGCGCTACTACGAGCGCGAAGGGCTCATCGGCCCGATCCGGCGTTCCGTCGGCGGGCGCAGAGAGTACACCGAGGACGACCTCTTCTGGATCGGCCTGGTCACCTGTTTCCGCGAGGCCGGACTCGGCATCGCGGACCTGCGGGGATTCGTCGCCCTCCTGCGCGCAGAGCACCCTGCGCAGGAGCGGGTGGCCTTCCTCCGCGAGCGCCGTGCAACCCTGGAGCAACGGGTGACAGCCCTGCGCCGGGCGATGGAAGTTCTCGACGAGAAGATCGCCTACTACAGCTGAGCGGGGGCGCCGTCGACGGACTCGACGGCGCTGGGTCCTCAAGCGCAGCGTCTGGTGGCTCTTCGACCGACCGCAGGCTCGGCCGTCCCTTCGAGCGCAGTCGGGCGAGCTGTTCGCCAGGGAGGGGCGTAGGCGACTGGTCGAGCCTGGCGGGCCAGGGTCTGTTGCGGAAGTGGATCTTGACCGCGGGATGCTCGTGCTGTGTGGCAGTGAACATCGAGAGCTCCGGGGTGCCGGACGAGAGGCCGAGCCGCCGGGTCCGGCGGAGGGCTGATGGTCGTCCGGGCACGTGGAGATCTGACGGACGCGCAATGGGCAGTGCTGGAACGCCTGTTGCCGGAGGGTAAGAACTGTTGGACAAGAGGCGGAGCACGGTTGGAGGCGTGAGTGAAGGGCCTTGGTATGTCCCGCGGTGCTCGTCTGACGGCTCACGGCGCCGTTTCCACATCGCTGGCGCTGCGCAGTGACCGCAGTCTGCGCGAGTTCGTGGACGCCGGCGTACCGCTGGGGTCGGGCATCGGTGGGACGACGGTCCTGCTGGACGTGGAGGGGACTCAGGTCTTCGTCAAGCAGGTACGGCTGACCGATCTGGAGCGACGGCCGGAGCATGTTCACTCCACCGCGAATCTGTTTGGGCTCCCTGCCTTCTGTCACTACGGTGTCGGTACCATCGGCGGCCCGGGGTTCGGGGCCTGGCGGGAGTTGGCCGCGCACATCATGACGACGAACTGGGTGGTCGCGGGTGACTACGAGGGCTTCCCTCTGATGTACCACTGGCGGGTGCTCCCAGACTCCGGCCAACTACTGCCCGAGGAACTGGCCGATGTGGATCGAGCTGTCGCCTACTGGGGAGGTGGATCAGCGGTACGCCGGCGGATCGAAGCTCTCCAGCATTCCACGGCCAGCGTTGTGCTGTTTCTGGAGTACATCCCGCAGAACCTGCACGACTGGCTGGGCGTCCGGGTCGGGACCGGCGACGAGGCGACCGAACAGGCCTGCGCCGTGGTCGACGACGAGCTGAGAGCCGGCATCTCGTTCATGAACGCCCGCGGACTTCTGCACTTCGACGCCCACTTCGAGAACATCCTCACCGACGGCCGACGGCTCTTCTTCACCGACTTCGGCCTCGCGATCTCCTCACGCTTCGACCTCACACGGGACGAGGCCGACTTCGTCGACCAGCACCGCGGCTACGACCAGTGCTATGCCGTCACCCACCTGGTGAACTGGTTGGCCGTCGCTCTCTACGGATACACACCGGAAGAACGCAGGACGTTTGTGAATGCTTGGGCTCAAGGGGCGCCCCTCGAGGGGGTGCCCGCGTCGGTCGCGGCGCTTATGGTCCGTTACTCACCGGTCGCCGCGGTGATGGGCGACTTCTATCGCGAGTTCCAGCAGGAGAGCCGAGCAGCTCCCCATCCGCCGGCAACGACATGTCGGATCTGGTGAAGTACGTCATCAGCGGCAGCCCGTCACAGGCGGGTGGTGAACCGATCGCGCTACCCCGGAGGCAGCGGCAGCGGCAGCGGCAGCGGCAGTGGCACCGGCACCGTCCTCGGCCTCACCGTCACTGGCTCATGGCTCCAGGAGAAAAATGATCACTGCGACGTCCGGAATCGGATTCGACAATCCAGTAGCTACGTGGACCCTGGGAGGTCTCGTTCTGGTGGCTGCCATTCTCCTGGCCCACTGGAGCTACAAGAGGGAGAAGAAGTAGCGGTCGAAGCTCAGGCGAACGGTGGCGGCCGCCGGCAGGGGCCGAGGATGACCGGACGGGGCCGATGCCGTACAGGGCCTCGACCGGCAGCGGCGCCGGCCGGTCGGCCGCCTGGCCGGGGACGGCTGAAGGAACAGGTCGCGTTCGGGGTCCCCGCGCACCAGGACGCGCTCACCGGCCACGGGTGTTTCGCCGCGTGGCGACGGAGGGCCCTGTCGGCGGGCTTCCCCTTGCGGGGACCGGCGACAGGGCCCACCCGGTACCGACGCGGTCAGGAGTGGGACTCCCGGTGGGCGCGGATGAGGTCGGCGTACCGCCTGCCACTGGTCTTGATGGTGCGGGCCTGGGTCGCGTAGTCGACGTGGACGAGGCCGAAACGCTTGTCGTAGCCGTAGGCCCACTCGAAGTTGTCGAGCAGGGACCAGGCGTAGTAGCCGGCCAGGGGGGCGCCCTTGCGGATCGCCCGGGCGCAGGCGGCCACGTGCTGTTCCAGGTAGCGGGCCCGGTCGGGGTCGTGGACCTCGCCGTCGGGGCGGACGGTGTCCGCGAACGCGGAGCCGTTCTCGGTGACGTACAGCTTGCGTACCCCGTAGTCGTCGGTCAGGCGCAGCAGCAGGGCCTCCAGGCCGCCGGCGTCGATCTGCCAGTCCATGCCGGTGCGCGGTACGTCGGGCAGCCGGACCTCACGGGCGTACGGGACGGGACCCTCGGGGTCGTCGGTGACGGTGGCCGGGAAGTAGTAGTTGAGGCCGTGCCAGTCGAGGGGCGTGGCGATCGTGTCCAGGTCGCCGGGACGTTCGGGCAGTTCCACGCCGTACAGTTCGCGCATGTCGGTGGGGAAGCCGCGGCCGTAGACCGGGTCCAGCCACCAGCGGTTGGTGTGGCCGTCCATGCGGGTGGCCGCCGCGAGGTCCTCCGGACGGGTCGAGGCGGCCTCGACGGTGGAGTGGTTGGTGACCAGTCCCACCTGCGCGCCCGGTGCCGCCGCCCGGACCGCCTGGGTGGCGAGACCGTGTGCGAGGAGCAGGTGGTAGGAGGCGCGGACGGCGGCGGTCAGGTCGGTCAGGCCGGGTGCCATCCGGCCCTCCAGGTGGCCGATCCAGCCGGAGCACAGGGGTTCGTTCAGCGTGGCCCACTGGGTGACGCGGTCGCCGAGGCGGCCGGCCACGACGGAGGCGTATGCGGCGAGGTGTTCCGCGGTCTCGCGCACGGTCCAGCCGCCGCGGTCCTGCAGCGTCTGCGGGAGGTCCCAGTGGTAGAGGGTGACGTTGGGGGTGATCCCCGCGTCGAGGAGGCCGTCGACGAGCCGGTCGTAGAAGTCGAGTCCGGCCGCGTTGACCGGACCGTCACCGCCGGGCACGATCCGGGGCCAGGCGATGGACAGGCGGTAGGCGTCGGCGCCGAGCCGCTTCATCAGGGCGATGTCCTCGGGCCACCGGTGGTAGTGGTCGCAGGCCACGTCGCCGTGGTCGTCGTTCTCGATCTTCCCCGGGGTGTGGGAGAAGGTGTCCCAGATCGACGGTGCCCGGCCGTCCTCGGCGATGGCGCCCTCGATCTGGTAGGCGGAGGTGGCCGTGCCCCAGGTGAAGTCGGCGGGGAAGGCGGCGAGGTCAGGCGAATCGGACACAGAGGGCCTCTCTGGGGTGGTCGGGTGGTGTGCGGCGGGGGTCGCGGTCCGGGCGGTTATTTGACGGCGCCGGCGGTGAGGCCGGTGACGAGGTAGCGCTGGAGGAGCAGGAAGCCGGCGACGACGGGCAGGCTGACGACGAGTGAGGCGGCCATGACCTGGTTCCAGTACACGTCGTTCTGGGTGGAGTAGCCCTGGAGACCCACCGCGAGCGTGCGGGTGGTTTCGTTGGTCATGACCGAGGCGAAGAGCACCTCGCCCCAGGCCGTCATGAAGGCGTAGACGGCGACGGCGACGATGCCGGGGATCGCGGCGGGCACGATGACCCGGAAGAGGGCGCCGAGCGGTCCGCAGCCGTCCACCTTGGCCGCCTCGTCGAGGTCCCTGGGCACGGAGTCGAAGTAACCGATCAGCATCCAGATGGAGAACGGCAGGGAAAAGGTGAGGTAGGTGAGGATGAGGCCGCCGCGGGAACCGAAGAGGGCGATGCCGGTGGCGTTGCCGATGTTGACGTAGATGAGGAACAGCGGCAGCAGGAACAGGATGCCCGGGAACATCTGGGTCGACAGCACGGTCACCGTGAAGACGCGCTTGCCGCGGAAGGAGTACCGGCTGACCGCGTAGGCCGCGAACACGGCGATGGTGACGGAGCAGACCGTGGCCGCGCCCGCCACGATCAGCGAGTTCATGAAGTAGTCGGCGAGCGGGACCGTCTCCCAGATGTCGAAGTACGGGCGGACGGTGAGGCCCGAGGGGAACCACTCGAACTTGCCCGACACGTCCTCCAGCGGCTTCAGCGAGCTGGAGACCATCACGTAGACCGGCAGCAGGACGAAGACCGTGAGGAGGGTCAGGAAGACACGGCGGCTCCACAGGAAGGACCGCGGGGCCGCCATCGGGGAGCGGGGCCGGCGGGCGGTGGGGCTAGACATCGGAGGCCTTCCTTCCTCGGGAGGTGAACCAGAGGTACGCGCCCGTCACCACGAGCAGGAACAGGAGCAGCAGGACCGACATCGCGGAGCCCGTTCCGAAGTTCCAGGTCTGGAACGAGGACTGGTAGATGTGGATGGAGATCAGGTCCGCGGCTTCCGGCGCGGCCTTGCCGAACAGGACGAAGGGGGTGTTGAAGTCGTTGAAGGTCCACAGGAACAGCACCAGGACCAGGACCTGGTTGACGGGGCGCAGGGCCGGCAGGGTGATACGGCGGATCTGCTGCCAGACTCCCGCGCCGTCCAGTGCCGCGGCCTCGTAGATGTCCCTCGGGATGTTCTGGAGGCCGGCCATGATGATGAGGAAGGCGAAGGGCCAGCCCTTCCACACCGAGACGACGAGCAGCGCGATGAAGCTGTTGTCGCCGATCAGCCAGAACGGGGCGCTGTCGGTGAGACCGAGCTGGTCGTGCAGTACGTGGTTGACCAGTCCGTTGTCCCGCTGGAACATGAACGACCAGGTGATGACGGCGGCGTAGACGGGCAGCGCGTACGGGACGAGGAAGACCGTGCGCAGGAAGCCCCGGCCGCGGAACGACTCCTGCATGAAGATCGCGGCGGCGACACCCAGCAGCCAGCACAGGCCCACGGAGAGAACCGTGAACAGGCAGGTGGTGAAGAAGGAGTTGAGCAGCGCCTCGCCCACGGGGGCGTCGAAGTCGACCGACAGCTTGTAGTTGTCGAGACCGGCCCAGGGCGCGGTGCCCCAGTCGCGGATGTAGAACTGGGTCAGCTCCTTGAAGCTGACGACGATGCCGATCACCATCGGCACCAGGTGGACCAGTAGTTCGAGGAGGATCGCGGGGGCCAGGAGCAGATACGGCAGTCCGATGCGGCGCAGCCGCCCGGAGCGGCGCTTGCGCGGCGCCGCTCCGGGGTCGTCCTTGCGTGCCGTCCGCTCGCCTGCGTCGAGGTCAGCGGTCGTAGTCATGTGGGTGTCCGCACTCACTTCTTGGGCATCTGCTGCTGGGCCTTCTCGAGCTTGGCCCGCACTGACTCGGTGGTCACCGCACGGCCGGCGGCGGCGTCGGCGAAGAGTTCCTTGACCGCGGTGCCGACGACGGTCTCGAACTGCGACTCCTCGGGGACCTGGGGCAGCGCGGCGGCACTGGTGGCGAGGGTCTCCCGCAGCACGGTGAGGGCCGGGCCGTTGAAGGCCTCGTCCTGCTGGGCCGCCTTGACCGGCGGGATGGAGCCGTAGGCCTTGTTGAGGACGACCTGCTCCTCGTCGCTGGTCATGAACTTCACGAACTTCTTGGCGCCGTCGATGTTCTTGGTGTTCTTGAAGACGGCCATGTTGATGCCCGCGACCATGGAGTTGGTGGCCTTGCCGGCGCCCGGCTGACCGGACTGCACGGGAGCGGGCGCGACGCCCCACTCGTCGTCGTTCATGCCCTGCGCCTTGAAGGTGGCCGACGCCGTCTGCCACAGCACCATGGCCGTCTTGTCCTTGGCGAAGTCGCTCAGGGACTGGTTCTGCGCGTACTCGGCGTTGCCGGGCGCGACGATCTTGTCCTTGGCCATCAGGTCGACGTACTGCTTGACCGCCGCCACGGCCCCGTCGGACGTGAAGTCGGCCTTGCCGTCGGCGGTGAAGAAGTCCGCGCCGTGCTGCTTGCCGAGCACGAAGACCTGGTGGATGTTGTTCGACAGGTTGGATCCCTCGGCGCCGAGGCCCCACTTGCCGTCCTTGGAGAGCTTGCGGCCGGTCTCGGCCAGCTCGTCCCAGGTCGCCGGCGGCTTCTCGATGCCCGCGTCGGCGAACATCTTCTTGTTGTAGTAGAGCGCGTAGGCCATGGAGTAGAGCGGGACGGCGGCCGGGTCCTGGCCCTGTACGCCGGTGGAACCGAGCGCGGACTCCACGAAGCGGTCCCTGCCGCCGATCGCCTCGAAGTTCTTCGCGTCCCAGGGCAGGAGGGCGCCGCTGGACTGCAGCGACGCGCTCCAGGTGTTGCCGATGTTCAGGACGTCGGGGCCCTGACCGGAGGTGGTGGCGGTGAGGATGCGGTTGAGGAGGTCCGCCCAGGGCACGACCTCCAGCTTCACCTTGATGCCGGTCTCCTTCTCGAACTTGTCGAGTTCCGGCTGGAGGACCTTCTTGTCGACCTCGAGGTTGGCGCCCTGGTTGGAGGCCCAGTAGGTGAGGGACTTCGGCTGCTCGTTGGAGCCCTCCGAACCGGACGATCCCCCGCCGCAGGCAGCCAGGGTGAGGGCGAACGAGAGGGTGACGGCGCCGACGGCTGCGGCTCTGATTCTGCGCATGACTCCAGAGGCCTTCCGGAAAGTGACGGGGTCGCCCGCGGAGGGGGGCGGAGCGTCGCCCCACGGTCCCCGAAATCCCCCACGGCTTAATTTAGGATGTGAGTTAAACCTCATGTGAAGGTCGCGTCAAGGGCCTTACCGCATGTAAGTTGCGGTGAGGAGCATCGGACGAGGGGGCGAGGTTGAGAGTGCGCAGCGGCCGTACAGTGCGTGACCTGCGGCGGGAGAATCGCACCGCGGTATTGCAACGGTTGTATTTCGACGGGCCGCTCAGCAGGTTCTCCCTGGGACCGGCCACCGGGCTCAGTTCCGGCTCGGTGAGCAACGTGGTCTCGGAGCTGGTCGCCGAGGGCCTGGTGGAGGAGGCCGGAAGCGTCGACTCCGCCGGCGGGCGTCCCCGCACGCTGCTGCGCATCAGCGCGCGCAGCGGCTACATGATCGGCGTGGACATCGGCGAGACCCGGGTGCGGATCGAACTCTTCGACCTCGCCCTGACCGAGTTGGCCCGGATCGAGAGGCCGTTGGAGGCCACCGGCCCGCGCCGCGTCGACCGCTACGACGTCGGCCTCGTCATGACGCACCTTCGCGACGGCATCCCCGAGGTCCTGGCCGAGGCCGGCATCGCGGTGGAGCGGCTGCTCGGCGTCGGGATCGGGGTGCCGGGCATCGTCGCCAGGACCGCCGAGGACGGTGCGGTGGTGCACGGCCAGACGATCGGCTGGGACGCCGTCCCGCTGGAGCGGTTGCTGCGCGAGTCCCGGATCCTGCCCGACACCGTGCCGTACTACATCGACAACGGGGCCAAGACGCTCGGCCAGGCGGAGATGTGGTTCGGTGCCGGCCGCGGCGCGCAGAGCGCGGCGGTGGTGCTCTTCGGCTCCGGAGTCGGTGCCTGCGTCGTCGGGGACGACATGCGACCGGGCCGAGCCGTGGAATGGGGGCACCTGACGGTGCGCGTGCGCGGGCGCCGGTGCCGCTGCGGCGCCCAGGGCTGCCTGGAGGCGTACGCGGGTGCGGAGGCCCTGCTCCAGCGCTGGGCGGAGGCGGGCGGGCGGCCGCCCGCGGGCGTGGACGAGGAGACCGCGCTCACCGCGATGCTCGCGGCCGCCTACCCGGAACCCTGCGCGTCCGGGACCGGCCCGGAACCCGACGCCACGGCGCTGGCCGTCCTGGAGGAGACCGCCGAGTACCTCGGTGCGGGGTTCTCCGACCTGATCAACCTCTTCCAGCCCGAACGCATCCTGGTCGGCGGCTGGGCCGGACTGCAGCTCGGCCGCCGCTTCCTGGACGCCGTGACGGCCCACGCCACCTCCTACGCCCTGACGTATCCCGCCGCCCGTGTCCGCATCGACCTCGGCACCCTGGGGCCGGACGCCGTCACCGTGGGAGCCGCCATCCTGCCGCTCGCCGACTTCTTCGCCCGGGGTGGCCGGCCGGAGCAGGCCGAGCCGGTGGAACAGGACCCGGCGTGGCGGACGGCGCTGCGGGAGCGGTCGGTGCAGTGACGGCGCCGTGCCGCCCGCTGCCGTCCGGCGGCCGTGCCGATCCGCGGACCGCCACCCGCACCCACCCACCGCTCACCACCACCCGCCGCCGACAACCGCCCGCCGACCGCCACCCGCAACCGCCCACCGCTCACCACCCGCCGCCGACCGCCACCCGCAACCGCCCACCGCTCACCACCCGCCGCCGACCGCCACCCGCAACCGCCCACCGATCGCCACCACCCGCCGCCGACCGCCACCCGCAACCGCCCACCGATCGCCACCACCCGCCGCCGACCGCCACCCGCACCCACCCACCACCCGCACCCACCACCCGCGCAAGCAGAGACCGTGCGCGTGCGTCATGGCCTCCGTCGCACCCCTCGCTCCCGGCGCCGCAGCCCCGGGCGCAGCACGGCCCCGGCCCCGCGCCGCAGCCCCCGGGCGAGGTGCGGACCCGCCCGTCACGGGCCGCCGACCGTGACCGTCCCCTCCCACCGCACGTCCCCCACCGACCTGCCCACCATCAGACGGTAGGGACCGGGCTCCGTCACCCAGCCCCGGTCCGCCTCCGACCAGTGCCGTAGCGCCCTAGCGCCCACCACCACCTCGGCGCTCGCGGTCCCGCCCGCCTCCGCGCGCACCGCCGCGTGACCGGCGAACCAGCGCACGGGACGCTCCACCGCCGATCCGGGGCGAGCCAGGTAGACCTGTACGACCTCGCGCCCGGCGCGCTCACCGGAGTTGCGCACCTCCACCCGCACCGTGAACGGCTCGTCGGCCAGGACGCGCGCCGGAGCCTCCACGGCCGCGTACTCCCACGTCGTGTAGCCGAGCCCGTGGCCGAACCAGTAGGCGGGCTCGCGACCGGACCGCAGCCACGCCCGGTGGCCGATGTGCAGGCCCTCGGTGTACTCCAGTCGGCCGTCGACCGGCCGGGTACGCGTGACGGGGGCGTCCGCCAGGGATGCAGCCCAGGTGGTGGGCAGTCGGCCGCCGGGCTCCGCGAAGCCGAACAGGACGTCGGCCAACCCTCCACCGGCCTCCTGTCCCGGGAACCAGGTGAGCAGCACGGCGCCCACCTCGCCGCGCCAGGGCAGCTCGACCGGTCCGCCGCTGTTGACCACCACCACCGTGCGGGGATTCGCGGCGGCCACCGCGCGGACCAGCCCGTCCTGGATCTCGCCCAGCGACAGCCCGGCCCGGTCGTACCCTTCGGTCTCGCCGTGCTCGGTGGTGCCGACGACCACGATCGCGGCATCGGCTTCGCCGGCCGCCCGCACGGCGTCCTCCAGCGCGGTCGCCGGGTCCGGCTCCGGCGGCGCGGCGGTGACGACGGTGGCGCGCCCTCGGCCGGGCACCAGTTCGCGCCGCGCCACCACGTGCACGGGCCGCTTGGTGGCGAGTACCGTGCGCGCCGTGTGCACGGGCGGGTTGACGTGGACGACGGCCGGGTCGTCCGTGTCACCGGGGAACTCCCCGTCCACCAGCACCCGGTCGTCGACGGTGAGCGTCATGCGCCCGAATCCCCCGACGCCGAAGGTCCATCTCCCCGCCTGCCGGGGACGCAGCACCGCCGAGATCTCCACCGTGTGGGCGCCCGGCGGCAGGTCCGGCTCCAGTTGCCGGCCCGAGAGCCGGTGCTCGGCGAGCAGTTCCCGCCCCGCCGCGTCCAGCACCCGCAGGAGCACGCCGGGGGTGCCCGAGCGCGGGTCGCCGCAGTCGTCGGTGCCGAGGGGAGCGGGCGGGGATCCCGGCGCCGGGCCGGGTGCGTACACCACCCCGGCCCGGCCCCGCAGTCGGGCTCGGATGCCCGCCAGCGGAGTGACCACGTCGGAGCAGAACACACCCGCACTGCCCCCGCCCTGGACGCGCGGCGACGCGGCGTGCACGCCGACGACGGCGACGGTGGACACCTCGGCGGGGTCGAGGGGCAGGACGGCGTCGTTGCGCAGCAGCACACAACCGGCACTGACGGCGCGGCGCAGCAGCGCCCGGGTGTCGCGGGACGTCACGGCGGGCGCTCTGCGCGGGTGACGTGGTTCCAGCGCGCCCACGCGGGCGGCGAGCCGGAGCAGCCGACGCACCTTGTCGTCGACCGCCTCCTCGGCGACCCGACCGTCCTTCACCGCCCGCACCAGGGCGACGCCCCAAGGGCTCTCCGGCCCCGGCATCGCCAGGTCGAGGGCGGCGCGGCCGGTCTCCTCGGTGGTGCGCACGGCGGCCCAGTCGGAGACGGCGACACCGTCGAACCCCCACTCCTCCTTGAGGGGTTCCGCCAGGAGCGGGCTGGCCGTCATCGTAGTGCCGCCGACGGCGTTGTAGCCCGCCATGACGAGCCACACCCCGGCCTCGACGGCCGCCTCGAAGGGCGCGAGGTACACCTCCCGCAGGGTGCGGTCACCGGCCCGGACGTCGACGGTGAGCCGGTCGGTCTCGGAGTCGTTGCCGACGTAGTGCTTGGCGGTGGCCGCCACACCGTGCGCCTGGATGCCCCGGATGAGCGCGGCCCCGGTACGGCCGGTCAGTTCCGGGTCCTCCGAGAAGCACTCGAAGTGCCGGCCGCCCAGCGGACTGCGGTGCAGATTGAGCGTGGGGGCGAGGACCACGTCGACACCCTTGCGGCGGGCCTCGGCGGCGAGCAGGCCGCCGAGCCGCTCGACCAGTTCCTCGTCCCACATCGCGCCCAGGGCGGAGGCGGAGGGCAGCAGGGCCGAGGTGCGCCGCTCGTCCCATGCCTCGCCGCGCACCCCGGCGGGTCCGTCCGAGGTCACCATCTCCCGCAGACCGACGGCGTCTTCGCCTGCGGTGCGCCAGGTCGTCGCGCCGGTGAGCAGGCGCACCTTCTGTTCGAGGCTCAGCCTGCCGATGAGCCGATCCAGTGCCCCGTCGTCCATGTCCGCCCCGCCTCCTGCCCTTCCCTCACTGGGAGAGCGCTCTCCCAACCGTCTGACGTGCACCTCACCCCCGTCAAGTCCCCATACCGCGAGGGGGTCGGAGGCGTCCGGGCAGGCGGAAGGGGCCCGGCGGCACCCGCACCGCGGGGTGCCGCCGGGCCCTGGAGGCCGGACGGGTCAGGGCAGCCGGTGGTCCGCGTTCAGCACGGCACCGCGCTCCGGGTGGTTCTGGTCGTAGCCGCGGGTGTCGCACTGGAGACCGCCCACGATGCAGTGGTCGACCAGCGCCTTGAGGGTCCTCTCCTCCCACGCGTTGAAGAAGTCGTAGTGGAAGGAGTAGCCCCGCCCACTGGCCAGTCGGACGTCACTCATGTCGCCGTTGACCGGGAAGGCCATCTTGAACTCGATCATCGGCAGGGCGACGGGATGGGACGCCGGGCACATGTTGTCGTTGGTGCCGGGCTTGACGACCGGGTAGGCCATGTGGCTCTGGTGGTCGGGGGTGTCGAGATACTTGCCGTCCCAGCAACTGGGGGCCTGGAAACGGATGTTGAGCTGGACGTCGGGCCGGCTCGGACAGCTCGCCGGGATGTCGGTGTTGAAGAAGCTGTCACCGCACTCCCAGCCCTCGACGAACCCCTTGTGGGCGCGGAACTCCTGGGCGCTCTGCATGGGGTTGCCGACGACGTACCGCAGTCCCCTGGGGAAGGGCCGCACGCTGGTGTAGTCGGTGATACCGGACTTGTAGTAGATGACCTGGGGCCCGACGGGGAGGATCTTCCTGTCCCCCTTGTACAGGGACGGCATCCAGTACGCGGAGGCGTCGGCCGGTGCCAGGCAGGTGGTGGCGCCGCCGTAGAGGCTCGCCGTGGTACTGCCCGCGTTCGTCGTCCTGTTGCCCATGAAGGTGTGGTCGTGGGACTTGCCCGGCTGCCCCGGGTACACGATGGGGTCGTCCGGCGCGGTGTGCGTGACGGAGCAGTTGGCCTGGAACTCCTTGTGGTAGCGCGGCGGCGGGGTGGCTTGGGAGGGGGTCACGCCGGTGACCTGGGGGACGGCCGGTATGTAGCCGTCGCCGTCGGGATCGTCGGCGGACGCCCTGGTCGACACCGCCATGGTGTGTCCGGTGTGGGCGCCGGCCGAGACGGCCGGAGCGCTGTCGGGACCGGCCGCCGTGGCGACGGTGCCGACGCCCAGCACACTGGCCAGCAGTGCGGTGCCGAGCAGCAGCGCGGGGATTTTCGAACGTGGTCTCATGGGGCCTCCTGCCCGCCGAGGTACCGAGTGGGGGTGGCGCGAAGGGCGCCGACGGGCGCCCTTCGCCGTCGGTCAGCTGTAGATGCCGAACTCGTGCAGCGAGTAGCCCCAGCCGGTGCCACGCGCCGTCAGGTGCAGTCGCACGTACCGCGCGGTCGCCGTGACGTCGATGGTGTCGATGTCACCGTTGCCGGCGGTCGTGGTGTGGACCGTGCGCCAGGAGGTGCCGTTGTCCGAGACCTGCACCTCGTAGGACTTGGCGTAGGCGGGGTCCCAGACGAGCTGGAGCTTGCGGACGGCAGTGGCGGCGCCGAGGTCCACCTGGATCCACTGCGGGTCGCTCCAGTCACTGGCCCAGCGGGTGTCCGTCCTGCCGTCGGTCGCCTTGGTGGGCTCGCACGGGCAGTCGCCGTAGGACTGCTGGAAGGAGGACGCGGTTGTGGGCTTGTTCAGCGCCACGTTCGTGCCGGAGACCGGTGGGGCGACGACCTTGACCGACTTGGTCTCGATACCGGCGTTGCCGCGGCCGTCCTCGGCCTGGATGTACACCTTCCACACGCCGAGCTTCTCCGGGGCCGTCACCGCGAAGGTGCCGTTGCCGGTGGCGCGCCACTGGGCCTCGACCAGGCGCTTGTCGCCGTTGGCGTAGTTCCCGCTGAGGAAGATCTTGTACTTGACCGCGTCGCCGTCGGGGTCCCGGACGTCGGCGCGGACGGTGAACTCACCGCCCGCCGACGCGGACGAGGCGGGGCTCACGGCCATGTTCGAGATGACCGGAGGGGTGTTGTCGCCGGTGGTCGAGCCGGTGTAGGCCCGCTTGACCGCGTAGTAGGACAGCCGCTTCAGCCCGTCGGGCACGAGGTTGAACCAGACGCCGCCGAAGTCGTGCTCGACGCCGTAGTGGAAGAGGGTGGCTCCGAGGGCGACGCCCCGGTGACCGGTGACGCAGTCCCAGGCCTTGGAGTACCCCTCGGCCTTCTGCACGTCGGTCGGCTCGTCCGGGATGCCGTTGGCGTCGTCCGGCACCTCCCACTCACCGGCGGGCCCGCCCTCGGTGATGATGTACGGCTTGGTGTAGCCCCCTTCCTCCCAGTCCTCCTGGACACCGCAGATGTCGCCGTAGGAGTTCATCGAGTACAGGTCGAGGTCGGGCGCGTTGCGCTTGTAGTAGGGCCAGGCCCCGGTCCAGGCGTCGGTGGAGGTGACGGGGTGGTCGGGGTCGATGCTGTGGATCTTCTTGGCCACGTCGTTGACGAAGCCGGTGTACGCGTTGCGCTGCGCCTCCAGCTCCGCGCCGCTGTAGCAGTTCTGCAGACCGAGCACCGACTCGTTGCCGACGTTCCACATGAGGGTCGCCGGGTGGCTCTTGTACGCCGCCACCCACTTGGCGAACTCGGTGAGCATGTTGTTCTTGTACGTGGTGTCGGTGACGTAGTTGACGCAGCCGCCGGAGCCGGGGCCGCCGCCCGGTTGCAGCCAGAAGCCGTTGACGACACGGATGCCGTTGGCCGCGGCACTGTCGAGCAGCGGCTTGGTGCCGCCGTCGGTGCCCCAGGTGCGGATCGTGTTGACGCCCATGGACTTCACGTCGGGCATGTACTTCGGGGCGTCGCCGATGGCGGGTCCCCAGGTGAGGCCCTTGACCGTGTACGGCTGGCCGCCGACGGTCAGCTGCCAGTTCCCCTGGGATCCCGTGACCTCGACCGCCCCGCCGCCGACGGGAGGCGTGCCGTCGGTGCTCCCGTACACCTGGAACTCCCAGAGGGAGTAGCCGTAGCCGCCGGACCGTTCGGTGCCCAGCATGCGCACGTACCGGCCGGCGCCGGAGACCGCGATCTCGTCCGTGCCTCCGTCGCCGCCGGTGACGGTCTTCAGGGTCCGCCAGTCCGTACCGTTGTCGGAGGCCTGGATCTGGTAGCTCTTGCCGTACGCGCCCTCCCAGGTGAGCACGGTCCGGCTCAGGTCGGCGCGCTGCCCGAGGTCGACCTGGAACCACTGCGGATCGCTCCACTGGCTGGCCCATCGGGTGCCGGTGAGATTGCCGTCGACAGCCGCCGAGGCGGCGTACCCGACGCCCTCCTGGGACGACGCGGTGGCCGGCTTGCCCTGGGAGAGCAGGGCCTCCGCGGCCTGGGCGGGCGGGGCTGCGACGGCGAGCGTCGACGCGACCAGCGCTCCGAGGGCGAGCAGGGGCACGGCGGCGCGACCGGCTGGTCTGCGGGACGAGAGGGGTGTGGACACATCTGCTCCTGGCGGGGTGGGGAGGGCAGGCGGGGGCGGCCGGGGAGGGCTGCCTGAGGGCCCCTCCGGGCCGGGGCGCGGGGCGTCTTCCGGCCCGGAGGGGACGCGGTGGCCGGGGAACGGCCGGTCAGGGGAAGGAGACGAGGGTGGACGGCACGGTCGTCGTGCCGGCCGGGACCGTGGAGGCACCGGTTTCGTTGATGACGTGGTTGTAGTGGCCCATGCCGCCGAGGGAGACCACGAGGAGGCTGTGGAACTTCACTCCCGGTTTGACGGGGGTCTTGAAGCCGTGGTCCTGGCGGATGTTCGGATCGACGTTGTAGTTGCAGTAGCTGCCCAGGCCCCAGGCCTCGTGGGTGTCGACGGAGTCGTCGACGCGGTAGGCGGCGTACCCCTTCGTCGCCCCGTTCTGGATGGCGGCCTGGTTCGGGGCGTCGTACGCCTTCTCGTTCTGGTAGAAGATCGTCCGGCCGCGTTCGCCGTACCACTCGACGTCGTACTTGTTGAAGTGCTCGACGAACAGGCCGGTGGCCAGGACGTCGTCGCCGTTGACGCGGACGCCGTAGTCGGCCCGGTTGGTCTCCCAGCCGACGCCCTCGCCGTGGTCGGCCCGCCAGACCCAGGTGTGGTCGATGATCGTGTCGTGGCTGTTGACCACCATGCTGGTGGTGGCCTTGCCGGCGCCCGCGCCGCCGATGCGGATGTAGACGTCCTGCACGGTGGTCGGGTTGGCGGCGTGGTCGGTGGTGGCGCCCTGGTGACCGATCTCCAGCAGCGTCGGGGAGTTGACCGGGCCGGCGTCGATGAGGAAGCCGGCGAGCTTCACGCCGTCCACGTCGGCGACCTTCATGGCGGTCACCCCGTTGTCGGGGATGATCGTGGCGAGCCCGAGACCCAGCACGATGGTGTTCGCGCGATCGACGTTGATGGTCTGGTCGACGTGGTAGACGCCCGGGGTGAAGAGCAGGTGCAGGCCCTGGGCGAGGGCGGCGTTGATGGTGGCGGCCGTGGCGCCGGGCTTGACGACGTAGAACTTGCTCAGCGGGATCGACTCGCCCTGCGGGGTGCCGTTCGCCCAGGTGGTGCCGCGGGCGTTGGTGCGCTTGGCGGGCGCGAAGACCTTGTACTCGTTGCCGTCGAGGTAGAGGAAGGGCTTCTCGCGGGAGATCGGCGTCGTGTTGAGCGTGGTGTAGCGGGGCTCGGGGAAGCTGGTGGCGGGCGCGCCCTCGACACCGGAGAAGACCTGGTTCCAGACGCTGTTGGACCAGCCTCCGATGGAACTGTCGCGGGTGTACCACTGCTGCTGCGAGTAGTTGCCGACCTGGCCGTCGATCTTGCTGTCGGCGATGTAGCCGCCGCTGGCCCAGCCGTAGCCATTGGGGGCGAGGTTGAGGCCGCCCTTGACGTGCATCCGGCGGAAGGACGCCGCCTGGGAGACCGCCCACCGGTTGGTGCCGTTGACCGGGCTCACGGCGAGGTTCTCCGCGCCGCGCCAGAAGTTCTGGGTGGCGTTGCCGTTGAACCAGCCGGCGTCGACGGTGATGTCCCCGTTGATCGTCGTGTCGTCGGGGCGCAGGCCGAGGCCGGCGATCTGGGTGTAGAAGCCGATCTGGGCGTTGAGGTTGTTGTAGGTGCCGGGCTTGAACAGGAAGGCGTGCCGGCCGGAGCCGAACTGCGCAGACTCCTGCTCCCGGAAGACCTGGTCCAGCTTGGCCTGGATGCCGGGTGTGGACGGGTCGAAGACGTGCACGTTCGGGCCCAGGTCGCCGCCGCCCGGGATGACCGGTCCCGAGTCGTCGCCGGTCGTGCCGTAGACCTTGAACTCCCAGAGGGAGTAGCCGTATCCGGTGGCCCGGGTGGTGCCGAGCATACGGACGTAGCGGGCCGTGCCGGAGACGTTGACGGTCTCCACGCCGCCGGCGCCGGTGGTGGTGGAGTAGGCCGTCGACCAGTCGGTGCCGTTCTGGGACGTCTCGATCCGGTAGGACTTGGCGTAGGCGGCCTCCCAGCGCAGCTCGATCTGGCTGAGGGCGGCGGGGGCGCCGAGGTCGACGCGGAGCCACTGCGGGTCGGCGGCCGCGCTGGACCAGCGGGTCCCGTTGTCCCCGTCGACGGCCGCGGTCGCCGGGGTGCCGTAGTGCTCCTGGCTGGAGGCGGTGACGGGCTTGCCCTGGGAGAGCAGCACGGGCGCGGCCTGGGCCTGTGTGGCGGGGACGAGGGCGAGAAGGGTGGCGGCCAGTGCGGTGACCAACACGCCGACGAGACCGCGGCGGCCGGGTCTGCGGGACATCAGGGCCGCGGGGCGACGGCCGGATCTGCGTGGCTCCGGCGCGGCTGGGGGTATGCCGACTGCGGGCATGCGGGGGCTCCTCGAAATGGGGAACATGGGAGAGCGCTCTCCGGCACCTTGCCCGCCGTGTCAGATTCGGTCAAGGAGTCTGACACGACTTTTCTTTAGGCTTGCATTAAGCAGCGTTACTTGCCGGGACCGAGGGAGGAGCGGGCGGGGCCAGGTCGAGGTGGCGGGCTCCCGGCCGACGGCTGGTCAGCAGCCTGTCCGCCGGATCAGGGACGGACCGGGACCCGGTGGGCCGGGGGAGTGCCATCGGCGGGCACGTCGAGGCTGATGACGAGGGCCTCTCCTGTGTCGGCGCACTCCCAGCGTTGGAATCGTTCCGGCCACAGCGGGCCGTTCGGCCCGAACGGCAGGGCGGCTCGACCGGCTTTCGAACCGGTCGGCGCAGTGGAGGGCGAGTTCGGCGGTCGTGCCGGAGGTCCGCAAGAAGCCTTGCTTCTGTGACTCATGGAGGTTGAAGAGCCGGCCGGAGACTTTCCCACGCCCGCACGTGTGCGCCGTGGAGGTGCACGGCCCACCCGCCGAGTATCCGTGGGCGTTCCTCGTCGAGGAGGGAGATCCGAACGAGCAGCGACGAGTCGTCCTGGGGGCGTGAGACCGTGCTGGGCGCCCAGGACACCTGCCAGGTGGCGTCCTGGGCCCGCACAGCCGCAAGGAAGGCCTGTACGGCCTCGTCGAAGTCCCGGGGCTGCTCGTCGTCACCCTCCGGGCCCTCAGCGTCGAACCAGGTTGCCCTTCAAGGCTCCCCGCTCTCCTCAACCGGTCCGCCTCCGGCAGCGACTGGGTGTGAAGCCCAGCCCTGGTGAGACGCGAGATCGTCGCCGGTTGAGCGTCGCGCACCGAGGTCCCGCACCTTGATCGCCTTCTGTGCGGGGCCTAGGCTCCCATGCTCATGGAGACGGGGGAGCCGGACCGCGGCCGCAAGCCGTGGCGTGACCGGCTGGTCGGACATCGTGCGGTGGGGGCGCTGCTGGCCGGGGCAGCGGGGGTGACCGTGATGGGCGCCGTACTCGTCCTGTTGCCGAGTGCGGTGGTCGACCATGATCTCGCCGGGGCGAGCGTCGCCGCGCAGGACCGGTTGAAAGCGGTGAACGACGTCCGCACGGCACTGCTGCAGGCCGTGGGCGGCATGGTCGTACTGTTCGGCGCATACGCCACCTGGCGGCAACTACGCGTCAGCCAGGACGGTTTGCGAGCCACCCAGGAAGGCTATGTCACCGACCGGTTCAGCACGGCCGTCGATCAGCTCGGCAGTGACAAGCTGCAGACACGCATCGGCGGGCTCCACGCGCTGTGGCGGATCGCTGAGCACTCCGCCCGCGACCGCGAGGCCGTCATCTCCATCCAGGCCGCCTACCTGCGTACCCACCTGCCCTGGCCGCCCGCCGGACCCCAGGCTCCGGCGATGGACGTGCCGATCAACGACGTGGTCCCGCTGGAAGTACGTGCGGCCGACGCCCAGGTGGCGCTCACCGGACTCGGCGTGTTGCTGCTGCAGCCTCGGGAGCAGTCATGGGTCAACCTCAGCGTCACGGACCTGCGCCGGGCCGACTGCGACGGGCTGTGGCTGCACGAGGTCAACCTCGACCGGTCCTGCATGGAGGCGGCGGGCCTGTATCACGCCAACCTGACGCAGGCCTCTCTCGTCTCGGTCAACCTGCGGCACGCCGACCTCAAGACGGCGATCCTGCGCCGGGCCCGCTGCGTCCTGGCCGACATGAGAGGCGCCCGGCTGGTCGAGGCGGACCTGCGCGACGCGGACTTCACCGAGTCCGACCTGCGTGAGGCGAACCTGCGCAAGGCCGACGCGGGCGGTGCTGTCTTCCGCCGCGCCGACCTGCGCCTGGCCGACCTGCGTGGCTCCGACCTGAGCACTGCCGACCTCGCTCAGGCACGTCTGACCGGTGCGCTGGCCAGTGAGCAGACCCGCTGGCCGGCCGGATTCGACCACGCGAGCGCCGGCGTCGTCGTCACCGAGGATCCCGGCCCCGAACCTCCGCCACTGCTCCAGCCCCCGGGCATCACGACGCAGCACCCGCCCTTGCGATCCATGCCGTGACCGCGAGGCCAGGGGGCTGACACCCGAGTGCCGACGGGCTGAGGCGGAGCGCAGGCCTACGCCTGCTCGTCACGAAGCGGTCGCGTACGTCGACCAGGCGGGCCCCGGGTTCCCGTAGGAGATGCCGGAGTCCGCCTCGCCGCTGTCGGCCGAGTGTGATGCCGGGTCGGGTGTTAGGGCAGTGTCCACTTCTGGTTGGTCCCGGTGTGGCAGGTCCACAGGTGGACCGGGGTGCCGTCGTTCCAGGTGCCGCCGGAGGCGTCGAGGCACTTGCCGGACTGCGGGTTGCGTACCGTGCCGTCGGCCTGCGGCTGCCAGGTCTGTGCGCCGCTGCCGTTGCAGGTCCACAACTGGATCTTCGTGCCGTCGGCGCTGCCGCCGCCCGACACGTCCAGGCACTTGTTCAGGGCGCGTATCGTCCCGTCGCCGGGCAGTGTCCACTGCTGGGCGCCGGTGCCGTTGCAGGTCCAGATCTGGATCTCGGTGCCGTCGGCCGTCTGGGAGTTGTCGACGTCCAGGCACTTGCCGTTGACGCCTGTCACCTCACCGGTTCCGGACGCGCCCCCTGGCAGTTTGTTGAGGGTGTACCAGGCTTCGGTGCTCCAGAGCGTTTCGCCGCCGGCCGAGCTGAAGGGACGGGGCGAGCGGACGTGCACGACGCGGTCGGTCTTGAGGCCGGGGATCGTGAGGGTGACGGTCTTGCGGTCGGCGGACAGCGTGGCCGACTGCGCGGTGAGTGTCTCCTCGTCGACCTTGGGGCCGCCGTAGGCGGCGGTCGGCACGTAGCGCCACTGCTTGATCTTGTAGTGGGCGGCCAGTTCGTTCGCCGTGTCCGTCGACAGGGGCTGGGTGTACTCCAGCTGGAAGCCGCCCGGTACGGCACGCATCGCGCGGATGTCGAAGGTGTTGGCGCCGTTGGGGGTCAGCTTCTGCAGACCGTGGGCGAGCTTGCCCTCCTGGCCCCAGTTGCCGCCCGCGCCCAGGCCACCGGCGTAGAGCGCGCCGTCGGGGCCGACGCTGATCCGGGTGACCCCGGCCTCCAGGCCTTGGGTGAGACGGAAGACCGCCCCCTGGTACTCGCCGCCGACCTTCTCCAGGAACCCGCGCTGGACACCGCCGTAGGTCACGTCCCCGAACAGCATCTGGCCGGCGAACGGTCCGTCCTCCAACAGCAACGGGGTGCTGGGGGAGTTGGCGATCTCGTTCTGCGGTAGCCACAGCACCGGCTTGGTCACCGGCCGGGAGTCGAAGGGCCCGTCCGGATTGGTGTAGTGGTTGAAGAAGCGGTCCTGTTTGATGTGCACGAGCTTGGACGAGGGCAGCCAGCCGCCCTGGTTGTCGGTGACGAAGATGCCGCCCTCAGGGCCCCAGCCGATGCCGTTCGGGGTACGGAGTCCGCCGGCGACGTAGGAGACCTGGCCCGTCGCCCTGTTCACCTTGATGGTGGTGCCGCGGTTGGCGGCGGGCTGCGGGTCGGTGGTGGCACCGCCGTAGTTGATGGAGACCGACAGGTTCAGGTAGAAGAACCCGTCCTGGTAGAGCAGGCCGAAGGCGAACTCGTGGAAGTTCCCGCCGAAGGGCCAGGTCGCCACTCGGCGGTACTGGTCGGTGATCTCGTCGCCGTTGGTGTCGTTGAGCTCGGTCAGCTCGTGCTTCTGGGAGACGTAGAGTTTGCCGTCCACGTGCTTGATGCCCATCGGCTCCTTCAAGCCGGAGGCCACCTTCTTGGCGGTCACCTTGTCGGGCCCGGTGTCGCCGGTGACGTTGCTCAGCAGGTAGACCTCGCCCGCCGTGTTGTTGCTGCCGCCCCAGGTGGCCACCGCCAGGCGTCCGTCCGGGAGCCAGTCCATCGCGGAAACCTGCGGCTCGAAGCCGTTCGGCCGGAGATCGGTGAGGGTGTAGTTGGGGTGCACACCCGTCAGCGGCAGACCGTCTCCCGGCGAGTCGGCACCTCCCTCGCACTCCTTGCGGCCCGGCGCCGTCACGCGTACGACATCGGCGTCCGTGCTCAGGGCCGAGTTCGGTACGACGCTGAAGGCGGAGGCGCCCGGCGGTTTCCAGGCCAGCGTGAGCTGCTGTCCGCCGTCACGCTCGAAGTGCTCGATGCGCAGCGCGTGGGAGCCGGCCGTCAGGTCGACCGTGGCGTCCTTGGGGGCGTCCGGTCCGTGCAGACCGTCGTGGTTGATGACCAGGCGGTCGTCGATCCAGAGCCGGGACCCGTCGTCACTGGTGAGTCGGAAGGCATAGCTGCCCGCCTGCGCGGCGTGGAGGTTGCCGAGGACGTGGGTGACGAAGCGGGTCTCCAGGCCGAAGTCGTCGGCCGAGGACCAGTCGATCACGGGCATCAGCTTGTCGACGTTCGGGGTCTGGCCCGCCTTCAGCGTGCAGATCTCGTTCAGCGGGGTCTGCACGTCGAAGACGCGCAGGGTGACGCCCGGTTCCTGCGGCGGGAGAGCCGCGGCGGCCGGGGCGTCCGCCGTGGAGGGGGACGACGACAGGCCGACGGCCAGTAAGGAAGCGATGATCGTTCCGGCCAGGCGTCTGCCCAGCTGGCGGGGGTACAGCCGTGGATACACGTTACCTCCTGACGGTTCCTCGGACATGAGGAACTCGATCGGGTAAGTGGGAGATCCACCGCTGCCGGGACGCGCCGTCGTCCCGGAGACGGAGGGGGGTGTGCGTGGGCCCAGGGGGCGCACAGCGTCGCACCGGACACAGTAGGGACTTGTGACGGGGCCGTCCACGCTTTGTCATCAGTGAGGGAAAAGTTCTGGCCGGACGAGTGGGCGGGGACCGTCCTTGTGACGCGTGGTTCGCAAGGGGCGTCTCCGGGGGGCCGGGCGCCGACCAATCTCTGCCCCGAGCCGTCCGTCGTGGACGGCCGTGCTGCCGACCGCCCGAAGCGGTTGGCGTCCTTGCCATCCACCACACGACGAGCCCCGGGGCCCAGGGGGACAGTCGCACCACTCGCCGCACTGCTGGAGCGCGCGGCCGCCGTCCGACCTAGGGCGGTCAGCGACGGCGGAGCGCTCGACCGGCAGGGGGCGGGACCGGGTGACCCAGCTCAGGCGTCCGCCGGTTCGAGCCGGGGTCACCCGGTCCCGCATGTACTGCCGCAGTGTCGGCGCGGGGGATGCGGAGGCCGTCAGACCGCCACGAGTTCGTCCGCCAGGAACTCCTCCACGAACTTCCCTGCCCTACGATCGAATTCGGTGTACTGCGCCTCCCGCTCGGCGCCGGCGACCGCTGCACCGATCAGCAGATTGCCCTCGGCGTCGATGCGCTGCGGTCGCTCCTCCGCGTCCAGGAGCAGGCCCACGGTGGAGCGGGAGAAGCCGCAGTAGTAGGCGATGCCGTCGTTCAGGTTGGTCTCGAGGACGGACTGCATCGACTCCGCGACGGGGTCGTCGGCGGTGGCGCCGGCCAGGGCCAGCCACAGCATGCGCTTGCCCGCCAGCCGGGGCTTGCTGCGGCCGTAGGCGAACCCGTAGTTCCAGACGCGGTCGATCCATCCCTTGAGGAGGGCGGGCACGCTCTGCCAGTACACCGGGAAGACGGCGACGACGACATCGGCGGCGAGGATCCGCCGCATGTGGGCGTGCGTCTCGTCCGAGTACGGCTTCTCACGGTCGCCCCAGTCCGGCTGGTCCTCGACGTTCATCCGCGGGTCGAACCCCTCGGCGTGCAGGTCGAGCAGGTCGATGCGGTATCCGGCGGCCTCGAGCCGGGCAGCGGTGCGCCGGGCGGTGTGGGCGGTGAGGGAATCGCTGCGGTGGTGCGCGACGACCACGAGGGCCGTCCTGGTGTCGTCACTGCTGTGCTGCGGCACGGTCTCTCCCGAAGGCTCGTTCTGTGCGGTGAGTCCAGTACAGCCGCAGCGCCGTAGATGATCCATGGGAGAAACTCTTCAGAACATAGGAGATCGTCTATGATTGCCGTGTGGATCCTCTGAGTTCACTGCTGAGCGGCATCCGGGCCGAGGGCTCGGTCGTCAGTCATGCCGTCCTGACAGCGCCCTGGAGCATCACCTTCGCCGACGCCGCTCCGCTCACCATGGTCAGCGTGCTGCGCGGTGGCGGCACGCTGCTGCTGTCCGACGGCACCGAACGGGCCGTCGGCGCGGGTGACACGGCCATCGTCCGAGGCCCCGCGCGGTTCCGCCTCGCGGACGAGCCCGCCACTGTCCATCGCCCCCACAGCGCGTACGAGATCAACTGCTTCGCCGCGGACGCCGCGTGCACCGGCCAGGAACTCGACGGGATCCACTGGGGCACCGGCCCGGAGGAAGCGACCGCGCTGATCGTGGGCGCGTACCGTGCCTCGGGGCACCGCCACGAGCGACTCCTGCGCGCCTTGCCGCCCGTCCTGGTCGTAGCCGAGGACGCCGAGGTCTGCGCCTGGCTGGAGAACTCCGCCGCCGACGCCGCGCGCCTCTCCGCAGGCTCGCAGGCGCTGATGGACCGGCTCCTCGACTGGGCTCTGGTCTGCACGCTGCGCACCTGGTTCGACCGCGCGGGCGCCGACGCGCCCGGCTGGTACCGCGGCCTCGCCGACCCGGTCCTCGCCCCCGCCCTGCACGCCTTCCACGGGCGGCCCGCCCAGAGCTGGACGGTCGCCTCGCTGGCCGCTCAAGCCAGCGTCTCCCGGGCGCTGTTCGCCCGTCGCTTCACCGAGCTGATGGGCCGTCCGCCCCTCGCCTACCTCACCGAGTGCCGCATGGACGACGCCGAGGCACTTCTGGCCGATACCGACCTGAGCATCGCCCAGATCGCCAGGACCGTCGGTTATGCCGACGCCTTCGGTTTCAGTACCGCCTTCAAACGCCACAAAGGCCTCAGCCCCAGCACGTTCCGCACCACGGCGGCGTGAGCCACGGCACGTGGCGGGCCGGGGCTGATGTCGTGCTCGGTGTCGTCGCGCATGCCCACTCTGCGTCCGGCGGTCTCCGCGTGTCACTGCGAGCCGGCTGCCACCAGGGTCGCGGTGATGGGCTCGAGTTCGGTGATCAGTTCGTCGAGTTCCGCGGGTGACAGGGCGTCGTACGGCGGGGTGGCGAGTTCGTCGGTGAGGGTTTCGATGCGCTGCTTGGTCGCGCGGCCGGTGTCGGTGAAGTGGCCGTCGGTATCGATGAGGCCGCGTTCGCACATGCCGTCCAGGACTGCGGCCAGGCGCTTCTTCGGCAGATGATGGATGCGCCCGAAGGATCCCGGGGGGTGGATGCCCTGTTCCAGGGCGGAGAGCACGTGGGCCTCCGTGCCGCCGATGCGCGCGCCGACGAGAGCGGCGATGTGCCCGTCGCCGCGGTGCTCGCGCAGCATGGTCGCGGAATGCCACAGTCGGGCGACGGGATCGCTGGGTACCTCAAGGGTGCGCATTCCCGCGTACATCACCCGACCTTCCGTGGGCGCGTTCGTCGCGGCTTTGGTGGTCAGGTCGGCGGCGCGTACCAGGCCCGGGGAGCGGGCCAGTTCGTCGCCGAGGATGCGCCGCAGGGAAGCCGTGCTGCCCCTTTCCCGCGCGGCGACGGAGGCCTCGGGCGGGATCGTCTCCCAGGCGCTGGGGATGTGCCGTGCGGCTTCCCCGTCGGCGAAGTTGTAGAACGCTGCGTGCACGACGTGGGCCTCCACCCGGCCCAGTGGTGCGGCGCGGCTGGCGAAGTAGCCGTCCCAGTAGGTGTGGTGGCCGAGTGCTGCCAGTTCCTCGTTGCACTCGTCGGCGAGGAACGTGACCAGGCAGATCGGCTCCAGGAGCTCGAACATGCGGCGAGCGATGTGAGTCAGCGGATGGCGGTGCGTCGTACCCATCGAGTTCTCCCTTTGCCTGCTGTACCGATGTGGACCGTCCGGTGCACCGAAACTCATCGGAGACCGAAGGGGGACATGCGGCAAGGACGCGGATGGGCTGCCGGCCGCACCAGCCGCATCCGCAGCTCTCGGCCCAGGACCTCCAGGATTTCGAGGTCGGAGGTCGGCCAGGTCGCGTGGGACATCGGGGGAGTGGGTCGAGCGCGGGAGCCCCGAGAGCCGAGAGCCAGAAGCGGTGGCCCATCGAGCCCGACTCGGCAACTCCACGATGGGGTCGAATCGGCCGTCCGGCGCCACTGCGGAGGGGAGATGCTCGGCGTCCGCGGTGACATGACGAGTACGACCGGGGTTTGGACCTCGCGGTCCTCGCCAAGGGACGCATCGGCGTACTGAGGATCGCCGCGGACGACGGCCCGTTCACGACCGATCCCCGTCACCCCTGGTGTCAGATCCTGCTCGGGCACTCTCGATGGCCATGACGGGGCGCGAGGCGTACTGCGCCGACCTAGCGGGTGACGCTGTGGAACTGCTCCGCAGCCCTTGCGGGGCAATGCGCCCGGCGGGATGTGGGCTGAGCACATGAGCGAAGCGGAGTCCGTCGTCGCCTTTATGTCGTGCGCATGGCAGGTTTGTTGACGCCCAGTCAACTTCCTTGCCGCTCATGCCCGTAGTGGGCAAACCTTGATCACAGCCCGGAGCTGAACGCCACGCACCGGGCCGGGGTGCGCACCCGTGCGCACCCGCCCCCACAGATGCGCGCCCCACCCTGGCGTGCCGCCGGCAGGAGGAATCCCTCGTCATGGCAACACTGCGCAGCAAGAGAATACGGTTCGCCGCGATCGCCGCAGTCGCGGCGAGCACCCTGGCCGGCGGCCTCACCGCCGTCCCCGCCCAGGCCGCTCCCGCGGAAGGCCGGGTGCTCGGTGCCGGTTCGCCCACGGCCGTCCAGGACAGCTACATCGTCACACTCCGCAAGGATGCCGGATTCAAAGCTTCCTCCCCGGCCGGCAGGAAGCTGGTCGAGGAGTACGGCGGCCGCGTCGGGAAGACGTACGGCAGCGCCCTGAACGGCTATACGGCCACTCTCTCCGGAACGGAGGCCAGGCGCCTGGCCGCCGACCCCGCGGTGGCGGCCGTCGAGCAGAACCAGCGGGTCAGCATCAGCGACACCACGCAGACCAACGCCCCGTGGGGCCTCGACCGCATCGACCAGACCTCCCTCCCCCTGTCCCGCACCTACACCTACCCGGACGGCGCGGGCAGCGGTGTGACGGCCTACGTCATCGACACCGGCGTACGCGTCACGCACCAGCAGCTCGGCGGTCGCGCCGCGCACGGCTACGACGCCGTCGACGGCGACACCAACGCCTCCGACGGCAACGGCCACGGAACGCATGTGGCCACCACCATCGCCGGCTCCACCTACGGCGTGGCCAAGAAGGCGAGGATCGTCGCCGTGCGGGTGCTGGACAACAACGGGTCCGGCACGACCGCCGGGGTCATCGCCGGCATCGACTGGGTGACCCGCAACCACTCCGGGCCCTCCGTGGCCAACCTGTCCCTCGGCGGCGGTGCCTCCGCGACGCTGGACGCGGCCGTGCGCACCTCCATCGCCAGCGGCGTGACGTACGCCGTGGCCGCCGGCAACAGCAACGCCAACGCCTCCTCGTACTCCCCGGCCCGGGTCACCGAGGCCCTCACCGTCGGCGCCACGACCAGCACCGACGCCCGCGCGAGCTACTCCAACTACGGCTCGGTGCTGGACATCTTCGCCCCGGGATCCTCCATCACGGCCGGCTGGCACACCGGCGACACCGCCACCAACACCATCTCCGGCACCTCGATGGCCGCCCCGCACGTCGCCGGAGCCGCCGCCGTCTACCTGGCCAACCACACCTCCGCCGCCCCGTCCCAGGTCGCCACGGCCCTCGTGAACGGCGCGACGACCGGCAAGGTCACCAACCCCGGCTCCGGATCGCCCAACCGGCTGCTGAAGCTCGTCCCGTGACCCCGCCCGGGGCCCGGAGCCTCGTGACCCAGGGATCTCGTGACCCAGGGATCTCGTGACCCCGGGTTCTCCTGACCCCAAAACCCGGTCGCCCACGGCCCGACCGTTCTGAGCACCGTGCCTCGGAGGCAGCCCCGCCTCCGAGGCACACCGCCGCCCCCGCCACCGGACGGCACCGTCCCGCACCCGTGTCCCTCGCCGGCACCCATCCGGCGCCTCCCGTCGACAGGACCCGCCCCGATGCAGTCGATCCTCCGGCTCCCGCACGCTGGTGCGCTGGCCGCCACCGTCTCACTTCTCCTCGCCGCCGCACTGCCGCCCGCGCAGGCCGCCGGCACCGATTTCGGCCCGCTTCCGCCGCACAACCCGTACGCCGGGCCGCCCGGAACCGCGACGATGCACGGCGACACCGGCTCCTCCGACGCCACCCCGCTGCCCGGGCCCGGAGCGGGCCGACTGACCTCCAAGCGTGTCGCGTTGCAGTCGGCGTGCCCCACCGTCCTCGTCGGCGCCGACACCTACCCCGTCGCCCTCTGCACACCCATGCTGACCCGGATCCCCACCGTGCACCTCCTCGACCCCGCCACCGGCGCCTCACTGGCCCGGCTGCCACTCGCCAAGGGCTCCCTGCTGGGCGGCGTCTACGCCTACCTCGACCACGCGGACCGGCTCGTCGTGGTGGACGGTGACAAGAACCTGCTGCGCGTCGCGCACCGAAGGAACGCGGCCGGGGACTGGCAGCTGTACGTCGACCGCTCCCTCTCCCTCGCCGCGGCGATACCGGGCGACGACTCCGTCACCGGTCTCGCCCCCGACTGGCGGGGGCGGGTCTGGTTCGCCACCGGCGGAGGGGTCGTGGGCGCCGCCGACGAGGCCACCGGAGCGGTGCGCACCCTCGCACTCCCCCCGGGGGAACGCGTCGACAACTCCCTCTCCACGGCCCCCGAGGGCACCGCCGTCACCACCTCCCACGCCACCTACCTGCTCACCGCCGCACCGGACGGTACCCCGACCGTCCGCTGGCGCCACGCCTACGACCGCGGCCCCGCCCGCAAACCGGGCCAGCTCAGTTGGGGGACGGGCTCGACCCCGACGTTCCTCGGTCCCACCACCGGCACCGACTACGTCGCCGTCGTCGACAACGCTTCGCCCACCGTGCACCTCCTGGTCCACCGCACCGACACCGGCGCCCAGGTCTGCTCCACGCCGGTCCTCCTCGCCGGGGGCAGCGGCAGCGAGAACTCGCCCATCGGGGCGGGTCGTTCCGTCTTCGTGGCGAGCACCTACGGGTATCCCTATCCGGCGCTGCCCGAGGGCGCCGGGGAGAGCGTGCCGCCGTCGGCGGACTTCGCCGGCGGGCTGACCCGCGTGGACGTGCGGGCCGACGGCAGCGGCTGCGACCTCAAGTGGGACACCGCCGTCCGCTCCTCGGCCGTGCCCCGGCTCTCGACGGCGGACGGGCTCATCCACACGGTTCTGCGCGGCTCCCTCCTACCCGGGAGCGACGCCACCTCGCTCCTGGACCCCTACTCCTACGCACAGATCGACCCCGAAACGGGCTCCGTCGTCCGCAGGCAGCACCTGGGAGCGTCCTCGCTGTACGACACCCTCCAGATGGTCGGCTCCATAGCGCCCGGCGGCGTCGTCTACCAGGGCACCATCACGGGTGTCGTACGCATCGCGGCCGGGTGACCGGCGGCCGGCGGGTGCGCCGGCTCAGAAAGGCGGGGACCTCCGCCGACCGGGCACGGCCGGGCGGTCGGCGATCGCGTCGACGACGGCCGCCACTTCCGCGCGGTCGGTGGGCCGGGTGTCGACCGGCCGAGCCACCCGGCGTCCCGGTAGCCGCCGTCGCCGCGACGCTCCCAGTGACCAGGGGCCCGTGCCGGGGACCATCAGCCGTACCGGCGGAAGACCATCCGGATGGTGGACAGATCGGCTTCCTTCTCCCCTTCGTCCTCGTACTGACCGTCGTCGTCCCGGTTCGCGACGATGATCTCGGGGGTGAAGTCCTGGCCGAAGCGGTAGGGCGCGAGGCAGTAGTCGAAGCCGGACTCACCGAAGAGGTCCAGACCCTCGCTGCGACAGTGATCTGACAAACCGTCGGTCACGTGCCAGCGTGTGCCGTCGTACCAGAAGACACCGCCCGCGTAGTGAATCGTGCGCCCCGTCGCCGAGTCCGTGAGGTTGAGGGACTCGTAGTTCTCGGGACGGTCGCGGACCAGGGCGACGAGGGACTCGGGAACACCGTCGTAGAACGACTCCTGGAGGACGTAGTCGTCCTCGGCGTAGAGATTCAGTGCCGACTCGTGGTCGAAGGTCAGCAGCAGCACGCGGCTGTCTTCCGCGAAGTACCAGACCGCGGACTGGCCGCCGCCGTCGTTCCACGCCAGACGCCGTGCGCCGGTCACCGTGACCGGTTCGACCTCTGCCAGATGGTTCAGTATGGACGCGCGGCGCCGCACTTCGGAAAGGGGCGTCGCCGTCAGGGCGTCCCATGTCGCTCTACTCATCTCCGAAGGTTATCCGCCCCTTGAGAACATGCTCAGTACGGTCTCGGACGCGCGCTCGCGCGCAATGGTGCAGCCGTACCCGCACCTGGCCCAGCCGGACCTGCGGGAACCGCCCCGTTCCCTACTGAACGCCCTGTGTGTGTGCCGCCGGCCGGACCGTACGGGCTGCTGGATCAGTCCGTCCGAAGGGACTGCCGCCGCCGTGCGCGGAACGCGGCCGGCCGTCCTGGCAGCCGGTGTTCGCCACGTCGGTCTCCTCGGCGTAAGGCGAGGGCAGGTGCCGCGATCGCCCCGGGCTACGCGGCGGTTCCGTGTCCGGCCTCTCGCGGATCCCCGATCGGCCGCGTGACCCCCTCCTCCGCGGCCGCACGCCGACCCCGCTCGGTCTCGTCCAGTTCCCAGTAGTGCCGGCATTCCTCGCACCGGACACCGTCGACCAGGTTCTCGTCCTCTCTGTTCGGGCAGTCGCTTCCGTCGCCACGACCCTCACACACCTGCTCCGTTGTACCTGCCATGCAGTCGACCGTGACCCGCAGAGGGCCTGGCCGGGAGTGGGCTTGCGGGGGCGCACCGGCGCGCGCTCCGCGCAGGTCACCCCGCCCGTCACTAACCGCCCCACCAGCACAGGATCGATCCACCGGGCCATGCGCATGCATGCCGTTCGACGTGATGGCTCCGCCGGACCTGCTCCCGACCCCGTGCTTGTCGACATGGAGCCATCCCCCAGAGCCGTGGCCGAAGAGACGGTGGCGTGAGGCCCCCCGGCATCGTTGCGGGACGGAATCCGAGAGCGGCCAGTAGGGACGAGGGCTCTGCCGTCATGCGGTGTTCAACCTCTTTACGCGGAAGGCGCAGCCGAGTAACTTCCACGTGCTGCAAGAAATTTCAGCAATTTTCCGGTTGTTCTTCCACCCGCTGAGGCGGGGTCAGGAGACCCCATGAAACGCATCCCCGCACGGTTGTCCAGACGGCCCTTGGTCGTCGCGCTCGCCATCGGCGGCATCCTTGGACTGCTGACTGCGCTGCCCGTCGAGACCGCGCCCCCCACCGCCCCCGTCGCGGCGACGGAGGGCGTCGCGACCGTCTTCCACTACACGAAGACCAAGAACTGGCCCCGGTACAACCTGCACTACGCCCCTGACGGCGGTGCGTGGACCACGGTCCCCGGCGTGCGGATGGAGGCCGCCTGCACGGACTGGGTGAAGACGACCGTCGACCTCGGCTCCGCGGCAGGGCTCCAGGCCACGTTCACCGACGGAACCGGCGCCTGGGACAACAACGGTGGCCGCAACTACGCCCTCGGCACGGGGGACATCACCGTCAGGGACGGGGCCGTCGCCCACTCCGACCCGTGCGGCGACCCGGGCCCCGACCCGGACCCGGCCGCCGGCAAGGCCACGGTCTACTACTCCACCCGGAACCTGGGCTGGACCACGGCCAACATCCACTACCAGCCCACGGGCGGCGCCTGGACCACCGTCCCCGGCGTCGGCATGACGGCCGCGTGCACGGGCTGGTGGAGGAAGGAGGTCGATCTCGGCACGGCTGCCGCGATGAGGGCGGCCTTCAACAACGGCAACGGCACCTGGGACAACAACAACGGCGCCGACTACACGCTGCGCGCCGGCGTCACGACGGTGCAGGACAACACCGTCACCGGAGACACCGCCGACCCGTGCGCCGGCGAGGCGCCCGACACGACGGCGCCCAGCGCCCCCACCCAGGTCGCCGCCCAAGCCGACGGCGTGTCCGTCGTACTCACCTGGGAACCGTCCACGGACGACAAGGGCGTCACCAAGTACCAGGTCACGCGCGATGGCGGCACCAGGGGCAGGGTCGTCACCGACGTCGGCTCCACCGTCTTCTCCGAGGCCGGCCTGGAGGCGAGGACCACCTACACCTACACGGTGAGGGCCGTCGACGCCGCCGGGAACGTCTCGGCCGCCTCGTCCGCCGCCCGGGCCACCACCGGCGAGAAGCCGCCGACGCCCGCCCCCGGCGAGCCGCTGGGCACGGACCCGCGCAAGGACCCGATCTACTTCGTCCTCACCGCCCGCTTCAACGACGGCGACAGCTCCAACAACCGAGGCGGCAGCCAGCACGAGAAGTCCGGCAACGCGGCAGCCGACGACCCCATGTTCCGGGGCGACTTCAAAGGCCTGGTCGACAAGCTCGACTACATCAAGGGCCTCGGCTTCTCGGCCGTGTGGATCACTCCGGTGGTCCTCAACCGCTCGGACTACGACTACCACGGCTACCACGGCTACGACTTCTACAAGGTGGACCCGCGCCTGGAGTCCGCCGGCGCCTCCTACCAGGACCTGATCAACGCGGCCCACGCCAAGGGCATGAAGATCTACCAGGACGTCGTCCACAACCACTCCTCCCGCTGGGGCGCCAAGGGCCTGTTCACCCCGACCGTCTACGGGACACGCGATGCCCAGTGGAGCTGGCACTACGACGAGAGGCAGCCCGGCTTCGAGTACGACGGCCTCACCGTCGAGCCGAAGAGCGGGAAGTCCTACTACAACGGCGACCTGTGGTCCACCGCGGAGCCGTCCGGCAACACCTGCGTCAACTGGGGCAGACCCACGGGCGCCAAGAGCCCCGAGGGCTACACCCTCTACAACTGCCAGTGGCCCAGCCCGACCTCCGGGATGTTCCCCAAGGCGCTCTACCACAACTGCTGGATCGGCAACTGGGAGGGCGAGGACTCCCGCTCATGCTGGCTGCACGACGACCTCGCCGACTTCAACACCGAGAACGCCCAGGTCCAGAACTACCTGATCGACGCCTACAACAAGTACATAGACATGGGCGTCGACGGTTTCCGCGTCGACACGGCCGTGCACATCCCGCGCACCACCTGGAACCGCCGTTTCCTGCCCGCGATCCAGGAGCGCGTCGCCCAGCAGCACGGCGTCGAGGCCGCGAAGAACTTCTTCGTCTTCGGCGAGGTGGCCGCCTTCGTCAACGACAAGTGGAACCGCGGCTCGGTCAACCACTCGGCGCAGTTCTACACCTGGAAGGAGCGCAAGGAGTACAACGCCGACGACGAGAAGGCGGCCCTGGAGATGTACGAGTACGAGCAGCAGCAGGGCACCGGCAACCAGCCCACGTCCGCCAACGCCTTCCTGGACGGCAACAGCTACCACGCCCCGGACCACAGCCGCTTCTCCGGCATGCACGTCATAGACATGCGCATGCACATGAACTTCGGCGACGCGTCGAACGCCTTCCACAACGGAAAGGACTCCGACGACAGCTACAACGACGCCACCTACAACGTCGTCTACGTGGACAGCCACGACTACGGTCCGAACAAGGGCAGTGAGCGCTATGCGGGCGGCACGGACGCCTGGGCGGAGAACATGTCGCTGATGTGGACCTTCCGCGGCATCCCCACCCTCTACTACGGGTCCGAGATCGAGTTCCAGAAGGGCAAGAAGATCGACTGCGGTCCGTCCTGCCCGCTGGCGACCACCGGGCGCGCCTACTACGGCGACCACGTCGCCGGTGAGGTGACGGCGAACGACTTCTCCAAGGTGCAGTCGGCCACCGGTGCGGTCGCCGGCACCTTGCAGCAGCCCTTGGTCAAGCACGTACAGCGGCTCAACGAGATCCGCCGCGCGATCCCCGCGCTCCAGACGGGTCAGTACTCCACCGAGGGCGTCAACGGCGATATGGCCTTCAAACGCCGCTACACCAGTGGACCCACGGACAGCTTCGCCCTGGTCACCGTCACCCACGCGGCCACCTACACCGGGATTCCCAACGGCACGTACACCGACGCGGTGACCGGCGACGTGCGCACCGTCAGCGACGGACGGCTCGCCATCACCGCACCCGGCAAGGGCAATCTGCGGGTCTACGTCCTGAACGGGAAGGGGAGGATCGGGTCCACGGGACCGTACCTGAAGTGAGGGAGAGCCGGCGGGAGGGCTGGCGCAAGGGGCCGACGGCGTTCGCGCCGTGCAGTCCGAGGTGGGCTGGCCAACGGCCGCTCCGGACGACCTGTCCATCGCTCGACTGTGACCCCGGAGGTGGTACCCGGTGAGCGTGTCGTAGTCGCCCTACCGAAGGGCCTGGTAGCAGCGGTGCACGAGGCCGGCGTGGGTTCCGGTGGACATGTGATCGGGTCCTGCTCTGCCGTTCTGGCACGGCGCAGGGGAGGCCGCGCGGGGTTGCTCCCAGGGCCGGGGCTCGGGATGTGGGGAGCCCCGGCCCTGGCACGGGGTCTCGGTTCCTGAGCTGCGGTCCGGGCTCAGGCGCGCTGCGCCCAGTCCTGGTCGAGGCGGTCGGTCAGGCCCGCGGCGGCGAATGCTGCCTCCAGCTCGTCGCGGCCCTCGGTGAAGTGGGCCCAGCTGTCGTGGTGGACCGGGACGACACGGCGGGCGTCAAGAATCCGGGTGGCCTCGGCCGTCTGGGCGCTGTCCAGGACGATCAGGTTGCCATCGAAGACCATGGGGAAACGGGGGGCGCCGGCGAACAGGAGGGCGGTGTCGATCGGGGCGAAGCGCTCGGCGATCTCCCTGACCGCGTCGAGCGAGGCGTTGTCGCCGCTGACGTAGACCGTCGGCAGTCCCTCTCCCGTCAGGACGAAGCCGACGACCTGGCCGGTGAAGGGCTCGACCTCCTCACGCGCGCCGGGGCCGTGGATGGCAGGGACTCCGGTCACCGTGATGGTGCCGCCGTCCGGACACTTCAGCTCGATCGCCTCCCAGTCGGCCAGGCCCTTGGCCTTCGCCTTGAGGCGCTCGCCACCGCCGGGGGTGGTGAGGGTGAGGGGAACATCGGCGAGCAGGGCGCGACCGGAGGTGTCGAGGTTGTCGGCGTGCTCGTCGTGGGAGAGCAGGACCACGTCGATGGGGCCGAGGTCGGCGGGTGTCGTGATCGAGGGGGCGGTCTTGGACAGGGTCGGGCCACCGGGCGAGGGGTAGTCGCCCGGACCGTCGAAGGTCGGGTCGGTCAGGAAGCGCAGGCCGCCGTACTCGAACAGGGCGGTCGGACCGCCGAACGTGCGGACCGGGAACTGGTTGGCGTTGAGCTGGGGCATCACGTCTCCGTTTCTCACGAAAAAAACCTGCGGTTAACGTGATGCCAGGCTAGGCGGGCATCACGGAAAAACGCAAGCGCTACCATGAGAGGCATGGACGACACCCTGGCCACCGACGTGGCGTCGACCGCTCTGCCCCCCGCGCCGGGTGCCGACCGGTACCGCTCCGTGGACTTCGCCGACACCGCGGCCACCCTGCCCGCCGGCCAGAGCTACGACCTGCTCGCCGCCCCGGAATCCGCCATGCGCTGGCTCGCCGCCCACGACCTGACCACCCCGGACGTGCAGCTGTACGAGGTGTGCGCGCAGCGGATGCGCAGGCTGCGCGCACACATCCGCGCCCTGTTCGCCGCCCGCGTCGGCACCACCACCCCGCCCGAGGAATCCCTGCGCGCGGTGAACGAGGCCCTCACGGCCGTACCCACCGCCCCCCTTCTCGCCTGGGACGGGGTCCAAGGTCTGCGCCGCATCCAGGCGCACCCCACCGACCAGGCCGTCAACCACGCACTGGCGACCCTCGCCGCCGACGCCGCCGACCTGCTCACCGGTCCCGACGCCGACATCCTCACCGCCTGCGGCTCAGCCCCCTGCGACCGGTTCCTCCTGCGCACCCACGGCCGGCGCCACTGGTGCTCCACACGCTGCGGCGACCGTGCCCGCGCCGCCCGCGCCTACGCCCGGCGCAGCGGCGCCTCGGGCTGACGCACCACCCCCAGGGCCCTCCTGCGGACCGCCCGGCGGGCACGCGAAGCTTCGGCAACAGCGGTTCCGGCACCGCCCACTGCTCGTCCACGAGACCTCCCCGACCAGTGAACCTCCATAGCCTCCAGAGCCGCTTTGGACATACGGCCTAGGACAAGCCGTCGAGCGGTCGGAGGAAGCGGCGCTCGTACCGCTTGATACAGCGGGTGTCACGAGCCAGCTGGAACGCTTCCTGGCACTCCGGGTCGGACATGCTGTCCGTGCGGTACTGCTCGTAGGCGGCCAGGCTGGGGAAGGAGAAGAGGGCGTAGGCGATGTCGCTGTCACCCTCACTCGGCAGGAAGTAGCCGTGGTGCGTCCCGCCGAAACGGGGGACGAGCCTTACCCAGCGGCGACCGTATTCTTCGAAAGCGTCAAGCTTGTCGACGTCGACCTCGTACTTCAGGTGAATGGTGACCATGCCTGCATGATGCCGTGCGACGGTTCGGAGTTCTTGAGCAGGACCAAGAGGCCACGCGGCGGGGGGAGAGGCCGAGCCGGGCGAGATGGCGCGGCCCGGCATCGTCGAGCAAGCCTGAACCGTTCCCGTCCCCGCGACGTCCACGCGGGCGAACCCGACACTGTTGGAGCTGCCGCGCCAGAGGACGGGGGAACCCGGACCATTCCGCTTGCGTCTATCCACCTGAGCGGGGTGGCTTGCCCGCCGCCCACACACCGACGGGGGCACGTGATGAGTGACAAGGCCCGCAGCCTCTTCGAGGCTCTCGACCTGGACGGCGACGGGCTGCTGACCCGTGAGGAGGTGATCGTCGCCCTGCGGAGGAAGGGACCGTCGCTGGCCGCCATGGGCGTCATCCCGTCCTGGGGGGTACAGGACGCCGACGCGTCCTCCGCTCTGTTCGACGCCGCCGACCAGAACGGCGACTCGGCACTCACCTTCGAGGAGTTCACCGCGGTGGTGGACCGCCGGTTCGGCTGGAGCTGATCCGTGCTCAATGCTGCTGAGCGCGGGCATACCACCGCGACCGGCAACAGCGATTCCAACCCAGCCCACTGCTCGTCAGAAGGAGCGCCTCGTCCCCCACCGAGATCATCGCGATGCAGGGCGGGGAACGGAGCCGACGTCCAGAACACGGTCCAGCGGTGTCAGGACCAGCTATCTCACACGCCGGCGTACGTGCTCGACGGCTCAGTGATCCTCGGACCGGCACAAGGCGACGACAGCCTTTCAGGTGCGTCAGCCCACCACGGGACCGGCCGATGGCGTGGTCGGCCGGTTCGCCGGCACTGGAGCTCCTTCAGTAGCTCCAGTCCATGCGGCTGTCCTGGACCGGTTCCCTGATCACGACCATGCGCTGGGTGGTCTCGTCCCAGATGCTGACGGAGCCGGTTTCGTCGTCGACGTAGGTCACCTGCCCGATGCCGTCGACCTGCCGGGTGTAGCCCGGGAAGTCGCGGTCCTGGGTGGTTCCGGAGGACGTTCCCACGTCCGGGATCGCATACGAGTAACCACCGCCCGGGGCGGACAGGGTCCTGGAGTAGCCGGCCCCCGGCGCGTCCCCGCTGCCCGTTCCGGACATCGGCACGTCCTCGTCGTACGTCGGCCCGGATGCCCGGCCGTCCGGCACGTTGGCCGCTTCCACAGTGTTGACGAGGCGGGTGAGGGACCGTTCTGCCATGTGCAGCATCCGCGCCATCGACGACACGGTGTACTCGTTGCTGAGTGCGGCCACCGTCTGGGCCAGGGCGTCGGGCATGCTCCTGGGCTCGATGTGCGACTTCTCCTTGCCCTTCTCCCTGCGGCGCCACTCGGAGTAGAAGTCGTCGTCGGCCGCCATCACCGACTTGATCGTGGCCCAGCCGGAGGACTCCTTGTTCATCGACTTGCGGCTGGGCTTGGAGGACTTCTTCTTGCCCGAGTCCGACTTCTTCTCGGCGTACTTGCCCTTGTCCGGCCTGCGGGTGACGGGCGCTCCGGCCTCACGGCCGTCGCGGGCCTCATGGCCGGTCCGGTCCTTCACGTACCGGTAGATGGCGGACTTGATGGCCTCCATGGTTCGCTCGCCGTCCACCTCGCTGATGATCTCGGCAAGCTCCGGACGGCTCGCTCTCGCCGTTTCCTCCCAGTACTTGAAGAGGGTCTTCTTCTCCTCCGACGATCCGCTGAGCCAGGTGTTCTGGATTTGCTGCCGGTGTTCGGGGTTGGTGATGATCCGATCGGCGCGCAGCCTCGACTTGATCTGATCCGACCCCCGGCCGACACGGGCGGTGCCCGCCTCGGTCCCCGCGATGTCCTGCTCACGGTCGTAGGAGGAGAAGACCGGCCGACCATTCTCGTCGCGGTCCATCTCGATGTCGCTGAGCGACGGGGTCCGGTAGTTCCGCCGTGCGGCGAGGCCGGCGTCCACGAGGCTCTCCGGGCCGTTGTTGTCGTAGGCGTCTTGAGGCGGCTGCATGCGCGACAGGGCGGGCGTGGCCGGCATCCGCGACGCCAGGTGCAGCATGTAGTCCTTGAAATCGGGGTCGCTGACGACGTGCGCCTGGTGCCGGTAGAGGTTCTCGAGCGATTCCCAGTAGTAGAAGCCGGGGTTCGGGTCGAAGTCGAGGTTCCCGAACCCCGCCTTGTTCCGGTAGTACATGAGGGCCGCGGTGCAGCAGAGGCAGCCTCGGTACCGGCCCATGATGGCGTGTTCGCCGCGGACCTCCTTGGGTTTGATCCCGGACCGGCGCAGGGCCAGCAGCAGCTTCTGTTCGGCGTGCAGCAGCCCCTTCTCCTCCTTGAAGGTCAGCAGGAAGATCGAGCCCTCGAACTGCTCGCTGGTGAGCAGCGTGTGCAGCTGCGGATGGCTGACGTCCACGAGGGCCACGGGCTTGCCGTGGCGTTTGCGCAGCGCCTCGGCCGTGGCGTCGTCCTCTCCCCCTCGCTGTCCCGCCATGACCGCTTGAGTCTTGAGGTCGGCCCGGTTCACCCGGTCCGAATACTCCTGGGCGTCCGGTCCCGCCATCCCGCGCTCCCGGCCGGCCGTGCTCTGGTGCGTGGCCACCATATTCGCGTAGCCGTCTTCGGTGCCGTTGGTCGTGAAGCCCTTGAGAGCATCCATCGACTCGTTGTAGTTCGAGGCGAAGAGCAGCCGGTTGTTGATCAGCATGCCCTGGACCTCGCGCTCCCGGTCGTCCCGGGCGCCCTGCTCCTCCTGGACCCCCGCGACGGAGTCGTATACCAGAAAGGCCTGGTGAGACAGGGTCTGGGAGGTCGCGTCGTCCTCCATGGAACGCGCGTACCGTCGCCGGACCTGGTCGGGGCCCTGGCCGTGTCGTCCGCCGCCGTAGGCCTTGTCCCACTTGTCCTTGACGGCCTTGTCGATCTCCTTCGCCGTCTGCCGGGGAGTCTTCTTGTCGCCCTTGCCCGCGCGCTGTACGGGAGCCGTACCCGGACCGAGAAGGCGTGCGACGGCGTTGTTGCCCGCCGTGCCCTGCAGCAAGCGCGTCCGAGCCAGGGCGACCCCGTCGGCCGATCGCTGGACGGCCCCGGCCGGTGCGGTCCCGAGGGGACCTGAGCCGGCCGACGGAGCCGTGCGGGCGCCCGCCGCGAACGCCGCGCCGTCGGCCTTCGCCGTCCGTTCGGAGTCCTGCGCGGGGTCGGTGACGCTGACGCCGGCGCCGTTGTCGTTGCCGGTCTCCCGGATGCCCCTCAGGTTCTTGTCGACGTGGCCCAGTTCGTGACCCATGACCTCTTTGTTGCCGGCCATGCCCGGCCCCAGGAAGACATGCGCCCCCACCGTCATCGCCTGTGCGCCCAGAGCCTCGGTCGCGCGCTGCGCCACGTGGTTGTCGTGGATACGGGCGCTGGAGAAGTCGTTGCGGTAGAAGGAGTCCGCCTCGGCGCGCAGCGCACCGGGCAGCGGCCGGCTCGGCGAGGAGATGGCGGACGCCAGCAGCGCGCTATGGGTGGCGGGGTCGACGCCCTCGGCACCGTCGTGACCGCAGCCGGAGCCGTGGACATGCTGGTCCGGCCCGGCGTCACGGGCGACGACGCCGGGATCCGCCAGGCGCTGGAGCGAGGTCACTTCCGCGGAGGTGAACGGACGGGGTGCGGGCGGGGCCGGGGCGGAGGCCTTCTGCCGAGCGCCGAGCGTTTCCCCGTCCGACTGCTCCGACCGCGACCGCATCTGGTTCGCCTCCGCGTGTGTGGGGGATCAGGTTCCATTCACCCTTGCGACCGTGCCACGGCGGCACGAGGGTCCGCCGTGCACGATCCGGGGCAAAGACCGCTGCCCTTGTGGACCCCGGAGGTGCCGAGCGCCGTGGCCGGCACCGTCCGGTCGGTACGCGCGGGAGGCTCGGCGCCCGCGACGCCCGGATCGGGGCGGCGCCGCGCCGGCCGGACACCCGCCACGGCGGCAGCCGTCCGGCTCCCGGGAGCGGCCGGCCGAGTCCGTGGCCCGGGAGGGCGGCAACCCACGGCCTCCACCGATCCGTCGAACCTGTCCTCCGACAGGTCTCGCACCGGGCCGCCACAGGTCCCAGCCGTCGCTGCCCGCTGCGGGAGCCCGGTCGCGAGGGACGGCGAGGGGGGCGAGGGACGGTGAGTCGGGGGCGATCTGGTACATGCTCACCGGCAACGTCGATCTACCAGCAACTCGGCGGTGCCCACTGCACCCCGCGCGCTCTGGAACGTGCCGCTCGCCCGGCCGTGACCCGCCCGCTCAGCTCGTCCGCACCGTCACCCCCGGCCTGAGGGAGCCGGCACCCCGGCCTACGAGCCGTCAGGCGGATGCTCCGCTGTCGATGACCAGGTCGGTGCCGACGACCGCGCCGGCCGCCGGTGAGGCGAGGTAGAGCACCGCGGCCGCCACTTCGTCGGCCTCCGCGACCCGGCCGAGCGGGTTTTCTGTCTTCACCCGCTCCGCCCGGTCGGCCTCGGTCTCGCCGGGCCGCAGCGACATGGGAGCGGCGGACGCGCCAGGGCTGACCGCGTTGATGCGGATGCCCTGGTGGATGTGGTCGAGCGCGGCGGCACGGGTCAGCGCGGAGACCGCCGCCTTCGAGGTGATGTACGCGGCGGCGTTCGGGATCCGCAGGTGTGCGCCCAGGTTGGAGGAGACGTTGACGATGGCGCCGCCGCCGTTCTCCTTCATGTGGGCGATCTCGTGCTTCATGGCCAGCCAGACGCCGGTGACGTTGGTCCGCAGGACCATGTCCCAGTCCTCCTCGCTCACCTCGCCGACGGGTACGGTGGCGCGGAGTATCCCGGCGTTGTTGACCGCGATGTCCAGTCCGCCGAAGCGGTCGACGCTCTCGCGTACGAGGTTCTGGAGCCGGCCGGAGTCGGTGACATCGGCGGTGACGGCGGTGGCCGTGCCGCCGTCGGCCTCGATGAGACCGACCGTCTCGTCCAGGAAGGCCGCGGTGCGTCCCGCGGCGACCACCGACGCCCCCTCGGCGGCGAAGGCGAGCGCGATGGCGCGGCCGAGGCCGGAGCCTGCGCCGGTGACGAGGACCGTCTTGCCGGTGAAGCGGTTCATTCTGATGACTCCCTTGAGTGGTGGACTACGTGGTGCGGTGGTTCAGGAGGGCCAGTACGGCGAGGGCGGCCCCCGTCGCGGCCAGGGACGAGGTGTCGCCGCCGAGCGTGAGCAGGCCGGCGAAGAGGGCGGTCGGACCGAGCTCCATCGCGGTGTTCAGCACGCCACCCGCCAGGCCGGTGTGCTGCCGAGGTACGCCTTCGGTGGCGAGCACGGCGGCTCCCGCGAAGGCGGACGCGGCGCCGGCCGGCAGCAGCACCAGGCCCGGCAGCAGCCCGTACGCGTACCAGAGGTGCGCGTCGAGCCCGGTGCACGCGAGGAGGGTGAGCCCCGCCGCGCCCGTGCCCAGCCCGACGGTCGTGACGGCTCCGGCCCCGTACCGGCCGATGAGCGGTCCTGCCGCCCGGCCCGAGGCGATCAGTGCGACGGCGAACGGCACGAAGGCGGCCGAGGTCTGCAGCGCTGACCAGCCGCGGGACTGTTGCAGGTGAAGCGAGAGCACCACGAAGGTCATCGCGGTTCCGCAGGCACTCAGCGCGATGGCCGCGAGGGCGAGGGCACGCCGCCGGTCGAACAGGAAGCGGGGCGGCAGCAGGGGGTCGCGGGCCCGGCGCTCGGTGTGCCAGAACGAGGCCAGCAGCGCCATCCCGCCGAGCAGCGGCACCAGCACGTCGGCCGACGACCAGGGACGTGAATCGGTGGCGACGAACCCGTAACTGGTCAGGGTGATTCCGGCGGTGCCGAGCAGAGCGCCCGGCAGGTCGAGGGCCCTGCCCCGGTCCGGTGCGGCGCCCGGCAGCAGCCGGGGCGTGAGGGCGAGGGCTGCGATCGCCACCGCGAGCGGTACCGCGAAGGTCCAACGCCACGAGAGCAGCACCGAGATGACGCCGGAGAGCAGGTTGCCGGCAGTCGCGCCGAGCACTGACAACCCGCCCCAGGTGGCCATCGCCCTGCCGTACGCGGTGGGGGAGGGGGAGACGATGCGCAGCACGGCCATGGCGGCCGGTGCGGCGAGGGCCGCACCCGCGCCCTGTGCGAAGCGCGCCGCGAGCAGGGGTGCGAAGCCGGGTGCGAGCGGGGCGGCCGCCGAGGCGGCGGCGAAGAGGACGAGGCCCGCGGTCAGGGCACGCCGCCCGCCGTACCGGTCGGCGAGCCGTCCACCGAGGAGCAGCAGCCCGGCGAAGGTCAGTCCGTAGGCGGCGCTGAGCAGGATCAGGTCGGCGCGCTCGAGGCCGAGTTCGCGAGCGATGCGGGGCAGCGGTACAGCGATCGCGGCGAGCGTGAAGATCAGAGTGGTCTGGATGCTGCCGAGGAGGACGAAGGCGCGTCGGTGCTGCATGGCGGTGACGCGGTCGGTGCCCGTGACGGTCATGCTTCCCCCGATATTTGACCGATCGGTTCATTATTTGGGTACGCGGAAGCGGACCCGGCGACTGCGCTGAGCGCGGTTCAGTCCAGCAGGGCCAGTGCCTGTTCGACCGCGTCCCGCACCCGGGCGGGATCGTTCGACGCCTTGCCGACGACGCGTACGCCCTGCAGCAGGACGAGCAGCATGCGGGCGAGCGCGCGCGGATCGCGGTCCCCGGGAAGCTCGCCCTGGGCCTGGGCCCGTACGAGCGCGGAGTGCAGCGGCGTCTCGACGTGCTCCCAGCTGATCTCGACCCGGCGGGCCGCCGCAGGGTCGTGGGGGGCCAGTTCGGCCGCGGTATTGGTGACGAAGCAGCCGTTCAACCGTCCTTGCGGCGCGGCGGCTTCCATGGCGGCGCGGCGCACCATCGCCCGCACCGCGGGCAGTGCGGGGCCCGGCTGGGACAGCTCGGCCAGGAGGAGCGGGTCGCGCGTCTCGGTGTACCGGTCCATGGCCTTCAGGTAGAGCTCGTGCTTATTGCCGAAGGTCGCGTAGATACTGGCGCGGCCGATGCCGAGGTGCTCGACGAGATCCGCCATCGACGTCGCTTCGTAGCCACGCCGCCAGAACAGCTCAAGGGCCGACTGCAGCGCGGCGTCCGGATCGAATTCCTTGGTCCTGGCCACGTCGAAGACCCTAGTCTTATCTAGACCGTTCGGTCAATAATAATGATGCGTCGTGGTCGGCCCTGCGAGGGAGGGATCCTCGGGCGCGACACCGCCGACTCGGGGTCCGGCCAGGGAGGCCAACTGTGTGCGCAGCGCGCGTTCCGGGTGAACCAGCGCGCTGGTGGCAGGAGCCTCGGCACATCGGCTGGCGCTCACCGGGCGGTCCCCAGGAACGGGCCCTACGGGCCCTTCCGCAGGAACGAGTCGCCTCCGGCTGCGGCGCAACTGTCTGACGCGACAGATCATCGGCCCTGGCCACGGCATCTTCACGGGCCCGGTCATGAAAAGCCGTGACCGCATCGCGACCAGCAACCCGGACATTCGAGCAACTCCGGGGTCTCTCCGAGCGCGCATGGCAGCACGTACTCGATGTCCTCGGACGACAGACCGGCACCGAGCAGGTGCCGGATCTGCTTCACCCGCAGTCGGCGTTCTCCTCGTACTCGCGATATCCGTCGGCGTCACGCTCCGCCTCCAGCAGCCCCTTCCGGACAGCTCCACCACGCCGGCGGTCTTCGCCAAGATCGAGCCCCGCCTGCCTTGGCAACGCTCGTGGACGATACAACCAGGGCGGGTACGAACGTGCCGGTCGCCGGTGCGACCCTGCCGACGGAGGCCTCAAAATCGCATGCGACCATCGCCCGGGCATGCTGGGATCAATCGCTATGAATGTTGATTCCCTCAATGAAGCCGACTTGCTGCACAGGATGGAACGGAACCTGGCGGAACATGCCTGTCACCTGCACCGGAGCATGACCGGTGCGACCGTCACGGATGGTGGTGACCTTCTGGTCGCGGACAGCGGTCTGGACGACGACACGTTCAACATCGTTGCCGCGGCCCGGTTCACCGCCGCCGACGCTGCGGCGCGTATCACCGAGACTGCCGGGACGCTGGCTCGCACCGGCCGTCGCTTCTCCTGGTGGGTGGGGCCCGCCTCGACACCAGGGGACCTCGCCAGCCGCCTGACGGCGGCCGGTCTGCCGCCATCCGAACGTGAGACGGCGATGTGGGCCGAACTCGACGACACCCTGCCACCGCCTGCCGTCCAGGGACTGGACATTCAGAGGGTGGTCACGCCCGGACAGCTCGCCGACTACGCCATGGTTCTGGCGGCGAACTGGGACCCGCCCGCCGAAACCGTGCGCCGCTTCTTCGCCCAGGCCACCCCGCACGCACTGGCCGAACAGTGCCCGGCCCGGTACCTGGTCGGCTACGTGGAGAACCGTCCGGTCTGCTCCGCCGAGGTGTTTCACCATGCGGGAGTCGCCGGTATCTACAACATCTCCACTTTGGCCGCCCACCGCCGACGCGGCTACGGCGGCGCCATCACGCTCGCGGCGCTCCGCACGGCCCGCGACCGGGACCACCGCATCGCGGTCCTGCAGGCATCAACCGACGGCGAGCCCGTCTACCGCCACCTGGGGTTCCGCTCCTGCGGCCAGTTCACCGAACACGCCATCAACCCCTGAACCGCCGCACCTCAGTGGCCCCCCGCAGCCGCTCCTGAAGGTGCGGGTCACAAGCACTCGTCGACAACCCGGGCTGGGGGGAACGGCGTTCCAGCGCTACTGGACATCGCTGAGTGCTCCTTGGTTGTCTTTCCGGTATGACGCGACATCTCCGACTGCGCTTATCACTCGCCACGTCGACCGCGTTGGCGCTGCTGGGTGGCCTCGCCTGTGCGGTTGGTGCCCTCACCGACGACACGCACGCCGTCGACGGGGTGAAGGCCTCGGCAGGTGCAACCCGGGTGCAGGGCAACGCCTCCTCCGCTTCCGGTCTGTCCCAGAAGCTGAGAGCACTCGAGAAGTCCTACGGCGGGCGGATCGGGGCGGTGGGTATCGACCTGGGGAACGGCCGGAGGGTCGCGTACCGCGCCGACGAACGCTTCCCGTTCAACTCCTCGTTCAAGGTGTTCGCGTGCGCCGCGGTGCTGGACGAGGCACGCACCAGCGCCCCGGGGCTGATGGAGCGGGTGGTGCGTTGGAAGCCCGCCGACATGGCCGGGCTGACCGCGAACTCCCCGGAGACCACCGAGTACACCGACACCGGAATGACACCCGCGCAGCTGTGCCGCGCCGGGATCACCAAGTCCGACGGGTTCGCGGGAAACCTGCTCCTGGAGCAGATCGGCGGGCCGCGCGGGTTGACCGCCTTCTTCCGTGCCGCCGGCGACCGGTCGAGTCGCCTGGACCGCCCGGAACCGTGGCTGACCGAGTGGGGGCCCGGCGAGGCCAGGGACACCACCACCCCCGCGGCGGCCGCACGGACCTTCACCGAACTCACCACCGGTGACACCCTTCAGGCCGGTGACCGGGCGCGGTTGGTCGGCTGGCTGAAGGCCAGCGTCACCGGCGCCGACCGGATCAAGGCGGGGCTGCCGAAGGACTGGACGGTCGGAAACAAGACCGGCACCGGTGGCGCGAGCAACCACGGCACCGCCAGCGACCTGGCCATCGTCTGGCCACCCGGATCGGACGCGCCGCTCATTCTGTCGGTGTACACCAACCGCGGCCACGACAACACCGCTCACGACGACAGGGTGATCGCATCCACCGCCACCGCGCTGGCCACGGCCCTCGGCAGAGTCTGACCAGCCGTCGGCCCGGCACAGGGCAACAGGCACGCACGCGCGAAGCCGCCACGGACGACACCTGACGCGGTAGGCAGGGCACCAGCGCCGCGACAGTCCCCAGGATTCGCCGACCGTGTCCGGCGTTCTCGCGTCGATCAGGGACGCCGCCGGCCGCACCACGACGTTCACGCCCGGTACCGACGGGATGCTGTCCCAGGTGGGACTGCCGGACGGTGAATCGGTCTCGTACGGCTACACCGGCGGTCTGCTGACTTCTGTGACCGACCCGGCCGGCAAGTCGGCTATCAGTGTCGGCTGAGGCAGTTCGGCGGGCCCGGTGACGACCGTGGTCTGGCTGGCAAGCAACTCACCGCATGATCGTGCGAGTTCGGGGGCTGTTGGCCGGCCGGACGGTTCCTTCGACAGGGCCCTCTCCACCAGCTGGCGTAGATCATCGCCCATGCCGTCGAGGTCGGGCTCGGCGGACAGGACACGAAAGACAACGGCGTCGGCAGCACCGCTGCCGAAGGGAAGACGACCTGTTGCTGCGTAGGCGACCAGGGCACCCCAGGCGAAGACGTCGCCTTCTGGGCCGACCGTGCCGGTGCGGTTATGATCCGGGCTGATCCAGCCCGGCGTGCCCGTCATCACGCCAGTGCGGGTGACGGAGGTCCCGTCCAAAGCATGAGCGATGCCTAAGTCCAGCACCATCGGACCGCAAGGGGCCAGGATGACGTTCTGGGGCTTCACATCCCGGTGCACGACGTCGGCTTCATGGGCCGCGGAGAGTGCGGCTGCGGTACCGGCGGCCAAGGCGTACAGGCGGGCCCCGGCCAGCGGCCCGCCAGCGGCCACGTGCTGGTCGAGGGTGGGACCTGGTATGAAAGCGGTGGCAAGCCACGGAGCGGGCGCATCGGGGTCGGCATCGACCACCGGAACCAGGCAGGGGCCCGTAACGCACTGGGACAGCTGAACCTCCCGCCGGAACCGAGCACGGAACCCGTCGTCGGCGGCGTGTGCCGGATGCACGACCTTGACGGCCATCCGCTCCCCGGCGGCACTGAGCGCGGCATACACGGTGCCCACGCCGCCGGACCCGAGCCGGCCCGCGACGCGATGGGGGCCGATACGACGCGGATCACCTTGCTGCATCGACTGAACACGACTGGGCATGGATGCTTCCCCCTGGTGATCAACGGCACGCATACGCCGAAGTAGTGATCAATCGTATCGGCTCGCCCGCGCAGCCAGACAGCAGGAAGGCTCGGCCGTGGCGCGTGGCCCTCGCGCGTCTGACGGCGGTTCCTGTCGCTGTCGGGGCGTCCGTCGTGCGGCGCCGTCAGGAGCAAACCCACACCGGGGGCTTGCCTCGCTCGACAATGCGTTGCCTGCACTTTCCGGGGTAATTGCAGCAGATGCCCCCGGGGCAGCATTCGTCGCAGCAGTCCTCTTTGCACGGAACCTTTCCGATGCAACAGCGTGTACGACCCTCAGTGGCCTTACCTCTGTCGCAGCAGCCCTGGGCCGTGCATACTTCTTCCGGCTCTTTGCAGCGCCGGTTCGACGGACCGCAGACCTGGTCCCGCGGAATGCAGCCCTCGTCGTGGGTGCATTCCTCATGCGGTTTGCAGCGCCGCTGCGACCTCGGGCAGATCTGATTCTGCGGGACGCACCCCTCGTCGGTGCACACCTCGTCCATCTTGCAGCAGCCGAACGGCGGGCAGGTCGGCCTGGGCCAGCAGCGCTCGACGGTGCCGTTGATGCACACCTCGCTATCCAGCCAGTACGAGATGCCTTGGCAACAGGCCATGCCAGGGTGAAGACAACTGACGTTGCGGCCTCCGTCCGCACGCACCGGACCGATGCACGGTTCGGTGTTGCGAGTACAGCAGTACTCTCTCCCGTCCACCCAGAACGAATCGCACGGCGGAGGGGGGCCCGTCTGGCATGAATGCCGGCAGGGCGGCTCACACTCGTAGCGCAGACCGCCCGCCCACAGGCATTCGTTCACGCAGTCTTCTACGCACTCCTCCACAGAGTCCGCGAGGTGGATGCCGTCGGACCGACGGTTCAGGCCGCCTGCCCTCGTTCGGTACTGTTTCCTGCTCTGATAAAGCGAACTCTCCGCCGTGGCACACGGGACAGACATCGCCCCTCACTCTCCCGGCCCTGCTATCGGTCGTAGTACGGAGACAGTTTGGTGATCAGGTGCGGGAACACCTCTTCGATGTCCACCCGGACGAAGAACTTCTCCGTGACATCGGTCTTCCGGTCGGTGAACGAGAAGATGACGTCCAAGACCCTGCGCACGCCGCTCAGACGGGACGGGCGGGTTTCGATGGCCGTCAGGGAAGCGCCACTGGAATGCGCCTCGGCGCATTTCGCGTAGATACTTGGATATCGCACCGCGAGATAGTTGACCGCGCGGTGCTCATCGGCGGATCCCGCGTTGTCGGCTATCTGGATCACCCTCTCGAACAGCTCTTCCGCCGCCGCCCGGAACTGGTCCTCTGCCATGCCGTCCGGCTTCGGCAGGGAGTGGACGAACGTGGTGGGGCTGAACGTGTAGATCTGCTCGAAGGCCACCATGGGCAGCATCAGACCGTTGCAGTAGTCGGGGGGAGCCAAAGGGCCCCGCAGCCCTATCACAACGTGGAGATCCGTCGAATGCGGCGCCTCACGAAGTGCTTCGATGAGCTGGGGAAAGTCTCCGGGGTCACGCGGACGCAGCAAGTACGTGTCGAGCCCCTGAATGGTCACCACGTAGCACAACTGCCGGGCGAGATAGCGGTTCCGTGGTTCCGACAACACAGTGAACAGCGTCTGGCGATCGGTGAGGTCCACGGTTTCAGCACGGGCGGTCGCCTGGGCGAACTCCTTCTCCACCCCCAGGCTCGGCATTCGCGGTTCAATCCGGCCCACGGCGTACACGTATGACGGGTACAGCTCGCCGCCATGGCTCACCGCTTCGGACATGACGGCGCTGTGACCGCATGTCGTGCAGGAGTGATGCTCCCCCTCCGGCACCGGCGTGGCCTCGCGCACCACGTCGGCGGGCGGCGGTTCCATCGACTCCTGCGGGGGCAGACCGTTCTCCTCCATGATGCCTGCGCTCCTTCCTGATCGCATTCTGCTCCGTCGCTACCGCCGCCGACTGCTCCTGCCCGAGATTACGAGCCAGCGGTTGAGTGCCGCGGCGCGTTGGCTGCAGCTCCGGCACGGCCGTATGCCCACGGCGCCGATGGCTCTCTTGGCCAGGTCGCCCAGCCCGATGTCCTCGTCGGTGACGAACCCCGGGAGGCGCACTTGCGAAGGCTGTGGCGCGGTCCGTTCCGAGTCCGGGCCTGCATCGCGGGACATGTCCCCGTCGTCGTGTACTTCCCTCTCGTGCACTCCCGTGCCTCCTTGCCACAACAGGTCATCCGTGGTGCCCCGCGCGCAGGATCTCGTACGCCCGCCAGACGTCCGCCAGGGGCGGCACCACGGACGTGGGGCGCGACCGGGATCGGGTGACGGCGAGCATGAGATCAGCCGGCGCCGCCCGGGGGAACTCCGACCACAGCAGGGCAACGGCCCCGGTCACGACGGCTGTTGCGGCGCTGGTGCCGCCGAAGGGGCGTAAGCCCTCGCTGCCCGCCTCCAGACTGAGGATTCCCGAGCCAGTCGCGCCAACGCCCCGCCGGCCGATCGTGGGCCCGAGATTCGAGGCCCCCGAGGGATGCCCCTGTGGGTCGTAGGCGATCACAGGGATGACCGACCGGTGGCGGGTGATCACGGAGCCGCCGACCGCCCCGCGATTGCCTGCGGCCGCCACGACGATCACACCGCGGCGTGCCGAGTAGTCCAGCGCCTCCTGGAGCGCGCTGAGCGCGTCGTACGAGTGCGGGGCCAGCGTCAGGCTCAGATTCAGTATGCGCGCACCCGCATCGGCTGCTTCCGTGATCGCTGAAGCAAGCGTCTCCGCGGGGGCGGAGTCGCCGCCGTGGGGAAAGACGGGGCGCACCACCAAGGTGGCACCGGGGCAGATGGCCGGTGCGCCGGATCCGCGGCGGGCCACCAGGATGCCGGCCACGGATGTCGCGTGGCGGGACGCGGCGTCGCCAGGCGCGGGGAGTCGGCCGTCGTCGTGCGGGGCGAGGAATTCCACGTGTGCGTCGGCCAGGGCGGGGTGAGTGGCCCGGACGATTCCGTCGATCAGCCCGACCCGCACGGCACGCCGACCGGTGGCCCGGGCCATGAGACGGGGAAGAGCGACGAGTCCGAGAGGATCCGCGCTGACGGGGTGACCGATGCCGATCATCTGATTGCCTGCCGTCGAGTGGAGCTCGGTTTTCCGGTAGCCGACGCGCCCCGGCACGCTTGTGGTACCTCGCGTCGCCGGGGTGCGGCAACGCAACGCTGCTGTCCGATCCCACCGGGTGGGTCAGGGGTCGAAATCGCCGACGTTGGTCCTTCCCAGTCCGCTGTCCGACCCGTCAGGGCTGGTACTGCCGAGGTTTCCCGACGAACGCAGCCAGATCTCGCCATAGATCTCTTCGTGGCCCGCGTCGTGAACTCCGCCCTCGGTGTCCGCGACTTCCCTCGGGAGGACGATCGGAATGGTCCTGTCGAGCAGCGTCATCCCCTGGTGGCCGGGCCGGTTGTCCGGCCGGCGGCCGGTGACGTTGTTGGGCACGAAGGTGGGTCCTCCAGTGGGGTTCAACGGTGACAGGTGATCGTCGGTCAGCGTGAGGCCGCCGTCCTCCTCGCAGAGCCTGCTGAACTCTGTGAAGGTGTCAGCCATCTCGCCGGGGTCGAACGAGGCCGTGTACGCGAGTGTGAAGTGGTAGTCCGGGTCGTCTTCATGAGACCCGCCGTGGATTTTCAGGGACTCTCTTACTAGCTCCACCATGATGACCATCTGCTTCGTTGCCTCTGGCTCGGATGTCATCGTCCGGCGTCGTCCGGCGTCGCCCGCATTCGGCTGACGACGGCACCCGAAAGTCCTGTGACAGCCATGGCCACCACGGCCGGCTGTCACCGACTGAGGGTGAGCGCTTCCCTCAGTGTCAGGGGGGCTCACGGCGCAAGCGACGGTTCCGCACTTCCCGCAAGTCCCGCATATGTGCCTATACATGACTAGCGAACCACCGATGGCATTGAGGTGCAAGCGATGCCCGATGCGGGTGGGGCGGCATAAGTCGATCTACGCGGCCGGTGCTCGTGACGGCAGGAGGGAGCGTCGTTCGCTGCATGGTGGTGGCTGGGTGATGGCTGACGCGACGGGTAGCCGGTTCCTGCCGTGTCCACGCCCTGCCCGGCATACCGGCTCCGGGGGTCTTGATCGGTCACCGCCCGCGCAACGTGCCACTCGTGGGCGCGCGCAACGGCCACGCGTGGGCCCGCGCGCCGGGCCCCGAGGGTGTTTGTGCGGTGGGCCGGATTGTGTTGCGTGTTCTTGCGGGGGTTTCAGGGGGTGTGCCAGCATGCGAGGGCGTGATCGTGATCTTGTAATCGGCTGCCGTGCCCCCATGAGCGGGCCGCGCCGATCCGCTGACGAGAGGTGTGACGTTGAATTCGTCTGCCGACACGGCACCACCCGCACGAAGCACCCCGCCCCCGACCGGCCCGACCAGCCCGATCCGCCCTCCGTGCCCGCACAGTCCCCGCGTCCCGCCGATGGCGCCCGGAGCGTCCCCGCCGGCGATCCGGTCGCCGAGCGGTTCCACTTCCTGGTGAACGCCCCGGCCCTCTTCAACGCCCTCGTCACCGCGCTCGAATGGGACGTCTTCGGCCATCTTTCCGCACACCCCGGCGCCTCTTCGGCGAGCGGGAGCGTCTCCGCCGCGTGGGCCGGGTTGGACGCGGCGACGGGCAGGATGGCGAGGGAAGCGGCGGCCAGGCCGCGCAGCACAGAGATGACCATGAACTGTTGATAGCGGCCAACAGCCGGGCGCAATCAGTCCTTTGCCGAGTGCGCCGCCCGTGTGAGTGCAATGGTCATACTGGGCGACATGCAGTTCGTCTCCGTCATGCCCTTGCCAGGCCCACACCACCTGCCCTGACGCGCCTGGGGTGAACCCGGCCCGGGAAGAGCAGGGTTTCACACCCCGGAGGAGACCTCCGCCTTCTCCTTGCCGCCGTCGCCCCCGGCCGCGGCGAGCCGCTTGTTGCGGCGGACCGAGGACCAGAAGGAGGCACCGATCAGGACCACGCCGATCATGCCGGTGATGAACTCGTTGATCTCGTACTGGATGGTCACCAGGAGGACGGCGGCGAGGGCGCCGATGGCGTAGTGGGCGCCGTGCTCCAGGTAGACGTAGTCGTTGAGGGTGCCCTCGCGGACCAGGTAGACGGTCAGGGACCGGACGTACATGGCACCGATGCCGAGGCCCAGGGCCATCAGGACGATGTCGTTGGTGATGGCGAAGGCGCCGATGACGCCGTCGAAGGAGAACGACGCGTCCAGGACCTCCAGGTAGAGGAACATGAAGAACGCGGCCTTGCCGGCCAGCTTGACGGCCGACTTGGGCTTGCCAGCCCGTTCGGCCTGCTCCTCGGCCTCGTGCTCGCGCTCCTCCTCTTCGAGCTTGTCCTCGAAGAAGCCGGAGAGGCCGCCCACCGCGGGTGGCCCCGTCGGGCTGCGCATGATTTGCGACGAGGTTCTCTTCTGCGAGGTCACCGACCCCAGTAACACCCAGCCTCGTATGCGCCGCGCCCGCACGAGCGACGAAGGGGGCCGGGGGCTGTTCCTGGTGGCTCAGCTGAGCCGCCGGTGGGGGAGCAGGTATGGGCAGACGGGCAAGACGATCTGGGTCGAGCAGGAGCTGTCCGAGTGAGGCGTCCGCCTCTCGGTCGCCGGGTTCGGCCCTCTAGGTGGAGCGGCTCTGTGCCCCAGCGGCTCCAGGGGCGCCGGTCAGGAAGTCGATGAAGCTGGTGGGATCTTTGTGTCCTCGTAGAAGCGGGCGCTGCGTGGGAACAGGTCCCGCTCGTAAGCGGTGAGGGCTGCTTCGGTGTCCTCGGGGTGGGCGGCGATGGCCTTGCCCAGTACTCCTCGGCCTTGAAGATCAAGGCGTGCAGTACGACGCCCCGGGTCGAGGGCGACCGTGAACCCGACGGGCTACAAGGTCAAGGACGCCGCCGGCAACACCTTCACCCTCAACAGGTCATCTCATTTGGCTTTGCAGGAAGACTCTGACTCCGCGCTTGATCAAGGGCCTGCTCGCAGACACACTGCTCGTCGTGGAATCAGTGGGCAGAGCCACCAGGCCGCGGATCGGAAAGTGCCGATGAGTGCCGACCGTCCATCCGCGCGTCGACCGAGTTGTGCGCCTGTTGCAAGGCCAACAGGGCATGGATTTACACGGCCACCTTCTACACCGCTCAGGACGTCAGCGGACGGTTCTGTCCTTGGTGTATCGCAGATGGCAGTGCGGCTGAACGGTTCGCCGGCGACTTCACCGACTCCTACGGGCTCGACGGTGTCAGTGAGGACGTCTTGCATGAGCTCACCCGCCGCACTCCTGGCTTCCACGCCTGGCAGGATCCACACTGGCTCGTTCACTGCCAGGACGCGGCCGCCTTCGTGGGGGAAGTCGGATACGCCGAGCTGGCGGCGTATCCCGAAGCACTCGACCAGTTGCGGACCGACATGCGCCTTGACGGCTGGCACGACGAAAGCCGACTCGAACACTTCCTGACCAGCCTGGGCGAGGGGGCAACCGCCATGCTCTTCCGCTGCACCGGTTGCGGGGTCCACCTCGCCTACACCGACGCCTCCTGAATATCGTTTGTGCTGGTGAGTCTGCGGTAGCAGATGAGGGTGCATGCGATGCTGGTGAAAGCCAGGAAGTGGCTGGCCGTGCGTTCGTAGCGTCGGTGGAGGCGTCGACATCCGGCGAGCCAGGTCATGGTGCGTTCGATCGTCTAGCGGTACCGGCCCAGCCGCTGGTTGGAGTCCGTGCCCTTCCGGGCGATCCGCGGTGTGATGCGTGGTCGCGTATCCAGCGCCGCAGGTGGTTGTAGTCGTACCCCTTGTCGCCATGGAGCTTGCCGGGCCTGCGCCGTCTCTGCCGCGCCGGGAGCGGACCGGTGGGTTCCCTTGGACCAGGGGGATCAGGGGTTTGCTGTCATGGACGTGGCACCCGAGATGCCAACGGACAGGGGCAGACCGGTCCGCTCAGTGATTAAGTGGATCTTCGAGCCGTACTTGCCCGGCTCCACTGTACTCGGGCCTGTCAGCTCCGCCTTTCAGGGCGCATGTTCACCGAGTCGATCGCGCAGCGGGACCAGTCCAGATCGCCGCGGGAACCGAGTTCGTTGAGGACCAAGCGATGGAGCTTGGTCCACACCCGGGTCTTTGAGTACTCCGTGGACCGCCGCTGTGGCTCCCGACGGCCCGAACGAAGCAGACGGCAACTGCTGCCACGTACAACCAGACGTCGCGACGAACACGATCGCGGCCAGCACTTCCCGGTTCCCCGTGCCGACGCCGGCCACCACCCTGCGGACGGGTCGGCGCCTCCGGCACCACCCGCTGGAACAACTCCCACAACTCATCCGGCATCAGCCGCTCAACGATCCCCGCCACGGCAGCAGCCCACCCAGCCAGATGAGATGACTTGTAAGAGTTCGCCGGGATCACCGGTGCGGGCAGGTCTAGAGCACGGCCGAGGACGGAGGCGACCGGGGCGGCGTAAGCGGGCAGGTGCCGAGCGGCCCAGACAGCGGCCAGCTGGAGGAAGTCGATCAGGTCCTGCCCTGCGCCGGCGAGCAGGCGACGCAGGCCCGTAACGGGTACCTCCATCATGGGGCTGTTGTCGTGCTCAGCGTCGACGGTAAGCCGGACGACTTCGCCGTCACGTGCGGTGATCACCGAACAGCGGCGCCATGCGTTCCGCACAGGTTGCGACATACAGGCGTACCGCTTCACCGCGCCCGTTGCGAAGCGTCTCCTCGACGGCCCCCTCCACCAGCGTCTCCACGTCTCCACCTCATCCCGTTCGAGCAGATCGACAGGCTACACAGTGGGCTGAGGGCCGCAGCTTGACACGATGACTGCCTGAGGTGTCTGCGCTGCGCGCCGCGCGGACCACCGGGGCCGGCGCCCTGCGCACCCACCGGCCCCGGCTGACAGCCCGCTGCGCGGCCCCGCCGAGCCCTCGCCCCACCGCGCGGCCTCCTGATCACCACCACACCAGGCCAGAAAGGGGCAGTGCCCGGGTTGGCACCGACAGGCCACGGTCGCTTCGGTCGCTCCCACCTCCCTCTTCCTCGCTGCTCGAACGGCTCTGCATGCCCCTCACGCTGCTTTGCGCCTGCTGTTCGGCGAGGTGCTCCACGATGCGGGCGTCGAGCGCACGGAGCCCGCGGTGGGCTCGGGCCGGTCCGCTAGCCTTTGAGCCCGTAGAAGAGGATGGGCGAGTTCGGCTCGAAGCCGATCCTCGGGTACACGGGTGCGCCCGCCGCCGTCGCGTGTAGGGTCGCGCGGGTCAGGCCGGTGGCTCTGGCGCCCTCGTAGAGGGCCTTACGGGTCACCGCCTCTCCATAGCCGCGGCGTTCGCAGTCCGGGTCGGTGGCGACTAGGACGACGAAGAGGCGTCCGTCGGCCTCCACCGTGGCGGCGCAGGTGACGGGGATGCCGTCGCGCAGGCCCAGGTAGGCGTGGATGTCGCTCTTCCACAGCGTGGAGCCGGCCAGGCCGTCGCGGCCGTCCTCCAGATGGAAGCCGTAGGCCCGTGAGTTGAGGTCGGCGTAGGCCCGCAGCAGCTCGTCGTCGGTGACGCGCTTGAACGTCAGCTCGTCGTGGACCGGTTCGGGCAGGGACGACAGGTCGGCCGCCATGCCGGTGCCGGGGAAGGCGTAAGCGAGCCCTGCCGCGTCGGCGGCCTCGTCAAGCCTGGCACGGGCCTCCTCGTCGAGGAGATCCTCGAAGATCCACAGAAACCCGGGCCGCCGCTTGGCGCGCATCACCTCCACCGCCTCGCCGAGCCGGTGCCTCACCAGTCCGGCGTCCGCGCCGACGTCGGTCAGCGTGAGGCAGTTCCAGAACGCGAACCGGCAGTCGGCCCAGCGCACCGCGATCCCCGGGAGGTCGCGGACGTCGGCCCCCGGGTCACGGTCGAGAACCATGGTCCGCCAGACCAAGGCGAGTTGTTCCATCGATTCGACCGAGTCCGCCTGACGGTGCATAAAACCCCCGAGGTCGTCGAAAGCGCGTCGCACGGACAGTACATGCCGTTCACCGCCCGGCGGGCCGCGCGGGGACGCGTACCGGCCAGGGCGTCAACCGGGGGCGGCGGCGCGGCCTCGGATCACGCTCGACGCGGGTTCCGTGTCCCCGCCGTCGCAGGCCAGGTGGATTTTGCTGGTCAGGCCGCCTCTAGACCGGCCGAGTCCCGGGTGTGGAGCCCTCTTTTCATCACCCACACGGTCCTGTACGACCCCGACGGCCTCATCAGAGCCGAGCTCCCGCACGACCGCGAACCGTACGAGTGCCTCGTCAGGGCCGTCCTCGCGTGGACCGGCGAGAACACCCTCACCGCCCGCGACTTGGAGCAGATCACCCTCCAGCTCACCGGCCACGCTCGCGCCGTCGTCTCCGATGTCCGCCGCCGTGCCGACCGGCTGCCAAGGACAGCGGACCCAAGGCGCTCGCCGACGTCGTCCTGCGCGAGGCGGAAGGCTGGCTGTCCGTGCCGATCGAGGGCACCGTGCGCTGCGTCCAGAAACCGCGCCCGCCTCGTGCGCGCCCTCTACGAACGCCCGGACCGCCTGGAGGCCGCGCTCGCCCCGGAGAGGGTTGTACCGAGCGGGGGCTGAACCGTGGGCTGGACGGTTGCTCCAGCTACTTCGTCAGCGTGTCGAGTGCCTTCTTCGCCTCACCCAACAAGTCGCTGACCTGGCGCAGAGTATCTTCCTGGGCGTCGGCGGGCTTGCTGACCGTTTCAGCGCAGGAGGCCTGGCCCGGCTCCCGCCTCGGATACCGTGTTCCTCTACGGGGTGCCATAACGGATGTGACGCCCCCCACCGGAGGTCGTCAGCGTATGAGTTCAAAGCGCAGCAAGAATCCAGCCCTGCCCACACTTGACGACGCATTCCGACTCGCGTCGGTCAAGGACGCCGAGGAGTCCAACCGTGACTTGGCCGCGCGGCTGGCCACCACCGAGCTGCGCCGCGTTTCCCACCCGGGCCGGGTCACCTGGGAGCCCACCGATCAGGCCGAGCCCGTGCCGGTCCCGCCGACTGTGGTCGACGGTGACGGGGACCTGTGGCTGCGGGACCGGGGCACTGGCACCTGGACCATGCCCGAGTTCAACCCGAAGGAGTTCCCGGCCCGCTGTGGCGAGGTTCTGACGTGGAACGAGCTTGCCCGCGAGTTCGGCCCGTTGACCGCACTGGCCGACGACCGCCGCATCGGCGGCGGCAGGCGTCGCTGACCGGGCAGCTCTGGGCCCTGAAGCGCCCGTTCCGGGTAGCTGGGAGCTCTAGCTCACCGCCGAGCTCGAAGATGGCGGCGAGCAGGTGAGCGTGGTGGTGGCGTGTGACGGCCTCGGTGGACCAGCCGGATAGCGGTCGGTCTTCAGTTGCCGTGGTGAGCGCGCGGCCCAGCTCGCCGATCGACTGCTGCCAGTCGGCCAACTGCCCGACCAGGCCGCACACCAGCTCATTGACGGCGGCCGCCGGGCCAGGGATCGAAGGCCCGCGCCCTCGTCCAGGTCCTCGTCATAGCGAGTGGCCAGACCACGCCACTCCTACTCTGACCGGTCATTGGACAGCGCGAAGCCCGGGTGTGGGGGGGGGGTGGGGGGGGGCCCCCCGCCGCCCCCCCCCCCCCCCCCCCCCCGGGCCCCCCCCCCCCCCCCCCCCCCCCCCCCCCCCCCCCCCCCCGCCCGGCCCCCCCCCCCCCCCCCCCCCCCCCCCCCCCCCCCCCCCCCCCCCCCCCCCC
>NZ_JBIDCI010000029.1:0-77444 GCF_043204535.1 Streptomyces sp. NPDC047853 | reverse complement strand
CGCCGATGGCGAGCATCCGGATCTGCCCGGGCAGAGCGGCCTGGTCGGCGGCCTCCTCCAGGGAGGACCGCAGCAGGGAGCGGGCCCGCTTGGGTACGGGCTGCTTGCGGGCCGGGTCGGGCTGCGGCGGCAGGTCGGCGTACACCCCGGCGGCCTTCGCCAGGAGCGCCAGGACCTCGATGCGGATCTGCCGCGAGTGGTCGCCGCTGGTGGGCGAGGCGGCCCGTCGCACCCGCAGGGCGCCGCGACCCGCGAGGGTGAGGTAGGCCTCGACGGCTTCACGCCGGAACAGCGGTCCGGCTTCGGCGTCGGTGTCGAGCGGGTGGTCGGGGTGGGCGAGGGCACGGCCGTACTCACCTGCCACCCACCGCACCTGGCGGCCGCGGGCCTCGGAAATCTCCCCCTCCTTCGAGCAGACCTCTGCGGCGGCCGCGCACAGCAGCTCCGGCCCGGTGAGACTGCGGTCGACGGGCATCAGCGCACCTCTCCGTCGGCGGCGGGCCGCCGCACGGCCTGCCGCACGCCGCGGTTCGCCGGGGACCACGAGAGCGCGGTGCCGCCGTGGTACTGGCGGAAGACGGTGTCCTTGGCCAGATGGGCGGCGGCGCCGATCTCCGCCCAGGTCGCGGGCTTGCCCTCCGGGCGGCCTTCGCCGCGCAGGGCGCGGCCGGCGGCGTCGTGCGCGGCGCGGCCCGCCGTGTCGGCGACGAGCATCATCAGTTCGAGCTGGTGCAGGGGATCGACCGCGAGACCGACCGCCGTGGTGAGCAGCTGCACACGGTCGGCCGCCGTCGTCTCGTCGGCGTTGGCCTGCCGGATCAGATCGGCGATCTGTTCGGCCATCATGTCAACGTTGTCCACCCGGAATCCTCCCGTTGTGCCGGAACAACGAACGTCGGCAGCGTAGCGGGTCTCCGTTGTGTCGAGACAACGAACGGGCGCGGTTGGCGAGAACCGCGCCCGTTGACTGAATCACGGACTCCGCGAGTACCGGACTTACGGAGTCTGTTGCCGTTGGATTTTCCCCGAGCTGGCCCGTTCAGCCTTCTCCGGGCGGGCCTTTTCCGCCGGGGCGGCAGCCCGGCGCCGGGGCAGCACGGAGGCCAGCAGGGCCTCTTCCGTGTCTCCGTGGAGCCGGTGGGCGTGCCCCTGCAACAGCAGGTCGACGGCGACGCGGATCAGGGTGTTGTCGGTGATGATCTCCGAGCGGTCCCGGCGGCGGGCGCTCACGTACCGCCGCAGGTCGGCCAGGTCCGTGAGCTGATCGGACCGCAGCCGAGCCTCCTTACGCTCCAGCGTCGCCCACTTCGGATCGCTGGACCGGTGCGACTCCAAACCCGCGGCCGCCCCTGACTCCACGGCCTGCTCACCTTCACCGAGGATGGGCTCGACGGAGGGGGTCAGCGGCTTACGCCCTGCCCCTATCCCGGAATCGGGGGAGACCACGGACCGGGTCCTCTTCGGCGTCACACGAACTCCTTGATCATGCGCTCTGCGGAGGCCTTGTAGACCTCGCGCATCTCGGTTGCACGGCTGCCCTGGGCAGAGAGCGGCTGGGCCTCGTCGGCGGCGTCCTTCACCACGGACCGCAGCGGGATCGGCTCCCAGACCATCCCCTCTCCGAAGATGTCCGGGAGCGTTCCGAGGTGGTGGGTGTGCGCAGCGAGACGGCCGTCGACCAGCGAGGGAATGGCGGCCGCGAACCGGAGGTCCAGGTTGCCCATCTCCATGCGGTTGATCTCATCGCCGATGAAGTCGCGGAAGCGGACCGCACCGTCGACGCCGTCGTACTCCGGCTCGACCAGGGCGACGGCGTAGTCGGAGGCCGCCAGGGCGAGCTGGGTGAGGTGCCCCAGGGAGGGCTGGCAGTCGAACAGCGTGAAGTCGTAGTCGTCGTCGACGCCCTCAAGAGCGCGGGCCAGGCGCTGGCGTGAGCCGATCACGGCGGCCTCGGAGATGCGGTTGTCCAGGTCGAACCGGCTGGGAATGATGTCGATCTGCTCTGCGTAGATGCCGCCCCACCCGCAGGAGATGATCGCATCGACGGCGCAACCGGCCTCATTGGCCTTCACAACCTCGGAGACCGTGACGATCGGCTGTTCCTTGCGGTAGGGGCGCCCCATCCTGCGCGAGAGGTTCGCCTGCGGGTCGACGTCGACCACCAGCACCTTCCGCTTCATCTCGGCGAGCGCGGCCGCGACCATCTCCACCCAGCCGGTCTTGCCGACGCCGCCCTTGTTGCTGCCGGCGGCGACACGCTTGTTCCTGCGCTGCGACATGGGCCTCTCCTTTCTCGGGTCCGTGACTCTGTGACTCCGGTATCCCGGGAGCCTGTGACTTCGGCAGTCTGGCAGCACCCCTTGCGGCGGTCGACAACGAACCGCCCGACTTCACTCCTAGAGGGCGTACCCGGACCGGTCGGTGACTCGGCCCGGCGGCAGCGACTTCCGGAGTCCGGCATTCCGGGAGTCGCTGCGCCGCCGCACCGTGTCGCTCGGGCCGGGGCCTGTCAGTCGTCCAGATGGCCGGGGGCTTCCTCCGCCCGGCAGGCGGCGCACATGCCGTAGGGCGAGGCCACTGGGATGGTCGTGCCGCAGCTACACAGGATGAACCGGTCAGCGCAGGCCTCGCACAGCCCCTCGGTCATTCCAGCCTGGCCGTCGCACACCTGGCAGGGTCCGTCCTCCCGACAGTCGGCGGCGGGCACGGTCTCGCCGTCTCCCCCGAGCTTCGGCACGAGCTTGCCCTCGTTGCCGTACTGGCCGGGCTCCAGCTCGCGGACCCGGTACGCGGCTGGGGTGCCGTCGTCGGCCCACTCCACAGCGGTCACCAGGGCAGGGCGGCCGTCCGGGAGGCGCACGTGCGTCCGCAGGGCGAGTCCGCCGAACTGGCGGCGCAGCAGCTCGGTGAGGAACGGCACCGAGAACCACCAGGAGACGTGCTCGGTCTCCATGTACCCGTTGTAGTTCCGGCGTTCCTCCTGCGACTTCAGGAAGCGCTCGGCCAGCTTGAAGCAGCGGCTGTTGTACTCAACGAGGGTCATGTCCCACGCCGGTTCGCCCGCCTCCGTGGTGACCTTGGTGGCCCACACCTGGAGACGCGGGTGGCCGGTCGTCCACCATTCCCTGATCGGGCAACCGAGCAGACGCACCGCAGCGAGATCGAGGGGGTGCATCAGCATGTCGACGGCGGCGAGATCGTCGGCTTCCACCGCCGCGCGCAGCCGGTGCGGGTCGGGTGCCAGTTCCGGCTGTTCGTCCAGCAGCATCGCGTACGCGGCGGCCAGCACCCACGAATCGTCCTGGCTGTAGCCGTACTGAGGCTTCTCCCGGAATCGGTGGGTGAGGCTATGGGCGCGGCGTCCGGGCAGACTCGCGGCCTCGCAGGTGTCCCAGCTCGTACGGGGGTTGCCACGGTGGGTGAAGGGGTGCCAGGTCTCGCACACGTAACCGGGGTGCGGGGTCCCGTCGCAGCCGTGCGTGCACGGGGTCATCACGATCGGGTACAGGCGGGGCGGCTCGTCCAGCGGCTCAGCGGCCGGGCCGGGGTCCGGCTCTGCCAGGCGCCGGCGGGCGGCGGTGTACGAGATGCCCTCACGCGCGGCGAGTTCGCGGGCGGCGCGTTTGGTGTGCTTGTTGGCGGTCATGACCGGTCGCTCTCCCGGCGGTGGACCCCACGCATCCCCGCCGCGGCGTCGGTGGACCAGGGAAGGCGCAACGGGGTGTTGCTGACGTCGCGTGAGGCTGAGCCCGGGGCCCGCCCCTTGTCCTCGGTCGCCGCTCCCGGCGTGGGCGGGTACGGCTCGGAGTCAGGCCGACGCGAGGCGGCCACCCATCACGGTAGCGGCGGGGGCCGACATTCGCAGGCAGGATCGCCGTCCGAACCAACAGACTGCCGGAGTGCCGGAATTACAGACTCCCGAAGTAAACTCCCGGCACGCTGTCGGTGCCTCGCCCTACCATCGGAGGCACGGCAAGACGCGCACGCCGTTCACTGCCGCCCTGGCGCCCACGCCGCCGGGCACAGTCGGTCAAGGTCTCTCGGGGCCCGCGGAGTTGAGTTCTGCCTGCATTCCGGCCTCGACGTACACGGCTGGCGGGCGCGTGGGGACCGCTACGCCTGGAGTACGCCATGCCGAAGAAGCAGAGCACCGCAGCCAAGAAGGCCCGCGCAGCCGCCCGGGAGGGCGCCAAGTACACCGCCGCACTGCGTGAGACCCGCGCCGCCGGCGCGTCCGGACCGGAGCCCGCCCGGGACGACTGGGACGAGATCGTGGTGGCGGCCCTGACGGACGTCGTCGCTCAGGACGGCCTCGTGCCCGTGACGGTCGTCTGGAACGAGGACGCCCGCCACTCCATGGTCCAGCGGGACGAAGGGGTTCGGTGGGGCGTCGCCGAGCCCGCCGCTGACGGCGTCCTCATCCGCGAGGTGCGTGACTGCATCGGGGCGGTGGCCAAGGGCACCCGGGTGCCCGTGCCGCACCGCCTGGCCGACGGCAGGGTGGAGGTCGCCGCCCTGTGGCCGGTGGTCTGGTGCTCCAACCGTGAGCCGTTCTGGCGGTACGTCCACAACGGCTGGTCCGTGGAGCGGCCCGGCGCCTTCCCCGACTCCCTCGACCCGATGTGCCCCAGCCCGGACCTGCCGTTCGAGGTGCGGACGTACTACGTGCCGGACGGGATCGTGGGCGAAGACCACTCGGGCGGTGCGCCGAGCTGGCGGACTCAAGCCTGGTGCACCGACCTCGCCAAGGCCGTCGCGGTGGCCGACGCGATGGTCGCCCACCGGCTGCGCACCCCCGAGCGCCCCGTCGGCGGCGACTGCGGGACCCTGTGCGCCCAGGTCTGGCAGCACGTCACCACCGACCTGGGCACCCTGCCCTCCCGGGTCCACCAGGTCGACGCCAATCCCAACCGGCCCGTGATGCCCCGCCTCCCGTTCGACACCTGGATCAAGGGTCGCCCGGCCTCCGCCGAGCCGACCCCGGAGCCGACCTGGTTCCAGGGCGAGAAGCACCCGCCGACCTACAACCTGCGGGTCTGGTCCGAGACGGACGGCTGGACAACGCTCGCATGGATCCCCGGCGGACGCACCCCCGCGAGCATCACCGCCGCACTGCTGCGCATCGGCACCGGCGGCCCGTACGCGTGGGCGGAGACCTGGGGGCCGCGCCACCCGGACGCCTGGGCTCACGACTGGACGCAGGAGGGCCGCGCCCTGATGGACCTGCACCCCGATGAGCCGTACGCCGAGCGCTCCGTCCGGTACGACGCGCAGCGCCAGAGGGAGGATGCCGAGCTGGCGGCCGCGCTCGCGGGACGCAGCCGCGGTGCGCTCACCACCGAGCAGGCCACGGCCCGGCTGGCGGCCGGTGGGCAGGAGTACCGCGACTTCCTGCACGTCGGGATGATCTGCATCATGGACGCCCTCAACGAGAAGCGCCTGGCCGCTGAGGGAGACGAGCGGCTACGGATGCGGGCGGCGCTGGACGCCCTGGAGAAGCACCACCAGGTCGACGACTGGGTTATCGACCTCACCCGTTCCCACATGGCCAACAACCGGCGCGACGCGCACTTCACGGACGGCGCGAAGCGGTGGCGGGAGCGGGCGCTGCAGGAGTACCTGACGCCCGGCGAGGACGTCGGCGGAGTTCCCGGACTGTCCACCACCTGACCCCTCCCCTTCACGGCGGCCCGGCGACTCGCCGGGCCGCCGTCGTGCGTCCACAGACTTCGGGACTCGCGTACTCCGGGTGTCCGGCCGCGCTTCAGCGACATTCCCACCTGGTGTTTCGCGTGGCGAAATGCCCGAACGCCGCGCAATAAATCGGCGATCGAGGTTGATGACCTTGTCTGTAGGGTCAATTGAGTACGACGTGGCACGTGTTGCTGGCGTGCCGAGGGAGCACGCGGTACGGGGAGAAGCGCATGGGGGATGAACTCGCGACGGTAGACACGGAAGCGGAGACCGCGCCGGAGACGGAATCGGCCGCCTCGCCCGGTCCGCAGCCACTGCCCGAAGGGGCGGAGCCGGTCGACGGGGTGACGGGCTATCACGCGCTCATCAAGGGCAGCTCGGTCACCGTGTTCGGCCCGGACGGCACCGAGATCGCCTCCGGCTCCCGCCGGGGCAACGTCGCGGTGGGCCGGGTCGGCGACGCCCGCCTGGTGAGCCACGGGCTCGGAGACAGGCGGCTGTCGTCCTTCGCGATGCTGGCCGCGCGCCACCACCGGGCGGCGAGCGACCCGAGCGCCCGCGACAAGGTCTGGGTGCGGTGGGAGGAAGACGGCGTCGCCGCGGTGTACGGCACCGACAAGTACGACGTCGATGATCTGCGGGCGGTGAAGGCCGGGAACCTGTACTGGTCCGGGCAGCGGCAGGCGCGGGTGACCGGCCGAAGGTGGAACCCGGAAACCCGCGACCGCAACCTCGCCGCCGTGCTGCAGGCGTTCGCCCGGCAGGACCGCAACATCGTGGTGCTCGGACCGGGCCAGACCCCGGAGGACCTGGTCACCTCGCCGACGGCGGCCGCGGCCGTCCCAGCGCAGCAGACCCCGCCGGCCGCGCCCGCTCCCCCGCCCGAGCCGGAGCCGGAGCCGCTGGACCTCACCGGCCTGTCGTACGAGGAACTGGTGGAGGCGGAGAACGCCGCCTCCGTGGAGCGGTCTCGGAACTACAGCGACGCGGCGGAGGGCCGGTATTGGGCGCTGCGGCAGGAACGCGGTAAGCGGCTGCTGGACCGGGTGGCGACGGCGGCGCCGGTCACCGAGATGGGCGACGAGGAGCTGGCCGCCAAGAGCGAGTGGTGGCAGACGAACAGCCACAAGACGCCGTTCCACGGCTCGGATGAGGAGTACCGAACGCTGGAGCGCCACTTCAGGGCGGTGCGCACCGAGCAGTACGCCCGCATCGCCCGGACGATCCTGGCTGGTCCGGCGGCTGCGGACCTGGACGACGAGGCGCTGGAGAGCACCTACGAGCAGGTCGGCCGGACGTGGACACGCCTGCCGCGCGAGCACGAACTGCACGACCAGGTCGCCGACTACCGCAAGGCCGTCCAGGAGGAACGGATCGCCCGGCGGGCGCGGTCTTACGGCGAGCGGACGCCGGTGGGCGAGATGACGCTGGAAGACCTGATCGCCGAGAGCGACGAGCTGGGATCGAGCCTCAACGCCACCAACGAACAGTCCTCCTACTCCTACAGCGAGGCGGTCAAGGAGGCCCGGGCGGCCCGGCTGAAGGCCGTGGAGGCAGCGTGCTTCCAGCGGGGCCTGGAGCAGAACCCGGATGCCACTCGCGCGAGGCTGGGCGCGAACCTCGGCGGCCGCCGCACTGTGTTGATCGACGGCTCGGACCGCGGCTACGGCTACGTGGAGCGCCAGGGCAAGAAGTTCCGCGCCCTGACCAGCTACGACCAGCGCAGCAGCATCGGCGACTTCGACTCCGCGCCGGCCGCGATGGCCGCCCTCGTCCGGCGCTACGACCAGGACCCGGAGACGCTGCCGCAGCGCACCTGGGGCCTGGAGCGGGAAGTGGACCTGCCGATCAGCGCCCACGACCCGCTGGTGTCATGGCTGCGGCGCAGGCCTTCGGAACTCTCCCCCGAGTACGACCGGGTGCTCACCCTCCTCACCCCCTACCAGCTGCCGACACGGACGAAGGTGGCGAACCCGCTCACGAACCAGGTGATGCAGGCCTACCCGTTCCACTTCGAGGAGGGGCTGCTCGGGGAGCTGGCGCGGATCGCGGAGCGGACCACGGAGGACCTGCGCGAGCAGTCGCTGGACGAGAACCTGCCCAAGCGGGAGCGGGAGGCCGCCAAGCGGCGCATCCCGACGATGGGTGCCGCGCTCATCGGTATCAACGCGGTGATCGAACAGGTCCGCGCCGCCGGCGGTGACGTCGACCGGCGCGGGGTGGACCAGTCCCGGCTGGCGGCGCAGATGGCGGCGCTGGCCGGTACCGTCAACGAGCAAGAGGGAGGCGAGGCCGATGGCGACGACGAGCCAGTACGAGACGCTGCTGCGCAGGCACTGGGAAGAGTTCCGGCCGCAGGAACTGGCGGCGATGCAGGACCCGGACCGGTACTTCCGGCAGCTGGGGGCGCAGATGAGCGAGGCGATCGCCGCGACGGAGGAGGACCTGGAGGAGAGCCTGGAGCCGGAGACGGGCTACCAGGCCCGGGTCGGACAGCTGGAGCAGATCAAGGCAACGGCGCGGGAGCAGGTGCTGCGCGAGATGCTGCCGCCGCCGGAGGACGCGGACAGCCCGGCGGCGCCGCTGAGCCCGGAAGCGATGGAGCTGGCGGCGATCCGCAGGGAGCTGGAAAACCTGTAGCTCGGTTCCGCCCCGACCCGGCCGACCTGCCGCGCGGCCCGCTGGCCCGCGCTGAGGCGAACCTCGAAGCCATCAAGGTGCTGCGGACGCTGGAGAGCGCCCGCCGCGGCGCCACCACCGAGGAGAAGCGCATCCTGGCCCGCTGGTCGGGCTGGGGCTCGGTCCCGACCGTGTTCCTCGACGAGCCGGACCCCGATGAGCCGATCTACCGGCCCGGCGGCGAGTGGGAGGGCAGGTTCGAGGCGGACCATGCCCGCTGGGAGTCCTACGACCGGGTGCGCGGCGAGCTGCGGGAGCTGCTGGACCCCTTCGAGTGGCGGGCGGCGTCCCGGGCCGTGCTGTCGGCCCACTACACCCCGCAGGGCGTCGCTGAGGCGATGTGGCAGGGCCTGGCCGCGTACGGCTTCGACGGCGGGGAGGTCCTGGAGGCCGGGTGCGGGTCCGGGGCGTTCTTCGGGGTGGCCCCGGAGGCCGCGCGGCTGACCGGCGTTGAGGTGGACCCCACCACCGCGGCGATCGCGGCCCGGATCTATCCGCACGCCAATGTGCTGTCCGAGTCGTTCACCGACACCGACGCCCCGGTCGGCACGTTCGACCTGGTGATCGGGAACGTGCCGTTCGCGCACAACACCCCGTTCGGGGAGGGCCGCTACGGCGCGGCCGGGCACTCCCTGCACAACGGCTTCATCATCAAGCAGCTCGCGCTGCTGCGGCCGGGCGGCTACATGGCCGTGATCACCTCGCGGTGGACGCTGGACGGCGAGGACACCTCCGCCCGCCGGGCCATGTCCCGCTGGGGCGACCTGGCGGCCGCGTACCGCCTGCCGGCGGGCACCTTCGGCGAGACCGCCGACACCGACGTGGTCGCCGACGTGCTGGTCTTCCGTCGCCGCGCGGAGGGCGAGGAACCGGGCGACCAGACGTGGATCGACGCGCCGGAGCGGGAGCTGGGCGGCAACACCCTCCCGGTGAACGCCCACTTCACCGAGCACCCGGAGAACGTGCTGGGACGCCTGACGTCCGAGAAGGGGCCGTACGGGCCGCGGGTGACGGTGCAGGGCGACCCGGGCGAGGTCCCCCGGCTGCTGCGCGAGCGGATGGAGGCCTCCGCCGCCGCGGCGGTCGCCGACGGCCAGGGCTACGTCCCGCACGAGGACGGGCCCGACCGCGCGCCGCTGCTGCTGCAGACCGCCCGCGAGAAACACGCGACGGACTTCACCGGCCGCCTTTACACCGACGACTACGGGCAGATCTGGCAGCACGTCAACGGCGAGGACCCGGTCCGGGTCATCACCGCCGACGGTGTCACCGGCACCGAGCAGCTGCGGATGCTGCTGTCGCTGCGCGACACCGCGAGCGAACTGCAAGAGCTGGACCGCACCGGCAGCGACCCCGACCGTGCGCGCGAGGTCCGCAGCCAGCTCGCCCGGCTGCATGCCGCCTACACGATGGCGCACGGGCCGCTGTCCCGGCCCCGGCAGACCCGGATGGCGCTGCCGACCGACGAGGCCAGGGCCGCCGCCCGCGCCGCCGGCGTCGAGCTGGACGACGACGAACGCCTTCCCACGGGTTGGGGCTGGTTCCGCCAGGACCCGCATGCCGCCGTCGTCCTGGGCTTGGAGCACTGGGACCGGGCGAACGACCGGCCGGTGCCCTCCGAGGTCCTCACCCGGCGGCCGGGCGCCCGCCGCGGCGACCTGGAGCCCACCGACGACCCGAAGACGGCGCTGACGGCCGTGATGGGCGCCACCGGCGGCGTGGACCTGCCGCTGATCGCCTCCCTGCTGGGCACGCCCCCCGAAGAGGCCCGCCGCCGCCTGGGCACCGAGGTCTTCGACAACCCGGTCACCAAGAAGCTGGAGCACGCTGGCGCCTACCTGTCCGGGCCGGTCCGGGTGAAGCTCGAACAGGCCCGCGAGGCGGCCGCCACCGATCCGACGTACGCGGTGAACGTCGCCGCGCTTGAAGCGGTGCAGCCGAAGCCGAAGCGCCTGGGGCAGTTCACTGCCCAGCTCGGCGCGCACTGGATTCCCGCGTCTCTCGTGCAGGGCTTCCTGCGGGAGTACCTCGGCGACCCGACCCTCCAGGTCAGCCACAACGAGCGGTACGGCTGGTCCCTGGCCGCGGGCAAGGTGCCCGACGCGATCAACGCGCTCAAGGGCACCGAACGGCGCTCGGCAGTGCACATCGCCAAGGCCCTACTCGGGCGGGCCTCGATGGTGGTCAACACCCTCGACGGCGACGGGGTCGACGAGGACGCCACCCGCGCGATGCGTTACAAGGCCGACGCGATGCGGTCGGCCTTCGAGGACTACTGCACCGCCAGTACCGCCCGGGTCACGCTGCTCACCGACGCCTACAACCGGCAGATGAACGGGCACGTCGTCCGCAACTACGACGGCCTCGCCCCCACCCTGGACGGCTTCACCACCGAGCGGACCCCGCACCCGTGGCAGCTCTCGGCGGCCGCGCGGATGCAGTTCGAGCGGGGCGTCGTCCTCGCGCACGAGGTCGGCCTCGGCAAGACCACCACGATGGTGATGGGCTCACAGGCCCTCAAGGCCTCCGGGCAGATCGCCAAGCCCTTCGCGGTCGTCCAGCCGCACCTGGCCCGCCAGTGGCTGGACGAGGCCAAGCTGCTCTACCCCAACGCCGACATCCGCCTGATCACCTCCGACGACCTCGCCGACGGTAACCGGCGCCCGCTCCTGGAGTGGCTGCGCGCCAACACCCCGGACCTGGTCATCTTCACCGAGGGCGCGTTCGGGTCGATCCGGATGAGCCCCGAGCAGCAAGAGCTGTACCTCTTCCGCGAGATCGAGTCGCTGAAGGAACAGCTCAAGCGCGAACGTGGAGTCCCGCACAACAACTTCGCCCTAATGCAGCTGGAACGGCGCCTGACCACGGTGGAAGCCCGCATCCGGCGCAACGCCGCGCCGATGCGCACCCCGGGCGAGGTGTACTGGGAGGACCTGGGGTTCGACTACGCGCTCGTCGACGAAGCGCACCGCTTCACCGCCGTGGGCTTCCGCTCCAAGGAGGCTGGCGGCGAGGCCGCGAGCGTCCGCGGGGTGGACATGCACCAGAAGCTCAGGTGGCACCACCAGGTGGCGGAGGTCCACGGCGGCCGCCCCACCGTCACCCTCGGCACCGGCACGCCGATGGAGAACTCCATCTTCGAGCAGTACTCGGTGCTCGAACTGGCTACGCCGTGGCTGCTGGACCAGTTCGGGGTGCACGGCCCGGACCTGTGGTCGGAGACCTTCGGGCAGAAGGTCCAGCGCATCGAGACGGCCCCGGACGGCAGCGGCCTGACGATCGTCGAACGCTTCTCCCGGTTCGTGTCGAAGTCCACGATGAAGACGATGTGGGGGCTGGCCGCCGACACGAAGACCGGCGACGACGTCGGGATCGTGCGGCCCAAGCTCGCCGGCGGCGCCCCGGAACTGGTGCTGGTGGAGCCGACCGCCGACCAGCGCGCCCGGCTCCAGACCCTGGTGGCCCGCGGCCAGGCGATCCACGCCGGTGACGTCACCCGCGACGAGGACAACATGCTGGCCGTCTCCGGCGAGGGCCGCGCGGTCGCGCTCGACCCCCGGCTGGTGGACGCCAACGCGCCCGCGGCGAACAAGCTGGTGACGGCGGCCGACATCATCGCGGCGGGCTACCACGCCCACAAGGACCGCACCTACGCCCTCTCCAGCCGCGACGACACCCCGCACCCGGTCCCCGGCGGGCTGTTCTTCGTCTTCTGCAACAGCGGCACCCCCGGCGGCAACAACAAGGGCGGCTTCGACGCCTACGCCGAACTGCGCGACCTGCTCGCCGCCCGCGGCGTGCCCCGCGACATGGTCCAGTTCGCGCAGGACAACGCCACCCCGGAGAAGAAGGCCGCGATGTCGGAGGCCGCCAACAACGGCGGCATCGCGGTCCTCATGGGCTCCACCGAAGTCCTCGGCACCGGCTTCAACGGCCAGAACCGGGCCTACGCCCTGATGCACCTGGATCAGGACTGGACCCCGGCCAGCATGATCCAGCGCAACGGCCGCGTCATCCGCCCCGGCAACCAGCACGAGGAGGTGAACATCTACTTCCTGGCCACCAAGGGCAGCATGGACGCCTGGCAGGTCGGACTGCTCACCTCCAAGGCGGAGGGGCTGCGCGACATCCAGCGTCCGCCCGGCGAGGGCGACGACGACAACGACACCGTCGAAGAGATCGGCGCGAGCGACTGGGACTACGCCACGATGGCCGCCGAGATCGGCGGCAACCCCTTCATGCGGCAGTTCATGGAGGCCAAGGTCCACCTCCAGGGCCTGGAGGCCGACCGGCGCAACGCGGCCGCCGACCGCGTCCGCCAGGCGGAACTGCTGGACGCCAAGAGGAACGAACTCGCCAGCACCCAGCGCGCCATCGCCCTCCGGGACGCCGCCCTGCCGAAGGTCACCGCCACGATCCGCGGCGACGCCTTCCAGATCCGGGTCGGCGGCCGCGACTTCGACAAGCGCGGCGAGGCCGGTCCGGTCGTCCGCCAGGCCGTCGCCGACGCCCTGCGCAGCCACAGCAGCCTCGGAATGGGGCCGTGGACGACGATCGGCACCTTCGGCGGGCTCGACTTCGCGGTACGGCCGGAGATCCTGGACGGCGGCGAGATCCGCGCTCACGTCGGCTTCCCCGACCTGCGGCACAGCGAATCCGTCTGCTCCATCGGCGACCTGGCCAACCCGAAGTTCGGCGGCACCATCATCGGCCGCCTGGCGACCGCGCTGGAGAAGGCCGAAGACCACCAGCTCATGGACCGCGAGCGCGTTCCGGTGCTGGAAGCCGAGATCACGCTGCTCGCCGCGCAGCAGGCCTCGGTCGACTACGGCCCAGCCATCGAGCACGCCCGGCGTCGCGTGGAGCTGCTGGACGCCGTGGTCGGCGCGATCACCGAGCGGGACAAGCTCCCGGAGCTGACCGAGTCCATGCTCGACCCGGAGAGGTACCGCACCCCCGAGAGCCGTAAGAAGGCCATCGCGGAGCGTGCCGAGCAGCGCGCACCCCATCAGGCAAAGGTCGACCAGGCGGCGGCCGCCCTCGCCGCGTTCGACGAGACGACCCCCGCCCCCGAGCTGCCCACGGCCCCCGCGCCAACGCCGAACCCGGCACCCATGCCTGCGCCCGGCGAAACAGCCGCCAGGCCCACCGGCAGCTCCGGCACCCGTCCCGCGGACGGGGCCCAAGCACCGCCGGAGCAGGCCCCGCCGGAGCCAGAGGACGGCAACAGCACCGAGGAACCCCCGGAGTCCCAGAGTCCCGAAGTATCGGAGTCACAGACCAACGAACCGCCCGGCGACGAGCCCGGCCCCGGGCCGGAGGCGTCGCCCGAGCCTGGCTTCATCACCCGCATCACGCTCCCAGCGGGCACGGCGATCGACCGCTCCTGGTGGGTGGGTGCCTACGGCCAGTGGGACACGTCCAACGTGGGACGCAAGGGCGTTCCGTCCGCCCTGATCGAGTTCGCGTCTGAGGCGGAGGCGGCGGGATGGGCCGTGGCGCTGCGCGCTGGGTTGGTCGACGCTGAGGACGGGGAATCATCGCTCGGCGTGTGGGAGTGCGAGGCATCTGGCACGACCCACGACAACAGCCGGGGTGGGGAGTCGCTCGCCGTTCTGTCCTTGATGTGGACTCAGGCGGAAGGCGCTAAGCGCTGGACGTTCGACACAGAGCGCTCCGGGGCGGAGCTTGGCGGCCGCCTTCTGCCCGGATACGTGACGCTGACCGACTACCGGCGTGCCCTGTCTCAGGCTCGGGTGCGGCAGGTAGACCCTGCGGCAAAGGACACGGAGGCTGCCACTCGTGAGGCGGAGTCAGCAGAGGCGGAATCGTCCGCCGGTGCAGACGTCGCCTCCCAGTCCGCTCCCGACGAGCAGATCGGCGTAACCCCGGCGCAAGACAGCGACGAGTACGGGACGGGCAACCTGTACGAGGAGTTCGGCCTCGTGCCGCCGGAACGCGTCCCGAACCCGGATCCGCAGGATGAGCCGGAGACGGACGCGGAGGGGGAGGAGACCGACGGCGTCCCGGACGGGCAGATGACCGTGGAAGAGGCGCAGGCCGAAGCCGCGCCCGCCGGCCCGGAAGGCACCCCGCCCGCGCCTCCTGAGCCCTCCGTCGTCTTGGCCACCCCGCCGACGTCCTCGCGGGACACCCCGGAGTCCCTCCAGCAGTCCGAGCAGCGGTTCGGCGGCCCGGAGCAGCTGGCTCAGTACGCGGGCCGGGCGGACATCATCCCGACGAGCATGTCGTCCTCCACGGTCTGGCTCGATGGTCGACTGATCGGCTACGTCACGGACCTCAACCAGACGGTGGGGGCGGCACATGACCAGTCGTGGCCTGCCGAGATGCGGCAGCCGCCCGGGCCCCGCTTCGAGAGTCGGCCCCCCTTCGGCCACAGGGACTCGGTATCGGCTCTGCTCGAAGACAGCCAGGCGGCGGTGGCGGAACTGGTGGCCCGCGCCCTCCAGATGCCCGTGCCCCGGGAGGCCATCGACGCGGACACCGCCTGGACGCTCAACGCCACGCTCGGCACGATCCGCCTCTCCCCCAGCTACGCGGGCGAGGACCAGGAAGCCGCCGCACGCCTGTCGGCCCTGCAGCAGGTCGTGGAGAACCTGAGTGCTGGACAGCTCACCAGCACGGACCTCGCGGATGACCTGGCGCTGGTGCACGACGATCTGCTCTGGGCTGCCGACTTCGCCGACACGTCCGCGTCCTACCTGACCCGGGCGGCTGAGGAACTGGCCGTCCTGCTGGCGGCCACCCGCCCGGACGATCCCCGAGCCTGGCGGCCCGACCCGTTCGTGGCGGCGCCGGCCGACGTCGAGCAGCCCACGCCAACACCCGCCCCCGCCCGAACCCGCGCCCGGAGAAAGGGGAGCGCGGCCGCGCCCGGCGCAGGGACAGAACAGCTCGGGCTGTTCGGCGATCCGGCACAGGACCCGTCAGAAGGCCCGGCGGAGCCGGAGACGGCCACGGGCAGCGGGGCCGTTCCTACCGAGGACGGGCGAGAGGCGCAGCTTCGGGCGGCGCTCATCGAGGGCGAGACGATCGCCCCCGTGTCGTTCACCGACCGGCGCGAACCGGCGGCGGGCTGGATTCTGACGACGGCGGGCGGGCACACGTTCCGGCTGCGCCCTGTGAGGTACTCCCGTCCGGATGAGGACCAGTGGGAGGCCGGTCACGACGCTGACGGCTCCTACTGGTGGAACGCGAACCTGGAGGACCGGCCCCTTGCCGCCGTGCTGGCGCGGATCCGTGAGGACTCGGCGACCCGTACCCGGTTCGCTTCGCTGTGGGCCCGGTACGGGCACCTGACGGCGCAGGCCCCCCAGTTCGAGACGACCACGGACCGGGTCCAGCTCGAAGAGGGCGTGTACCTGGTCCGCCGGTTCGGCCGCATCGGCCTTATCGCGTCGTGCCGGTGGGGCTGGGAGCACCTGACCGACCCGGACGGCGCGCAGGGCCGCACCGGTGAGGACTGGTCCCGGCGGGGCCCGGATAACCGGCAGTACGTTGCTGAGTGGGCGATCTGGAACTCAGCCCAGGAGGCCATTCCGAACGCGCGGCTACGCGTCGTGGCCCAGCTCACGGACGACATGGCCGACACGCCGGACGCGTACTGCGATGCGTCGACGCCGTACGTCGGCAAGTGCTCGGCGAAGCGCTCGGGTGCCCGGTACACGGTCGCCGTCGACGACGACCAGGGAAGCGAACTTGGTCACTACACCGTGTGCGCGCGGTGTCTGTCTCACCGCCTCCTGAACGACGAGAACAGGCGCTTCGGTCACCGCGACGTTGAGAGCCTTGTGGGGGCCCTGGCCAAGGGTGATCCGAAGGTGGTCGACCTGCACTGGAAGCAGTGGCCCGACCGAATCGCTGAGCTTGCCGGACAGATGCTGTCGTCCGCGCTGGATGCCGGAGACACCGCCCCGTGGCCCGCGCAGGCTCTGACGAGTCAGATCCTCGCCGAGGCGTGCGAAGCGGGCGACGACCGTGCTATGCGGGAAGCGCGAGCAGAAGTGAGGGCTGCGGGCGGGGACACGGAGGCACAGAAGAGGGCGGCGGCGGAAGTGGCCGCAGCCCGCCGGGACCGGGCCGCGCTGGTCGCCCGGCATGGCGCGACCCACATGGAAGCGGCGAACCAGACCGACCGTGCGGCCGTCGCAATCCTCGAAGCCGCCGGCTGGGGGGTGGAGGGCAGCGCCGCGGCGCCGGAGCCTGCTGAGGAGGCGGCGCCCGAGGTCGTCGACGTCAATACGCTGACCGTCACCCCTCGGGACCGCGACGGCGAGCCGTCCCCGTATGAGTTCACTGTCACCGGCCCCGGGCTGACCGTCGGCGAGTACGGGATCTCCCACGATGCCCAGGGCAGGGGTGCGCGGGGGATCATGTGGCGGGCGACCTGGCACGGTGTAGAGCCGTCGGGCCGGTGGGACGTGATCAGCATCGGTTCCGGCGAGGGCGAGAGCGCGGCCCTGGCGGCCGTCGCTGAGCATGCGGCCAAGGCTGGCGGGGACTTGACCGCCGGGTTCGCCGTTGCCCGCCGCATGCACTATGACGCCGGGCTGTGGGTACTGCCGGAAGTCGGGGAGTCGGAGGCGATCCAGTACCACCCTGACGGCACGTGGACGATCACCGCCGAGACCGGCGCCCTCTACACAGTCCGCCGGGAGTGGGAAGGCCGCACCGCCTCCGGTGACCTGGCGCCGCTCCTGATCGAGGACCAGGCGGGGACCTTGATCGCATCCTGCACCGCCGTCGACAGCTACATGTCTGCGTGGGCGCCGATGCTCGACCGGCTCCGCCTCCACGCCACGGCGGCTGCTGACGGGGTGCCACACGCGACGGCCGTCACCCTCGGCGGACCGACCCAGGAGTGGGTCGAGGCGTGGTGTGTGTGCAGCTGGACCGAGCGCGCCGATGTCGACGAGTACGCGGGCCGCGCCCCCGCCGGTGAGGCACTGGCTCTGGCGCACCGCCAGGCCCACTCGGAGACGTCGACAGCGGATGCGGCTCCGCAGTCCCTCGCAGCCGTGGTGACGCCGACGCTGGACGACGCAGTGCAGACCGAAACCGCTGAGGCACCGGCCGCCGTGGAACTGCCGGAGCTGGACGTGGTGCTCCTGGACGTGGACGTGCCGCCGCTCGACCCCGCCGAGCCGTACGAGACCGACGAGGAAGCGCAGGCGGACATCGACCGGCTGGGCGAGGCGTTCGCGCGGTGGGACGCGCTGCCCACGGTCCAGCGCTACTACGACGCCGACCGGCAGCAGCGGCCCGACGGCAGCGGCGAGCCGACCAACCCCGTGGCCCAACTCGCGGCGGCATACCGGGACACCGGGCAGTTCCTGAGTGACGACCCAGCAGGCACGCCGGAAGACATGGTGCGCCAGGTCCACACGGTGGCGGTCTGGAGCGGCGCCCTGGAGCCTGTCGTCGGCGAGGACCTGCGCGGTCCGCTGGGTGAGGTACGGGAGGCCGCCGCCCTCCTGGCCTCCCGCTCGCAAGCGACGGTGGAGGCCTTCGAGGCGGAGCTGGCCGCCCTCGCTGCGAACTCCGCAGAGCAGGACGCCGTCGACCTGGAGAGCGCGGCCGCCGAGACGGAACCCGCCGAACAGGCACCCGCGGACGTCGACGGCGAGCCAGAGACCCCCGAGAGCAGCACCGAGCCGGACTCCAGCGAACCGGCCGCCGACACCGGCCCGGTGGAGTCCGCAGCGGACGCACCGGTCACGACGGACACCGAGACGGACGGCGTCACGGACGGCGATCCGGCGCCGGAGCCCGAGGAAGCACCGGAGCCGCCGGCCGCAGTCGACGACACCCCGGAGGACACCGCGGCGGCCGCCGCCACGGACGACGGTCCGGCACCGGAACCCCAGGACACGCAGGAACCCGCAGTCGCGGGCTCGGATGAGGGGATGCACGAGGCACGGCGCGAAGCGTCGTTCCTCGAGCAGGACCGACCCCAGACGACGGACGGCGACCAGCAGACGCCGGAGCCCGACACGGCGGCCGCGCCGACGGCCCCGGCCCCGGCCCCGGCCCCGGCCCCGGCAGGGGAGGACGCCCCCAGTGACGAGACGGTGCGAGACGCTTCGGAGGAGCCGACCATGACCACCCCGCCGATCCCGGAGACCACCGACGCCCCGGACGAACCGATCACCGAGGAGCCGCCCGCACCGCAGCGCTACTTCGAGACGGTCCCGCTCGCGGGCGACCCCGGCTATCAGCTGCGCCTGTCCGGGCTGGACGGCCAGCCGGTCGACTCCGGCGAGGTACTGCGGGGCGACTTCGTCATCGCCACGGTCCACCCGGGCGGCGACGGCGGCTGGTTCGCGCGGCTGGCCGCCGAGCCAGCCGACCTCACCTACCTGGCAGATCAGCCACAGGAAGCGGCTGCCCACGCGGCAGTCATGCACTCCGCGTTCACCGGCGCCCCCTACGGCCCGCCGGCGGGCGCGGCCGTCGGCGACGAGACGCGGCAGCGGGTGGACGTGCTGCGGGCCACCCTGCGCGACGTCGCCCTGCAGCACCGCGAGGCGGTGGCTCTCGCCGCCGCCCGGGCCTACCCCGACTTCGAACAGAACGAGCACTTCCGGGCCCTGGCCGGTGCCCTCGACGGCCTGGCGGGCGCGGTGCCCGAGGGCTACGGCTCGCAGCAGATGACGCAGCACCTCGACGCCGTGCAGGGGGCCGTGAACGCCTGGGGCGGCGCGCTGCCGGTCGACCCGGGCCACCCCGTGCGCGGTCAGCTCGCTTTCCCGCTGGCCTCTCTGCTGTACGACGCCCGGAGCATGCAGGACCAGGTGCAGGCCACGCTCGCCGCGATGCAGGCAGAACGGGAGGCCGCCCGGGCCGAAGAGGCCGCGGCCGCCGTCGCGCTCAACGAGAGCTACCTCGCCGACTACCGGGCCGGGCGCCCGCCCCGCGACGAGGCGGCCGTCGCGGCCTACCGCGAGTGGCAGCAGCTGGACACGGAGGACCGGCAAGCGGCCCTCGACGCGCGGGGCCAGGAGGACGAGCAGCGGTCGGCCGACGCCGACGAGGGGACCGCCGCGGTGACGGACGCCGGGCCCCGGCAGGAAGGCACAGAGTCCCAGAGTCCCGAAGTCCCGGACTCACAGAGCACGGGCGCCGCCCGCGAGGAAGCCCCAGCGGCTCCAGCAGGGGCGGCAGCGGACGCACCGGTCCCGGAGGACGCGGAGGGTGCCACAGCTCCCGAGGACGGCGGTCCGGCTCCCGACGCCGCCGTCGACGCCGTTCGTCAGGCACTGGAAGGCGCCCTGCGGGCCGCCGATCAGCCGGAGCTTGCCGCACCGGAGCCCGGTGAGCTGCCGCTGTGGACCGGCCCGGAGGCCTCGCCTGCGGACACCACGGCGACGGAGCCTCCGGCCGGGCCGATGGATGTCCGCGCCGAGTTCCAGGGGGTGCTGGACGCTTGGGACGAGCACGTGCCTTCGGTGAACGGCACGGCTCAGGACCTGGTCGCCGATCTCGACGCCGACCTCGCCACGTTGCGGCGGGCGTTCGCTGAGGCGGTCGCCCCGGCCGCGCCGGCGGAACCGCCCACCGCTGCGGCCCCGGCGGACAGCACCACGGAAGGGGCGGCGGCCGCGCCCGTCCCACAACAGGCCGACGCCGTCAACTCCGCCCTCCAGCAGGCCGATACGCACACCGCCGCACTCCAGGATCTCCCCGAGTGGCAGAAGATCCAGACGGTGCGCGGTGCGGTCGGTCACCTGTTCCGCGTCATGCGGGAGCGGGCCGGGGAGCACTTCGAGCGCCTGATGGGAGACAACCGCGTTGGCGAGTTCTTCCGCAAGGTCTCGATCAGCGCCTGCGAGAAGGTCGCCGGGTGGGCACAGGCGGGGGCCGACCGGCTCCGGCGCCGGGGCGAGGAGAAGGGGACGGACGCTGCGGCCGCCGAGGCGCTGCGGGACGTCGCCGATGCCGCCTCCGCCTACAGCTCCCCCGGCGGCGGCCGCGGCGGGACACCGCCGGCGGCGCGGGGCGCCACGTCCACCACGGTGGACATCCCGGAGATGCGGCAGCTCGGGGAGGCGTTGTCCCAGCCTCTCCCTGGCGCCAGGGACGGGCGCGGCACGCGCGTCTCCACGGCGGCCGCGCGGGGCAAGTCGACCACGCGCGGCACGGTGAAGAAGCCGGGCGGCTCCGGGAAGAAGAAGGCGGGCGGCTCTGCGGAGCAGGCGGGGCACCTGCGCCGTGGCGGGGCCGACCCGCAGCAGCAGAACTCCAAGCCGTCCCAGCGGTAGGACACGAACGAGGGCCCGGACTGCCGAGTCGGCGGTCCGGGCCCTGGTGCTGCCGGTCAGCGCCTACGCTGACAGGGCCGCCCCAGCGGTCATCCCCCGTACTGCTGGGGCGGCTTCGACGCGTTCGGCGTATACCCGGTAAGCCTTCCGCCCGGCCGGGGAAGCCCCGTCGGCCGCGAGCGCGGCGCACGCCTCCAGGGCCGCCCGGTGGACACCGAGCGGTGCGGCCACCCGCAGCGAGTAGCCCTGACCCCGGCGGATGGTCCGGCCGCCGCTCAGCGCGTCCCGGAGCGCGACGTCGTCCGCGTTCTGCAGGTGCTCCACGAGCAGGCCGGGCACGTCGATACTCACGACCGGGTCCGCGGCCGCGCGGGCCTCCGGCTCCGGGCTCTCCTCGCCGTCCAGCTCCTCCCCCAGCAGCTCCCCGAGGTCCTCGGGCACGCCACGCGCCCCTGCCGCGTCCAGGGCGCGGCGGATCGTCTTGGGGTCGACGTCGTACTGCCGGGCCAGCGCCTTCACCGCCGTCCCCTTCTCCTGGAAGGCCTTCACCACGGCGGCGGCCGTGTCCTCGTCGAACGCGGCCGGGCGCCCGAGGGTCTTACCCCCCGCGCGTGCGGCGGCGACGCCGTCCCGGGTGTTCTCGCTGATCATGTCCCGCTGGAACTCCAGCACTCCGGCGAGCATCGTGACGAACAGCTTCGTCATCGGGTCCTCCGAAGTGAGGTCCATCCCCGCCCACGCGCCGGAGGCGATCCGCAGGTGCAGGCCTCGACGCCGCAGAACGTCGCGGACATCGAGTACGTCCTGGACCGAGCGGAACAGGCGGGCCGCGTCCGCAAGACGTACGACGTCGCCGACCGCCGCCTTATCGAGCAGCTGCACAAAGCCCGGCCGCTTCAGCGGGTGAAGACGGCTGGAGGTCGCCGGGTCCTCGTACACGGGGGCGCCGCCGTCGATGAACTTGCCGAGTGCGTGCCGCTGACGGGCGTTGGTCTGCTTGTCCGTGCTGTGGCGCAGGTACAGCCGGTCAGTCACGGCCGTCCGCCTCACCCTGGTGGTCGCGGTGCCACGCGCGTGCGATCAGGAGGGCCCGCCGGGCGGTCGTGGTGCCCCAGGTCGGCCGCTCCGCCGTGTCGTCCTGCGGCTGGAGTTCGACTCCGCCGTCCACCTCGTTGGCACCCTCCAGCATCCGGGCCTCCGAGGTCAGGAAGTCCGCGACCTCGGAATGGAAGGCGCCGCCGGTCGCCTGGATGCCCTCGACCGCGGACCGGATCTCGGCGACCTCCCTCCGTACGCGCGCGACCCGCTGTTCGTACCGGAGTCGGTCCGCATCGCTGTAGGGGATCTCGTTGTCCTGCCGGTCGACCTGCTTGAGCAGCGCCATCCGATGCCTCTTCCGTTCGTCGCGAACCAGCGCCAGGACGGCACCGGTTGCCCTACGGACCACCCTAGGGGGGCGAAAAGGGGAGGCGTAATTACCTTGCGGTACCGATTGGATCGGAGCCGCGTTTCCGCTGGTCGCCGATTGGATCATCCAATCGGCACCAAGGGAGGCGCAGACGACCGATTACGCCTCCCCTCTGGAACGGATCGACATCCGTCCGCATGTCGCGTCCGCCGGTCCCGGACTGAGAGACTCCTGGCTCATCACGGTGACCCGCGACGTAGCACCGCCCGGCGCGGCGAGGACTCGGGCCGCTTCGGCCGGTGCGCGCCGGGCCATCAGCCACACGATTCCCGCGGGCACCTCGTCAGCCCTGCGCGGCGCGCCACTACAGGACCGGCTCCGCCGCGCCGAGGCCCGGCGGGCCTCTGAAGTCTCCGGTCCTGGATTCGGCGCCCTCTCACCGACGGCGGCTCCGGCCGGAACTGCTTTCCTGCCCGGCGGCGCGGGGCGGGGCGCTTTGCTGGGCCGGTGGGGACTCTGCGGGACTCTTCCGAGCAGTGGGTGAAGGGAGGGTGGTGGAACGCTTGCGTGCAGCCTGCGCACTGGGACGTGTTGCCCTGCCGGTCGCTCCGAGCATCGGTGCGGCGAACTGGTCGACCCGCGCCAGGCGCTTTGCCCATTCCTCGGCACTCTCCCCCGCGGGGGTTGCTACGGCGTCCCGCCGGCGCAGGAAGTCTTGCCGCACGGCAGGGCTCCAGGGCTGACTCCGGGTTTCTTCGACCACTTCGCGTGCGGGCCGCGTCGGGACCCAGCCACCGTCGGCGTCCAGGTACTTGCTGAAGACGATTCCGGTTGCGTCGACGACGTGCAGCGCGTCGGCCAGGCCGCGCTTCTCGACGGTGGTCATGATTTTGGGCACGCCGTCGAAGACTCGCTGCTGCAGGTCCGTGGAGACGAGGAAGCTGTAACCCGGGCCGTCTGCGAGGGCTTGCCGGTGGCGGTCCATGACTCCGATCTCGGAGAGCGCCTGGTGCAGCGCGGTGTAGGCCAGTTCGACGCCGTAGCCGTGGGTTTGGAAGTCGGCCACTCGGTTGAGGGTGTATTCCTCGTGGGTGTAGGGACCGACGAACAGGATGTTCAGCTGTCGGCCCTGCACCTCGTCCAGGATCTTGGCTCGAAGGGCTTCGATGTCCTTGCGGCACAGGTCTGCGGCCGTCAGTACGCCGTGCTCTCGGGCGAGTGCGTCGTAGTGCGGGTGGAAGGCGTAGTGGTCGTCGCCGTCGAAGTACACGGTGTCCGTCAGGCCCAGTTGTTCGGCGACCAGCGGACGCAGCGTCGTCTTCCTGGAGCCCTGGGGGCCACCCAGAATGACCATCCGCGGGGTGTCTTGCGAGGCGTATCGGGCTAGGCCCGGCCGTACGTCCTCCTGGAAGATCTCGTCGATCTGCTCGTCTGACAGCCGCCGGGGCGGGCCCTTCTCAGCCGTGTCACTCATCATTGCCGCCTTCGCGCAGCGCTGCGAGCCGGGAAGGCATCTCTTGGATGATCTCTTCGATCCGTGTGCTGTCGCTGGCGGTCAGGGTGTCGCGTTCCGCCAACAGGGGGGCGCGCTCCTGGCGCAGAGCCTGAGCCGCCTGCGAAGTCGGCGCCGAGCCGATACGTCCGCTGTAGGCGGCGATCACTGCATTGAGGAGGGCATGCGCCCGCTCGTAGGCGTCCATCTCGGCTGCTGTCCACTGCGGCCGTGCACTGTTCTCCATCATCCGAAATCCTTTGAACGGCCTGCTCTCCTAGACTTCCAGGCGCAGACGTTGGTGATCGTTTCCTGATGCTTCTTCGTTCCAGGAGGAACCCTCCATGCCGCTTCCTTCCGCCGGATGGCACAAGAGCAGTTACAGCGGCGACTTCGAGGACGCTTGCGTGGAGGTCCGGGTGACGGCCGCCAGTGAGGCTTTGCTGATCCGGGACTCCAAGGACCGCTCCCTGCGTCCGGTGACCGTCTCTGCCGCTTCCTGGCGCACCTTCCTGGCCAGCCACTCCAACGCGTAGCCAGCGCCGGCCGCCGCGCAGGTTACGTTCCGCCCGTCCTGCCGTCGGCGGTCAGTCCTTCACTGCTGGTCGCCCCGGACGATCCACAGGTCGGGGCGTTGGGGAGCGAACTCACCGTCCTCAAGGGCTGCCTCGCGCCACCTGGCGATCAGTTGGACTTGCCATTCGCTGTCGTGCCGGAAGCCGGGCGGGGGCATGTCGGGAACGGTCGGCCAGAGGATCGTGGCGGCGAACCGGAGAGCGTGCATGGCGGCGGTGGCGTGGGCATCGACGGCGTTCCCTTCCAGGCGGCGCAGCGTGTCCAGACGGGTGGCCACGTCGAGCAGCTCGTTGTACGTCTTCTGGTACTCCTGTGCTCGAACGGCGCCGAGGTCATCCACGACCGGCTCCGGCAGAGGTGATGAGCCGTGGGACCAAGCGGTACAGGTCGGCCCATACGGCGCGGGCTTCGTATCCACAGAGCACAGCGGCCTCCTTGGTCAGGGGTTCTCGTGACGCCAGGCGCTGGGTACGAGGCCGGGCAGGCGATGGTTGATCTGGTGCTCGCCCTTGGTGCAGCCCTGAAATGGGCCCGTAGGTGCGCGCAGTTCTCGCAGGGCGGGGTCCAGGTGGTCGCGGTGCCACACGGAGGGGCCGGTATAGCCGCAGGTCGCGGGGTCCGTGAGTTCCTGCCAGGCCAGCCAACAGGCGTGCAGGCGGGCGACGGCGACGGGGTGCTCGAACCAGAGGTGGCACCAGCGGGCGTCGGCGCTGGGCTCGCCGAGGTAGCCGGGCACGAGAACGCCCTCGACCCACTCGATCAGGGCCCGCAGCTCGTCGTCGTACTGCGGCGAATCGAGCAACAAAATGAACGGCGGGTACTGCCACTCCTCCTCCGGGCCCTGCTCGGCGGCCTCCGCGCCGGCCAGCTCCTCCTCGTCGGCGAGGGCCCCGCCCGGTTCGCCGTCCCCGCCGCCGGTGAGCGTCTTGACCAGGGCCGTCAGGTAGGCGACCTGGGCCTTGAGGTCCTCGATGTCCTCGAACATGCCGACCGGCACGTCCAACTCCGGGACGTCGTCGGGGTCACCGGCCACTGCGTGCCGCCTTCCGCTCCTCGTACGCGGCGACCGCGCGCTTGGTGATGGCCTGCTCCTCCGCCCTCATCTGCGGGCCGATGTGCGCCATCAGCCGCTCCGCGTACCAGGGACGCAAGCTGATCTGCGCGACTGGCATGCCGGTGGCCAGCAGCAGGGCCGTGCCCTTCTTCATGGCGCGGATCTCGGCCGGGTCCAGCACCTGCTCGCGCTGCTCGGACCAGCTGCGGCTGTGGCCGTCCTTGGACTTGGAGTACGAGCCGCGCTCGACGTAGTGCGCGCCGGTCAGCGTGGACACGTCCTGGGCGAACTTGGCGTCGTCCAGGCCGACGCCGATGACCTTTTTAGTGGCCGCGCTCCACATGGAGTCCATGCCGACCTCGCCCCACGCCTTCACACCCTGCCGGTAGCTCTGGAGGATCACGAACGGGGTGATCCCGCGGGAGCCGAGGTGCGAGTACAGGTCGGGCAGGTCGGCGATCCGGCAGATGTTGGCGGCCTCGTCCAGGACGGCGCGCATCGGCTCAGGCAGGCGGCCGCCGTGGCGTTCGCCCGCCTCGGCGCCGGCGGTGAACACGGCGTCCGCCAGGGCGGCCACCACGGCGGAGGCGGGGCCGCCCTTCTTCGACAGCAGGTAGAGGGTGTCCTTACTGAGGGCGAATTCCTCGGGGTCGAACCGGGGGTGGTGCTTGTCCGGGGTGACCCACGCGAGCACCTTCTCGTCACGCAGTGCGCTGACGGCCGTGCGGGCGTTCTGATAGATCCCGCTCTGGGTCTCTTCGGCGATGTTGATGGAGCTGTCCACCTGCTCGGCGAGCACCGGCTCGTTGGCGTACAGGACGCGCAGCGGCGCTTTCTCCTTCGGGTCCGACAGCCATTTCATGACGTCCCGGACGCTGCCGCCCTCCCAGTACGCGGCCCGGAACAGGCCCACCAAGAGGTCGCCCGCCGCTTGGCTCCAGAAGGGATCGGCTTGCTCCGAGGTGATCTGGTTGACGAAGTGGGAGGCCAGACGTTCAGCGCCCTCCAGCGTCTCCGCCTGGGCGATCATGTCCCACCACATCTGGCGCTCGGCTTGGGCCACGCCCTGGGTGTCGAGAATCCAGGGGTGTCCGACCTTCGCCCGGCTCGCGAGGGTCGCCGCGTACACGTCGGCCTTGTTGCTGGTCATCAGCAGCGCGCCAGGCGCCTCTTCCGCCACTGGGATGGCCAGGGACGTGGACTTGCCTGCGCGGGGCGCCATGATGGCGACGTAGGTGTCCTCGTCGCTGCCCCGCAGCTCGATGCCCGATGGCATGTGGTCTCCGAGGAGCACGCCCCGGTCACGGGCCGGAAGCTGGGAGGGCTTGGCCTCCTTCAGTGAGGCCCGTAGGCGGGTCGCGGTGCGGGCCGCGTGCTTCGGCGTCAGCTCGCGCACCTGGTGCAGCGTCGCCAGGCTGGAGGGGTTCCTGAACCACCGGAAGGTCCAGCGCAGGCCCCACACGAGGAAGACGACGACGGCCAGGTCGGCCACGGTGGCGCCGACGATGGACGCGGTCTGCGAGTGCGGCCAGGCCGCGGACCAGTCGGTGACCATCTGGAAGGCGCCGACCAGGGAGGTGGGGAACGGGGCGGCGTCGTCGCCGGTCAGCACGGCGCCGGCGGCCGCGCCGGACCACGTCGACACCGACAGCGTCACGGCGCCTCCGAGGAGGATGCCCCCGGCGGCCCATGCGCGGTCGTTCTCCGTCATCATCAGCTTCCACCTCCCGTGGCGGTCATCCGGCGGCGGTTGTTGTCCGTGCGGTACAGACGCAGCTCTGTTGAGGTCAGCTCCAGCGCGGACGCGATCCCGGGCCGGGTGCCGATCTTGATGAGGTACTTGCCGCGGCCCGGGTGCCGGGCGCCCTCCTCCTCGACCGGGGCGGTGCCGTCGGCGTCGTCGTAGGTGGGGTCGATGTCGAGCCCGGTGCTGGTCGCCGAGGACCATGAGCCGATCATCATGCGCTCCTGCTCGGTGAGGGACCTCTTGCCGGTCACCCGCCGCAGCTCCTCCTCGGAGGAGGCGCCGATCACCCACGTGTCGCACCGGTCCATCAGGCCGCGCGCCTTGGCGCGGTCGGTCTCCGTCGGCAGGGCCTCGACGTCGAGCAGCGAGTGGGTGACGTAGATCGTCACGTCGTTCGTGGTCCGGTTCAGGCGGCTGATGGCGTCCATCGCGTCCACGAGTCCGGGGCCGGAACGCAGGGCCCGCCACATCTCGTCCATCGGCAGCACCAGGGAGCGGTCCATCAGCCCGATGCTGCGGGCGGAGTCGATCGCGGAGTAGGTGTAGGCCCAGGTGGCGATCATTCCGGCCGAAACGACGTCGTTGCCGCGCGCCCGCAGGGCGGAGATGTCCACCGAGACCGCGGGGGCGGAGATGTCCAGGGGCGTGGTCGTGGGCCCGTCGAAGAGGCCCTTGAGCGGGCCGCCGATGAGGTTGTCGAGTCCGGCGATGACGCTGCGGGTCAGGTCCTGGTAGCGCTCGCCGTCGGCGGCGAGTTTGGTCCGTAGCTCCTCGGGCGCCGCGCGCAGCACCTGCACGACGTCGGCGACGACCGGGTCGCTGCCCGACTCCTGTGCGGCGGAGGCGACCTGGACGGCCGTGTCCAGCGCGCTGCGCTCGATCTCGTTGGGGGCCCGGCCCAGTCCGTGCTTGGTGGACAGCAGGGCGACCAGCGTCTCCAGGCGCCGGCCGTTGAGGACGTCGAGCAGGGCCTCGCGCCGCTCCGCCGTCAGCGACTGCACGCGCCCCTTGAGCGGGCCGGAGTCCAGCGGGTTCAGGCGGCCGATGCCGTCGCCGATCCGGACCACGGATCCGCCGAGCTCGCGGATCATGTCGCTGTACTCGCCCTTGACGTCACCGGGCACCACGCTCATGAAGCCGTACGCCGAGTAGACCATGCACATGCGCTTGACCAGCGCGGACTTGCCCGCACCCGGCTGGGACATGACCCACACACCCGGGTTGGTCACCAACTTGCCCGTCCACCCGCTGGGGTCGATGCACACCAACTCACCGGTCAGCAGGTCCCGGCCGACCGGCACACCGCGCGGCGGCAGGCCGCTGCCGAGCAGCCACGGGTAGATGCCACCCGCCTGGCTGGTCGGACCGGTGTAGACGGTGCCGGAGTCCTCGACCGGGACACGGCCGCCGAAACGCCCGCCCCATCCCAGCCGCGGGGCGAAACGCCCCTTGAGCTTCCTCGCGGCCCGCCGCTCCTCACGGGTCGGACCCTGCTCAACCACCTTGACCACGCGCTTGGGGGTGGTCACCGGCACTGGCTTGGACTTGCGTGCCATCGTCAGTCCACCACCAGAGGGTTGTAGCCGATCGGCAGCCCGGCAGCGAACACGGCGGCCTGAGCGCCGTAGGCGCTGCGCATGCGGATACCTCGGGTGGCCTTGACCGCGCGGGCCAGTTCCTGGCGGGCGGCGGGCAGGTCGGCGGTGCTGCGGGCTGTGGCGGTCACCATGAGCGTCCAGTCGACCACTTGGGCGCCTCCGGCGACCTGGGCGGCGGCTTTCTCCGCCCGCTGGGCGTCCGCCCGCTGGCTGTACTTGGCGCGGCCTTTGACCTCGGCGGTCGCCTGCGCCCTTTGATGGGCGTGGGAGATCTCGCGCTCCAGCACCGCCTCGCCCTCCATCGGGTCGAGCACGCGGTAGGCGATGGTGATGCGCCGCTGGTAGCGGCCTGGGGCAAGCAGCGGCAGCAGCACGGAGTAGGGGATGGGGCGGCGCGGCATCTCGCGCAGCACCCAGCTGACGGACACCCCGCCGTCGTGCGCGTAGGTCTCCCAGTCGTCGTCGGCGGCCTGCGGCCCGCACTCCGACCACGACAGTTCCTCGAACTCCTTGTCGCGGGCGTTGAAGACTTCGGGGTCGTAGGCGCTGCGGACGATCCGGCGCAGGTCGACGTCGGTCGCCCTGCGCTCGATGTCCGTGCCGGTGCCGGACAGGTCCAGGGAGTCGACCACCCGAAGCGCCTCGGCGACCTGCTCGGCGAGGTCCGCCGGCGGGTTGGCGGAGGCGGCCGGGTCCACGGTGACGCTCATCCACGGCGCCACACTCGCGGTGGCGTGCGGGGTCGTGCGCACCAGCTCGTCGATGACCTGCTTCGCCAGCTGCGGCGCGTTCGGGTCCTTGCGGGCCTTCACGTCGTCCCCGAGCGCCTCCCCGGCGCCGGGCGTGATCTGGATGGTCACGCTCGCGCCCTTGACCTGCTCGTCGGTGCTCATCGCATCCAGTACGGACGACCAGGTGCGCAGGCTGCTCTGCACCGCGCCGGTGGGCGCCATGAGGCTGCCGCCCGGCGCGAGGAGCGTGGTGATGGTCATGTAGCCGGTCGCCCGGTCGTGAACGACGCCGACGGCCCGGCTGGTGGTGGGGTCGTGTGCCTTGATCAGGGTGCTGCTCGCGCCGACGCCTGGGAGGTCCAGGGCGTACGGATGCGGCAGCAGCAGCCGCCGGTAGGAGGTGGCGTCGACGCGTGCCGCCCGCTTCCAGGCGAACTTGGCCCAGTAGTACGACAGCGCGGACATGCCGTGGCGGCGGGCGGCGGCCAGTCCGAAGAAGGCGGCCGTCACCGGCAGGGTGACCAGCAGCGACAGCGGCATCTGCGTGGCGATCAGGCCGTCCGCCGTCAGCACCGCGGCCGCGATCATTGTCGCGCTCCGCGACAGCCCGCCGAAGCCGAAACTGCGGCGGGCCCTAAAGCCTTCGACCATCAGGGTCTTGGGCACTTCATGGGCTGTCACTGCTGCTCTCCCCCGCCCACTTGTCCACTCGCACCCTGGATGGCGTCGTTGACGCCGTCCAGGACCTGAATACCGACACCGACCGCGCCCGCACCGGCTGCGGCCGTGCCCGCCGTACCTGCGGCACCTGCTGCCGCCGTGCCAGTGCCCGCCGCGCTACTCGAGGCACCGGCCGCCGCCGCGTCGGCGCCTGCAACGCCCTCGGCTCCGGCCTGGCCGGGCACGCGGGCTCCGGCCTCGTTGCGGGCGGCCTGCGCCTGGGCGTCGCCGCCCGCCCCGCTGTCCTCCCCGGAGCTGCCGTCGCCACGCTGGCCCTGGCTGCCCATGCTCTGCTCAACGAATTGGGCGTGGGACACGGCGTCGGTCGGACCGCTGCCCGCGTCGCCACCGTTGTCGCCACCGCTGTCCGTGCTCTTACCGCCCAGGTAGCCCGCGGCCGCCGACAGCGCGCCACTGGCTCCGCCCGCGCCCATTCCGGCGCCGACCGCCGCCCCGAAGGGGGCGAAGATCTTGGTGAGCGGCCCCGGCGCCACTACCGCAAGAACGAGAGTTGCGAAGCCGCGCAGCCACTCGACGAGTGTCTTCGAATGCCCGAACTCCGCAAAACCGGTGCAGATGATGACGGCGACGATGGGCTTGTACGCGACGATGACCATGCCGGTGGTGAGCAGGGTCGGCGCCCACTTGCGGGTGGCTTCACCGCCGGTGCGGCCGCCGCCGGCCACGGGCAGCAGCAGGCAGATGATGGGGATGGCGGACTGCCGCAGGAAGATCATGACCATCTGGATGAACCCGATCAACAACAGCGCCGCGACCACGCACAGCACGGTGATGGGGTTGGTGATGGCGACGGGCAGCATCACGGCGACGATGCGCTCGTAGGCCTGCCCGTCGTCGGCGAACGTGGCGTTGACCAGGCCCGCGCTCAGCGCGTCCCCGAGGACGAGCAGCAGCGCGAACAGGCTCACCCCGAGGAAGGACAGGAAGAAGTTCTCCACCCATCCGGTCATCGCCCGCCCGGCATGCTTGGCCTGTCCGGTGAGCGCCATCTTGCCCAAGTTCCAGATCACCCCGGCCACGGCGATCACCAGCCCTAGCCAGGTCAGCATGCCCGCGAGGGTGGCTTTGCCGCCCCACAGTCCGGTGCCTTCCAGGTCCACGGAGGGACCGAGCAGGGCGAAGGTCAGCGTCTTCTTAATGATCCACTTGGTGACGTCCATAGCGGACCTGATGACGTCGCCGAGGACGGAGTCCCACACAGCTTTCCAGGCTTCTTTGACCTTCTCCTCTCCGACCTTGCCGATGGCGTCGCACGCGTCGGCGCCGGTCAGGCTTCCCGGGCGCCCGGGGGCCTGGCCGCCACCGGGCATGATCGTGCCGAGGATGGGCCCGGTGATGATCCGGCAGGAGGCTTCTATCCCGCCGCCGATCGGCCCGTCCGCCCGGGCGGGCTGCGGCGCGGACACCGACACCCCGAGCACCGCCACGAGCGCCAGCAGCAAGGCAGCCAGACGGCGCCTGATCACGATGCCTCCCGGATGGCTGTCCACCCGGCCGAGTTGAAGGCGGCATCTCCCGGCGCCACGATCTTCGGCTCGTCCTTCTGGGCGTCCGGCAGGGCGCGCTGGGTGGCCGTGCCGGACAGCTTCCAGTCGCCGTCTTCCCACACCACGCCGTTCAGGATGCGGGTGTAGTCGACGGACTCTTTCGCCGTCTCGCCCGCCTTCTGTGCCGCCCGGGACAGCAGCCACACGCTGACCTCGTCGTCCGACTCGCGGACGACCTTGTAGCCGACCACGCTGCTGCGCATGTAAGCCCCGGAGGGCAGCGGTTCGCCGACGGGGGCGTTCATCTGCTTGTGCAGGGACTTGTCGGTCTCGATCGCGGCCAGCTCGATCTTCTCGGCGTTCTCGTCGCTTCGGTCGGTCTTGGAGACGTACGAGTGGTAGATGCGCAGCTGCTCGTCGACGGTGTCGCGGTCGGCCTCGATGCTGACCGTGTTGGCGGCCGCCGCCATCGCTACGGCGCCCTCGGTGGTGTGCGGGAAGCCGAGCTGGCTGCCGCGCTCGTTGGTGCGCTTCCCCCGCGGAAGCGCGCTCCACCTGCTCGGCTCGGTCCAGTCGTCCGGTTGTGCGTACGTCGCCGACGGACGGGGCGAGGCGGACACGGACGCGCTCGGGGTCGATCCGCCTTTGCTCGTGTCCGTGTCCTCATCGCCGCCGTTGAGCACGGCGTAGCCCGTCAGGGCAAGCACGGCCGCGAGCGCGGCGCCCGCGAACCAGTTCCCCTTGGTGTTCCACGTTCCCCTGGTGCGTCCCATGTCCGCCGCCTCAGCCCGCGATGCCGTTGAGGATGGCGATGAGCGAGCTGGACAAGATCACTGCGGCCAGCCCGCCCCCCATCCACTTGAACGGCTCGCTGCCGCCGCCGTTGCGGGACTTGTCCGATACGGCCAGCTTGTAGACGCCGAAGCCCACGCCGCCGACTCCGGCCAGGATGAGCAGCCACAGGCCGTATCCGAAGATCTCGGCCACCGGGCCGTTCATCCCCGGGATGGGGGTCGGCTTCGCGCCCGGGATGAGCGCCGCCAGGTTCGCCATGTCAGTCATTTCCCTTCGATCTCGCGTCGCAGCCGTGCGGCCGCGGTCTGGACGTCCTTGTACTCCAGGGCCTCGTCGGGCCCTTTCACCGCTCGCAGGACAGGCAGGTACGGCAGTCGCGCCACCCCGGCCAGACGCCCTTCGAGGGCCCGGATGGTGAAGCGGGCGTCGGCCACCGGACGCGTCGGGGCGTCGGCCACCCACACCAGCCAGGGCTTCGGCAGCGGCCCCCAGCGCATGAGGGTCTCCTCCAGGCGTTGCACCCCGTACACGGTCGTGTCGGTCACCAACACCGGGACCGTGCCATAGGGCAGGACCTCCCCCGGCGCCAGGACACGCGCAGCGACGCCGCCGGAGTCGTTGTCGAGCATGGCGGCAACCGTCGCCACTGCAATGCCGTTTCCATCGACGGGCATCAGCCCGTACCGGAGCGCAACCGGTGTGCCGGCGCCCGGGGTTGTCATCACCGGTTGGGTGGTCACGCCACAACTCCCCCTGTGTGCCTGAGTTCAAAGTCGCGATATTGGGCTTCTTGGGACCACTGAGGCTAGCGTGACCCTCTGTCAGACACGGGTGGGGTTTTCGCATAGCCGGAGGTCAGGTCACAGGTGTGGCTCTACAAGAACGCGGGACAGCGCGGACTTTGCCCCCAATGGAGCAGTTTCCTAAAAGGGTCGACCGACCGGTTCCCTGTCGGCGTTCCCGCCATTTCCCGCGGCGCAATGCCAGCACTCATCAGCCACACCCCCGAGTCGCCAAGAGACCCCGCGCGGACGCCCCTCCATTCCGCTGCATGCGGCGGAATGGAAGGCTTTCCCTGCGCGAAATCCCCTCGCGCGAGGCTGTCACAGACCCTACGCGAAGCGTGATCGCGGGCATGGCCCGGCCCTACGCCAATCCAGGCGCACCCGCCGAGCAACTCGTGATCTAGTACGGCGGACAGTCACGCAACCGGAACACAACAGCGAAGAGAGAGCAAGCACACGGGGGGATAGCGCGTGAAGGTGCTCGTTACGGCTGCCGCCGCGGTGATAGGCCTCGTCCTGGTGGTGACCCTCGGGATCGTGGGGTTAGTGATCGCCGACGAGGCTGCCGAAGCCACTGAAACGACTGACGGGGGCGGCGGCCTGCAAGGTGTGCCCGCGGAGTTCCGCGAATGGATCCTCAAAGCAGACGCGGCCTGCAAACAACCGGCGATGGTCCCCTCGCTGCTCGCCGCGCAGCTCTACCAGGAGAGCAAGTTCAAGACCAGCCGCACGGAGGCCACCAGCCACGCCGGCGCCCAGGGCCCGGCACAGTTCATGCCCGGCACCTGGGCGACCTGGGGCAGGGACGACGACGGCAACGGGGAGGCCTCCCCCTGGGACATCGGCGACGCCGTCATGGCGCAGGGCCGGATGATGTGCTCCCTGCTCAAGAAGGCGGAGGGGTCGGGCTACCCCGGAGATGTGCGGGCCTTGGCCCTCGCCGGCTACAACGCTGGCTGGGGCCGCGTCGAGCAGTACGGCGGCGTGCCCCCGAAGTCCTTTGCAGGCGGAGAGACGTACAACTACGTGCAGATCATCCTCAGCACCATGAAGCGTTTCGAGGGGCCCGGACTGTTGCAGGTCTCCGGGTCCGGTACGGGCGCGAAGGCACTGCGCAAGGCGGCCACGCGTCTGGGCACGCCCTACTCCTGGGGCGGCGGCAGCGCGCACGGCCCCACGCTCGGGTTCTGCAGCGCAGGCAGCGGATACCGCAACGGCACCTGCGTCGCCGACGACACCGTCGGCTTCGACTGCTCCTCCCTCGTGCTGTACGCCTACTGGCCAGACGTGAAGCTCCCGCGCACCGCAGCCGCCCAATACGGCGCCACCAGCGACCGCGCCGTCTCCAGGCAGAACCTCAAGCCCGGCGACTTGCTGTTCTGGTCCCACGGCGGCTCCGGCGCGATCTATCACGTCGCCCTGTACGCGGGAGACGGCAACGTCCTCCATGCACCCCGCACCGGCAAGAACGTGGAAGTCGTGCCGCTGACCTCGGCCATGCCTGACCGCGACTACTACGGCGCCACCCGCCCCTGACGCTAATGCCCACCATCCCAGCGTGTGCCGCAGGCCGATATCGGCCTGCGGCACACGCGCGTGCGAGGGGCGCGGCTACTTCGACTTGCCGCGCGTCGGAGCGGGAGCGGGCTGACGGTGTGCGGCCACCCCGGCCTCCGAGGGCGCCGCGGCCTTCCCCGCCCTAGTAGGGTCCAGGCTCGTCGACGTTGCCCTCGCCGCCGTGGTGTTCACCTTCACCCGCGACTCCGCCGCCGCGTCCCCGGCAGGACCCCGCAGGGCGTCACCGGCGGCCAGCACCAGCCGTTTCCCGAGCTGTGATGCGGGCCCCTCCTGCCACGACGTGTCCTTCGCCAGACGGGCCAGGTGCTCACGCACCGGCTTGCCGTCGGTCTCCATCTGGGCCATCCGGCGGGCCACCAGGGGCCACTGGCGGGAGGACACCAACAGGTCCGCCTCCCGTTCCAGCCCGGGCATCGCCTCGCGCACCCACCGGGTGTACCGCTCGTTCTCCTGTGGCGAGATGGCCAGCTGCGCGAACGCCCGCTCGCGGTCGGACAGGTCGAGATCCCGGGGGAGGTCCAGCCCCGTCGTCAGTGGCCCGTACGACAGTTGGGCGTCCCGGCTCATCGCCGGTTCGGCGGCCGCCCCGAGTCCCTTCGCCACCGCCTGGTCGACGGCCAGGACCTCGTTGTGCGCGGAGGCCAGGACCTCGCGCACGTTGACGCCCTTCTCCTCCAGCCGGGCCATCGTCGCGGCCATCTCCGGCCAGGCCGGGGAGGTCAGGATCGCCTCGCGCACGGGTCCCGCCGGCAGTGTCTCGCGCACCACCCGGACCCACTGATCGGTGGTCTCCGAGGCCTTCGCCGCGACCTGGTCGCGCACGTTCACCGCGATCTCGCCGACGCGCGGCAAGACCTGGTCCAGGTCGACGCCTGCCTTACGCAGGGCGAGCAGCTGCTGCGCGAGCTGTGGCCAGTCCGCCTCCTTCATCAGCGCGGTGGAGACGTCCGGAGAAAGCAGTCGCTGAACGTCCTTGCCGACCTCGTTCACCGCCTCCTCGGTGGCCGGAAGGTCGTCCTCCTTTCCCTTCTGCTTGCGCTGCTGGTGGCGCCGTGCAGCGTCCGCGATGGCCATGACCAAACGCGCCGCCATGACCGCGGTCTGCACCGCCTCGGCGGCGGACTCCGCGAACGCCTCCCCCGCGCGCTCCTCTGGTGTCGGTGTTGTCATTTCGCGCTCTCCCCTCGTTAGCGGCCCGGCTTCGGGCCCTTGCGCTGCTGCTCCTCGCCGGGCGGCCGCCGTGTCGGCGAGGGTGCCCCCTGCCTGCGGGCCGGGGGGGTTCGCCCGATGCCGCCGGCGGGCGCGGTAGTCGTGCCGCTACCGGAGGCGGCGGCCGCCGAACTGCGCTGCCGCTGCCATCCGTCCAGGCGCCATACAAGCACCTCGGCGACCGAGTCCGCTGAGTTCAATTCCCTGCGGGCTGCGACCGTTGCCAGGACGTCGCCCGGATCGTCGCCCGCCTTCTCGACCTCTGCGAGCCGGGCTCTCAGGGTGGGCCACGCCGAATCGGCCAGGATCTCGCGGGCGTGCTCGGGGACGGCCTTCTGAACGGTGCCGACCATCGGCCGGGTGCCCGGCGCCGTGGCCGCACGACGCCCGGTCCTCGCCTGGGCCGCGGCGCGCTTGCTGCGAGGCTTGTACTCGCGTGCCGCGTTGACGCCGACGGTCACCTCGACTGCCTCGTGCAGCAGCCGTCCGGCCCGTCCGGCGGCCTCCGCCTGGACGCGGTGCTCCTGCGCCTGGTGCCAGCGCCGGGAGGCTTCCACGGCGGTCACCAGGGCGAGCAGGAAGCCGAGTGCGGCGACCGTGTCGTTACGGCCGACCGAGGACACGGAACGGGCGAGGACCTGGGTCGACTCCCGGTACAGCTCGCGTGCCTGACCCTCCATCTGGCGGACGGTCGGGGCCCGGGATGCCCGCTCGTACTCGTACGCGGCCTTCCGCATCTGGCTGCGCACCAGGTATGGGGAGACGACGGCGGCAGTCACGATCAGGTCCCCGAGCGCGGCCACGTCTCCGGCGCCTTGGTGCAGACCTCCAGCCCCGAGCTGGTCGGCGGCAGCGCGGACCTTCTCCGCCGCCGCACGCCACACATCCGCCGGCGCGGCCGCGGGGTTCACCGGCGTTCCACTCCAGCGTTCGCGTACGCGCGGCAGGGACAAATCCGGGGCGAGCCTTGTGCCCGGGAACCACACCGGCTTCTGTCCGCCGTCGCGGTCTCCGGGCAGGGCCACGGAGTAGCCGGTCACGTTGCCGTCCGGGGCGATCCGCCGCTTCACGCGCAGTCCGGCCACGGCGAGTCGGGCGAAGAAATCGGCGTCGCTCACGGCCGCGGCCGCCGCCTCGCGTACAGCGCGCTGGAGCGTCTCGCGGGCAGGTTCAGACAGTCCCCGGCGCGTCGCCTTCTCCGCCTCTCCGGTCTTCGACCACCTGCGTGCGGTGCCGTCGGCGTGGGTCAGACGACGCAAGCCGAACTCGACCTCGAACCCGCGCGCGGCCTCCTGCATCCGGAGCTTGCTCCAGCTCGTGTCCGGCTGGCGATCGTCCTCGCGGGCCCGGGTCGCCACGATGTGAATGTGGTCGTCGGCGTGGCGCACGGCCACCCATCGGCAACCCTGGTCGTCAGTGTGCGGCGCGATGCCGGAGGCGTGCATCATCTCGCGTGCCACCCGGGCCCACTCCTCGTCGGTGAGGGTCCTGTCCTCGGGAGGATTGCGCACCGCGACGTGGAAGACGTGCAGCGGCGGCTTCTTGCCCGTCAGGGCGCGTACGGGTGCGTCCAGCAGCATCGCGAGATCGGAGATCGAAAACTCATCCGACTTCACCGGATCGGGTACGAACGGGTCCCACGCGGCGACCATGTGCGGGTCCACGTGCTCGTCCCGCTTGCCCGGGCCGTACAGGTAGTAGAGCAGTCCGGCGGTGTCGTCGCCCGGCGCTGCCTCCTTCGGGATCACGAGCGCGGCCGCCGCTCTCTCATCACCTGCAGCGTGGCCTCGTCGACGTGCCGGACGGTCTCGTTGACCAGTGTCAGCACGGCCCTGATCTGGGCGTTGGTCACCTCACCCTCGGCGTTCAGCACGTGCGCCACCTGGTTGAGGTTGTTGCCGACCCTGCGCAACTGTGCTCGCGACCGTATGAGTTCCTGCAAGACCACCTTGGAGTCCGCCGAGACGGGCACCACGTGTTCCGTGGCGACGGCCAGCGCGGCCTGGCCGACCCATGACGCGAGTGCCTGGTTCTCTCGGTCGGCGGCCTCCTGCACGATCGCCAGTTCGGCGTCGTTGAAGGAGACCTTGAAGCGGTGCGACCGGGTCCCGCCCGGTTCGCGCCCACGTCGTCGTACCGGAGGACGCGACGCCTCCTCATCCGCCGGCGACTCGTTCACGCTGGCGCCCCCTCTCCTACCCCTCCCGGTCCATCCCTGGACCAAGATCGATGACGGCCAACCTAGTGCAGACCGGTCAGCGATATCCGGTTACTGGGCCCAGTAACCTACAACTCGCTGCCGGTGGTTACTGCCTCCCCTAAAGGCGCCGGGTAGTCGTGACGTGCGGTCAAAACCGCTGCCACCTGCGGCAGTACGGTCAGATTCCGGGCGGCCGCCGGAATGCCGGGCGCTACGATCACCGCATGCCAAGCGCTGATGAGATCTTGCAGAGGATGAGGGAACTCCAGGAACGCCGGGAGACGGCTGCCAAGCCTCTCGTGGACGTCCTGGCCAAGCGGAGCAAGCTGCTGGGGCAGCTCGCCGAACTCGACGAGCCGTACGGCAAGGCGTACGTCGACGCCGAAGCGGCGGGGTGGACGGCGGAGGACCTGGCGAAGCTGGGCGCCGACGAGCCGGTGAAGCGACCGCGGAAGCGGTCCCGTTCGGTAGGAAAGAGGACCGGCGGCCAGGCGTCTGCGACGGCCGACGCGGGCAGCTCGCCGACGGGCGGCATCCCCGCGCAGGACAGCTCCCCCACGGCCGACGAGGTGACTTCCGCCGCCTCCGTGTGACACGACCGGACACAGCGAAGGGGCCCCGCTTGGCGAGGCCCCTTCGTCGTGGTGCGTACGCCGGTCAGGCGACGGGTGACCGGTCGGTGTTCTGCGCCGGGACACGAGGGGCGAACAGCTTTCGCAGAAGCGTCCGTCCGCCCTCCTCGACCGCCGCCGGGCGGTACAGCTCCTCGACGTACGCCCGGACCTTGGCCTCCCACTGCCGGTCTCCGAGGATGCGCCCGAACAGCGCTGCCGACACCATCGGGCAGACGACATCGGCGGCCTGCTGAGCCTTGTTCCGTACCCCGCGGCCGCGGCCGACATGGCGCCACGGGTAGTCGGCTGGGAAGCCCACCAGGCGGCCGATGTCCTCCTGCGTGATCCGCTCGCCGGTCTCGGCGCAGGTCCAGCCGTAGGCCGTCGCCGTGACGCACGTCGACGGGAGGTCGGCGCTGCGGGAGCTGCCGCCCTTCGCGCGACCGGTGATCGGGTCCACGGGCCGGTTCCCGCGCGTCAGGTAGGTGCGGCCGGTGGGCCATCGGACGCACTTGGCGAACGTCGTCACGGGGAACGGCTGGGTGGGCGTCAGGTCGACGAACGGGCGCTCGCCCCGGTAGGCGGCCATCAGCCTGCGCTTGCGGTGGGAGGCGGAGCCGTAGTCGACCGCGTCCAGCGTGAACGCCTCGGTGGTGTGCCACCCGGCCTCGCTCAGCCGGTCCATCAGCGCGGCCTCGATCCGGGCGGGCAGGGCGCTCGACTGCTCGACGGCGACCCACTCCACGCTGCCGCCTCGGGCAAGCATCGCCAGGGGCCAGATGACGACCTCCGCCATCAGCCCGGCCCGCGCGTCCTCCAACTGCTCCAGCGGCTCGCGGACCTCGTCCCAGGTCATCTTCAGGCGGGGCGCGTAGCCGTCCTCGCAGCCGGGTGCCACGTCGCCGCCTTCGGGGGTGACGACCGGGTGGAACCCGGCGGCCGCGGCGGCCTCCAGCACGGTGCGCTCGATCAGCTCGATCGCGCCCGTGTAGTGCCCCTTGCGCAGGCCCGACGGGTTGTACGCCTGGCACGGCGGGGTGAGCGCGATGCCGGTGACGTGCTGGAGGCACGGGTGCTCGGGGTCCAGGTCGGTCACGTCCGCGTGGATGACGCGGTACCCGGCGGCCGTCGACGTCGCGACGGCGCCACGGTCCAGGTCGACGCCGACCACGTCGACGTTGGCCCGCAGGATGCGCAGGATGCCGTGCGTGAGGCCTCCCGGGCCAGCGAACAGGACCACGATCCGGGGGCGGAGCACGCGGCCCCGGCCGTCCTTCGCCGGCGGGAACAGCCACTCAACCGGCCACGGTCCCGCGTACCACTGCAACAGCTCGTAGGTCTCGCGGTCCAGGGCCACAAGCTGGTCGGCGGCGATGCCCTCGGACTCCAGTCGGTCCAGCGTCATCGCTGCGCGCTCACCCTTGGCCGCGCGGCCGCACTCGGCGGCCTCCACCATGTCGCCGTCCGCGATCCCGTACGCGCACTGGATGGCGCGGAGCATGGCGTCAAGTGCCCATCCGTCGGCCTCCTCGCCGGGGTTCGCCTGGGCGAAGTCAACGAGCAGATCGGCCGTGCGGCGGCACTCGATCAGGTCCGGGTGCCCGGCCGCGCGGTGCAGGACCGCCGCGTCCTCCTCCTGGTCCTCCGCCACGTCGGCGAGCCACTCGGGCAGTGCCGCCCGCTGCGCTGCTTCGGTCTCGATCATGTGCCCGTGGTCCCTGTCGTTGAGGCTTCTCGGTGGCGCCGGTCCGGGATTCCCGCCCCGTTCCGACACTGCTAATTCAATCAAGTTTTGGGGGGTAGGTCAAGGCATCTGCGCAGGTCACATGAGGTTTCCGCCCCGGCGTCGGGACGCCGTACGACCGCCCCGGTCGGGGGGCTCCCTCCTCGGTCGGGCAGGCGTCAGCCGACCGCGGGCCGTGTCGGGGTGCCGGGCTCGCCGGAGGCGACCGCCGCAGGCGGCTTGGCCTGGCGGCCCGGCGCGGGCTGTGGTCCCCTCCGGGTGCCCGTCCGGGGAGGGAGTCCCCCGGCCGCCCACCCCCCCTGCACCACCCACTCACCGCGCGGTCGGCACGCGTCCCCCCGCCCCCTCCGAGAGAGGGCCGGGGGGTGTGGGGGGCAGCGCCCCCCGCGTCACCACAAGGCGGCCTGCAGGGCGCTCTCCGCGGGTGCCCGTACCGGCGTCGCGGTCGGTGCCGGAGCGGGCGCGGACGTCGTCGTCGGCGCGGCCGGTGCGGGCTTCTTCTTCACCGCCGGACGGGCCGGAGCAGGGCCGTCCTTGGGGCACGCGCACCGGCACCACCACACGCACGGCTCGCCGCCAGGGCGCGGGATGAACCGTGCGACGTTGCGTCCCCGATGGTCGGTCACCCAGTCCTGGTTGCGGTCGACGTCCGGGCCGCCCTTCTGGCGGTGGACGCAGATGTCGCACCGCCCGGAGAGGCAGTTCCAGCAGGTGCCCCGCTCGCACATGCTCCAGCGCGCGAAGCCGTGCGGGTACTTGCGCTCGATCTGCTGGAGGTGCTCGGGCCACACGTGCTCGCGCACCCACGCGCCCGCCTCCTCCGGCATCGGCGAGGCGTTGGGGACCGGGTCGATGATGCCCATGATCAGGGCGCCCTGGAAGTTGAGCGCGGCCATGTCCCGTACCCGCTCGCGTTCCTCGTGGGTGAGCACTCGCTGGGGGCGCCGGATGACCGTGCGGAGGCCGTCCACGGGACGCTGTTCGCGGGCGGCGCGCGGGGCGAACAGGCGTCGCAGCAGGGGCTGCTCGGCGCGCACGGCGGCGGCCGCCGACGGGGCCGTCTCGGCGGGCGCGGGGGCAGCGGGGGGCGCCTCCGGGGCCGCGTCGTCGGCGGGCCGCCCCTCGCCCGTGAAGTAGCGCCCCTCGGACAGCAGCGGGTAGCCGCCGCTGCGCTTGGGGAGCGGGGTGAGCTTGGCGTCCTTCGCGGCGGGCTCGGCGACGCCCTGGCGCTTCGCGCGCCACAGCAGACGGGCCACCCGGTGCCCCGTCGGCGACTTCACGAGACGGCGGCGACCGGAGCCGTCCAGGTGCACGTTCAGCAGTCCGGCCGCCCACAGTCCGGTCACGCGCGCCCGGGCGATCCTCTTGTTGACGTCCCACCGGTCCGGGACGCAGTCCAGGGCCCAGAACCCGTCCTCGAACTCCGCCACTTCGGCGTACTCGGCCCAGCTCAGCACCTGGCGCTGCGCGTCCGACAGCGGCCAGCGCTTCACCTCGGCGATCTCCTGCTCGGTGAGCAGGTCGTCGGCCGGGCGGTGGGCCTGGTCGTAGTGCGCGTAGGCGGCGATCCGGGCGTCGCCCTTGTCATCCCACTTGCCGGGCAGCGGGGCACTGACGCCGGGCACACACCGGCCGCACTCCAGCCCCCACCAGTCCCGGAAGCGGGTGGACATCAGCGACACCAGGCGCACCCCGGGAGGCCAGGGAAGCTCGTCCGCAGCCGGTGCCGGGGCGGGCTCGGCGACCGTCGCCGGCGCGTCCTCGGTACGGGGTTCGGCGGCCGGGCGGGGCGTCTTGGCGCCGGGCCGCAGTCCACTGCCGGGGCAGTCCTCGACCGCGGCGCGGGTGGCCTTGTGGTGGGCGAGGACACCGGCCACGGCGACCTTGTGCAGTCCGCAGCAGGGGCAGCGGACGGTGTCCTCGACGGCGGCCGCGGGGGTCGGGACGCCGGGGCAGTAGCCGCCCTCGCCCTCCCACTGCTCGACGGCCTCGCGCGCGGCGCGGGCCTCCTGCTCGGCGAGCGTCACCGGCCGCTGGTACCGGCGCACCGTGCCGCTGTCCATGACCGGGAGGCGGCGGGCAGCGGCCTTCTTGTCGTCCATGCGCTTGTACCGCTTCGCGACCCGGGCGTAGCGGGCCTCGTACGCCGCCTTGTCGCTCTCGTACAGGCCCGCCGGGTGCAGCCGCGCGAGTTCCAGGGCAACCTGACCGCTCGGGGTGAGCACGAGCACGCTGGCGCCGTCGGCCGCGTCGACGGCGGCGAGGTACCCGGCGGCGCGCAGGTCCTGCGTCCGCTCCCGACTGACCTTGCGGCCGCCGCTCCACACGCCGCACTCAGTGGCCTGCCGAACCTGCCCGTCGCGCTGGTACAGGCGGCCGGTCTGCGCGGCCTCCAGCACCCGCACGTGCCCGGCGGTCCAGCCGAGTGCGGGCACGACGCTCTCGGCGAGATAGGCGTTCATCCTGGCCAGGTGGCGGTTGTCGCTGTCCATGCCGGTCGCGGCCCGCTCGGCGGCCTCCTGCTCGGCCTCGGCGCGGCGCCGCTCACTCTCCCGCTCGGCGCGCTCCTCGGGGGTGAGCCTGCGCTCCAGCTCGGTGCGCAGCGCGGCGGCCGTCGCCTCGACCCCGGCGGCCTCCTGGGCGCGGACGGCGTAGTCGACGGCGCCGCTGGCGCAGTAGCGCAGCGCGCTGTCCGGCATGCTCGGGTCGGCCGCCCACTGCTCCGCACGGGCGGCGTGCCCCTCGGCCTCGACGGCCTCCCGGTGCACGGCGTGCATGACCTCCTCCCGGTGGGCCTCGGTGCGGGAGCTGCTGCGGCACGCGGCGCTGAGCGCCATGTCGTCAGCAGCGGCGGCGAGTGCGGCGGCCTCGCGGGCCACCCGGAGGCAGGTCTCGGGGGTGGGCTCCCCCGCCTCGATCTCGGTCATGGGCCGTCCTGTTCGTTGAGGTTCTCGGTGGTGCTGGTCCGGGATTCCCGCCCCGTCCAACACTGCTAATTCAATCAAGTTATAGGCCGTGGGTCAAGGTGAAAACGCAGCTCAGGGCCGCTTTTCTGACCTTTTCCCGGGCGTTCCGGCGGCCCGCGTCCGCCCGGTCGGGGGCGATGCCGACCGTACGCGTCGCGGCCGCCGGTCAGCCCTGCCTGCGGGCCTCGGTGACGGCCGTCCTCCACGTGGTCCAGTGCCCGCCGTGCTGCTCGGCGAGGGCCTTGGCGGCCTCTCCCGCCTTCATGCCGGGCGTGGCGGCCAGCAGCTCCACGGCCAGGGCAACCCGGGGGTTCGGGCCCTTCGCCGGCGTCCGGCCGGCCGCTCCGGCCCGGGGCCCGGCGTCGGCGTAGGCCCAGAGCTGGCGCCGGGTGCGGTACTCGCGCATGCGGCCGCTCTCCAGCTCCTCCTCGCGCACGGGAGCGGGCCACCCGGGCGGCGGGTTGTCGCGGTAGTGGCTGATCGCGCTGACGCTGACCCCGAGGACCCTGGCCTGGTCCGCCGGGGGCAGTTCCTCGTCGGGGCTGCCGCTGTAGTCGACGCCGTTGCCCTGGCGCCGGTACTCGGTGTGCCACCGCTCCCAGACCTCCACGTCCCAGTACAGAGCGCGGTCGATCCGGAGGGCGGGCGGGTGCCCATTGCTCTCGCGCTCCGCCCACAGTGCGCGGAGGGTGGCGTCGCCCTTGTACCCGGCGCGGGCGGACAGCTCGGCGCGGGTGGCGTACTGCCGCCCGTCGATGGTCTTCATGGGGTGCTGCTCCTCGGTGTGTGTGGGACGCGTCTACCATGTTGGCGTGCTCGGTTGACGGCCTGTTGAGGGCCTTCGGTGGCCGGGCGTTGCGGCCGACGGGATTCCCACGCTTTTGCGCCCCGTCGGCCGCCTGGCGTCTCCGGCCGGCTGGCCGGACGGCGGCCGCCGGGCCCGGATGAGTCGGGCCCGGCGGCCTGGTGCTGCTACGCGCTCACTCCTGCGCCTCGTCCGCGTAGAGGTAGAGCAGCTGAGCACGGAGACGGAGACCGGTCGGCGACAGGAGGTAGCCGTCGTCGAAGTCGGCCTCATCCAGGACGTGGGTGTAGCTGGCGGTCTCCAGCAGCTCCCGGAACTGCCGCCCGCGCGGCCCCGCCGTGTTCTCGATGCCGAGCGAGACCAGCGCCCCCAGCACCCCGCCCGGGCGCAGGAAGCGGTAGGCGTGCAGGACGTGTTCAACGGCCAGGTTCCGGCGGTGGGGCGGGTACATGACCACAGCGTCGTACTCCGGCCGGGCCTCGACGGTCAGGAAGTCTGCGGAGCGGACGTGCCGGGCGATCCCGGCGCGCGTAATGTCCGCCGCCCGGTCGCCGTCGATCTCGTAGCAGTCCATGACGCACCCGCGGGCCGCGCCTTCCGCCGCGAGGACTCCGTGCCCGGCTGAGGGCTCCAGCACCTGCATGCCCTCCCCGTACGGGATCTCGCACCAGAGGAGTTCGGCGATCGACTGCGGGCAGGAGACCACTCCGCGGTCGGGCCGGTTCACCGCGCACTGGCGGGCGACGATCCGCTCGACCAGCTCCGCCGCCCGGCCGAAGGGGTACAGGTCGGCGAACACGTAGCCCTGGTGGCGGACGCTCCAGCAGGCGCCGGAACGTGTGAGGACCTTGTGGGCCCCGTCCGCGGCGGCCGGGTCGGCCTCCTTTCGCAGGCGGACGACGGGCCCGTCGCAGACGGCGAGTTCGAGCTCCTGGCGCACGGCCTTGGAGATCTGCATGGCGGTGTTCTCCTGATGGGTTGAGGTTGTCGGTGTCGCTTCGATCCGGGGGAGCGGGATTCCCACCCCTCTCCCCCGGGTGGTCGCTGGGCCCGGACCGGTGTCCGGGCCCGGCGGTCGTACGGGCGGGCTACTGCTGGTAGGCGGCGATCAGTTCGCGGACCTTCTCGTCGCCGACGCATCCGGCGGGCGCCCCGAACTCGGCGGACGCCGGGTGCCGGTGGGTGCTGGGCTGGTCGCCGTTGCGGCCGCGCTGGTGGGACCAGTAGCGCGGTCCCTGCCAGCCGCACAGCTCGCACTCCTGCCACCACGGGTTGTCGCTGCCGGGGAAGCCGGTGTACGGCTTCCAGCGGTGCAGTGCCAGCGCGGTCATGACCTGCTGCGCGGTCTCGACGTTGCGACGGGTCTCCGGCATCCGCGGGTGCAGCAGCGGCACGTCGCCGTCCAGTACGGGCACGGCGGCCGTCACGTCCGCGAGGGACATGGCCGTGATGCGACCGGCCGCGTACTCGGCGGCCACCTGCGCGGCCGCCGCCTGCGCAGCCGCCTGGGGGACGCCGCGGCGACCCTTCTCCGGACGGCCAAGGTTGTGCTCCCCCGCGCTGGTCAGGGTGAGCCAGTCGCGGTGCCAGCGGAACACCGCACCGATCACGGTGTTCCCGCCGATCAGGACGGGGTAGCGGCGCTCCCAGTCCGGCGTGCCGAGTCGGAACGCCAGGGTCGTGGTCGTCGTGGTCATGCTCGTGCCTTTCGTTGAGGTTGATCGGTGTCGGGCGGCCGGGCCGGTGGCGCGGGCGGGGATTCCCGCCCCCGCCCGCGCCACCGGTGGGGGCCGCAGGTCAGAGGAAGGCGTCGAAGTCGTAGACCAGGCCACGGCAACGGCGCTCGAAGTCGGCGATGAGCTTCAGGTGCTCCTCGCACATGCGGACCGACCACGGGCACAGCGGCGAGACAGGGACATAGGTCCACCGCTCGGGCTGCTCCTGTGCGGCCTGGGCGACGAAAGCGTCGGCGTACAGCTCGCCGTCGCTCCCGCCGTCCGCGATGCGGATCGCGATCCATCCGCGATCGCCGCGCTCCAGGTGATCGTCGATCGCCTCGGCCATGCGGGCGGCGGCACTGGACATGGCGTACTCGCGGCGGGCGCGGTAGACGGCGTGTCCGTGACTGACTGCGTTGTAGGTCAGCAGACTCAGCGACTCCCCTTCGGCGTCCAGGCAAGAGCCCACCAGTTCATCCCACTGGGCCTCCCGCTCCTCCGGGTGGCTGGCCTGACGCTCGACGTGCGCCACGCGCCGCTGGGGAATCCGGTCTTCGCGGTAGAAGTCGGCGACGCTGGTGAACGGATCGCGGTCGTCAACGACGACGAGGTACCTGGCGAAGCGCTTGCCGAGATCGACGCGGTATGCGGGGTCGTGGCCGGTGGTGGTCATGACGCGGTCCTTCCGCTCGTTGAGGTTTTCGGTGGGTGCCGGTCGGGGATTCCCGCCCCCTTTCGACACTGCTAATTCAATCAATTTTCGGGCCCGAGGTCAAGTCGGAATCGCAGCTCAGGCGGCCTTTTTCAGGGCTCCGCCCGGCGTCCGCACGCCACACGACCGCCCCGGTCGGGGTGCTCCCTCCGCGGTTGGGCAGGCGTCAGCCGACCGCGGGCCGTGCCGGGGTGCCAGGCTCGCGCTTGCGCGACCGCCGCAGGCGGCTCGGCCTGGCGGCCCGGTGCGGGCTGTGGTCCCCTCGGGTGCCCGACCACGGAGGGAGCACCCCGGCCGCCCACCCCCGACCCCACCCACTCACCTCAAGATCATTTCCGGCCCCCCGTCCCCTCTGTGGGGGGCCGGGGGGTGCGGGGGGCGGAGCCCCCTGCATCTCCACCGACGAACGGGAGCCCGGCCGGAACGGCGCACCCCCGCCCTGTTGTGCCGGGACAACGGGACGGGGGTGCGGGGAGAGGCTTTGTTGGGTCGACACAACGGGGCGGGTCAGTCGCCGTGGTCCTCGCGCCACTCCCTCATCGCCTTGGACACCGTGGCGGGCGCGACGCCGACCCGCTCGGCGAACTTCGCCTGGGAGGGCGGCGGCTGCTCGGTCTCCTTGGCCCGGAGGAAGTCCTCCGCCAGGCGCCGGCGCCCGGCCCGGTCCTCGGTGTAGCGCTCGGCGGGGTGTTCGCGCTCCTCCCCCGCCACGGCGCCGGCGGCGACTTCGCGGTATCCGTTCGCACCGTTCACGGTCGGCCCGGCCGCGTACGCGGAGGTGTTCGCGGTGAGCGCCACGGCGTTCGCGCCCACCAGTTCGCGGTCGCCGTCCGGGACAGGTCCGGCCGGGCTGTAGGGGGCGGGCACGGTGCTCCTGACGACCGAGCGCGTGGGGGCGGCCGCGGGGACCGTTGCGCGTTCGCGGTGCGATTCGCGCAGGTCGGCACCCATCTGGGGTGCCTGTTCGGCGGCCGCGAACGCCGGGTGTTCGCTCGCCGGTCCCCCGGGCGTTCGCACTGTCTCCATGTCGACGAGGTGACTGTTCGCGGCGGCCGCTGCCACCGGCACGTCGTTCGCGGTCGGTACCCCGAGACCGTACGCACCGGCGTTCGCGGCGTTCGCGCCATCGTCGGCGGCAGCGGGCCGTGCGGGGTCGGCCGGGGCGGCGTTCGCGGTGTTCGCGCGGTCGGCGTTCGCGGGGGGCAGCGCGGCGTTCGCGATCAGCTGGGCGGGGATCGGCAGGCCGCGGCCGGCGTCGCGCATGGCGCGCAGCTCGATGGGGCGGGCCTTCTCCTTCCACTTCCTGCCGTACTTCTCACGCAGCTCGTCGCGGAGGGTGAGCCGGTCGCGCTCCAGGTCGAGCGCCTCGGCGCGGGTGTAGACGTCCCACAACCTCATGCGCCGCCATACGCCGAAGGTCGGCAGGGGCGCGAGGACCCAGCGGGCGATGCCCAGCGGCTCGAACTGGCGGCCGTCGGCGATGCGGGCCCGGCGGGCGATGGCCCGGCGCAGGGCCTCGGTGATGACCACGACCAGTCCGGGCATCGTGGCGTGGGCGGCGGCCTCGACGTAGTCCATCCACCCGGCGGAGCCGTCCGGCGGCCACCCGCTGGAGGCGTTGAAGACGATGGTGGCCACGGTCAGCACCCAGGCGAACCAGCGCAGGATCGGGGCCGGGGTGCGGATCGCGCACAGGAACAGGTCGGCGGCGATCAGTCCGATGATCCCGACGTCGATGCCGACGGGGAAGACGTAGGAGAACCAGCCCCACCCCCAGTCGAGCGCCAGGTCGCGCACGGAGCGGTAGGACCCGGTGAAGCCGATAACCGCGAGGGCGAGGGCGTTGACCGCGACGACGATGGCGGAGGCCAGCAGGCCTCCGCGGATGGGGACCAGGGCGTCGCCGTCGGCGGCGGTGCTGCTGGCGGGTATCGGCGGTCGTCGCTCAACGCCGGTCACCGCGTGCGTGGTCACGGCGGGACACTCTCCTCGTTCTCGTGGGCAAGGGTGATCAGCACCGTACGCCGAAGTGCGTGACCGGTGATGCCGCCGGAGCTGACGAGAACGAAGAAACCCCCGCCGGCGGACCGGCGGAGGCCTCGTGCGCGGGGCGGCGGGCGTCTACCCCGCCCAGACGATGTCCAGCACGTACAGGTACTCGCGCGGCTGGTTGATGAAGTAGACGACGGTGAGCGGGCCGACGTCGGCACGGCGCAGGTCTGGCCCCTCCAAGTCGGTCGGGTCCCACTGCGGCCAGCCCCACGGCTGGCGGGAGGCGATGTCGAGCACGTCGCGCACCATCTCCTGCACCTCCGGCTGGAGCTGGGCGAGCACGGCGGAGGCGTTCGGGGACAGCCGGGCGGGCCAGGCCGGGGTCACCCGCGGGACCCGATGACGTCCTCCAGGGGGACGCCGTCGGAGGTGTCCATGCCGCCCGCGAGGAACGCGGCGACCGCCGGGGCGGTGTCCAGGCGGCCGCTCCACTCCCGGATCGTCTCGTGCAGCGGGGTCAGGTCGAACGTCTGGCGGGCCGTCTCCAGGGCGTGCCCCCAGTCCCGCTCGAAGGCGGGCAGCCACTGCGCGGCGCGCTGGTGTCGGCTGATGCGCTCGCGCAGCTGCGCGGCGGCCGCGGGGGACGGCGGCGGTGCGGGCTGGTGGACGGGCTGAGCGGTCATCACTCGGGTCCTTCCGGTGTCTGGGTTCGAGTGTGGCGGGCGGCGGCGAGGGAGTCGAGAACGGCCGCGCAGGCCTCGGCGAACAGGGTGGTGAACGGCTCGCCCTCACCGTCGGCCTGCTGGCACTCCCACAGGGCCGTCGCCGCCAGGTCCTCCAGTTCCTGGGCGGCCGCCGCGTCCAGGTGCAGGGTGCCGCCGGGGCCGGTGCCGCACCGGGGCTGTGCCCGGGTGAGCCAGGCGGGCAGCGGCTGGGGGTGGCAGCAGGCGAGGGCGGCGTGCAGAACGCCGGGCGCCACCACGGCGACGGTCGCCGGGCGGCGGGTGGTGGTGGTCTCGCGCATGTGCTTTCCTCCCTGGCGGGCGCCGGGGCCGATGCCCGCGGCCCCGGCGCCCGCCTCGGTCGGGTCGGCCTACGACGCCCCGAGCAGGTCGGCGACCTGCGGGCCGACGTACTCGTTGATGAGCCGGGCGGCGGTCTCCACGGCGAGCTGCGCGTCGTCCACCAGCTGCTCGGCTCGGTCGGAGGGGACGAACAGATCCCAGTCCTTGGCGGGCATGAGCAGCGTGGCGGACGCCAGGACGGTCGGGCGCTTGACGTACGCGGGCCCCCACAGCTTGGGGTACCTCTCGCCGCGCCCGTACGGGGCCTCCCAGTCACCCACCTCGTAGCCGGGGCGGTACTCGCGGGCCAGGGCCCGGTGGGGCAGCGGCACGACGACCTTCACAACCGGGTCGCCGTCCTCGTCGCGGTCGAACGTGACCGACAGGTCGGGACGGATCTCGACGTAGCCGGGCGACATCACCGGCGGGGTGGCGATGCTCCACGCCCACGCGGTGAACTCGGCGCGGTCGGTGCGGTCGTCCTCGTCGAGCTGGCTCTCGCGGGCGCTGACGTACGAGCCAAAGCGGCTGCCGCCCGCCCCGGAGTTGCTGCGGTCGTAGTCGCGGTCGACGCGGACCAGGGTGGTCGGGGTCCAGTCGGACATGGGGTGCGCTCCTTGGTGGTGAGGGTCAGCTACGGAAGGGGTTGCCGAGTTCGCCGCAGGCGACGGACCGCACGAGGGCGGCGACCTCGGCGGCACCGGCCTTGGTGGCGGGGGCGGCGATGGAGACGACGGTGGCGCCGTCGGCGTTCATGCTGATGTCCCAGCCGCCGTTGGAGTAGATGCCGACGACCAGATCGGCGTCACCGTGGAAGCCGCCGCGGGGCGTCTGGGGAAGGCGCTCGACGACCACCATGTTCAGCCGCGGCCCGTTCTGCACGCTCAGGCCGATCTCGGCGGAGGTCAGGGCCTCGACCAGGTCGCGGCGCAGGGCGGCGACCTGGTCGCCGGTGCGCTCGGGGTCGGGGGCGTGGGTGTAGCGGCTGGCGATGACCTCCAGCGCGCCGGAGGGCAGGTTCACCGCCCAGTCCCACTCCTTGCGCTCGACGCCGTGCCGTCCGCCGGCCGCCCACAGGTCGGTCAGCAGGGCGGCGGCCTGTTCGAGCACGCTCGGCGCGTACAGGGACCGGAGGGACTTGGAGGCCTTCTCGACGGCGGCGTACGCCTCGGCCGTGTAGGCGGGCCCCTCGGCGGCATTGGTGGCGGGCATGGCGCCCTCGCTTCCTGTCGGCTCGGTCGCGGAAGCACTGTCCGGCTCCCGGTGCGCACGGAGCGCGGACGCCTGCCGGTCCACTGCTGCGTGGATGGCCGTGCTGAGGTCGGGCGTCTCCGGCCGGTTGGCGCGGACGATCTCGCGGAGTTCGTCCACCCTGTCGTTGCTCATGTACGTCCCTTCGTGGCGGAGCCCGGGGCCGTCGGCCCCGGGATCATGCTGTCGTGCGGCAGTGACAGTGCGGGCCCGTCCTGAAGAATCAGAACCAGCTCGACTTCTTCTTGGGCACGATGTACGGGCAGCCGTTGCGCATGTGGTCCACGCACTGCGGGCAGTCCTGGCTCTGGTCCTGACTGCGATGGATGCTCTTGTCGTAGGCGTGCTGCCAGCACTGCGGGCACTGGCCGGGAGGTGTCTTCATGCCGGTCTCCTTGTCAGTTGTCGTTGCCGGGTCGCCCGGCGGCGGTCCAGGCGGCGTACTCCTGGCGGACGTAAGGGCGGTGGCTGGGGTCGAACTCGATCGAGTAGGGCCCGTGCGGTCCGGCGGTCATCGCCGGGTGCTGGTGGTCGAACTGGGCGAGTTCGAACGCGGTCCGTACGGCGGCGCCGCGGGCCCCGGGCCCGGGGTCGTCGACGGCCATGCGGTCCATCAGGGCGGCCCGGCGCAGGAGGTAGACGCGTTCGGCGGCCGCGGCGTCGGGCGGGGGCGGTCCGGTGACCACCCCGGCGCGGCGGCCGTCGCGGATGGCACCCAGCTCCATGACCTCGTGCATCTCGCGGCGCAGGTCCGGGGCGTCGGCGTAGGCCTCGGACGGGGTGGGGGCGTCGAACCCGTCGCCGGTGTCGGGGTTGACCACGGTGCTCACACCGCCTCCCGGGCGGCGGCGCCGGCGGTGCAGCGGTCGCACCGGACGACGTCCTCGGGGAAATCGTCGTCGTAGACGGCGAGCAGGTCCATCGGGCTGCGCACCGGCACCCAGGCCGGGCCGGAGCAGCCACCCAAGCACGGCACTTGCGCCTCGAACCCCCAGTCCATCGGGTCGGGGAACCATGTGCGGTACGCGAGGGTGATCTCGTCGCCGCCGACCGCGAGGGCGCCGACGGGGTCGTGGTTGGGGCGCAGGTGCGTCCAGTGGAAGGCCTCCGCCAGGTCCTCGCCGAAGAACCGGCGGGCCAGCACCCGGCGGGCGCGCTCGCTGTGGTCGCCGTCGACCTGGTGGTCGGCGTGGATGCGGTCGACGGAGCGCTGGAGCAGGGCCCGCAGCCGCATCAGCCGGTCGTCGGTGACCACGTGGTCGAAGCCCTCGGCGCGCAGGCCCGGGCGGGCGGCGGCGATCTGCTGGAACTGGTGGCGCACCACAGCGTCGGGCACGCGCCGGTTGGCCGGACGGCGGGCGTTGCGGGCCAGACACTGCTCCAGCGGCGTGGTCATCACGACCGCGGCCGCGGGCAGCTGGTGGGCGTGGGCGGCCTCGATCAGCCGCTTCCTGACGTCGAACCGCGTGTTCGTAGCGTCTACGACACACGTCAATCCGCGGGCGGTGCGCCGTTCCAGGACGGCGTCCAGCAGGAACACCGCGTCGGCGGTGGCCTCTTGATCGCCCGCGTCACCTGAGACGGCCCACCTGTAGGAGTCGAGTTCGAGCCGGTAGTCGGCGGGCCACGTGCGGGTGAGGGTGGACTTGCCGGAGCCGCTCGCGCCGATCATCACGATGACGGACGGTTCGGGGATCGGGTTCATGTCGGGGGTCTCTCCTCGGTCTGGGTTCGGAGGGCCCCGGGGGCGGCCGGCGGGTTCCTGGCCGGGATGGCGGCCGCGCCCCGGGGGTCGTGCGGTGGTGTGCCGGGTTGGTCAGCTGACGGCGGCCAGCTGCGGTGCGCGCTGGCTCTGCCGCCAGGCGTCCAGGACTTTCTTCGGCGTGGGCGGCCGGACCGCGTCCGGCCGCACTCGTGCACGGTGTGAGGGGCTGCACGAGGCACGGCGCGGAGCGTCGTTCCTCGAGCAGCACCGACCGGACGGCGGCCGAAGCGCGGCGATGGTCATGCCGCGAGGCGCATGCGCTGCGGGAGGGAGCGCAGGGCGGCGAACGCCGGGGCCAGCAGCAGGCGGCGGCCGCGGCGGGTACGGCCCTTGACCCGGTACATGGCCTGGTCGGCTGCCGTGAGCGCGGCCGACAGGGTCGGCTCGGGGAGGGCGGCGAGCCGGGCGGCGCCGATGGAGGCGCCTACGGTCAGCGTCACGCCCTGGTGCTCGACGGGCTGGCGCAGCAGCTCGGCGAGGTCGGCGAGCCGGTCGTCCAGGCGGGCGTCGTCGTCGACGACTGCTACGAACTCGTCGCCTCCGAGCCGCCCGGCTACACCGTGGGAGCCGCACCAGGCGGTCAGCCGCTCGCCCGCGGCCGCCAGGACGGCGTCACCGGCCGCGTGGCCGTGCACGTCGTTGACCTGCTTGAAGCCGTCCAGGTCCGCAAGGAGGACCGCGGCCCGGGGGCGGCGGGCGATGACCCGCTCCGCCCGGCGGGTCCAGCCGTCGCGGGTCCACAGCTCGGTCAGCGGGTCGTGGCGGGAGTGGTCCAGGCGCCGGTAGAGGCGGCTGGCGTGCAGCGCCCACCCGCCGGCCAGGGCGAGGACGGTGAGGACCTGGGTGATGTCCGTCGGGTTCGTCATGCCGCCCGCCTCATCGCGTTGCGGCGCACGGCGTTGCGCTCGGTGCGGGTCGTGCCGCCCCAGACGCCCTCACCGGCCAGGTGCGGGTTGGCCAGGGCCCACGACAGGCAGTCGGCCATGATGGGGCAGGTGCGGCAGAAGGCCATGGCCGGACCGGCGTTCACGCCCTGCTCGGGGAACCAGAAGTCCGGGTCCTGGAGACACGGCTCGTCGCCGGTGATCTCCGGGTACGGCACCGACGGGTCGGCCATCGGGATCGCGATGACCGGAGTCGGGTCTCCGTTCGTCTTCTGAGCCATGATGGGCAGTGCCCTTTCCTCTGTAGGGGGTTCGGGTGGCCCGGGGCGGGCGCATTGCTTGGTCGTGGTGCCGCCCGCCCCGGGGCGGATCTACATCAGGACGTCGTCGTGCCAGATGACCTTTATGGCGTCGACGTCGGCGACGGCGCCGCTACGGTGACGGACCGCGGTCTCGGTGTCGACGTCCTCGCGGACCTTCTCGACCACGTCACCGCGGGCGGGGAAGTGCGACGCCGGGTACGTGAACCACTGGACGCCGGTCCGGGGCTTCTCGCCGGACGTGCGGGTCGGGATCTGGACCACCCAATGCGCCATGAGGTTCACCTCCTTCTTGTTCTCTGCCGGATACCGGGGCTGTCCCGGCTCCCCTTGCCGCCCCGCTCCCCCGGGCCGGGCGGCGCGGGCAGCCGTCAGCGCGAGACGTCGGGGCCCTCGGGCCGCAGTTCGATCAGTCGGCGACTCCGCGCCATCCGCTTCTCGGCTTCAAGACGGACAGCCGCCGCCTCGCACACCTCGGCCATGCCGAAGGAGTAGGCACGGACCCTCGGGTCGGAGTAGCCGGATGCCTGGTCGCGGTACCAGGCGGCTTCCGCCCGGCACCTCTCCGGGCTGCGGGGTTCGGTGCCCGCGATGTACTCGGCGTACCGGCCGTTCCAGCTGGCGACGTGCTCGTCGTCCGGCCGGGTCATCAGTCGGCCTCGATGGCGGTCTGGCCCAGTGACGGCATCCACGACCTCCCACACCCGGGCCCCGGCAGCGGTGCCGTACTCGGGGGCGGCGAGGGTGACCCGTACGGAGCGGAAGACGTCGTCCAGGGCGCCGGAGCCGATGCCCGGCCACATGCCGCGAAGCTGGGCGCTGTTGAGGTAGCCGCCGAAGCCGGTGTGGGGCTCGCCGCCGCGCAGGGTGACGACGATGCCCCGCTCGCCGGTGTCGAGCGTGTCGGCGACCTCGACGTCAAGGCCCGCCTCGTAGGCGGCGTCGACCAGGTCGCGCAGCAGGTTCCGGTCGCGGACGAAGCCCTCGACGGCGGCCTTCTGCTGCCAGATCAGCCCGTCGAACCCGATCACGGGGTCGACGCCGGGCTGGGAGGCGACGGTGACGTACCCGGCGCGGTTGGCGGCCGCGAGGGTCGGGATCAGCTCGCGGGTCTCCTCGTCGGGCCCGTAGCCCGGCGCGTACCCGGGCCAGGTGGCGATCTCGCCCTCCAGCCACAGGGCCATGAGGTCACCGAGGTCGGTGAGGGTGGCGGCGGTCTTCCACCGGCGGTCTAAGCGGCGCTCCAGCAGGCGCTCCAGGAAGGGAAGTCGGATCACGGGGTTCTCCAAACGACCGGAGGGGCGGGGTGGGCGGTGGTGCTGGCCAGATCTCCAAGGGCCGCGTGCGGGACGCGGACCAAGGGCTACCGGTCAGCTGGCGGGCGCGGTCTCGACCTCGGCGGCCTCGGCGGACGCGGCCGCCTCCGCTTCGGCGTCCGGCTCGGGCTCGTCGACGCCGGCGGGGCGCTGGAGGCGCTCTCCCCGGTCGACCAGGGCGGCGTCCAGGTAGCGGGCCGCCTCCTCCTCGGTGACCTCCAGCTGGTACCGGCCGAAGGCCAGCGCCACGAGGTCGGCGGGGACGGCGGGCTGCTCGAAGGGGCTGACCAGGATGGACGCCAGGGTCATGAGGCGCTGGTGCCGCACTCGCTGGCGGTAGTTCTTTCCGAACATGGGCGGGGTCTCCTTCGCGGAAGCGTCAGGTCAGGCGGTGCGGCGCTCGTCGTCGGTGTCCTTGACGACGTGCAGGGGCGGGAGCTGGCCAGAGGCGCGGAGCATGGCGATCGGGTCCAGCGGGCCGTCGGCGAGGGCGGCGCGGTGCGCGCGGGCCTCCTCGATGGCGGCGGCGGCCGCGGACTGCTCGCGGGCGACCTCGATCCTGGACTTCGCCTCGATGTTGGCGATGGTGATGTCCGCGCTGCGGTCCACCTGGAGCGCGGCCATCTCGTTGGCGTGCGCGGTGGCCACCCGGCGGTCGTCGCGGCGGGAGCGGGCGATCAGGACACAGGAAGCGATGACGGCGACGATCCAGATGATCAGCGCCGGGGCGATCGGGTCGGCGTAGACGCCGACGGACAGGGCGCCGAAGGTCAGCGCCATCGACGAGAAGACGGCGCTGGCCGTCTCCTCGTCGTTCTTGGCGGCGAAGTAGCCGGAGGCGGCACCGAAGGCGAGCATGAGCCCGGCGGCGCTGGGCGAGTGCTCAGCGCCCTGGGCGTTCCAGATCCGGGCCAGGGCCAGCAACGTGCCGGCGGCCGCGGTGGTGCCCACGTAGGCGCGGTGCTCGCTCAGGAAGTCGATCGGGGTCTTCGGAGCGGGCATCTGGCCGGGGGCCGGGGTCTGCTCGGGCATCGGGGACTCCTCGCGGGGTGGGTCAGTCGGTGGTCTCGGAGGGGGCGGCAGCGGCCCGGGCCTCGGCCTGGGCCCGGTGCTCGATCAGCTGGCGGCGGACGTACTCGCGCTTGTAGCCGATGGCCTCGCAGGCCTCGGCCTGCTTGACCTCGCCGCTGTCGATCGCGGCGGCGACGTCCGCCCAGAAGTCGAATTCGGCGTCGGCCTTGCGCTGGTCGCGGGTGGTCTTCGCGGCCGCCAGGCGCTGCTGGACCTGCTGTACGCGCTGGGCTTCGGCGGCCTTCTCGGCGTCGGACTTGGGCATTTCTCGGCTCCTTCGGGATGGGGGAGGATGGGTTCTCCTCCTGCTCCGGTCTGGAGCGGGTTCGGAGCCCGGGGCGGCCGGAGTTCCTTGGCCGGGATGGCGGCCGCCCCGGGGCGAAGTCACTCGCTGAGGTCGCGGTGACCCATCGACTCGGCGGCGGCGCGGACCAGGGCGACGGTGTCGCTGAGCGCGGCCGCCTCCTCCATCTCGCCGTCCTGGGCGTACGCGCCGCGCAGGTGCACGGTCAGCTCGTGCAGTGCGGGCAGGACCTGGCTGGCCTGGAGGGCGAGCCGGATGTCGTCGTAGTTCGCGCCGTTGGTGATGTCCTCGACGGTGTCCCGGAGGGCCGTGGTGGCCTCCCACAGGTCGTCGCCGTCGCGGCTGTCGGGGTCGATGCGGTCGGCGATGTCGTACGCGAAGCCCTTGACCAGCAGGGCGGCGCCCCACGTGGCCAGGATCAGCAGGATCGCCATGTTGGCGGTGATGGTCAGGACCGGGGTGAACTCGGTGACGTCGTTGACCATCCAGGCGAGGACACCGGCGCCGACGACGCCGACGGCGACAGTCGAGACGTGGTCGCCCACCAGGCGCAGGACGTGGGTGGTGCGGCGCAGGGCCAGCAGGGCGTGGCCGTGGCCGTTGGCGGAGTTGAGGTGCATCGCGGTCATGAGCGGGGTTCCTTCCCCTCGGTGTGCGGCCCCTGGTCGGGTGCCGCACTCTTAGAATGCCTACTTTTTGTGGGCCTGTCTAGCGTGTGCCTACTTTTCATAGGCATCTTCTTGTTTCCGCTGGTCAGCCGATCCGGGAGACCGGGACGGCGGGGGCGGGGATCGTGGCGTGGGCGGCGGCCGTGAGGCGGGCGACCAGTTCGTGCGCGGTCTCGCCCGCCTCCCGCAGCGTCTTGACCAGGTCGGCGTCGCCCAGCGCCGTGGCGGTGGTGGTCAGGGCATCCAGGTAGACGGCCGCGTCGTAGATGTCGCCGCGCAGGGCGATCAGGCCGGGCTGGTAGGCGGGGACGCTGGTCAGGCTCGCCGCGCCGGCCAGGTGCTCCGGCATGTTCGCGTCGCGCACCTGCTCGACCTGCTGGTCGAGCGCCGCGGCGAGTTCCTCGGTGCTCTCGTGCGCCCAGGTCTTCCCCATAAGGCGGGCGGCCAGGGCGGTGAGCTTGGAGGAGACGTTCACGGTGACTCCTTAGTCGTCAGGGAATCCGGCCGGATCGACCGGGCGTTCCCGCCGAATCCCGCACTCCGGAACTGCCGGATTTACAGAGTTCGGGAATCAGCGCGAGCGGGGGCGGGTCATTTGGTGTTGCTGGTGCGGCGTTCGTCTTTGCCCTGGCGGGCGCGCTCGGCGCGGCGCTCGGCGGCCGCCAGGGCGGCCGCGGCCGGTCCGTCGCACTCGACGCAGGGGACGGAGATCCCGGGGGCGGTGATCCGGCCGGTGTCGTCGCAGACCAGGCACTTCGGTCCCTTCGCGGGGGCTTGGGCGCCGTAGGCCTTGCGGTAGGCGGAGACCGGCGGGGTCTTCGGGGGCTTCGGCTCTGCCGGGCGCCGGCGGGAGGCTTTGACCGGCTCGACGCCCCCGGCCTGCATGGTCCAGGCCGTCCGCAGCAGGGCGGCGACCGGGCGCATGGCCTCGTTGCGCACCCGCTTGCCGACCTTCTTCTTGACCGAGCGGATCTCGCGGCGGACCTTCGCCTTCGCCTTGCGCTTGCCGTACTTGGCGATCTCGACCGCTCCCTTGCGGAACTCCTCGGCGTAGTCGATCGGCGGGGGCGGCTCCTCGCCGAACCCGGCCTCGATCAGCCATTGCCACTCGAACTCCTGGCGACCGGCCCGGAACCGGCAGTACGCCGTCCACTGCAGGAGGTCGACGCGGGGCTCGACCCACACGTGCCCGACCGGGCAGGCGGCCTCCACCACGGCGTCCATGCCGCTCTGGTAGGCCAGCCGCAGGCCGGTGTCCGCCCCGCAGAGCGGGCAGGCGATCACGGTCGGAATCCACACGCGGCGCCATGTGTGCTCGGGGTCCTCGACGACGACACGGAAGCGGCGCTCGAACGAGAGGTAGTGGGCGCCTGAGTCGGGATCAAGGGCCCGCCACGGCTTGATCGGCATCAGATTTCCTCCGGGGAACATTCGTGATCTTTCGGACGTAACAGCGGCGGAACTGGGGGAAACGTGCAGGTCAGGGCCGTGGAACAGGTCCGGAACGGGGCCCGGGAGGGGGGAACATGTTCCGGCCCGGGGCGGGGGTTCCGGCCCTGTTCCGGGCCGGTTCCCCCTCGCTGACCTGCGTGTTTCCGGGTGTTCCGGAAGCGGGTCAGCTCCCGTCGGCCTCGCCGATGAGCCTCTTGAGGTCGAGCAGGCGGTAGCCCTTGACCGTCTTGGAGGCGCCCTTGGGCCGGTACGACTCCTTGGTCCACTTCTGGCCGCGCGGGGCCAGGACCTTGTCGAGCACCAGGGCCAGGACCGCGCCCTTGGTCATCGGCTCGCCCCCCTCGGGGACGAAGCGGTCCAGGTCCCACGACGTCGGGTCGAACCCGTGGAGCTGGTCGAACAGCTCGTCCTCCGTCAGGCCGCTCGGGTCACTGAGGTCCCGGTAGATCGTGCGGATCGTGCGCAGAAGGACCGGGAGCGGCTCCTCCTCGCCCTCGTCGTCGTCCCACGGGTCGCCGCCGCCGGGGTTCGGCAGCTCGACGCCGGAGACGAAGGCCTGGGTCCCGGCGTCGAGTTCACACAGGCCTGCGTCGACGCGCTCCTCAGCCCGCCGGTCGGCCTCCTCGTCGCTGGTGATGCAGGCGCGGTAGGGGATCGGCTCGCAGTAGGCGGCGCCGGCCAGCGGGTACACCACGGAAGCGTCGTTGACGGCATCGCCCATCGCCGGGAGCAGCCGGTCCGCCCGCCAGCCCTCCGCCATAGCCCCCTTACCGACGATCTGAACGATGTCGTCCCTGTCGCAGGCGCCCATCACCTGGACCGGCACCTCCGCGAGCCACGTGTTCTCGCCGATCTTTTCCTTGGTGACGCTGTGGGAGGCAATCACCAGCACGTCGTCGGACTTCGCCGACGTGAGATGAATCTGCCGGACCAGTTCGTCCAGCTTCATCGGCTTTTCCTCGCCCTCCTCACCCTTGGGGAAGGTCTCAGCCTTAGCGGCCGTCACCAGGGCCGGGAATTCGTCGATCACCACGGTGATACCGGGGAATTCGGGGCTGGCCTCCCAGTTCCCGCCGGTCATACCCGCCCGCTGGAACAGCTTGGGCCGGTTCATTCCGATGGTCAGAGCCCATTCCAGAACGGTGCGCGCCTCGGACGGCGTGCGTGCGACGGCGGCCATGCACTTGGCGTACGGGCCGAATCCCGCACCGTACGAGCCAAGGTCGATGCCCACGATGATGCGGTCGCGGGTCGCGGTCAGCGCGTCCAGGTAGGCCCGCAGCACCGTCGACTTTCCCGAACGGGGCTTGCCGATGATGCTGACGCTGGTCCGCTTGCCCGGCAGCGCCAGGACCCGGCCGGACATGTCGGCACCCATCTGAGCCTTGTGCAGGTCATGCGTGCTGATCGACTTCGGCGCCCGGTAAGGCAGCTCCGGCACCGCCTTCCACGGGTCGTCGCCCGGGATGCGCAGCACGCATTCGTTGCGGGCCTGCTTGGACTGCTGCAAGAGCGCCGAGTTCGTGCGCACGCCCGGCAGGCAGGCCTCCAGCAGACCCAGGTTCTCCGAGAGCTTCTCCGGAGTCTGGTTCTTGAGCACCAGCTCGACCTCGAAACCCCACTCCCGCGGCAGGACCCGCAGGGAGTGGACCGCGACCTTGACCTCCTGGACCAGGGCCTCGTGCAGCATCGCCTCGAACGCCCGCGGCGTCATGCCCATCTCGAACCGGTCCGGCAGACCGGCCTCGGTGCGCTCCAGCTCCTCCAGCTCCTCCGGCGACATGTCCGGCTGGCGGCCGACCCGGGCCAGGACCGCGATGTTGACCAGCACGCCCGCGCCCAGACCAATCAGGCCGTCCATGAACACGAACCCGGCGACGTCGATGCCAGCCATCGAGCCGTACGCGCCGGCGGCGCGCCAGAAGAACTTGCTGCGGGCCGTGGCGGCCGCCGCGGTGGCCTGTACCAGCGCCATCGACGACTCCTGCTGCGCGACGTCGGCGGCCTTCTTCTTCGCGTCCCGCTGGAGCAGCGCGAACTGGGCCCGGCGGGCCGCCCGCTCCGCCTCCCGCGCAAGCATCTCGGCACGGACCTTGGCGGCGTCGGCGTTTCGGCCCTCGACCCCGCGCACCCAGCGCTGGATGCGCACACCGCCGCGGACCGTGGTGGGCACGATGCCGCGCGGCGTCCACTGCCGCGCCGCCCACCGGCGGACCCGGCGCCGGGCCTGGCGCTGGTGGTACATACGGCGGGCCGTGCGGCCCTCCGGGGTGCGAAGTGCCGGGCTGATCCACGGCGCGTCGCCCTCCGGGTCCTCCCCCAGCTCCCACTCCCGGGCGGTGAACACCGTCCCCTCGACCGGCGCGGGCGCGGGCGGCTCGGGCTTGGTCATGTCGACGCGGGCCGCCGGCGCGGACTCGGGAGCCTCCGGCGCCGGGGTGTCGGAGACCTCGGGCGTGGTGTCGGCGAAGGGCAGTCGGATCACCTTCGCGACCGCCTCGCCGCGGCCGTTCTGCGCCGTCCGCTCGTCGGTCTCGTTCATGCTGGTCTCGCCTCCTCATCTGGGGTGGTGGCGAGACGGGGACGGCCATCGTCTTGGTCGGTGAGGGACCGGCCCCGTCTCGCTCTGTTCAGTTGGTTCCGGGACTCTGTGAGCCCGGGAGTCACAGACTTACAGACTCCGGCATTCGCCGCGCGTGTCAGCTGGTCGCGGCGAGGTGCAGGACCGGGTCGCCGTTGTGCTCGCGCTCGGCTTCCTTGATCCGCTGACGGCACCAGGTCTCCCCGCGCACCATCCGCATGTGCTGCTCCGGCACCTCCTTCTCGAAGTACCGCTGCACGTCCTTCCAGCCCGTCTCCTTGTCCGCGCGCAGCCGCGCGAGGACCCACTCGCGGGCCGCCTTCTTCTCGGCCTCGGCCTGCTCCGGGGTGGCCGCGCGAGCGGTCTCCGCCGCGAGGGTGCGGGCCGCGCGGGACTGCTTCGAGCCGCCCTCGTCAGAGCCCTTCTGACGGCCCCGCACGGAGGGGGGGTTGTTGGGCTTGACCTGCTCGTTCGCGGCGCGCGTGCGGGCCGCGCGCGGGCCGCGCGCGGGCCCCTGAGCGGGGACCTCGGCGCCATTTTTGATCTTCGCGTCGGATGCCTTCGTGCGGTCCGCGCGCAGAGCGTTCGCGGGGTCCGCGAGGATCTTCCCGATGGCCTCCGGGTCGATCATCCAGCCCTCGCCGGCGGGCACCTCGCGCACCGGCTCGACGGGCGCGTCGAACATCGCGAGCGACGCCGTGGGCCTCAGTTGGTCGTGCTGCTCGACGAGCCCGGCGACCTTGCCAGCGCGCCGCCCGAACCGCTTGAGGATGCCCTTGGTGACGCCCGGCTCGGCACCGTGCACCTGCCTCCACGCCCGGTCCCAGGCGTCCGCCTCCGACAGGGGCGGGATCGTCGCCGTGCGCAGCCACGCGGCCCGACGCATCACGCGCCAGTGCTTGATCCGCCGCAGCAGCGCGATCCGGATCTCCTCCGCGGTGCGGCCACCGGCCGCGTGGCTCTGGGAGTGCATGTAGATCTCCCAGACCGCCACGCCGAACAGCGAGGAGGCGGCGAACACGACGGCGAGCTGCGGCTTGTCCGCGTGGTGCCAGGCGTTCAGCCCGGCCGCGACCGAGGCGAACAGCCAGGTCATCACCGTGTAGAGGCCCGCGGGCTTGTTGTTGGCGACCGCCCACTTACGAAGCCATGCCATCGCCCACGTCGCGCCCTCGATGAAGACGGGCACCATCAGCGCCAGCACCCAGATCACACCGAGGCCGACCACCGCCGAGAACTGCCCGGGGAAGGCGAACGCGATGCTGGTGACGACCACGGTCATCACCCACGGCAGCGGCTGACCGATCGCAGCGGCGAGCCGCTCGTTGCGGGCCTTGCGGGCCGCGGCCCGCTTCTCCCGGCGCTTGGCCTTCTCCTCCAGCTTCTTCGTCTTCGCCGCCTGCTTGCGCAGCCGCCTCTGCTCTGCGGCCTTCTCACGAGCCGCGTTGATCTCGATGTCCGCCAGGGCGTTGGTCTTACGGCCCTCCGCCTCGGCGTGGACGGCCGCCGCGCGGGCCGTGACCTTGTCCATTTGACGGCGGCCCTCGTAGGTCGTCGTCTCCATCAGCGAGTCCTTTCCTGGCCGTGCCCCTGGCGGGCGCGGGTGACGCGGGTGATCGGGTCGGAGACGTTGAGGGAGGTCAGGACCTCCCAGGGGTTGAAGTCAGCACCGGTCCTCACGCCGCCTCCTTGTCCCGAAAGCCGCCCGCCACCGTGCGGAAGGCGGGGGAGGCGAGGACGCCCGGCGGGGTGAGGACGGCGTCCAGGGCGATGACCACGAGCGCGATCAGCACCATGCCGACGCGGGCCATGACGTCCAGCTCGATCCCGAACAGCCAGGCGCCGCCGGCCAGCGCGGCGAACAGCCGCACCCGGCCCAGCATCACGGGCAGCAGGGAGAACAGGACGGTCAGGCGGGGGTTGGAGGTCGTGAAGTTCATGCGGCCCGACCACCCTTCGCGGTGCTCAGGGCGGCGGTGCCGGGCCGCGGCAGCGGCACCACGTTCGCCGGTCGGCGGATGCCCAGCACGCGGCGCAGGTGCTCGATGTTCTCGCGGTCGATGGCGCTGGTCGGGTCGCTGGTGTCCTCCAGGAACTCCACGAAGTCGGCCCGCAGCTCGGGGGAGGCGGCGCGGAGGGCGGCGAAGTCGATACCGAAACCCATCGCGGCCTCGATGTACTCGCTCTCGCTGCCGACGATGCGGCCTGCGACGATGGTCCTCATAGGGTCGTGCCTCTCTACTCGGTCGGCCCTTGCGCGGGCTCTCCGGCTTGGCTTCCAGGCGGCCGGAGGGCCCGTTTTTGGCATGGCTGTGCCCTTGGAAGAGGGCTTTGGGACTTTCGCCGGTTGAGTTGAAACCTAGGTTTCTTCCGGCTGATCTGATGACACACTACCCAATGAGCGATGTCAAGAACCTAGATCCAAACGGCTTCACCGACACGCTAGACAAGCGATCGAATCGACGTTAAACCTAGATCTGTCTTAGGGTGATCGCCCAGGACATCTACGACGGGGAGATACGCACTCCAATGACCGGCCTAAAGACGCCGAAGTGGCGACAGCTCGCCGACGAAGTTCGGCGCCAGATCGAAGACGGCACGTACCCACCGGGTGCAGCGCTGCCCCAGCTCAAGCCTGCTGCTGAAGCAGCAGGGGTCTCCTACGAGACGATGCGCGCCGCCTACAAGGCTCTGGAGTCAGAAGGGCTGGTGAGGAGCGTCAAGCGCACTGGGTTCGTGGTGCTTCAAGCGCCGGGTCGTCGACGCGTGACCCGGGGGACGACCGTCGCCCGGGACCCTGCACGCGGCTACGTGTTCCCAGCAGCCTCCCGCCCTGACGAACCTTGGGAGGTCCACGGACGGCCCTTCCGTGCGTTCGTCCCGGCCCCCGCCGAGGTAGCCGAGCACTTCGGCATCTCGTCGGGCACCGAGACCCTGCGCCGCCGGCGCGTGACTTCGCCCGCTGGCGAGCCGCCGTTCCAGCTGGTCGACACCTGGATCAGCCCCGACGCGGTGGCCGATGCTCCCCAGGTCGCCGAGCCGTCGACGGGGCCGGGCGGCTACCTGGACCGGTTGGAGGAAACCGGGCACGGTCCCATCTCATGGTCCGAGACCGTCCGGGTCCGCATGCCCGATCGGGAAGAGGCCCAGCTGCTCACCATCTCGATGGCCATGCCCATCTTGGAGACCACGATCATCGGTGTCTCCGCGAGGACTGAGCGCCCTATCGAGGTCACTGTCCGCGTGATTCCTGGCGATCGGGTGGAGCTGGTCAGCGAGCTACAGAGGGCCCGATCCGCCCGGTGGCCGGTCACTCCGGTCAAGCCGAAGAAGTAGATCACCGTCGGTGGCCACGACCGACGTTCACCCGCTGGAGACGGCACCAGCCAGCAACAAAAGGTGTGTCCCACCCGTTGGGCAGCAAGGTAGGAAGAGGAAGATGAGGACCGTGAAGCGCCAGCAGCCCCCGTAGACAGCCCCCACAAACGCCGCGACGGCCGCCCCTTTGCCACGAGGGAACGGCCGTCTGAAGTCGACTCGCCGCCTAGCAGCACCCGAGTCGTACGTCGGCGGTAACGCCGGGCACCAGACCACAGGGGCCCGGGTACCGATATCAGAATAGCCAGACCCGGCCGCACCAAACAGCCACACGTGCGCCGCGTCACCTATCTGGTGATGAACCCACCGTCGTACGGCTCCCCGATACCAGGGGAGACCCCAGCACGATGAGCACCACCGCTCGACCGCCCGGCACGGACACCGCGCCGGGGATGACCTCCGCCACCCCGAGAGGGGGTGCGCGTTGAGGAAGCGTTCAGGACGGCCGCCACGGTTCGCCGCCGTCCCCAATGAGACCGTCGACGACTCGGACAGCCTTGACCTGGAGGCCTTGGGCCTGCTGACCGTGGTCCTGCGCCACAGGGACGGCTACGAGATCACCCTGCACGAGATCGCGGAGAAGTACGGCTATGGCCGGGATGGCCTGGCCGGTGCCTGGGGCTTGCTCCAGGTCGCCCGGTACATCGTCAAGGTGAAGATCCAGTGGGCCGGGGACAACCAGTGGTCGACCGAGGTTGTGGTGTACGACACGCCCGCCACGGACGACGAGGTCAAGGAGCTGCTGGACAGCATCGCGCGCGAGCCGAACGTGCGGACCGTGAAGGTGGAGCCGCCGACGAAGTCGGCACGGGAGCGGGCGGCGAAGCACCTCGCGAAGGTGGAGGCCAAGCAGAAGAAGAAGCGGGAGCGCCGCAAGCTCGGCTTCGAGGTGCCGGGGCAGGCGGCGGAGAGCGGCCGGGGCCGGGGCGCCCGTAGGGGAGAGGAGGGGAGCGGGGCCGCCGGCGCGGCGGCCGCAGCTCCGGCCCAGCCGCCCCGGAAGTCGGCGGCGCCGAAGAAGGCGACGAAGAAGAAGGCGGAGCCGGGCAGGCGGCTGACGCAGGCGGAGGCGGCCGCGGTGAAGCGGGTGGAGGCGGCGTTCCCCGAGCAGCTGCGTGCCCTGCTGCCGTCGTACCGGCCGCCGGTGCTGCGGGACGCGATCCTGGACGCTCTGGACTCGCGCACGGCGGACGTCCTGGTCGAGCGGGTGAAGCGTCGGTGGTGGATGCACGGCTACGAGGAAGCGGCCATGCCGGGCGGCAAGGGCATCGGCTCGGCGATCGGCGTCGCGGTGGCGCTGGTGCGTCCGTCGACGGACTGCCCGGAGCCGATGTGCGAGGACGGCGTGATCCTCGACTCCGGGGCGGCGTGCCGGACGTGCGAGCAGCGCAAGGAGGACCGGAAGCGCCCGGTACCCGCGCAGCGCGGCGAGCCCGGCGAGGACCAGGGCGGCGACGCCCCGGCCCCGCGCCGGTGGAAGTGCCGCACCTGCCACACGCCGGGCAAGACCGGCGTGGAGGCTCCCGAGGACGGCCTGTGCGGCCCGTGCCGCAAGGAGGAGCAAGAGGCGCACGAGGCGGCGGCCCGGCTGCAAGGGAACCTGCGGCGGGCGGACGCTGAGCGCGAGCGGCTGGCGCGCGAGCGGTGGAACGAGCTGCTGGAGGACGCCTACCGCGAGCACGCCGAACGCGAGCGGGAGGCCGCTGAGGAGCGCGAGCGCCGGGAGGCGGCGGAACAGAAGCGGCTGGCGGACGCAGAGGAGCGGCGGCGTCTGCAGGAGCAGATCGCCCGGGAGAACCCGGAGCTGCTGGCCTACTCGCAGACCGCCTGACGCAGGTCAGGGACGGCCGCACCCCACCGACGGGGTGCGGCCCCTCGGCATGTCCGCAGTCCGTGACTCTGTGAGTGCGGAACTGCCGGACTGCGGGAATCCGGCTCCCTGGCCGTGCGCATTGCGCACACCGTGCACGGCGTGAAGGGCTGCACGAGGCGCGGCGCGGAGCGTCGTTCCTCGAGCAGCGCCGACCGGACGGCGGCCGTGGGGCGTCGACGTTGCCGTCGGGCACCGCGCGCACGGCCGGGACTGGCGGGCGGGGGAGTGTGCACCTCGTCGCCGGGTGAGCGGGTCAGCTGGGGTGGTCCGGCCCGGAACCGAGCGGACGTCGTCCGGCGCGCGGCACCAGCTGGTGGTCGACGGCGGTGGGGAGCAGCTGCTCGGCGGCCCGTTCGGCGGCCGTGCCGGGCCTGGGCGCGGCGGCGTCCGGCGCCCAGGGGGCGGCGGGTGGTGCTCACGGCCTCATCCTGGCAGGCCCGCGCCGACCGGCGGTCTACTCGGCGGCCGTGGCGGGCGACGTACTGAGCGAGTCGCGGTCGAGGGCCTCGCCGCACCGATGGCCAGTCGTGGGCTCAGCGAGCGCCGTGAAGGCCGTCAGCGGCCGCTGAATCCACTCCGTGCGGGCAGCGCGGGCGTGCGCCTCGCAGGCGTAGACCTCGGTGCGGATGGGGCCATAGGCGAGGCCGCCGTCGATGGTGGCGCGGCCCTCGATCAGGACGGCCGCGTCACGGGTGCATGTGCCGATCCGCCGGGCGGTCGCGGTGGTGGGGTGCTGCTTCATGTCGCTCATCCTGTCAGCCTCTCCTCAGCGTCCAGGACGGCGGTAGACGGTGCGCGGGATGGCGGGCCAGGGAACCCCCTGCCGCAATGCCCTGTCGGCCGTGCGCATTGCGCACACCCCGAGGGTCCGCCGCCCGTCCGCCGGCGCCGCCGACCCCGTCTCGCCGCCCTTCCGAGCACCCCCACCACGGCCCGCGGCGGCGTCTCCCTGTGGCACGTCCCGACTCTCTGAACCGGCCCCTGGACCCCTCTATCGAAGCGTTTTCCCAGGTCAGACCCGACACCCGGTTTTTCGGTTGTCGGGTCTGACCTGCGTAAATGGTTCGTTTCCGCAGGTGGGACCCGACAACAGGGTTTCCCGGGACCCGGGGAAGGCCGGTGTCCCTTTAGAAGACTGGGGTTGTTAGAAGACGAGAGAGAACACAAAAGCGCCTTGCGGCGCGTGCGCCGCTGGTGACGCCCGGAGGGCTAAGTACCGGTAGTAGCGCGCGAGCGCGTGCGAGGCGGCTCCGCCGCGACCGATGGCGCCACGGCGCCAGACCAGTTCCCCTCCCCCGAAGAGATCCATCCGACCGGCCGGTGGCCCACCAGCTCGCCCCTCACCAGGCAGGCCTCGGTGGGCGGCTTCACCCTCCGGTGCTCCCTAACAGGCCCTCGCGCCCGCCGTTCACGGTGTCCTTCTCCCTTGGTACAGGGGCTCATGCCACCCTCACCGCCGTGGCCGGAGGCGACCCCCCGACGCTGAAAGCCCAGGTCGGAGTCGCAACCACGACGTGAGCCGCAGGCTCATGACAAGCGAAGCGACCGGCCACCGCCGATCAAGGGCGCAAGGGCCTGTTAGGGGTTAGAGGAGAGGGGCGCGGGCCCGTCACCCGTTGGGGTGAAGGCCGGTGCCGGGGTGACGGCATCGCCGTGGCTGAGGTGATGACGGGCCCGCGCCGTGGGTGGCTGGCCTAAGTGCGTACGTGCAGGTCAACCCATAAATAGGACGCCCCTCCGGGGCGACTCAACGCAACCCAATCGGCTCCGTCGGGGGCGCCACAGGCGCCCCCGACTCCACCGATGGGACAGCGGACGCCCTACGGGCGGCAACCAGGGGAGGGAGTCGGCGCGTCCCTGAGCGGTCCTGTGCGGCTCTCAGGGCTTGATCGGCACTCCCGGGCCTCCATGCCGGGAACGGCGCTCCTGGCCCCCGTCAGGCGCGTCCTCGGGGGTCTTCTGTGGCGGGTGTGGCGAGGGGTTCCGCCGGGCCGTTGCGGCGCCGCCCTCCCCGCTGGTCCGCCGACCCTGTCCCGCCGGCGGACCCGTGCACCGGGCCAGTCACAGACTCCGGTACGCCGGAATACGTGACTCCCGTACTCACGGACTCTGTAATTTCGCGCATATATATGCAGCTCAGAGGGCATGTGCGGTGGCTGGTTCAAAGAATCTTCCGGTGCTCTCTTGTGAGGGTGTACGGAAGTCCGTACAGTCTCAGGTGTACGAAGTTCCGTACAGCAACCGAAGGAGAACCCGATGATCGTCGCTCTCGCCACCTCGGTGATCGCCGTGATCAGCACCCTGCTCGGCTCGATCGTGACCGGTCGCCTCCAGGAGCGCGTCACCAACCGCAGCGAGGCCGAGAGCCGTCGGCGGGAGCTGCGCAAGGAGCACCTGGACGCCGTCAAGGACCTCGCGGTCGCCGTGTCCGCCCACCGCTCGATGATGTGGCGCCGCGGCGACGCGAAGTTCAAGGGCGACCTGGAGCGCTACGAGGAACTGCGCACCCGCAGCCACGAGACCCGCGCCGCGGTGACCGCTCCCCTGGTCGCCCTGCGGATCCTCGTCACCGACGCCACCGTGCGCGCCGCGGCGAACCGGATGGTCGACGCGACGTTCGGGATGCGTCACCAGGACACCTCCACCGAGGTCCTCAACGACGCCCGGGTCGCGGCCCTCACCGCTCACGACCAGTTCGTGGACGCCGCCGCCGAGTACGTCCGCGGCCTCTGACCCGCCCGACACCGACCGCCGAACAGGAAGGAGAACAGCCGCCATGGAGCAGCCGTCGAAGGAGATCGCCCGCGTCACCGCTGTTGAGACGGCCGCCGAACGCCACGGCGTCGGCGCCGACGAGGCCCTGGCGGCTCTCGCCCCGGCCGCGGCCGCCGCGCTGCGGCTGCTCGCCGACGCCATCCGGCGCGGCACCGACCACGACGACGTCGTCCAGGCCCTGAAGGAGGCCGGGGTGCACGACGCGTTCGCCGACGTCCTCGACGCCGCCTCCGACACCGCCACCAGCGAGCTGGAGGACCCGTTCGAGTTCGACGGCCGCCTGCACGCCGACAACCTCAGCGCCGCCGCCGGCCAGGTCCGCGACGCGTTCCGCTGGCTGTAGCCACCACCACGCAGTACCGAGAAGGGGAAACCGCCTGATGATCGCCATCGTCCGTACGACCACGCTGAACGCCCTCCGGGCCGACAGCGCCGCCCTGGAGACCATCCGCGAGGACCTCACCCGGGCGCAGACCGAGGCCGCCACCGCGACGGACTCCGCCACCCGCGCCGAGACCCTCGCCGAGCAGCAGTTACGGCAGCTCGCTCAGGCGCACGCCGACCGCTTCCAGGCCGAACGCGACCGGGATGCCGCCCGCAAAGAGCGGGACCAGGCCCTGGAGACGGCCCGGCAGGAGGCACAGCAGCAGCTCGCCGAGATCCGCGCCGAGGTGGACCAGATCCGCCGCGACGCCGCCGACACCGAGACCGGCGAGACCATGCGCGCGGCCCTCGCGTACCGCATGTTCCAGCGCCTCTACGCGGACGCCCGTGCCCAGGGCCTGGTGGCCAAGCCGCCGGTCGACCTGGTCGCCGTGATCCTCGGTCTGGACGGCGCCGAGCCGGGCTCGGACAGCGGGCTCGACCGCACGCCTGCCTGACGGGCCTGCGCGAGGTGCCCCAGACCGACGTTCGGTGTGGGGCACCTCGCTCTGTTCGCTCCCTCAGCCGCCCGGCCCGGGCCGCCGCCGGCGGGGCACACACGGCCGGAGTGCCGGAGTACAGGACCACCAGACTCCGGCACTCCGGCACTCCCGGACTCTGTAATTTCAGGCGCTCCACCGCTGGTCAGCGTCCTTCGACGCGCGGCCGCGAAGAAACTTCGCTGCACCCCCTTGCAGGGGTGTACGGAACTCCGTACAGTCGTCATGGGTGTACGGAAGTTCGTACACAGGCCGCAAGGCCCCCGCCGACAGAGGGGAAGCCGATGTTCACCGGAACCCCCGAGGAACTCCGCCAGCGTGAGGCCCAGGCTCGCGAACTCGCCGAACAGGCCGCCGCACTCCTCGCCGAGATCGACGCTCTCGGACTGGGTGAGGGCATGGGCCAGCTGCACACCCCCGGCGGAATGACCCGCAAGCGGCCCGGCCAGGGCTGGGTCGTCGCCGACCGCTAGCCAGCCCACGACGTCCGCAGGTGGACGCGAACCGCACGACAACCCGAGGAGAACCCACCGCATGAACGACAAGGACCCGATCAGCTTCGTCCCGGCCGCCGAGTCCCGGCTCGGCGGCGGTGACTTCGTCATCAGCCTGACCCCCGAGCAGAAGAAGGCGCTCGGGGTGGACGCCCGCGACCTGGTCGACTGGCTGCACACCGCCCTGTCGGCCATGGCCCTGCTGCGCACCATCAACCCGGCCGCCGACCGCGACGTCGCCGGACCGGACACCTGGTACACCGCGGTCAACGACCTCGACCGGTGCCTCCTGCCCCGCTTGCAGGGCGTCAGGGACGCGGTGATCAAGGCCCACAACAGCAGCGGCGGCAGCCTTGCTCAGCTGGGCCGTGCCATGGACGTCTCGCGCAGTACGGCGCAGGACCGCCTCAAGGCGATCAGCAGTCCGGGCCCCCGCCGGGCTCAGTCCGCGCAGTGGGAGCAATGGGCCTTCGGCGCCCCCGCGCCCCGCGGCGAGGCCTCGCAGGACGACAGCGACAGCCAGTAGCAGCCCCACACCCGGGAGGGCGGGCCGGTCCGCCGGCCAGCAAGAGCGGTCCGCCCCCCGGGCTCAACCCCCATCCAGCCAGGACAGGAGATCTCACCATCATGAACGAGACTGCCGCCGCCGTGTTCGCCGCCGTCTTCGCCGCGCTGTACGTGGCCCACTCCGTCGGGGACCACTGGGTCCAAAGCTCGTGCCAGGCCGCCGACAAGGGCCTGCCCGGCTGGAAGGGCCGCCTGGCCTGCACCCGCCACGTCGTGGGCCTGACCCTGACCAAGGGCATCCTCCTCGCCCTGGTCGTCGTCGCCCTCCAGCTGCCCGTCACCGCGCTGGGCTTGGTGCTGGGACTCGGCATCGACGCAGGAACCCACTGGTGGGCGGACCGCCGGACGACTCTCCGTCGCTTGGCCCACAAGTGCAACAAGACCGAGTTCTACATCCTCGGCACCGGCGACCACCCCGCCGCCCCGGTGGCGCACAGCGGCAAGCCCGCCGCGCACCTGGGCACGGGCGCTTACGCCCTTGACCAGGCATTTCACCACTTCTGGCTCCTGATCGGCGCGCTCCTCATCGCGGCCGTCTGACGGCCCCCTGTGCCGCTCCGCCCGCACCTTGGGCGGAGCGGCGCGGAGGACCGTCGGGCAGACCGGCGGCCAACCCGAGAAGGAGACAGCGTGCGCGAGCAGGACTACAGCACCAGCGAAGCCCCCTGGATCCACATCGAGACGTTCGACTTCGACCGCGGCGTCCCCCAGACCGTGGTCGGCGCGCTCCTGGTCGACTTACGCGGCGTGGACTTCGACGACGCGACCGAGCAGGAGCACCTCAAGGGCCGTGACGGCAAGGACCCGGAGGTCGTGGCGCACGTCCTGGCCTCCCGCATGGCGTTCACCAAGCTGCATCGGACCGCGGGGCAGGCGAAGGCGCTGCTCGACTTCAACGCGGCCTCGAACTTCACGCTGCGGATCCTCATCGGCGACGACGGCGGCCGCCCCCGCGCCGTGGTGGTGGGCGACACCCTGACGGAGATCCTCAACGGGCGCGGGATTCCGACCGAAGTGGAGCACCACCACCTCGACCCGCGGGAGGATCGGCCCGTGGCGCAGAGCGGCACGGAGGACCAGGCCCCCGGCATGGACGGCGCGACCCGTGCGGCGGTCCGCGCCTTTTACCGGCTCCACCAGGCCACGGCCGCCGCGGCCGCCGACCCGTTCCACTCCGGGGCCCAGGAGGCGCTGTCGAACGCCGCGCACGAGGCGAACGCCGCCATGAAGGCGGCCGGGCTCCTGGCCCGCCCGCCGCACGAGGTGATCGCACTGGTCCGCCAGGAGTTCCCCAACTACGACCCCACCGGCGGCCTCGGCTGCCAGAAGGGCGACGACCGATGATCCGTGACGCCGCGACCTGCGACACCTCCGGCTGCCTGGCCATCTACCTCGAACCCGACGACCTCCCCGAAGAACGGCCGATCGAGACCGCGTTGGAGGCGGCGGGCTGGGTCCTCGACGACGCCGCCGGCCACGCGTGCCCCGGCTGCGTGCGCGGCACGGGGCCGGTGCTGGAGCGGGGGGAGTGCCCCCGCTGCTGCGGTTCCACCGTCGACCGTACGGACGGGGCGGTCTGCCACTACTGCGGGCACGTCAGCCCGCACCCGCCCGAGGACGACTACGACCTCGACTGACGCCAGGTCGGTACGGAAGGCGGAAGTCCCGGAGTCTGTGACTCCGGGACTTCGGCATGTCGGCACTCCGGCACTCGCAGACTCAGGGCGGTTCCGGGCTGGTCAGGTCGGTAGGGCGTCGATCGCGGCCTGCCACGGGTAGGCGTCCAGGTTGCCGTGCTTGGGCTTGTGGGGGGTGAACCCGCCCTCGCCCAGCAGGACGGTCACGCCCGCCTCGCGCAGGAAGTCGACGTGCCTCTGGACGGCTGGGTGGGCGGCCTGGGCGTCGTTGAAGTGGGGCAGGGCGACGATCGGTACGAGCGCGATGCCCTCGGTGATCAGCCCGAGGGCGAGGGTGTCGGAGACGGCGGTCGCCCACTTCGCCAGGGTGTTGTTGGTGAGCGGGGCGACGAGCATCGCATCCGGCGGCGGCAGCACGTCGGGCTGGCTGGGCAGCTTGTACTGGTGGCGCACGGGGTGGCCGGTGAGCTGTTCCAGGGCCTCGATTTCGCCCTCGGCGTCCTCGGTGAGCCACCGGTGGGCGGACGGCGTGAGGATCAGGCAGACGTCCCATCCGGCCCGCTGGGCTGCCTTGATCGGCACGGACAGGCGCCGGGCGGGCGGCGCGGCGCAGGCGATGACGTACAGGGTGCGGTTCGTGGTCACCGGGGCAGTCCACAGCGCTCGGCGAGGCTGCGCAAGCGCCCCTCGGCGCTGCCCGCGCCCAGCAGCCGCAGGTCCTCGACGAGGGCCTTGGTGCGGGGGCGGCACACGACCTCCTCGGGGGCGAGTGCCTCGGCCTCCAGCAGGGTGTCGACGGCGTCCTCGCGCATCCCGGCCTGCGTCTCGGCACGGGCCCGGTCGGTCAGCAGGTGTGCGCGCCGCTCGCGGGGCAGGTCCTGGAGCCCGGCGGCCGGGATCTCCTTGGCGACGGCCACGGCATCCGCGCCGGCGCAGAGCTGGACGTGGGCGGCGACCCGGTACAGCCCGCAGTTCGTCGCGCCGAACGAGGTCCACAGCTCGTTGCCGTCGCCCCCGAGCTGGGCGGCGTACTCGTCGGCCTCGTCCAGGAACACGGGCACGACCCGGGCCGCCGCTTCGGGGCTGTGGTCGTCGGCCTCGGCGACGGCGGCCTGTGCGAGGGCCGCCTTGAGGAACAGCATCCCGAGCACGCTCAGCCCCAGCGATCCGCGGCGCAGCAGCTCCGGGCGCAGGCGTTCGGCGGCCGCGGTGGCGAACGCCACGGCGGCCTTGGCCTGGCCGTGGCTGGTCATCGCGTCCGCGAGGTGCCGGGCGGCGCTGGCCATGATGACGGGGTCCTCGGAGCGTTCGGCGGCCGCGACCGCGCGGTGCCCGGCCACGACGGCCAGTTCGGTGTCGCCCCACTTGATGGCGGCCGCCTCGGTCAGTTCCAGGGACAGCGACAGCAGCCGGAACGCCTCCTGCTGGTCCTCGCCCTGGTGGCGTTCGGCGGCCCGGGTCGCGTCGACCAGGAGGGCGGGGATCTGCTTGCCGAGCCGGGCAAAGTGACCGGCCTGGAACCCGGTGCGGGCGTAGACCAGGGAGCGGCGCAGGGTGGCGACGGGGGCCGGTTCGGCGTCATCGGCGTCGGTGCGGCCGGTGATGATGTCGTGGCGCTGCAGGACGGCGCGCACGGCCTCGATCTCGGTGTCGGCCGGGCACAGGACGACCGGGTCGTACAGCAGCCGGTCCACCGTGACGCTCAGCCGGGCGGCGATCTCGGTGACCACCGACAGGTTGGGGTCGGCCTGGCGGCGGCCGCCCTCCAGGTCCTCGACCCAGCGCAGGGAGCGCTGCATCAGGGAGGCGAACTCCTGCTGGGACAGGCGGCGGCGTCCTCGCCAATGGGCGACGCGGCGGCCGAACTGGATGCGGTCCATGAGCGCTCCGAGACGGAGTCGACAACCCACGCACTTCGCGTGGGTTACGTCGTGTATACCGCCCGTACGGTCGGGATATGGCCCAGTCCGCCAAGACCTCAACCCCGACGTGGCACCGGCTCGCACAGCCTTCCGACCGGCTCCGCGCGCACTGGGTGCGCGGCGACGACCGCACCCAGTGGGTGGCGTGCGGCCGGACCTGGGACGCGGTGGCCATCTCCCCGATATCGCGCGGCCTGGACGCGCTGGTCGCCATGCGGGTGGGCCCGCGCCGCGGCTACCCGGTGCTAGCCGACCACCTGCGCGACCAGCTGTACGTCCTGGTGCCGCCGGGCACCGGTCAGACGGCCGCAGGCCTTCCCGGTGTGCGCATCCTCAGCAATGGGTTCCAGCTGCTGATGCCCGCCGGCCAGCACGGCAGCCCGGTGGCGCACTGGGTCAGCCCGCCGCGCGAGAACACTCCGCCGCTGATCCGCCCCGACCGACTCACCCACCATCTGCGAGCCCTGGCCCGCGACCACCAGAAGGCGGCCACCTCATGACCAGCACCCACCACGTCCTGTACGACCCGGAGGGCCGTCTCACGGCGGAACTCCCGCCCGACCGCGCGGTGCACGAGCAGGCGGTGCGCATGGCGCTGGCGTGGTCCTCCCCGCTGGACGTGCCGGCCGACGACGTCGCGGCGATCGGCCACCTGCTCGCCGGGGCGGCGCGGGTGGTCGCCGACGCGGTGCGCGCCTGCGCGACCCGACTGCCCGAGGACGACGGCCGCCGCCTGTTCGCTGAGCTGATCCTGCAAGAGGCCGACGGGCGCCTGTCGCAGCCGTGCACGAGCCTGCACCGGGTGCACAATCGGGCCCGGTTGATCCGCGCGCTGTACGAGCGCCTGGACCGCCTCCAGTCCGCGGCCGCTCCGGTCGACGACGCGGCGGCCGCCGCGTCCCCCTGAGCCGTCTCCCGGCGCCTCCCCCCGTGGGCCCGGGCGACGACGAAGCCCTCGGCGGCCGCTCCTGCACCGAGCACCGCCGGGGGCTTCACCATGTCGCGCGGGGTTCGGCCGGGGATCAGGCGGCGACCGGGACCCGCGCGTCGTACTGGGCGACGGTCCAGGCGATGACCTGGCAGGTGTAGATGAACCAGTAGTCGTACTCGGCGAAATCCCACCCGGTGGTGTCGAAGCGGAAGCCGTCGAACTCGAACGCGGCGAGAGCGGCCTTGGCGCCCGCCTCGGTCGGCCTCGCCCTCCTCGGCGGCCTGCCGGATGTAGGCCCGCACCCGGTCCTCGGCGTATGCCTGGACGTCCTTGTCGCCGTGGGGCTGGACCTTCTCCGCCCAGTAGCGGGTGTCCACCTCCCAGGTAGTGCCGCTGCTCATGCACTGGCGGAAGAAGGCGAGCATGTCGTCGTCGCGGCGGAAGACGTGGCTGCCGGTGTGCCCGGTGATCGCGAGGGCGCCGGGCCAGGTCATCACCTCGCACCAGTACGCGGAGGACTTCGGCATGTTGACCTCCAGGTGCCGGTAGAGGCCGTCGTCGCGCCGCACGGTCACCGTGGCGTCCGCCGATTCGGCGGCGAACCGCTGCTTGATCTCCGCGATCCGCGCCTTCAGCTCGGCGTCCGGGTCGATGGGGGGCATGCTCGTTCCTCTCGCCTCGCGCCGGGCGAGGTCACCCGGCCTGCGCGGGGTACAACGAACGGCCCAGCGGGTCGGGTGCGGGCCGGGCCTTCCCGGAAGGGCCGGAATGCGTGAGTCCCGGAGTCTGGGACTCCGGGACTCGTGTGGTGCGGGCGCAGGTCAGACGGCTTTGGCCTTGGAGGGGCGCCCCCACCCGGCGGCCCGCTCGATCGCGTCGAGCAGGGCGGGCTCCCACCCGGCGGCGGTCAGGTCGGCGGTGTCGGTCAGGCCCGCCTCGACGAGCGCGGACAGCTGCATCGCGTGCTCGATCCCCTCGGCCCACGCCGCCCGCAGGGCCTTGCGGCAGGACAACCGCGCTTCGAGTTCTTCGGTGGTGTCCGGCTCGCCGGAGCGGCGCACCGCGGCGAGGGCGCGGCCGCTCTCGGCGACGTCGTCCAGGAGCACGACCGCTTGTTCGGCGTCGGGCTGCCGGGGCGCCGGGGAGGTCTTCGGGCTGACGCCGCGGCGGAGCTGTTCCATGCGGGTGGGCAGGGGGACCCACGAGGGTTCGCCGGCCATCTGGGCATTGGTCTGCTCGACGGCCCGGGTCCAGGCGCGGTAGAGGCCGCGCGGCTCCAGGGGAGTCCCGGGCGGGACGGGATGCTCGCCGCGGTGGTTGGGGTGCAGGGAGACCCACAGCGCCGTGGTGGTGCCCTGCACGCGCTCCATGAGCGCGTACCGCTCGGTGAGCCAGCGGCGCAGGGCGGCCCGGGACAGGCTGGACAGGCTGGCCAGCTCGACGTAGGCCTCCGCCTCGCTCCAGCCCTGGGGCCTGCGTACGGTCCGGACCTCTTCGAGCGAGGGCGCCAGGTCGTCGAGCCTCCACGCGCACGCCTCGCCGGAGCGGGCCCCACTGTCGGCGACCATCGCGCCGATGGCGAGCATCCGGATCTGCCCGGGCAGAGCGGCCTGGTCGGCGGCCTCCTCCAGGGAGGACCGCAGCAGGGAGCGGGCCCGCTTGGGT
>NZ_JBIDCI010000028.1:56746-78192 GCF_043204535.1 Streptomyces sp. NPDC047853 | reverse complement strand
CCGCGCAGCGCTGCCGGATCGGTGACCAGGGCGTGCGCGGCGTCCCGGGCCAGCCACAGGCCGATACCGAGGCGGTCGCGGCCCAGCCGGCGCCGCACCGGCTCACAGTGCTCACGCAGCTGCGCCAGCACCCCCTCCAGCGTCTCCGCGGGATGCACGTTGGTGCAGTAGGCCAGGTGGACGGTGGACCCGTCGGGATGGCGGAAGCGCACCGTTCACGCACCTGCGGGCAACGGCTCGGTGGCGGGGGTGCCGCGCAGGACGGAGTTGCCCTCGTGGGTGGTGGCGGTGGCCGTGGGGTCCAGGTCGAGGCGTCCGCTGAGGCCGTAGAAGGCGACGGGGTTGCGCCACAGCACCCGGTCCACGTCGTCGTCGCTGAAGCCGGCCCGCAGCATGGCGTCGCCGACCTTGCGGGTCTTGAGCGGGTCGCTCCTGCCCCAGTCGGCGGCGGAGTTGACCAGGACCTTCTCCGGACCGTACTCGTGCAGGACGGCGACCATACGGGCCTCGTCCATCTTGGTGTCGGGGTAGACGGAGAAGCCGAGCCAGCAGCCGGCGTCCTTGGCGGCCTTGACGGTGGTCTCGTTGAGGTGGTCCAGCAGGACCCGCTCGGTGGGCAGGGCGGAGGCCTGGACCGCCTGGACGGTGCGGTGGAGTCCGGCGAGTTTGTCGCGGTGGGGGGTGTGCACGAGGGCGGGCAGGCCATGGTCGGCGGCGAGCTGGAGCTGGGCCGCCAGAGCGGTGTCCTCGGCCGGGGTCATGGAGTCGTAGCCGATCTCGCCGACCGCGACGACCCGGTCCTTGGCCAGGTAGCGGGGCAGGTCGTCCAGGACGGGCAGGCAGCGCGGGTCGTTGGCCTCTTTGGGGTTGAGGGCGATGGTGCAGTGATGGGCGATGCCGTACTGGGCGGCGCGGAAGGGCTCCCAGCCCAGCAGCGCGTCGAAGTAGTCCCGGAAGGAGGCGGGCGAGGTGCGGGGCTGGCCCAGCCAGAAGGACGGCTCGACGACGGCGCGGACACCGGCGGCGTGCATGGCCTCGTAGTCGTCGGTGGTGCGGGAGGTCATGTGGATGTGCGGGTCGAAGATGCGCAAGGTCACTGCTCCTGGGTCAGGGCGAGCACGTGCGGGAGGCCATCGGGTATCTCGCGGTGGGCGGCGGTGCGTTCGGCGGCGTGGGCGCGCAGCATGCGGGCCAGTTCCGTGTCGCCGCGGGCGCGGGTGGCGAGGTCGGCGACCTGGGTGACGGGCACGCCGGTGAACAGGCACTTCAGTACGGCGTGCCGCCACTGGTGGGCGTCGAGGTGGCGGGCGGCGTAGGGGCCGAGGGCGGCGGTGAAGAGGGTGGTGTCGTTGGTGCGCAGGGCGTCCTCGACCAGGGGCAGGCCGGTGGCGGGGTCGCAGTGCAGGGGGTGCAGGGCGAGCAGGACCGCGCGGCGTTCGGGGGCCGTTCCCTGCCGGTAGAGGCGGGTGAGGACGGCGGGGTGGGGGTGGGCCGCGGTGAGCAGCAGGACGCGGGCGGCGTCCGCGTGGGCGGTGCCGCAGCGGCGGCCCGCTTCGGCGAAGTGCACCTCCCAGCGGGGGTCGTGGTCGGTGGCCGTGGCGCAGGCGGCGGTCAGCCAGCGGCGTGCTGGGGCGCCGAGGCCGGCGGGGAGCGGGGGTGCGGTGGGCTGGAGGGTCATCGTGTTCCTCCGGCGCGCAGGAAGTGCAGGGACTGCGCGGCCAGTTCGGGGCCGGCGTGGGAGTGGCGGGGCAGTTCGACGACGGTCAGGCCCTGGTAGCCGGTGCCGGCGAGGGCTTCGAGCAGGGGCGGGAAGTCGATCTCGCCGTCGCCGAAGGGCAGGTGTTCGTGGACGCCGCGGCGCATGTCCTCGATCTGCACGTGCCGCAGCCAGGGCGCGGCCTGGCGCACGCAGTCGGCGGGCGGCAGCGGCTCCAGGCACTGGCAGTGCCCGAGGTCCAGGGTCAGGCCGAGCTGTGCGGGGTCGCCCAGCAGGTGCCGCAGGTGGTGGAAGTCGGCGAGGGTGGCCAGCAGATGGCCCGGCTCGGGCTCCACCGCCAGCGGCACGCCCGTCTCCTCGCAGGCGTCCAGGACCGGGCCGAGCGCGTCGGTAAGGCGCTTGAAGGCCGTGTCCTCGTCCGTGCCCTCCTCCGGGATGCCGCTGAAGCAGTGCACGGCGTGGGCGCCGAGGTCGGCGGCGACGCGCACGGCGCGGATGAGCAGGCGGATGCGGGTCCAGCGGGCGTCGGGGTCGGCGTCGAGGAGGGTGGGGCCGTGTTTGCGGCGCGGGTCCAGGACGTAGCGGGCGCCGGTCTCCACGGTGACGGAGAGGCCGAGCGCGGCCAGGCGCTCGGCCACCCGGCCGGTGCGGGCGGCGAGGCCGGGGGCGAGCGGGTCGAGGTGCATGTGGTCGAGGGTCAGGCCGACGCCGTCGTAGCCGAGGTCGGCCAGCAGGGTCAGGGCGTCGTCCAGACGCAGGTCGGTCAGCCCGTTGGTGCCGTAGCCCAGGCGCAGGGGGCTCATGTGGTGCTCACCTTGCGTGCCAGGCGGGCGGCGAGGGGGGCGAGTGCGGCGGTGGCCAGGGCGGTGGCGGGTGCGCCGGCCCGGGCGGCGAGGGCGGCCTGTACGGCGATGGTGGCGCGGATGCCGGCGCCGACGGCGCGCTGGGTGAGCTGGGGTGAGGGGTTGAGGGCGGCGTGGGCCAGGGGGCGGGTGAAGGTGGCGGCGTAGGAGGCGGCCAGGGCGGTGCGCAGGGCGTCGGCGGAGGCCGGGGCGGGGCGGGGGCGGGGGCGGGGCAGGAGGGCGCGGGTGGTGCGGCGGCCGGTGAGGGCGGCGGTGAGGGCGGTCGCGGCGGCGAGGGCGGCCAGGGGGGCGGTGCTGGAGCCGCCTTGGGCCTCGCGGCGGGAGACGAGGGTGACGGTGAGGGTGTGGGCGGCCAGGACCGTGGCCGGGGCGAGGGCGGGGCGGGGGGTGCCGCAGGTGGCGGCGGCGCCCAGGAGCAGGTCCAGTCCCCGGGCGGCGGCCATGGCCACCGGCCCCGCGGGGGTGTGTTTGAGCCCCAGGTCGTAGGCCCACACGGTCACCGCCAGCGGCGCGGCCACCGCGAGGGCGGGCCGGCCGGCGCCGGCGGCCAGCACCAGCCCCGCGCCGGTGAGGCCGCACGCCGCGCCCAGCGCGGCGGCAGGACGTACACGCCCCGAGGGCAGCGGGCGGTGCGGACGCTCCACGGCGTCCTCGCCGCGGTCCGCCCAGTCGTTCAGCGCCATGCCCGCCTCGTACAGGCACAGCGAGGAGCCGACGGCCAGCAGCGTCCGCGGCCCGGGACGCCCACCGGCCGCCGCGGCGCCCGCCAGGGCGTCGCCGGGGACGGTGAACAGGGCGGGCAGGCGCAGCAGTTCGGCCCAGGCGCGGGCCACACCGCCGGGGGCGGGGTGCGGGCGCCGGGAGGGCGGGGGCGGCAGGGGGACGGGGCGCAGGTGGGGGCGGCGGGTGCGGGCCAGGGGTGCGGTGGCGGGCCGGGGTGCGCTCACCGGGAGTGGCCCAGCCGTGCGGCGAAGGCGAGGAGGTGGGCGTACTGCTCGGTCAGGGCCGACTCGTCGCCGTCGGGGTCCTTGAAGTAGAAGCCGAGTTCGGGGCGGGGGCCGGACAGGCCCTTCTCGTGGGCGCGGGCCAGCAGCCGGGCGAGGTCGAGGACGAGGGGGGCGGCCAGGGCGGAGTCGCAGCCCTGCCAGATGGTCTGCAGGATCATGCGGGTGCCGAGGAAGCCGTCGAAGGCGACGTGGTCCCAGGCGGTCTTCCACTCCCCCAGGGCGGGCACGTCGTCGATGTGGACCTCGCCCTGGGGTGCCGCGCCGAGGGTGTCGGCCAGGACGCGTTCCTTGCCGGCGTTCTTGGCGGCGGCCGCCGCCGGGTCCGCGAGGGCGGCTCCGTCGCCGCCGCCCAGGAGGTTGGTGCCCGACCAGGCGCGTACGGCCAGGGCGCGGTGGGCGAACATCGGGCCCAGGACGGCCCGCAGCAGGGTCTGTCCGGTCTTGCCGTCGCGGCCCGCGTAGGGCAGGCCCGACACCTTTGCGGCGGGGGCCAGTTGGGGGTGGCGCAGTCCGGTGGAGGGGGTGAAGTCGGCGAAGGAGCAGCCGGCGCGCAGGGCGGCGGCCGCGTACAGGGAGCTGGCCGGCCAGGTGCCGGGGGCCGGTTCGGGTTCGGTGGAGGCGACGTTGACGACGACGGTGCGGGCGACGCCGGTGCGGCGGGCGAAGTCGCGGAGGTCGGTGGCGAAGTCGGCGATGAGTTCCTCGGGGGCGCGGGGGTCGCCGTCCACCGGGCCGCCGGGGCGGATGCGCTGGTCGGCCGCGGTCAGTTCGGCGTGCACGGCGGGGGGCAGCCAGTGCGGCAGGACGCCCTGGGCGGCCAGCTGCTCGGCGCGTTTGGGCAGGGGGGTGCCGGCGGTGTCGTGGCCGCCGAAGACGAGGGAGTCCAGGGCGGGCAGGCCGGCGGCGTGGAAGGGGGCGGTCTCGGTGACCAGGCCGGTGGGCGGGTGGAGGCCGGCGGCGACGGCGGCGCAGCCCGCGATCGCGGTGGTGGCCACCGAGCCGCGGGCTCCGATGAGCCACACGCCGGTGGCGGCACCGGCGGCTGGAGTGGTGGCGTGTGGGGTCACGGGCGGCCTCCCTGGGCGTGGGTCTGGGTGGTGGCGCGGGGGGTGTGGGGCCAGGATGCCGAGCGGGGCGGGGCGGGGGTGCGGTCCTCCGCCGGATGTCGAGCGGCCGCCGAGCCGGACCCCACCGCACGCCCCGCCTCCTGGTGCGCCGGCGGGACCCGGGTGCCGGCGGCGAACCAGGAGGCGGGGCGTGCGTGGGCCCCGCCGGCCGTCAAGGGGCCGGCGGGGCCTTGGGGGGTGGCGTGCGCGGGGGCGCGCCCGGATCAGTAGGTCACGCGCAGCAGTTCGCCGTTGGTGCCCACGGTGTTGTTGGTGACGTACACCTTGCCGCAGCGGTCGACGGCCAGGCCGGTGGGCTGGCGCAGCCGGTCGCCGGTGGGGATCACGGAGACGGCGCCGGTGGCGGTGTCGACCTTGGACAGGGTGCCCGGCTGCGGCGGGCCGGCCAGCTGGGCGGAGCTGTAGGACAGGGCGAGCAGGTCGCCGTGGCGGTCCAGCTCCAGGTCGACCAGGTTGGTCAGTCCGGTGGCCAGGACCTGCGGCTGCTGGCCGGGGGCGATCTTCCACACGCGGGAGGCGCCCAGGCGTCCGCCGCTCATGTCCGCGATGTACACGGTGCCGTCGGCGGCCTTGGTGATGCCGGTGGGCACGGTCTCGGCGGCGCCGGTGGGCAGTTCGTTCTTGGGCAGCAGGTACTGGGTGGTGGTGGTGCCGTCGCTGTTGCCGCGTACGACGGTGTTGGCGCCGGCGTCGGTGACGAGGTAGCCGCTGCCGCTGCGTACCAGGCGCCAGGGGTTGGCGTGGACGTCGCCGCCGTCGGGGTTGAGGCGGGTCTCGTGGTCGGTGAGGTCGGCCAGGACCTTGCCGTCGCGGGTGCGGAAGACGGTGCCCAGGGTCTTGGCGCCCTCGCCGAGGGCCGCGCGGGAGTCGTTGGTGCCGCCCAGGGCGCTGGCGACGACGTAGCCGCCGAAGCGGTCGGGCAGGACGTCGCTGGGGCCGTTGGCGGAGATGGGGGCGCCCGGGGCGACGCCCTTGGCGGTGGAGGCCAGGCCGGTGGCGACGCGGCCCTTGAAGCTGCCCTTGACCTTGTAGACGGAGCCGGTGGCGCCCAGGCACGTCTGGTCCAGGGGGCAGCCGGCCAGGCCGGTGCCGGACTCGGCGACCAGCAGGGAGCCGTCGGGCAGCGCGGTGACCCCGCGCGGGTTGTTCAGCTGGGAGGCCACGACGGTCAGGACCGGCTCGGCGGCCGTGCGGGCGTGGTGGCGGTGGGCCTGGGGCTGCGCCTGGACGGGGCCGGCGGTCAGCGGGACGGCGACGGCACCGGCCACGCCGGCCGCCAGGATTATCTTCGTCCAGGAACTGCGCGAGTTCGGCATTTCTCTCCTCGGTTCCATTGCTCCCCCCAATTACCTGGAGAGCGGATGCGAAATCAGCGCCACCTTAGGGCAGTCGCCTCGTTTATCGCGTCAAATGTTCCGCAGGAAAAGACGGGGGAACCTATAAACCACCGGCGTTCGAGTTTCCCTCCAGGCGGCTTCGACCTTTTTACCTATCGTGGTAGTCCGGATCCCTTCCGGCGGTTGGGACACGGTTGGGACAGACCATGCACTCCTGCAACGGAGGATTCTCATGCCCGAATTGCCGCCCCCGCACGTCGTCCGGGAAGCGGAGAGAGCGCGAGCGGATCTGCAGCGGCAGAGCCGGGAGCTGGCGCCGCCGCCGTTCGCCCTGCTGGAAATGATCATGGGAGTCATGGTGACGCGGGCGGTGCACGTGGCCGCCGAGCTGAAGGTGGCCGAGGCGCTCGCCGAGGGGCCGCTGTCCGCCGAGGAGCTGGGCGGGCGGGTCGGCGCGGACGCGGACGCGCTCGGGCGGGTGCTGCGCCTGCTGGCGAGCAACGGGGTGTTCGCGACGCGCGAGGACGGCACGTTCGAGCTGACGCCGATGGCGGACGCGCTGCGCGCCGACCACCCGATGTCGATGCGCCCGATCGCGCTGCTGATGGGCCATCCGATCCACTGGGAGGACTGGAGCGGCTTCCCCGAGACCGTGGTCACCGGTGAGCCGGCGCTGCCGAAGCTGCGGGGCATGCACGCCTTCGAGTTCCTGACGAAGAACGCCGAGTACGGCCAGGTGTTCTTCGAGGGCATGGGCAGCATGTCCGCCTCGGAGACCGGGCCGATCGTCGCGGCCTACGACTTCTCCTCCTTCGGCACGGTGGTGGACTTCTGCGGCGGCCAGGGAGGGCTGCTGGCGGGCATCCTGGCCTCCTCCCCCCACACCAGGGGCGTGCTGTACGACCCGCGGGTGGAGGAGAACGGGGCGGCGCAGTTCCTGGCCGCGCAGGGGGTCGCCGAGCGGACCGAGCGGGTGGCCGGGGACCTGTTCGAGGTGCCGCCGGCCGGGGCGGACGCCTACGTCCTCAAGCACATCGTGCACGACTGGCCCGAGGAGCAGGCGCTGCAGATCCTGCGCAACGTGCGTGCGGCGATCAAGCCGGGCGGGCGGCTGCTGATCGCGGAGATGGTGATTCCGGAGCAGGGTGATGCGCCGCACTCCGGCAAGCTGGTCGACCTGTGGCTGATGCTGCTGGTCGGGGGCCGTGAGCGCACTCCCGGCCAGTACGCGGACCTGCTGTCGCGTGCCGGGTTCCGTCTGGAGCGCGTGGTGGAGACGGCGGCGGCGATCTCCCTGGTGGAGGCCGTGCCCGTGTGATCCGCCTCTGGTGACCAGGCCCCGCCGCGGATGAGGGACCGCGGCGGGGCCTTCCCGCGTCCGCGGGGGCGGGGGCTGTCCGGCGGGAGTCGGACGCGGGGCTGTGTTGTCCGGCGCGGGGCGGGGGCTGTCCCACCGGATCCCGGCGCGGGCGGGAGCTGTCGCACGGGAGGCCGGCACGGGGCGGGGCTTTGCCGTGCAAGCGCGGCGCGGGGCTGTGTGCGGCGGGGGTCGGGCGCGGGGGCGGGGGCGGGGGGGTCCGGCAAGTGGCCGGGCTGTGGCGGTCGTTGTCCGGCCGGAGTGGGCCGACGAGGGGCCGGGATCGGCTGAGGAGGGGCCGGGATCAGCTGAGGTGGGGCCGGTGGGCCGGGAGGGGGGCATGGGGGTGCCCCCGGCGTGCCGCACACGCGCCGGGGGCAGGAGGGGGCCGGGTCAGCGGGTGGGGCCGAACCAGCGGGTGAGGGCTTCTTCCAGGCCCTTGGGTGAGGTGCCGGCCCAGGCGACGTAGCCGTCGGGGCGGACCAGGACGGCGGTGGCGCCGGCGAGGGCGTCGGGGCCGTCGGTGGGTTTGGCGAGGACGGTGGCGACGTCGACCCGGCCGGGCCGGCCGGCCGCGGCGCGGCGTATCGCGGGGTCGTCGGCCAGGTCGAGCAGGACGCCGTGTCCCTGGTGCAGGAGGCGGGCGGGGGTGGTCTCGCCGCCGGTGCCGATCAGGGTCCGCGGCGGCATCCGGCGGCCCACCAGCGGGTGCGCCGTGCCGGTGTCCTCGCCGGTGTCGTCGCCGGTGAGGTCGTAGCGGATGTCGAGGTGGCTGACGATGCCGGCCAGGTGGCGTTTGACGTCGTCGTAGCGGACGAGTTCGGCCATCAGTTCGCGCAGCGGGTCGGACTCGGGGCCGCCGAGGAAGACGATGCCCTGGGCGCGGGTGTTCATCAGCAGGCGGGCGCCGACGGGGTGGCGTTCGGCGTGGTAGGTGTCGAGGAGGGTGTCGTCGGCGTCGCCGCGGACGGCGGCGGCCAGTTTCCAGCCGAGGTTGGCCGCGTCCTGCACGCCGGTGCTCAGGCCCTGGCCGCCGGCGGGGAGGTGGATGTGGGCGGCGTCGCCGGCCAGGAAGATCCGGCCGCGCCGGTAGTGGGCGGCCTGGCGGGTGGCGTTGGTGAAGGAGCTGACCCAGCTCGCGCCGCCGTGGCTGATGTCCTCGCCGGTGATGTCCTGCCAGGCGCCGGCGACCTCCTCGTAGGTGACGGTGCGTTCGCGGTCGTGGGCGGGGCGGCCGTCGGGGCAGACGATGATGCGCCACACGCCCTCGGACAGCGGGGCGGCCATGACCATGCCGCCGTTGAGGCGTTCGCCCAGGAAGCGGGGGGTGAGTTCGACGCCGGTGATGTCCGCCAGGTACATGCCCTGGGTGGCGTCGGTGCCGGGGAAGTCGATGCCGGCGGCCCGGCGGACGCGGCTGGAGCCGCCGTCGCAGCCCACCAGGTAGGCGGCGCGCAGGGTCTGCCGGCCGCCCTCGGGGGTGCGGACGGTGATCTCGACGCCGTCGTCGGGCGGGCCCTCGGTGAGGGAGACGAACTCCCAGCCGCGCCGGATGTCGGCGCCCAGTTCGCCCGCCCAGTCCTCCAGGACGGCTTCGGTGTCGCCCTGGGGGATGCCGCGGGCGCCGAAGTGGGCGTCCTGAAGGACGGTGAAGTCGAACTGGGCGCCGCCGAAGTGGCCCATGGGGCTGGTGGCGAGGGTGTCGCCCTGGCCGAAGCGGGGCAGCAGTCCGCGTTCGTCGAAGGTCTCCATGGCGCGGGCGGTGAAGCCCAGGCCGCGGGACTGGCCGGTGGGGGCGGGGAGTTTCTCGATGACGACGACGCGGGCCCCGCCCAGGCGCAGTTCGCCGGCGAGCATCAGTCCGGTGGGGCCGGCGCCGACGACGATGACGTCGGTGTCCGCCGCTGTCCCTTCCATGGTGGTTCCTTCCTGAACGGTGGGGTCGGTCGGGGTCCCGGCGGTGGTGGGGGCGGTGTGCCGGTGCCCCCGCCGGGAAGGGGGCGCGGCACTTCAGCGGGGTGGCCCGAACCAGCGGGTGAGGGCCTCGGTGAGGCCGTCGGTGCCCGCTCCGGCCCAGGCGACGTGCCCGTCGGGGCGGACCAGGACCCGTTCGGTGCCGTGCAGGGCGCTGGTGGGGGCGGCCCGGGCGGACAGTGCGGTGACGCGGTCGGCCCAGCCGGTGGGGGCGGGCGGGGCGGTGGCGGCGCCGGTGAGGTCGAGGAGGACTCCCCCGCCGGAGCGGACCAGGCGCGTGGTGGTGACGGTGCGCTCCGGCAGCCGCAGTTCGGTGCAGGGCAGCCGCGCGCCGAGCAGCGGGTGGGCGGGGCCGCCGACGTCGTAGCGCACGTCCAGGCCGCTGATCATGCCGGCGAGGTGGCGGCTTACGTCGTCCAGGGCGGTCAGTTCGCCCAGCAGGGTGCGCAGCGGGCCGACCTGGGGCGGGCCGAGCAGCATCAGGGCCTGGGCGCGGATGTTGGCCAGGACGCGGCGGCCGGTGGCGTGGCGTTCGCTGTGGTAGGTGTCCAGGAGGGTGTGGGGGGCTTTGCCGCGGACGACCAGGGCGAGTTTCCAGCCGAGGTTGAAGGCGTCCTGGACGCCGAGGTTGAGGGCCTGGCCGCCGATGGGCATCTGCTGGTGGGCGGCGTCGCCGGCGAACAGGACGCGGCCGTGGCGGTAGTGGGTGAGCTGGCGGGAGGCGTCGCCGAAGGCGTTGGCCCACAGGGGGGTGCCGGAGCTGATGTCCTCGCCGGTGACGCGTTTCCACACGGCGGTGATCTCCTCGAAGGAGACGTCGCCGCCGGGGCGGTGCTGGGCGGTGGAGCCGAACTCGTGGACCATCACGCGGGTCACCCCGTCGGGGCGGCGGGCGGCGATGGCCAGGCCGTGCTCCAGGCGCTGGAAGCGGCGGGCGGGCACGTCGATGCCGGCGACGTCGGCGCGCAGCAGTTCCCGGGTGGCGCTGTGGCCGGGGAAGGGGGCGCCGGTCAGGCGGCGCACGGTGCTGTCCTCGCCGTCGCAGGCGATGAGGTAGCGGCAGCGCAGGCGCAGGGGGGTGGCGTCGGGTCCGGTGGCGTGGACCTCCACCGCCTCGCCGGTGTCGCGCAGGGCGGTCACCTCGTGCTTGCACTTGAGTCTGGCGCCCAGCGACAGCGCCCATTCCTGGAGGATGACCTCGGTGCGGGTCTGGGGCACCTTCCACTGGCCGGGGTGGGAGGTGGGCAGGGTCAGGTCCAGGGGCAGGCCGCCGAAGTGGCCGCGGGTTTCCTGGGGCGGGTCGCCGAACTCGGGCAGCAGGGCCCTGCTGTCGAGGATCTCCATGGTGCGGGCGTGCAGGGTGGAGGCCCGGGACTCGGTGTTGGGGGCGTGGCGTTTCTCCACGAGGACGACGCCGGCGCCGCCGTGGGCCAGTTCCCCGGCGAGCATCAGCCCGACGGGTCCGGCCCCGACGACGACGACGTCGGTGTCCAGGAGGTCCGCTGTCACGGCTCAGGCCTGCTTCTGCTCGGCGTGGGCCTTGGCGTGGGCGAGGGTGGCGCTGCTGTTGGTGGACAGGGCGCTGTGCACGTAGGCGCGGGCGTCGGCGACGGTGGCGTCGGGGCCCAGGATGCGGGCGATGTTGGCGGTGTTGAGGGTGACGGTGTGCTGGGAGGAGGCGGTGGTGCCCTGGTCGTTGTCGGTGAAGGTCCACTCGCCGGTGTGCAGGGTCATCAGGGCGGGCAGGGTGACCTGCTTGTAGGCGATCTTGTGGTGGGGGAAGACGACCCGGTAGGACTTGGTGGTGTGCACCGAGCCGTCCTTGGCGCGGGTGTCCATCTCCAGTTCCTGCAGGCCGGGGGTGTCCTCGGTGAGGCGGACCACGGCGACGTGCGGGAGCCGCTCGGACCACAGGTGGGCTTCGTTGATGAAGTCGAAGACGTCCTTGGCTGCGCCGGCGATGTGCACGGTGTCGGTGAAGGAGAAGGTGAGGTCGTCGGTGGCGGCGGCGTGCGCGGCTTCGACGTTGGTCTTGAGGGCGGCCAGTTCCTGGGTGCTGTTCTTGTCCACGGCCTGTTCGATCCACAGCAGGTCGTGGGGGTCGTCGCCCAGGGCGCTGTAGTCGTGCAGGAGGCGCACGCGGGAGGTGTCGGCGGTGAGCGCCTCGATGATCCAGGTGCCGCCCATGTGCTTGACGGGGGCGGCCGGTATCTCCTGGCGGAAGGTGATGGTGAGGTTCTTCGCGTCCAGGGTGCGGCGGGAGGTCCAGTCCTTGGGCTGTCCGTTGGCGGTGGCCCAGATGCGGATGCGTTCCTGGTCGCCGCCTGCTTCGAGGCGGTCCACGTGGATGGTGGGCGGGAAGATGCGCGGCCAGTGGGTCACGTCTGCGAGCAGTTCGTAGACCTGGGCGGCCGGGGCGCCGATCGTGGTCTCGTGCTCGACCTCACGCGTGGTCATGAGGCGTTTCTCCTCGTCGGGTCGGGGTGCCAAAGGGCCGGGAGGGGTGGGTCAGAAGTTGCCGAGGCCGCCGCAGACGTTCAGGGCCTGGGAGGTGATGGAGGCGGCGGTGTCGGAGGCCAGGTAGCCGATGAGGCCGGCGACCTCCTGGGGGGTGGAGTAGCGGCCCAGGGGGATCTTGGCCTGGAACTTGTCGAGGATGGCTTCCTCGGAGGTGTCGTAGGCGGCGGCGTAGCCCTGGCGTACGCGCTGGGCCATGGGGGTTTCGACGTAGCCGGGGCAGACCGCGTTGACGGTGATGCCGGTGGGGGCCAGTTCGTTGCCCAGGGCCTTGGTGAAGCCGACGACGCCGTGCTTGGAGGCGGAGTAGGGGGCGCCCAGGACGACGCCCTGCTTGCCTGCGGTGGAGGCGACGTTGATGATGCGGCCGCGGTCCTTGGCGCGCAGGCCGCCGAGGGTCAGGGCGGCGCGGGTGACGCGGAAGACGCTGTTGAGGTTGGTGTCGATGACGTCGTCCCACAGGTCGTCGGCGATGTCGGCGGTGGGGCCGCCGCCGGAGCGGCCGGCGTTGTTGACGACGACGTCCAGGGTGCCGAAGCGGTCGACGGCGGCCTGGATCCAGCCGTCGACGGAGGCGGTGGAGCGGACGTCGACGACGGCGCCGTCGACGTCCAGGCCCTCGGCCTGGAGTTCCTTGACGGTGGCGGCGATGTTGTCGGCGCTGCGGGCGCCGATGAACACGCGGTGGCCCTGGCCGGCCAGGAGGCGGGCGGTGGCCAGGCCGATGCCGCTGGTGGCGCCGGTGATGACGGCGACGCGCTGGGTGGTGGTGTCGGTCATGGCGGGGCTCCTTCAGGCGGCCTGGGCGGGCGCGAGCTGGGCGTTGACGACCTCGATGAAGGTGCGGGGGGTGTTGGCCTCGCCGACGGCCTCCTCGTCCAGGGAGATGCCGTACTCGCGCTCGATGAGGCTGCCGGCCTCCAGCAGGGCGAGGGACTCGTAGCCGATGACCTCGAACTCGGTGTCGAGGATGTCGCCGTCCAGGTCCACGCCCTCGGCGACGCCGGCGGCGTCGCGCAGGGTGCGCTTGAGGTCGTCGAGGGTGAAGAGCTTGGTGGCCATGCTGGTTCCTTCCGTGGTGCGGCGTGCGGTCGGGTGGCGGGACGGTCAGACGGCGCGGACGGCCATGGCGGAGTTGAAGCCGCCGTGTCCGCGGGCCAGGACCAGGGCGGTGCGCAGCGGGGCCGGGCGTGGCTCGCCCAGGACCAGGTCCAGGGGGTAGTCGGCGCACGGGTCGATGTGCACGGTGGGCGGGATGACGCCGTCGCGCAGGGCGAGGAAGGCGGCGGCCAGGTCCAGGGGTGCGCCGCCGGAGTAGAGGCGGCCGGTCATGGTCTTGGGCACGGTGACCGCCACGCCCCGGTCGCCGAAGACGGCGCTGATGGCGTCGGCCTCGGCGAGGTCGCCGGCCGGGTCGCCGGCGCCGTCGGCGAAGACGACGTCGATGTCGTTTGCGTCCAGGTGTGCGTCGGCCAGGGCGATCTCGATGGCCTTGCGCAGGCCGGGTTCGCGTCCGCTGCCGGGGCGGGGGTCGAGGGTGGCGCCGTAGCCGGCGATCTCGCCGTAGGGGCGGGCGCCGCGGGTGCGGGCGGCGGTGGCGTCCTCGGCGATGAGGATCGCGCCGCCCTCGCCGGGCACGAAGCCGTGGGCGTCGCGGTCGAAGGGCAGGTAGGCGTGGTCGGGTTCGTCGCTGGTGGAGAGCTTGCCGCCGGCGAGCTGGGCGACCCAGCCCCAGGGGCACAGCGAGGCGTCGACGGCGCCGGTGACGATGAGGGGGGTGCCCTTGCGGATCTGGCGGCGGGCCTGGGCGACGGCGTCCAGGCCGCCGGCGCCTTCGCTGACGACGACGCCGGCGGGGCCCTTCATGCCGTTGCGGATGGAGATCTGGCCGCTGTTGACGGCGTAGAACCAGGCGAAGGACTGGTAGGCGGAGACGTACTGGCTGCCCTGGCTCCACAGGGCCTGCAGTTCGCCCTGGCCGAACTCGAAGCCGCCGGCGGCGGAGGCGGTGATGACGCCCATGTCGAAGGCGGGCAGGGAGGCGGGGTCGGCTCCCGCGTCGGCCAGCGCCCAGTCGGCGGCGACCAGCGCCAGGCGGGTGACGCGGTCGGTCTGGGGCAGCAGCCGGCTGGGCAGCAGCCGCTCGGCCTCGAAGCCGTCGATCTGCCCGGCCAGGCGGGCGGGGTAGTCGGTGGGGTCGAAGCGGGTGATGCGGCCGATGGCGTGCTTGCCGCCCAGGGTCGCGGCCCAGTAGTCCTGCAGTCCCAGGCCGTTGGGCGCGACGACGCCCAGGCCGGTCACCACCGTGGAGGCGGTCATACCAGGCTCCTTTCCGGGCTGGCGAGCACCATGGCGCTCTGGAAGCCGCCGAATCCGCTGCCGACGGTCAGGACCGCGTCGACCAGCTGGTCGCGGGCGACCAGGGGCACGTAGTCGAGGTCGCACTCGGGGTCGGCCGTGTGCAGGTTGGCGGTGGGCGGGACGACGTCGTACTCCATGGCCAGGGCCGAGGCGGCGATCTCGATGGAGCCGATGGCGCCCAGCGAGTGCCCGACCATGGACTTGATGGAGCTGACCGGGGTGCGGAAGGCGTGCTCGCCCAGGCTGCGCTTGAAGGCGGCCGTCTCGTGCCGGTCGTTCTGCTTGGTGCCCGAGCCGTGGGCGTTGACGTAGTCGATGGCCTGCGGGTTGAGGCGGGCCTCGTCCAGGGCCAGGGTGATCGCCTCGGCCATCTCCGCGCCGTCGGGGCGCAGGCCCGTCATGTGGTAGGCGTTGGAGCGGGTGGCGTAGCCGGCGATCTCGGCGTAGATGTGGGCGCCGCGCTTGCGGGCGGCCTGGAGTTCCTCCAGGACGAAGAAGGCGGTTCCCTCACCGAGGACGAAGCCGTTGCGGGTCTTGTCGAAGGGGCGGGAGGCGCACTCGGGGTCGTCGTGGCGGGGGGTGGTGGCCTTGATCGCGTCGAAGCAGGCCATGGTGATCGGGGAGATCGGCGCGTCGGAGGAGCCGGCGACGACGACGTCGGCGGAGCCCTCGCGGACCAGTTCGACGGCGTAGCCCACGGAGTCGATGCCGGAGGTGCAGCCGGTGGAGACCACGGTGCTGGGGCCCTCGGCGCCCACCGCCCAGGCGACTTCGGTGGCGAAGGAGCTGGGCACCATGTAGTCGTACAGGTGGGGGACGGCGTAGGTGTGGTCGACGGCGTCCAGGCGGCCTCCGTCGCTGACGACGCGGTACTCCTGGTCCAGGCCCATGGTGGCGCCGACCGCGCTGCCGACGGTGACGCCGACGCGGTGGGGGTCCAGGGCGGTGATGTCCAGGCCGCTGTCGGCGACCGCGCCGCGGGAGGCGACGACGGCGAACTGGGCGGCCCGGTCCAGGCGGCGGACCTCCTGGGGGCTCAGGCCGTGCGCGTAGGGGTCGAAGTCGGCCTCGGCGGCCACCCGGGAGCGGAAGGGGGCGGGGTCGAAGAAGGTGATGCCGCGGGTCGCGGTGCGCCCCGAGCTGAGCAGGTTCCAGAACTTCTCGCGGCCCACTCCGCCCGGTGCGATCACCTCGATCCCGGTGATCACGACGCGTCGCCTGCTCAACGGGAGGCCTCCCAGTCGTAGAAGCGGGTGGCCATGGCGTCGGCCGGCGAGCGCCAGGTGGCGGGGTCGTAGGCCTCGATGAACGGCTTGAGGTCCTCGCTGATGCCCACGAAGCGCGGGTCGGCCTTGGCCGCCTCGATCAGCTCGCCGCCGTTGTCCTCGTCGAAGTCCTGGAGGTGGAAGTACAGGCCCCGGTAGGAGAACAGCTGGCGGCGCCGGGTGCCCATGCGGTGCGGCATCTCGGTGGCGTCGAAGTCGGCGAACAACTTCGCCACGTCGTTGCTGGAGGCGGCCGCCATCCGGGCGACGATCAGCGTGCTGTGCATAGGGTTGGCTCCTCGGCGGTTTGCGCGGAAGGGTTCTCGCAGCGGGCACGGGCCCGGCGCGGCGGCCGGGCCGCGGCGCCGTCGACCACGACGGTTACGACGGTGGCCTGCGGCGGTAGCGGCCCGCACGGGGCCTGCCTGAGCCGTGGCGGAGCCGGACCCGCGCGAGGGGGCGGCCGGTACATGCCCGCGGACGCCCGCCCCCGGACGGTGTCGCGGGGAGGGGCGTCCGCGGGATGGCCCGGCTCCCGTCTACGCCGTGCGGCGCTGCGGGTTCACTGGCCGGCCGAACGCGTGTGCACGACCTGGTAGGTGTTGCTGTAGGGCTGGCCGGCGACGACGGCGCGGACGCGGCCCACGGCCGCCTTGCGGGCCTCGTCCTGGTCCTGGGGGGCCTGGTCGCGGTAGGTCTCCCAGGCCTGCTTGCTGTCCCACTGGGAGTAGGAGATGACGAAGGTGCCCTCCAGGCCGCGGGCGCGCAGTCCCTTGAGGACGACGTGCGCGCGGAAGCCGGGGACCTGGGCGAGGAAGGCCTGGCCGGGGCCGAGGGCGTCCAGGGCCTCCTCCTGTCCCTGGGGGGTGACCGGGAAGACGGTGAAGACGGTGTAGGCGTCGACGTCGGGGCCGATCTCGATCTTCCCGCCGAGCGCGTCGGAGGTCAGCGTGTGGGCGACCTCGTTCTGCATGAGGCGGATCGAGGTGGTGATCTCGCCGAAGACCGGCAGGGTGCGGTGCTTGAACTCCTCGCCCGCGTACCGCTTCTCCAGGTCCTCGCCGCTGCGCCACTGGATGAAGTTGAGGGTGCCGTAGGAGTCGACGCCGGAGTGCACGGTGGAGGACATCCAGCCCTCGTACGTGGCCGCGTCGACGATCTTCGTCATCTCCTCGATCAGCTTGTCCTGCTTCTCGGGAGTGTCCGTGGTGAACAGGTTCAGGACGGTGAGGTGCTTGTCCTCGGCGGAGATGATGGGCATGGGTCTGTCGTTTCCCTTCGCAAGGTGGGCGGCGCCCGGGGCGGGCGGCGGGGCGAATCTCAGGCGGTGGGACCGAACCAGCGGTCCAGGGCGGTGGCGAGGCCGTCGGTGCCGGCCCCCAGCGGGGCGACCCAGGCGACGTAGCCGTCGGGGCGCACGAGGATGCCGTCCACCGGCGCCTCGCAGCCGTCGAAGTCGGCGGCGACCAGGTCGACGCGGTCGGCCCAGCCGGCCGCGGCCGTGCGCAGGCCCCGGTCGCCGCCGAGCTCCAGGAGCACGGCGCGGCCCTTTCGCAGCAGCGAGTAGAAGGCGATCTTCTCGCCGTCGACGACCAGTTCGCGGTCGGGCAGGCGCCGGCCCAGCAGCGGGTGGTCGCCGTCGCCGACGTCGTGGCGGATGTCCAGGCCGGTGACCATGCCGGCCAGGTGCTGCTGGACGGAGGTGTGGGCTCCCATGAGCTCGGCCAGCACCTCGCGCATCGGGGTGATCTCCTCACCGCCGAGGTAGAGGATGCGCTGGGCGAGGGTGTTGGTCAGGATCCGCTCCCCCACCGGGTGGCGCTCGCTGTGGTAGGTGTCCAGCAGCCCCTGGGGGGCGCGGCCGCTGATGTCCAGGGCCAGCTTCCAGCCCAGGTTCACGGCGTCCTGCACGCCCGCGCTCATGCCCTGCGCGCCGATCGGCAGGTGGATGTGCGCGGCGTCGCCGGCCAGGAAGACGCGGCCCTTGCGGTACTGGGCGGCCTGGCGGCTGACGTCGGTGGTGGAGCTGACCCACAGCGGGGTGGCGGCGCTGATGTCCTCGCCGGTCAGCTTCTGCCAGCTGGCGGCGACCTCCTCGAAGGTGATCGCCTCGGGGTCGGTGCGCAGCGGCTGGGAGCTGTCGAAGTAGATGACGCGGCAGCGGTCGGGGCCCATCGGGATGACCATGACCATGCCGCCGGGGACCCGCTCGCCGCTGAAGCGGGGCCGCAGTTGCACCCCGGCCACGTCCGCGAAGCGCAGCTCGATCGCCGGCTCGGTGCCGGGGAAGTCGATGCCGGCGAGCTTGCGCACGCTGCTGCGGGCGCCGTCGCAGCCCACGACGTAGCGGGCGCGCAGGGAAAGGGGGGAGCCGTCGGCGCCGGTGGCCTCGACACTCACCGAGGTGCCGTCGTCCTGGAGCGCGGTGACCTCGTGCCCGCGGCGGACCTCGGCGCCCAGCTCGCGCGCCCAGCCGCCCAGGATGCCCTCGGTGCGGGCCTGCGGGATGCCGCGCGCCCCGTAGGAACCGCCCTCGATCACCTGGTAGTCGAGCGGTACGCCGCCGAAGTGGCCGACGGGAATGACTCCGACCTCACCGAAGCGGTCCATGAGACCGCGCTGCGCGAACTCCTCGATGGTCCGCGCGGAAAATCCCAGCGCACGGGATTCCTTAATCGGTTCGGCGAGTTTGTCGAGCACCACCACCGATATTCCAGCAAGCCTCAATTCACCTGCGAGCATGAGACCGGTGGGACCGGCTCCCACGACAATGACGTCCGAATCGTAGAGTTCCATCTGCCCTCTTCTCACTGGTGTTCAGCCAGTATGGAGAGAGCGGCGGGCGGGCGTAAATAGACGCTGTTACAGGTCTTGTGCAGTGAATGCCAGAAAAACGTGCGGTACGTCAGAGCTTCGACAAACGCTCTTGCCGCGGGCGCCGTGGGTGACGGCATTCTCGAACATGACCTCCACCCTGACGAACGATCAATCGGCATACGGTCTCGATGTCGGCGCGCGCGCCGAGGTCGCCGGCCTCCTGGACCGCTATCTCCTGTCGCTGGACGAGGGGGAACTCGACGAGGCGTGGGCGGCACGCCTGTTCACGAAGGACGCGGTGGTGGCGTTCCCGGTCAGCCGTCACGAGGGCGCCGAGGGGATGGCCGCCTACCACCGGGCGGCGCTGTCGGCGTTCACGGCCACCCAGCACCTGGGTTCCCCGGCGGTGGTCGAGGGGGACGGGCAGCGGGCGGTGCTGAGGGCGAACCTGATCTCCACCCATGTGCACCACGCCCGCCACACGCAGGGCGAGGGGGCGCTGGCGCCGCTGTTCTCCACGGGCACCTTCGTCGACGGGCAGGCCCGGCGCACCGAACAGGGCTGGCGGCTGAACCTGCTCACCTTCCGGCTGCTGTGGTCGCAGGGCTCGCCGCCCCCGCGCTGACCCGCACACGCCTGCGCGGCGCCCCCCTCCCCCGTGCTCCCGGGAAAGGGGGGCGCCGCGCAGGCGTGTGTGCGGGTCAGGTGTTGAGGCTGAGCACCCGGTCGACCGCGATCTCGATGACCACCCGGCCCGGCGGGGTGGGCGGGGCGGACCAGTAGCGGCGGGCGTAGAGCCGGGCGCCGCGCTCCACCCGGGCGGGGTCGGCGACCACCTCGGCGGTGCCCTCCAGGGTGACCCAGCGAAAGCCGTCCACCTGGCACAGCGCCACCCGGCCGCCGGGCGCGGCCAGCAGGTTGCGGGCCTTGCGCGAGGTGGCGACCGTCATCACCCGGGCCAGGCAGGCGGCCGCGTCCCAGGTGAAGCGGACCGGTGCCACGTGCGGGGTGCCGTCGGGGCGCAGGGTGGTGAACGCGGCGACGAGGACCGTGGTGGTCAAGAACGCCTCGACCGAGTCGGGCACCGTGACGGCGTCCGGGCGCTGTATCGAGGGCGGCATACGGGTGTCCTCACTTCCAAGGGGGGCGGTGCGGGGCGCGGCAGGGCGGGTGGCGGTGGGTGCGCGGGGCCGGCCGGTGGGCCCGGGCCAGCATGCCGTGGCGCGCTCGACCCTGGCTTGACGTCCCCGGTGCGCGGTGCGTGCCGCGGTGCCGGGCGCCGGTGGGGTGCGGGTGGGTCAGGGCGGGTGCGGGGGGCAGGCGGTCGGGCGGTCGGGCGGGCGGCGCGGGCGCAGGCGGAAGGTGCGCGGGGCGGTGGTGTGCCCGGCGGGGGTGCGCGGGCGCGGGGCGATCGCCGGCAGCGGCTGTCCCCGCAGGACGTCCAGCACGGTGGCGGTGGTGGTCCGCTCGCCGGTGCGGGGCAGGTGGTCCAGCAGCCGGGCCAGGTGGTCGGCGAGCAGGTGCGCGTCGCGGTCGCACACGCGGCTGCGGTCGTGGACGAGGGCGAAGGTCAGCGAGCCGTCGGCGCCGGGGTGCACGAGCAGGGCCAGGGGCAGGCCGCCGGGGCCGGTGCCGCCGGCGTTCTCCGCCTCCAGGACGGCGCCGGCGGCGGCGAGCCGGGCCCGGGTGCCGGCCGGCGGGCGCGGCACGCTCTCCACCGACACCAGGCTCTCGAAGAGTTCCCCGCCGGCCGTGGCGGTGGCACCGCGGCCGCTCCAGCGGTGGATGCGGGCGGTGGAGACCCATTCGTAGGCGGCCATGTCCAGGGCGCGGTCGCGCAGCTGCGCCAGCAGCAGCGCGAGCGGCTGGCGGGGGTCGACGCGCACCGCCATCGGCAGGCAGGTGCGCAGCGGTCCGGGCAGCCGCTCGGCGCCCTCCAGGGCGATGCCGCGCCCGGAGACGGCGACGCCGAAGCCCACCGCCGCCACCGGGCCGTCGGCGGCGGCCCGGTACAGCAGCAGCGCCCACAGCATCTGCACGGCGCTGGAGTCGGGCACGCAGCGCAGCGCCGCCCAGTGGTGCAGGCGGGCGGCCTCGCGCGGGCCGAGGCGGACCTCGACGCGGCCGGGGCCGCGCTGGCCGGTGGGGGGCCCGGGCCGGGCCGGCAGCAGGGTGAGGGGGCCGGCGGGCAGGGCGGTGCGCCACCACTGGTGGGCGGGGGCGGTGTCCTGGCGCTGCAGCCAGGCGGTCCAGTCGCGCAGGTCGGGCCGGCGTTCGCCGCCGGGCAGGGTGCCGCCCGCCAGGTAGGCGCGGCAGAACTCCTCCAGCAGGAGGTGGACGCTGTAGGCGTCCAGCAGGGCGTTGGGGAAGGTGAGCACCACCCGGGTGACCGGCCCGGCGGTGCCCGTACAGGGGCCGGGCAGGTCCAGGAGGGTGATGCGCAGCGGGGCGGGGCGGCGCAGGTCGAAGCCGCGCAGGCGCTCGCGTTCCAGCAGGCGCTCCCAGTCGGCGCTGCCGGCGCGGTGGCGGACGACGTCGGCGCGGGCGCGGTCGTGGAGGATCAGGCGCGGGGCGGGGGCCGGGTGGAGGGCGGCCCGCAGGACGCTCTCGCGGTCGATGACGGACTGCCAGGCGGCGGTGAACCGCTCGGTGTCCAGCGGTCCGCTCCAGCGCCAGGTCAGCTGCTCGACGTGGCGTCCGGCCTCCCGGTGCCCGCCCGGGCCGTGCAGCAGGTGGTGCAGCAGGCCGTGCGGGGGCCAGGGGGCCGTCGTGGCGGGGCGGCGCGGGCCGGCGGGGCGGCCGCGCGGGGGGCGCGGGCGGTGCTGCCTCGCCATGGGTCGCCCTCCTCGGATCGCCGCCGGCTCGCCCGCGGGCCGGCCGGCCGTTGGGGGGTGCGGGAGCGGTGCGGTGGGCGCGGTGCTCCCCGGGCACCGTGGCACAGGCTCCTGCCGGGGCCCTGACAGGGCGCTGACGCGGCTGCAGAACCGCCGGAGAAACGCTTCTTCAGGGGTGGGGCGCGGGTCGGGCCCGGGGTGCGGGACGGCCACGGGGGCCGGTCCGGCCGGGGGGCCGGGGTCCGGCGGGGCCGGCGGGGGTGCCGGGGA